>NZ_JAYKZI010000003.1:0-610942 GCF_036662515.1 Arthrobacter sp. S2(2024) | reverse complement strand
GCATTCAGCGCCTTCGAAGTGGCTTTCATCAGCTGCTCATGGAAGCGGGCGAGGAGCACCAGTCTGTGGAAAAACTACACCGCTTCGAACCAGCCAATTCCTAGGATGCGGGTGGGAGCGGGCAAATTGCTGTTGGCAATGTTCGTCCGAGGGTTCATGATTGTGACGCTTCGGATTGTGAAGGAGTACAAGGCCCCTTGGGCCCGCTGTAATGTGGTTCCGCAACCGTGGAAGCGCGCCGCGCGCGGCGGCTTCCAGTTGAACCTAATGTAGCTGTGCGGCAGGCCGGCGCGGGCCTCGATTCCCGCCAAACGGCGGGCTATTCCTCTTCAGCCCCGGGAGTCCTACACTGTGCGGGAGGACCATCCGGGAGACCCGATGAAAAAGAGGAAGATACTGACAGTGGTGTTGGCCTCGCTCCTGGCCGTGGCCGGCGCCCTCGATGCCCCCGCGGCGCATTCGGCGGAACCGTCGGTGAAAGTCCTGGACACCACCGCCACCATCACCGACCCGGGCTGGTTCGTCAGTGCCTACAACGCGGGCTTCCGGCTGTACGTGATGCATTCAACCGCGTGGGGGACCTGCACTCCATGGGACCGGACACAAACGCAGCTCAAGATGGCGCTGGACGCCGGACTCAGGATTGCCGTCTACACCCGCAACGCGGAATGTTGGAAGGGCGGCATAGAGGCCACCGGTCCGTACCGTGAGCAGCTGGAGTTCTTTGCCCTGGACGTCGAGCTAGGCGAACCGCCCATTACAAGTGACATGGTTGAGGGTGTCCGGGACATGGGCGTGCGGCCCATTGTCTACGGCATTCACACGCACTGGCCCTTGATAATGGGCGACAGCAGCGAGTTCTCGGATCTTCCGCTGTGGGACGGGGATTTCCATGACTTCGACTACGCGCATTGGACTCCGGACCTTCTTTCGCCCGCGCCCGTTTCATACGGCGGCTGGAACGTGCCGGGGAACATGCGTGTCGGTGTCCAGCAAAAACTCGGCCAGGACATCGGCGGAATCCAGGTCGACCTCAACTCCTTCAACCCGGACTTCTTGCGCTAGCAGTCTTCGGGCGCGCCGCCCGGCAGAGGATCGGCGGGCCTATTGGATCAATAAGGGGAAGAGCTGGAGTCGCTTGAGTAGCTATCGGAGCGGGAAGCGGTCCGTGACTAGGCTAGCCGTTTAACCCCGTGAGTTTCACCCGCCGCACCCGGGTAATGACGGTTGGGCAGGGCAGGGACCTGAGTACGGTGTGGGCAGTCGATCCCATGAGGAGGCGTTTGAAGCTGCCCCTTCCACGGCTTCCCAGCACCAGCAATGTGGCATTGGCGGCGGCGTCCAGGAGTGCTTCCCCCGGTTCGTTGTTGGACACCAGAGCCTGATGGACAACCATGTCGGGATAGTTTTCGGCCAGACCCGCGACGGTCTCGGCGAGGACAATTCGTTCTTCTTCCAAGACAGTCTCGGCAACGTCGCTCGCCGGCATCACGCGCTGAATGAGCGGCGGCGCGAGGACGGCGTGGACCACTGTCAGCTCCTGGCTGTCCTTGTCCGCTTCTTCGGCCGCGAAGGAAACCGCTTGGGTAGACTCTTCGGAACCGTCAGCGCCGACCACGATGCCGCGGCGCCCCGTCATGTCCTGCTCCCCGACTACTGCCACAGGGCACACGGCGACGGCGGCGATCTGCAGCGCCCTGTCAGCGACGGGTCCTCCAGGCCAGTTGTGCCCGGTTCCGATGACAACCATCGAGGCCCCTTTCGAGTGCTTCCTGAGCGCCTGCCCGGGGCTACCGGAGAAAAGCACGGTCTTTACCTGGACCGATGGCTCCAATTCGCCTGCATATGCTGCGGTTTTGCTCAGCAGCTCGTTTGCTGCGGTTCTGACCACCTCGTTCGTACTAACTGATTCGTCGAGCCATCGACTGTCGACCGAGTGAACGAGCAGCACCGGCAGTTTCCGTCGAGCCGCCCGGTCCATTGCCCAAGCCAGCGCGGCCCGGCTCGCCTGGGTGTCAACGACGCCGACAACGATTGGTTTTTTCATGACTTAGTCCGCCTCCATGAAATGTGGCTCCCACTGTCCGGGTGCTGTGCGCACCATTTTCTGCTCGTTTGGCCCGGCCCGGCAGTGCCGGAAGTCCCGCGAGAGAAGCTTCTTGCGGGCACCGTGGCCAGCGACCGAACGCACCCGCGGATCCTGGCCCGTGTCCGTTGCCCGATGCGGGGCTTTGTGCCCTGTTCTGACGGGCCTACCGGTTCTAGCATGCCGGTGTCGAATAAGTCTGCATGGAAGGGTTTGAATGATGTCCAGCTATCAGCCCCAGAATTTTCCTCCGGGTGGAGTCCCGCTTGGACTGCCCTACTATGGAGCCCCGCCGATCGAGGCCGTTAAACGATTCTGGAAAAAGTACGCAATCTTCCACGGCCGCGCGAGCCGCAGTTAGTATTGGTGGTGGTTCCTCGCTTCAGCCGTCGTCTCAGGGGTCATCAATGCGGCCGGGGCCACAGGGAACGGCAACACGAGCACCTCGACGGCCCTTGGCGGACTGTGGTTCCTGGCGACGATTGTGCCTTCGCTCGCCTTGGCCGCGCGGCGCCTGCACGACGCGAATCTCAGTGCGCTCTTCTTGTTGCTCGCCCTGGTCCCGGTGCTCGGTTGGATCGCACTGCTCGTGTTTGTGCTCCTGCCGGCCAATCCCAGTGGTCAGCGCTTCGACCGAATGGTGCAGGCCTCTCCGCCGCCGTATCCGCCGCAGCCGTACCCGCCCCAGGCTTGAGACTCAGGCAATGTCCGGGGAGCCTAGGCCCTGACCCGCGTGTGTTCCCACTCATCGAGGAGCCCGGGCAGCCGGGTCATGAGGAAACGGTAGAAGGCGCCCATCTCGTCCACCCGGGCCTTCGCCGCTGACCCCTCCGGGAGGCTTGAAGCAGTGGAGTCGGCGAGGTCAGCAAGGCGCTTGTACACGGGGTTCTGCCGAAGGGAAGCGACGTACCACGCGTTGTCGGGGAGGGCGTAGCGGTCACGGCGGCTGCCGGGTTGAGAGACCCGATGCACGAATCCGACGGTCTGCAGGTACCGCACGGAGCCGGAGACGGCGGCGGCGCTCGCGCCCAGTATCTCGGAGAGTTCGGCCGCAGTCAGCGAGCCGTCGTCAGAGACCACAAGGGCCATGAGGGCGCGGGCCGGCATCTTGGGGAAGCCCGCGGCCGTGAGGACGGCCGCGGACGTCTCGGCGGAGTCGGGCATACGCTTGCTGCCGGGATCTGTCACGCCGTGCCTACCTCCCGGCGGCGCACGGCCACGAGCGAGAATGCCGTGAGGACCGCGGCAATGCCGAGCATCCAAAACCCGCCGCTCCAGTCGGTCCCGCTGCTGGTGGTGACGGGGCTGTGGGTAAACGGCGAGAGGTCGCGGACCTTCTGGTCAAGGCCGAGCATGCCGCCGTAGATCCCGAGGACGACGCCGACGCCCAGAAGCGCCCACCCGGCAGGGACCGTGGCACGGGGCCAGACAACAAACACTGCGGCGGGCAGTGCAAGGTAGATGAGTGCTGCGGGAAGCTGGTCGACGGCGGTTTGCCAGACCTCGCCGACTGCACTCGAGGTGTCCCCGGAGGCTACCAGGGAGACCCAGGCCCCGAGGGCGGTGAACCCCATGACAAGCACGACCGAGACGGCGCCGAGTCCGACGAAGCTGCCCAGCCAGCGCATCCGGCCCACGGCCTCGGACACCACGGGATCGGCGGTTCCGGCCACCTCCTCCTGTCGGAGGCGAAGAACGGCCTGCAGACCGCACACCGCGGCAAGTATTCCGGCTACCTCGAACAGCGCCGCGACGAGGAGCTGGGTCATTGACGTGCCCTGTGCTTCGATCATGCCGCGGAGGACGGCCGTGATTTGGGGGTTGGAGGTGATGGAGGACTGGATTGCGGAACCAAGCGAGCCCGTGACCAGGCCCATCGCTAGGCCGCCTATGCACCAGCCGATGATTGCTCCCTGCTGCAGGCGTAGGGCGAGCGAGAAACTTCCGCGCAGCCAGGGCCGGGCGTCGGCTCGTCCGGATCGCCCTGCGAGCACGCTCGCGCCGACGTCACGGCGCGCCATGACGGCAACGACGACGGCGGTGCACGCCGCCCAGAGTGCGAGGGGAAGGAGCAATGGCCACCATCGGTTGCCTGTGTAGGCGAAGGTTTGTTGGCCCCAGCCGATGGGGGAGATCCAGCTCGGCCATGCGGCCGTCATCGTCGTCCCGTCGGGGCTGACCTGTCCGGTGGCGTCGCCGAACCCGCGCAACAGGTACGCGAGCATCACGACGGCCGACGAGATGCCGTTGGCCCCCCGCGATGTGCTGAAGAACTCGGAGGCCAGCAGGCCCACGCCGAGGAAGGCGAAGCCCACGGCGCCCGTCGCGAAACCGGCCAAAAGCGAGCCGGCCGGGTCAAGCCCTCCGGCCGTGAAGCCGAGTGCCGTAGCGACGGCCACGAGCACGTTGGCCACCGCGCCGTGAAGGACAGTGGCGCCGAGCGGGGCCCACCGTCCGGCGGCCGTCGCGGACACGAGCTCGGCCCGCCCTGATTCCTCTTCTGCCCGGGTGTGCCGGACGGCCATGAATGTATTCATGAGTCCGGCAAGGACGCCCAGGAACGCGAAGATTTCGAAGAACGTGAACGAATCGAGCGCCGGACCGCGGGGGAGGCCGCGCAGCACAAGGATCGCGGGAGCCGCGGTCGCGAGCTGAAGCACCTGCGCGCGCGTCGCGTCGTCGCCGAAGGTCTTCGCTATGGCCGCGACGGCGAATAGTGCGAGCATTCCGATCGAGAGGACCCAGACAATCACCTGCCAGCGGTCCCGGCGCAAGCGGTGCCGGTAAAGGATCCACAATGCGCCCATCTCAGGCTCCCGCCGCGGCGCGGTGGCGCCTATGGTGGCTGCCGCCGTCGTCCGCTGCCTGCAGGGCAGGCGGGGCGACCGTGTCGCCGTAGTGGCGCAGGAAGAGTTCTTCGAGCGACGGCGGAGCGATGAGCAGGCCTTTGACCCCGAGGCTGCCCAGAAGCGGCAGGACCTCGTGGACGCGATCGGAATCGGCGCCGAACTTGACGCGCCCGTCGGCCACGGTGAGATCGTGGACCTGCGACAGCGTGTCCAGTGCGTGGGTGTCAACACTGTCCTGCGCGAACGAGATTTCCGTGCGCGTGAGGTGGCGCAGTGCGTCGAGTGTGCCCCCGTCGACGATCCGGCCGGCGCGGATGATGCTTACGCGGTTGGCGAGCTGCTCGACTTCGGAGAGGATGTGGCTTGAGAGCAGGACTGTGGCGCCGTTCTCGTGCACGATCCGCCGGATCTCGCGCGTGAAGACTGCCTCCATGAGCGGGTCAAGACCGCTCGTCGGCTCGTCGAGGAGATACAACTCGGCGTCCATGACGAGGGCCGAGATGAGCGCGACCTTCTGGCGGTTTCCCTTCGAGTAGGCGCGGCCCTTCTTGCCGGGGTCGAAGTCGAAGAGTTCGCAGAGGTGATGCTTGCGCTCTTTGAAGGCAGCATGGTCCACGCCGCCCCCGCGGAGGCGGGAGAGGAGGTCGATGGCCTCGCCGCCAGAGAGGTTGGGCCAGAGGCTCACGTCTCCCGGGATGCTCGCGACGCGCCGGTGAAGTTCGACGGCGTCTGCCCAGGGATGCATGCCCAGGACGCTCGCGCTGCCCGACGACGGCCGGGCCAGACCGAGAAGGATGCGTAGCGTGGTGGTCTTCCCCGCGCCGTTCGGCCCGAGGAAGCCGTGGATCTCGCCCTTGTGGACCTCGAGGTCGAGGCCGTCGAGCGCTTTGACGCGCCCGAAGTTCTTGTGCAAATCGACAGTCTGGATCACGGTGTCCATGACACAAAGGTACGCAGTTTTCACAAAGTTTTGAATAGCCTAAAGGCCCTTGTATTCCGGTGCAGTTCGCGCGTTGGCCTAGCGGTGCTTGTAGTAGTCCCGCCAGATCAGGCGGTGCACGGGGATGCGGCGAGGCAATGACCTGAGCCCGGGGATGAAGGGCACCAGGGTGAGGAGGAGTGTCAAGATCACCATGGAAAACACGACGAGGACATCTGCGTCTGGCGATGATTTCAAGGGTTCCACTTGGTAGAGGGCCGAGAAGAGCCACAGCCACGACTGGCCGGGGTAGTTGCCGGTTTCATTCATCATTCCCCACTGGTCGCCTGTCAGATGCTGGGCGTCGGCGAGGCCAGGGAAGTAGGTGCCGTCGCCGAGGAACAAGATGCTGGCTTTGTAATCGGTGTTGTAGAACGAACCCTTTGCGCCCAGGACCGGATCAAGGGTCCCTTGCTGCGCCATGGCCAGAAGGGCTCCGGTGAGGGCGGGTACCGGGCCGTAGTCGCCGGGCGGAACCTTCGCCGGGTCGTTGTCCGGGGCTTTGCTGAGTGCATCCCCGTACGCGGTGGTCCAGGCAGCGTGTTGGGCGTCGCTTGCCTTGGTCCATTCGTCGATCGCCGCCGGAGGGTTCGGTAGGGTTTGGAGCGGGCTGATGATGAAGTCGTTGGCGGTGTCGATCGGAAGCCGTACGCCGGAAAGGCTCTGCAGGTCGATCGGTCCGAGTTTTTGGGTGGCATCGGGCGTCGAGTTGTAGGGCGGCCCATATCCCGCGGTGCCGCTGGTGCCCCCGAGTTCCGTGGTGGCTGTCGCCACGAAGTCCGCGGGGTCGGCCATGGCCCAGGACTTCAGGGTAACCGTTGGTTCGTCCGGCGAGCTGAAAACCGCTGAGAGTCCCAGGACAAGCAAGCCAACAACCACCAGCCCAACAACAAGTTCCTTGAACAGGTCATATTCGCGCGTCGTGCCGGGCCATGGCCTGCTGGCGATGTCGTTTCGCGTGCGCCACGAGGTTGACGCTGGGGATTTGGTCACTTTTTGTCCTCGCTGTCAGTTGCCGGGTTTGGCGCGGGTGAGCGTAGCTGGGCGTCAGATTCGGCTGCCTCCAACGGGGGCGCCACGCCGTGCATCCGCACGAGAACAACATGGAGGGCGACAACGACGGCCACGACCAGTGGGAGGAGCGTGATGTGCCACATGAGTATCTGGCCCAGATCGGCGACGTTGAACCATGCGCCCACACCGACGGCGTTAAGGGCGTCTTTGGCTTGGAAGGCGATCCACTGCGAGTCGAAATTGCTTTGAAGCAGGTAACCGGTAAAGGCGGTCACGATCGAGACGACGAACGCGACCATCCCGGTGATCCAGGTCAGCACGCGCCCGCCCCGCCAGGCGGCCATCCAGAACTTGCCCCAGAGGTGGATCACCATGAACATGAAGAACAGTTCAACGCTCCACAGATGGGTGCTGTTAATGAAACGCCCTAAGGCCGAGGCATGGAACCACGTGGGCCCATTCAGGGCCAGCACAGCGCCCGAAGCGAGGATGTAGACGAACGCGGCAACGGCGCCCATGCCGAAGACGTAAATCCAGGACGACACGTAACTCGGCTGGCCTTCAGGAAGCAGCTTGTCCGGCGGTAGCCGGCGCAACACCCAGCCCCGGGCCTTTCCTGTCCAAGTGGAGAATCGTGGTTCGCCGTCGTCGGTAGTCGAAACCGGGCCGTGGTCGGCAGTCATTTCCGTTTCCTACCGTGTGGAAACGGAATCACCAAGGCGAGAATGAATAGCACGACCATCGTGGCAATGACCACCAGATTGCCGAATTGGATCAGGAAGTCACCCCACTGGAAATAGACTCCGCCATCCGGCATTCCGGCATCCGCCTGGTGTATTCCGAGCATCCTTATTCCGAGCATCACGGCCTCTTTCGACGAAAGGCGGACCTTGGACGGGACGCCTTCCTATGCATGACGCTACAAGCTTGCCGGCCAACAGACACGGGTCCAAGGGCCCTATTGGATAGCGCCGGCCGCATGCATGCTGGAATGGCTTGGAATGCCGACCATCGAAAGGACCCCGCCATGTCACCGGATACCGCAAACCCCGTGGAAGTCCTGAGCGAGGAAGAATGCTGGAATATCCTTTTGGGTGCGACGTTGGGGCGGTTGGCATTGAGCATCGCCAACGAACCTGAGATCTATCCGATCAATTTCGTTGCCCACGACGGGAAGATCCTCCTCCGGACAAATCCAGGGGAGAAGCTGTTCGCGCTCACGATCAATGACAAAGTTGCGTTGGAAACTGACGGGGTCGGTAGCCAATCCGTCTGGAGCGTCGTAGTTAAAGGCAAGGCGCGGCAACTTGAATCCGGTGCCGAGATTGAAGCCGCCGAAAGGATTCCCCGCCAACAATTGACCTCCACAAAGAAGCGGGTGTTCGTTGAGATCGTCCCGACGTCCATCACCGGGAGACGGATTCACCGGGGCCCGGAAAACGACGAGCTGGCCCCTGGCGACTTGTACTGAACACCATCTGCTTCACCGGAGATCCGCGCTTGGCCGGCGCGCCAACAGGACCGGACATGCGGCGTGATGAAGGACAGCATGGGCAGTTGAACCGATAGTGCCCCGAACCAGTCCGCGTCCTTTCGTCCCGACGACGATGATGGACGCATCTTGAGCCTCCGCCAAAATGGACCCAGGGATGGACGTTCCAACCGGCGATCTTTTTTGGACGTCGAGGTCCGGAATTGTTTGGTGGGCGCTCTGCACCGCAGAGTCAAGAAGCGCCTGGATTCGTGGTTCAACATGGTCTTGGGCCGACGTCGCCGCGTCAGGGATAGGGCGTGGAATCCGGTGCTTCTTCCGGACGTGCACCAATCGAAGGGGAGTCCCGGACAAGGCCGCCAGGTCGCAGGCATGCCGAAGCGGCAGCTCCCAATCGTCGAAGTCGACGCCGACGACAACCGGACCGCCCAGGTGTTCTCCGCCGCGGATGACAGCGACGGGGCAATCGGCTGTTGCCGCGAGTTCCAAGCTGACGGAGCCGATCAGCAGTCCCATGAAGCCCCCCGCGCCCCTGGTTCCAACGACGAGCAAGGCGGCGCCGGAAGAGAGTGTCCTGAGGTGTTCGGCTGGCCACCCATAGAACAGCGTCGTCTTGACGGCCAATCCGGGAACCGCATCGAGGACCTGTGCCACGCCCTCGGCCAGAATGTCCTCGGCTGCGCGTCGCAACCCGCTGCCTTCGATGCCAGGCACGGGACCCAGATCATGGGTGATTGCCGGCCACAGGGTGCTGTGGACCACGTGCAGTCCGCAGTTCCGCTGGGCCGCCTGGCGGGCAGCCCAGCGGACAGCCGGGACAGCCCCGGCGGACCCGTCGTAGCCAACGATGATTTCTTCCGCGGTGTCCATGGTCTCCTTACCCGCGAGGGTGATTGAATGTGGAGCGGCTCAAGTCTTACTCCAGAAGCTCACTCCAGATGCACGTGGCGTCCGGTGACACTCTCGGCGTGGATCCGGATAAAGAGATTCCGTTCTCCACCGGCCCAAGGCTCCGCCATGACCTTTCCCCACAGCCTGGTCAGCAGGTCCTGATCCTCAACACGGGAGGAAGCCCCACTGACGAGCACAGACCAACCTTCGCTGCGATCGGCACGTGAATCGTCGATCTGAAAGGACGACTCGAGCGACGGGACTGCCTCGGCGATGGATCCATCCCCGGCAGTGCGGAAGTAGATGGACTGGCCGTCCACCAAGTAGTTCACGGGGAGGATCATCACCCGGCCTTGCTGGAGAAAACCGAAGCGACCTGTGGTATTTGAACGCAAAAGATCCCAGCACTGTTCCTGGCTAAGTTCTTCCGCGACGTGCAGTCCGCCGTCAACGCGGCCTGCGTCCATGCTGGGGAGTGACATGCCTGCTCCTATGTGTCTAGCTCGTCTTTCGGGCACCTGATCGCGGGTGTGAACACCTGCAACTCCCAGCAGCCTATTGGGGGCCATTCTCCTGCTGTAGGGCCGAAAGGCCCGGCGGTGTGACTAAATGCCCTGTGGAACGGACCGGAAACGGGCGACACTGGACCCAGGCACGCAATCCAGTTCAAAAGGGAAATTGGTCATGATGTATGGATGGGGTGGAAGCATCGGCATCGGCGGCTGGATCGCCATGGGGCTGATGATGTTGCTGTTCTGGGGTGGCATTGCCACCTTGGTTGTCCTCCTGCTGCGGGGGAACCACACGGGCGGACGGGGTTTCCAAGGGCCGCCCCATGATGATTCCGAACGTATCCTCAATGAGCGCTTCGCCCGGGGCGAGATTGACGAAACGGAGCTCGCGGCTCGCCGGGCTGCTCTACGGCGCCGGCAATGAGCAGGGCTTCCGCGGCGCGGGGCTAGTTCCGCGCGTTTCGCCGGCTCTGGAACCGGTGAAGGGCTTCGATAGCCAGGATTCCGCCGAGCGCGCTTCCAAGTGCCGTCATTAAAAGATCGTTCGGTGGCCATTCCAAGCCGAAGAAGTCTTGGAGGAGGGGCGTTCCCAGCACGAAGACCAAGCCCAGGTACATCGTTCCGATGATGGTTGCGCGTCGCAGGTTGAGCGGGCGCGAAATGGCTGCCAGTATCCATAGACCCGTGAGTGATAGCGCGAGAACGGAAGCTGTGCGGGTGGCACTGACTGTGTGCGCACCGACAACCGTTGCGTAGACGTTGACGGCAAGGACGGCGGCAGCGACGACGAACCCGGAAGGCACAGCGAAGGAGAGGGAGCGTTTGAGGAATCCCGGGGTGTAGCGGCGGTTGTTGGGCATGAGCGCAAGGAAGAACGCCGGAATTCCGATGGTGAGGCCGTCTGTGGCGGAGAGTTGGCGCGGCAGGAACGGGAAGTCCCACAGAAGTGCTCCGAAGGTGGCGGAGAGGACGATGGCGTAGGCGGTCTTGCTAAGGAACAGGACCGAAACCCGTTCAATATTCGCGATGACCCGCCTGCCTTCCGCAACCACGCCGGGAAGCCTGTCGAAGCGTCCGTCCAGGAGGACAAGGCGGGACACGGCCTTGGTGGCGGCCGCGGCGGAGTCCATGGCGATACCTATGTCCGCTTCCTTGAGTGCCAGCGCGTCGTTGACCCCGTCCCCGGTCATCGCGACAGTATGGCCTCCCCGCTGCAGTGCAAGGACCATGTCCTTCTTTTGTTCCGGGGAGACCCGCCCGAATACCACGTTGTTCTCCAGAGCTTCCAGCAGCAGGTCCGGATCGACCGGCAATTCCCGTGCGTCGTACCCGTATTCCGCGTCCAGCCCGACCTCGCGGGCGACGGCGGCAACGGTGCGGGGATCGTCGCCGGAGAAAATCCTCACCTTCACGTCCTGCTCGCGGAAGTAGTCAAGGATCTTTGCAGCATCCGGGCGCACGCTCTCCCGGAAGGTCAGCAGGCATACCGGGGCACAATCGGCCGGGGGTTGATCCTCCGCTGCGGCCCGTGCCGGCAACGGGCCGGGCAAGTAGGTCAGGGCCATGGTGCGCAGGCCGATTGAGGCCAAGCGGCCTGCTGCCCCAACAATGCGAGCTGTGCCTGGGGTGTCTTCGCGAAGGACAATCTCCGGAGCGCCCAGCACCCAGGTGCCGCCGACGAATTGGTCTGAGCCGAAGCTGACGGCGCTCCATTTCCGTGCAGAAGAAAACGGCACCGTCGAGCTCGGGCGAAGCCTGGTGCCCGAGGGGAAGGCATCGGCAAGGCACCGGGCGGTGGCATTGGCCTGCGGGTCGGTCCCGAACCATCCCAGAACCTGCCTCCACCCGGGTTGCGGCGACGGACCGGCCTCGTGGACGCCGTCGAACACGAGCTTGCCTTCGGTGAGGGTGCCGGTCTTGTCCAGGCAGAACACGTCCACACGAGCGAGGCCTTCAACGGCCGCCAACTCCTGGATCAGGACTTCCTGACGGGCCAGCCGCAGCCCGCCGACAGCGAAAGCGACGCTGGAGAGGAGCACCAGGCCCAGCGGGATCATGGCTATGACGCCGGCGACCGCCCCCACGGAAGCGGTCCTCCAGCTTCCGGTTGTGATGGCTTGCTCCCAACCACCGCTCGCCTGCATTTGCCCGTTGATGACAAGAATCATGACGGGCGGCAACAGCCAGGTGATCCAACGGAGGATCCTGTTGAGGCTATTGCGGATCTCGGAGTTGACCATGGAGAAGCGTTTGGCCTCGGCGGTCAGTTTGCTGGCGAAGGAGTCGGCGCCGACCCGGACCACCCGGGCCCTACCGTGCCCGGCGACGACGCTGGAGCCGGAGAGCACTTCGGATCCCGGTCCCTTGCTCACGGGATGTGATTCGCCGGTGAGGAGCGATTCGTCAAGTTCCAGGCCTTCGCCGTCGATGATGGAAGCATCCGCGGGCACCTGGTCGCCGACTCGCAGCAGGAGCACGTCGTCGCGGACGACGTCTTGCAGGTCAACATCCTGCGCCGTGCCGTCGCGAACCACCCGGGCGGGGGAGGCGTCGAGAATCGCGAGTCGATCCAGTGACTTTTTGGCCCGGTATTCCTGAACGACACCAATGAGGATATTGCCCGCGGCTGCCAGCCCGAAGAGCGCATCCTTCCACTGGCCCAGAAAAAGCAGCAGGCCGAAGCTGCAGCCCACGATCGCGTTGAACAGCGTCAGGAGGTTTGCCCGGAAGATCTGCCCGAGCGTTCTGCTTGGAGCCTCCGAAACGGTGTTGACGAGTCCTGCTTCCGTCCGGGCCAGGACCTCGGCGCTGGACAACCCGGATCCAGCGGGGGAGCGGCCCACCTCGGCACCGGGATGGTTCAGGGCTGGTTGTTGGGTCACAGTTTTCCGCACTTCTCCTCGACGGCACCTTCCTTTTCCTCCCGCTAGGGAAGGTGCGGCGTCCAGGACCAGTTCCGTATTTCCGGGAGGTCTTCGAAGTGTTCCCGGATGTATCGCGCATGTGCATCCAGCTGCCTGCGGCAGAAGTCGACCAGTTCGTCCGCGCCTCCGACCTGCCGGTGAATGCGACGCAACGCTTCCAGGACCAGGTGGTAGCGGCTCATCTTGTTCAGGACCACCATGTCGAAGGGGGTGGTTGTGGTTCCTTGTTCGTTGTAGCCGCGGACATGGAACCGTTCCGGGCGGGGTCTTCCATGCAGGAGTTGGTGCAGGGCCCGGGCGTAGCCGTGCCAGGCCATGATGACTTCTCGGTCTGCCGTGAACAGCTCTTCGAACTTCTCACTGGAGAGTCCATGGGGGTGGGCGTCGCGGGGCGGGAGGACCATGGCATCCATGACGTTGACAACGCGGACCACGAGTCCGGGCAGATGTTCTTGCAGCAACCAGGCTGCGGCCAGCGTCTCCTGGGTGGGGATGTCCCCTGCACAGGCCAGGACGACGTCGGGCACAGCCCGGGCGCCGTCGGGCTCGCCGCCGAAGGGCTGCTCGTTCCCGGCCCAAGACCAGATGGACGCTCCTGCCTCGGCGTGGCGCCTCGCCTCCTCCAGGGTGAGGTACTGCGGGTGCGGTTGTTTGTCTACGACCACCAGATTGACGTAGTCCTTGCTGCGAAGGATGTGGTCGGCAGTGACGAGGAGGGTATTTGCGTCCGGTGGCAGGTAGACGCGGGTGACGGTGCCCGACAGGGACAGCACCGTATCGATCAGTCCGGGCCCTTGGTGGCTGAATCCATTGTGGTCGTTGCGCCAGCAGGTGGAGGTCAGGAGTATGTTCAGGCTCGGCACGGGGGCACGCCATTCAAGTTCCCTCGCATGCTGGAGCCATTTGGCGTGTTGGACGGTCATCGACGCGCTGACCATCGCGAAAGCCTCATAGCTGGCGAACAGTCCATGGCGGCCCGAAAGGAGGTATCCCTCCAGCCAACCCTGGCACAGGTGTTCGGACAGGACTTCCATGACCCTGCCTCCCGGCGAGACATGGTCCTCGGCCACGGCATGATCGCCGGCCCTGGCCGGCTGCAGGAGGCAGCGGTCAGTGGCCTCGAAGACAGCCCCGAGCCGGTTGCTGTTGGTTTCGTCCGGGCAGAAGAGCCGGAACCGCGGATCCGGGGCCGTAGCGATGTAGACATCCCGGAGCAGTTCCCCGAGCGGCCGGGTGGTTTCGTGGACGACCGACCCCCGCGGGGCCGCCGGTACCGCGTACTGTTCCAGCCCGGGGATCTCAAGGACAGTCCCTGTCCCGCCCCGGCCCGCGCGGGCTGCGCCCATGCGAAGACTGCCCTCCGGAACAAGCGCGGCCAGTTCGGAGACGAGCCGGCCCGCGTCGTCGAAGAGAGTTTCCGGCTGGTAGGAGCGCATCCAGGCCTCAAGCTGCGCCAGGTGTTCGGGATTCTCGCGAACGTTTGCCAAGGGCACTTGGTGGGAGCGAAAGGTTCCTTCGACGGGAAGCCCGTCCACCATGGCTGGCCCGGTCCACCCTTTTGGCGTCCGCAGGATGATGGCAGGCCATCGCGCGGGGCCGTGCACGCCCTGGCTACGCGCCTTGGATTGCAGTTCGCGGATGCGCCCATAAGACTCGTCCATCGCGGAGGCCAATGCGCGGTGGACAAGTACCGGGCCCTCGCCGGAGACGGTCACCGGATCCCAGCCATGGGCACTGAGCAGCGCTTCGACGTCCTCGTCGGATTTGCGGCCCAGGACAGTCGGTCCCGAGATCTTGTATCCGTTCAGATGGAGTATCGGTAGCACGGCGCCGTCGCGGGCCGGATTGAGGAAGGATGGCGCCTTCCAGGAAGCCTCCAACGGGCCGGTCTCGGCTTCGCCATCGCCGATGACGCAAGCGACAATCAGTCCGGGGTTGTCCATGGCCGCGCCCGTGGCGTGCATCAAAGAGTAGCCAAGCTCGCCCCCTTCGTGGATGGATCCCGGAGTGGCCGGACCGACATGGCTCGCGATCCCGCCCGGCGTCGAAAATTGCCGGACAAGGCGCCGGAGTCCCTGGAGGTCCATCCCCACTTTGGGATAGATCTCCGAGTAGGTGCCCTCAAGATAGACGTTGGCGACGACGGCGGGACCGCCGTGGCCTGGACCAGCGACGAACAAGACTTCCGCTGAGGTTCGCCTGATCAGGCGGTTCAAATGGGCATAGATCAACGACAGCCCGGGGCTGGTTCCCCAGTGGCCAAGGAGCCGGGGCTTGATGTGGCGCGGGAGCAAGGGCTCTCTCAGTAGAGGGTTTTCCTGAAGGTAAATCTGGGCCACCGTGAGGTAATTGGCCGCGGACCAGTACCGGTTCAACAGCTCGAAGTCTTCGGCCGACGCGCCGGTGACGGGGGTTCCGGTTTCCATGGGCTTGCCTCTTCCGGGTTCGACGGCGTGGAATGCACGCGTTTCTGGCGTCTGGACTGTTCTGGTCTTCACGGTGTCAGATGCACCACCGGGGCGGTTAGGGCCATAGGGCCCTAGGCCGCGCCGCTGCGAGGCTGCTATCACAACTCCACGTAGCCATTTCCAACGGCTCGACACAGCCCAACCCACGGCACTCGTCCTCCCTCCCCAAGCCGTACCCTTATCCCAAGGGCGACTCCCTCAGGCAACGCATTCGAACGGATACGGCATGTCAGATCTCAACGTCAAGGAGCGGCACCGCATGCAGCTGCCGATCAACGAGGCCGCATGCCTTCCTCCGGACCAAGTGCTCGAACATCTGGGCTCCAGCCCAGCCGGCCTGACAAACAAAGAAGCCGGGGAACGCCTCGCAGAACTCGGCCCGAACGCCGTCCGGACGCACCGGGCCAACGGTTGGGCGGTATTGGGCCGGCAGTTCGCCAGCCCCATCCTCATCCTGCTGATCATTACGGCAGGGCTTTCCCTCTTCCTGGGCGATGCCACGAATTCGATCGTGATCGGCGTGATCCTCCTGGTCAGCGTGGGTTTGGGCTTCACCAATGAATTCCGCGCCGAACGGGCCTCCGAAGCCTTGCATTCCCGGGTAACCCACCGCGCCGTCGTGCTGCGCGACGGAACCACGCAGGAGGTGGACGTCACCGCTCTGGTGCCGGGCGACGTCGTACACCTGAGCCTGGGCGCCATCATCCCCGCCGACATCCGCCTCCTGAGCACCAAGAACCTCCTCTGCGACGAAAGCATCCTGACGGGGGAGTCCCTGCCAGCCGGCAAAGATCACGCCCCCGTGGCACCCGGATCGTCCCTGGGGGACCTCGCATCCTGCGTCTTCATGGGAACCGTCATCCAGTCCGGCGGCTGCACGGGCGTCGTCGTAGCCACGGGCGGCCGCGCCGAGTTCGGCCGTATCGCGCTGGGCCTGGGAGAACGGCAACCCCAGACCGAGTTCCAGCTCGGGCTGAAGAGGTTCTCGTTCCTGCTTTTGCAGGTGGCTATCGGGCTCACCACGCTGATCTTCATCGCGAACCTGCTCCTGCAGCGCCCGCTGATCGAGTCTCTGCTGTTCTCCCTGGCAATCGCCGTCGGCATCACTCCGCAGCTGCTGCCCGCCGTCGTGAGCACCAGCCTCGCTACCGGCACCCGCCAGCTGGCCCGGCGGAAGGTCCTGGTCAAACGGCTGGTTTGCATCGAGGACCTGGGCGACATGGACATCCTGGTTACCGACAAGACGGGCACCCTCACCGAGGGGCGCATCAGCTTCATCGGCGCGCTGCCCGCCTCCCCGGACGTCTCCGACGCCGAACTCCTCACCTTGGGTCTGCTGGCCACCGAAACCGACTACTCCGAGGCCAAGCAATCCACGGCCGGGCAGAATCCGCTGGATGCCGCATTATGGGAAAGCTCGGGTGCGGCACCGTTTGATCCCACCCGCTTTGAGCGCCTCGACCTGATCGACTTCGACCACCAGCGCCGCCGGACCAGCGTTCTGGTGCGGGAAGCCGGCGGCCCCGCACGCCTGGTCACCAAGGGTGCCCCCGAGGACGTGCTCGCTCTCTGCGGGCCGACGTCGCCCAACGTGCAGGCCATGCTGGACGAACAGTTCGACGCCGGATCGCGCGTCGTCGCGGTGGCTACCCGTCCAGCCACGGGGATGAGTAACATCACGCCTGCTGACGAAAGGGACCTCGTCCTGGCAGGCTTCCTCGTCTTCCTCGACCGGCCCAAGGCAAACGCGGGAGCGTCCCTGGAACAATTGGCCACGCTGGGTATCTCCGTCAAGATCGCCACCGGGGACAACGCCAAAGTCGCCGAAAAAGTATGCTCCGAACTCGGCGTGATTTCGGGCGGAACCCTGACCGGCGCCGACGTGGATGTATTGTCAGACACCGAGCTGGCCGCGGCCGCCCGGGAAGCCACCATCTTTGCCCGCGTCTCGCCCGAGCAGAAGGCGCGGATCATCACCCTGCTGCGCCAAAGCGGCGGAGCGGTGGGCTTCATGGGCGACGGTGTGAATGACGCCCTGGCCCTTCACAAAGCCGACATCGGGATCTCCGTGGACAGCGCCACCGACGTCGCCAAGGACGCCGCGGACATTGTGCTTTTGGAAAAGGACCTGGGAGTCCTGGCCGAGGGCGTGATGGAGGGCCGGAGGATCTTCGCGAACACCATCAAATACGTGCTGATGGGTACGTCCAGCAACTTCGGAAACATGTTCAGCGCCGCCACGGCGTCGGTGGTGCTGAGCTTCCTCCCCATGCTGCCGGGGCAGATCCTGCTCAACAACCTGCTCTACGACAGCGGCCAGTTGGCCATCCCGGGCGACCGCGTGGACAAGGAACAGCTGTTGGCACCATCGCATTGGAACATCGCGTTCATACGGCGCTTCATGTTCCTCTTCGGGCCGATCAGTTCACTCTTCGACTTTGCGACCTTCGCGCTCATGCTGTTCGTCTTTAACGCGGTCCCGGGGGAGTTCCGGGCAGGCTGGTTCATCGAATCCATCGCCACGCAGACCCTCATCATTTTCGCCATCCGGACCCGGCGGGTCCCGTTCCTGCGAAGCCGCCCTTCGGCTGGTCTGTTGACTGCATCCTTGGGAGTGGTGGCCGCGGGGATCTTCCTGCCGTTGTCCCCACTGGCGGGCCTGCTGGGCTTCGATCCATTGCCGGTGCCGTTCTTCCTGTCGCTACTGGGAATGATCGTCGTCTACATGGTCCTGGTGGAAGTCGCCAAGCAATGGTTCTTCGCCCGGGCCGCGCAGCAGCTGCCGGAGCTTCCGACGCCGGTGCGCCGTCGGCCGGATACCCACCACATCTCGCGCCGCGCCGCCCGCTTCAGCGCTCCCGTTGCCGGGATTGCGCCAGGGCGTCCATCAGTCACTCTTCGTTGAGGCATCGAATCGCTGATTCGTCCGAAAGCACGACGGCGGCCGTCGCCTCGGCGATGGCGCGTTCCTCGTCGCTCGGGACCACCAGGACCGGAAAAGCCGATGCGTCGGTGCTGATGACGCGGACGCCGGTCTCGGCGGAGCGGTTCCTGGCTTCGTCGACAAAGAGGCCGAGGGGCCCTAGCCGCGACACAACCTGGGACCTGAACCGGCTGGAATGTTCGCCAATGCCCCCGGTAAGGATCAGGGCAGCAGCCCCGCCGACCACCATGTTGTAAGCGGCGATGTACTTGGCCAGCCGGTAGGCGGCCATGTCCGAAGCGAGGATCGCACGGGTGTCACCCTGCCGTGCGGCGTCCTGGATTGCGCGCATGTCAGCCGATCCGGCCAGGCCCAGAAGGCCCGCCCGATGGTTGAGGAGCTCGTCGATTTCATCCGGTCCGAGGCCGCGGCGCTGCAGCAAGGTGACAATGGACGGATCCAGATCGCCGGAACGGGTGCCCATGACCAACCCCTCCAGGGGGGTCATGCCCATGGACGTGTCGACGCTGCGGCCCTCCCGTACGGCGGTAACCGAGGCGCCATTGCCAAGGTGCGCCACCATCGCATTCAAGGCGCCCGGCGGGACACCGAGGTACGTCCCCGTATGGCGGCAAGCCATCTCGACGGAGATCCCGTGGAAACCGTAACGCTTGATCCCGTATTTCGTATGCAGCTCGTCCGGAACGGCGTAGCGGGAGGCATGGTCGGGAATCGTGCGGTGGAAGGCCGTGTCGAATACGGCCACCTGGGGCGTGCGCGGCCAACGGGCGGCCGCGGCACGCATGCACGTCGCGCTGGCCGCGTTGTGGAGCGGCGCAAACTCGCCCAGTTCCTGAATGGCATCCATGACGCTCTGGGTAACGCGGACCGGAGTGCTGAAGCGATCCCCACCGTGGACCACCCTGTATCCGATGGCGTCAGGGCGTTCCCCGCCCGTAATGTCCCGAATGGCGGCATCGACCACGTCGAACACGTTTCCAAGGAAGACGGGATCCAGTGTGCCATCTTGCGGGCTGTTGATGGCCCGTTCCAGCAGGATCCCGGGACTCGGGTCAGATGGTCCGAGGCGCCGTAGCTGGTACTTCAAGGATGAGGAACCTGGATTCAATACGAGGATCAGCACACTGACGTCCTTTCAGGAAGACCACGCGGCACCCGACCATGGAACGCGATACCCCTCCAGGAACATAACCCGGAAATTGCGCTCGCGGGGAGGGTCTTACGGCCCTTGCAGGTCATCGACGCTGCCCACGAAACTGGGAAGAGGTTGCTGCTGGTTCCGGGAAGGCACGTGGGCTCGTGAAGACAAAGATCCTCGTCGGTGTCGATGGGTCAGTGGTCGGCAGCGCCGCCGCGGATTGGGCTGCCGAACGGGCCCGTGATCTTGGTCTTCAGCTCAACCTGGTCCATGCTGTTCCGGAGCCGTGGGCGTTCCCGCAGAAGGCCCTCCACGACGGCGCGACTGCACAAGCAAAGGACCTGCTGAAAGGCGAGACAGCACGGGTCGCCGCACGGTTTCCCTCCCTGGAGGTAGTGACGATACTGAGTTCCGGAGAGCCCGCCGAAACCATGCGCAAGCTTTCTGCGGATGCGGAAATGGTCGTCGTGGGAACCGATAGACGCCCCGGCAACCACGGCGAAGGATTCGGTTCGGTCAGCTTTCAGATCGCGGTCATCAGCCATTGCGCCGTCGCGATTGTGCCAGCCCCCTCTACGCGCGAGTCATCCGGCGTAGTAGTTGGTGTCGATGGTTCCCGGGACTCCGAACTCGCCGTCGAGTGTGCAGCTGACGAGGCGCAGCGAATGGGGCAGGAACTCGTGATCGTCCATGCCGGTAGCGGCCGTGCTCCTGCACCGTCCGGGAGATCAGTGCGCGGGACCGGGCCTGCAGAACCTGGACTCGATGGGCACGCGCTGTTGTCCAAATCGGTCCACGGCCTGGAGGGGCGGCACCCGGGTTTGGCCATACTCAAGATCCTGGACTTTGAGCGTGCGCCGGCCGAAGCGCTCCTGGACGCCAGTACCCGTGCACGGCTGCTGGTCATGGGCTGCAAAGGAAGAGGCGGTGCCCGCGTGCTCGTCGGCTCTGTGGCCCAGCATGTGCTGCTCAATGTCCAGTGCCCGACGCTGATAACCCGCCCGGTTGTGCAAACATAGCCGCCGGGCGGAAGCAACCGGCCTTGGTTGCTCCACCCTGTCGGGCGGGCGGCCGGCAGGCTAGGGCCGAAAGTCGCGGTCCAATTTCCGGAGCCGGTCAAGGGGGACACGCCCTGGCGAATCGACCCCCGGTTTTCGGCTGTGCCCCAAGGCCCGGAGGGCATTCAAGATAGTCGCGAGATCTACCAACTCCTGCAGGAGAGCCCCGGCAACCGCCGGGACGAAGCCGTATGCTGCCGCGGCCATCAACCCCACGCTAAGGAGAATGCCTGTCCAGATGCTGGTGCGGGCGATGTGGATGGTGTGCCGGCCGATGTCAACGGCAGCGGCCACCTTGGATAGGTCATCGAGCATGATGACGACGTCGGCCGATTCGCTGGCCGCGGTTGCTCCCCGGGCACCCATTGCTACACCGATGTCGGACGCGGCGAGGACAGGTGCGTCGTTGACTCCATCACCGACCATCAGGACCGGTCGGTCGTTCAATTCGGCGACGGCGGCCACCTTGTCGGCAGGCAGGCAATCGGCCAGGACCCGGGTTATCCCGGCTTCGGCCGCAATATGTGAGGCAGTGGAACGGGTGTCGCCAGTCAGGAGCATGGTTTCCCGCACCCCGAGACGTCGCAGCTGGGCCAGGGTGGCCACCGCGTTTTCCCGCAAAGGGTCGCTCATGATCAGCGTTCCAGCGAAGTGCCCGTCCACGCCGACGGCGATCCCAAGTTGTCCGCTGGCCACGTCTGCCTTCTCGAAGCCGCTTGTGGCTGGGCCGACGAAGGCAGCTTTGCCCACCTTTACAGTCTGGCTTCCGCAGACTGCCGTGACCCCCTGGGTCGCGTGCTCGTTGGCGCTGGTGACGGGCAACAGATGGAGGCCGCGCGTCCGTGCTGCATCAATCACGGAGGCTGCCAGCACATGCGAGGACGACTGTTCAGCGGACGCTGCGAGTTGCAGTATCCGATCGGCTGACATGCCTGGCGTGGCGGTCGCGGAAACCTGTATGGCGTGCAGCGCGGGGCGGCCGTGCGTCAGTGTCCCGGTCTTGTCGAAGACCGCCGTCCTGACGCGGGCGAGTTGTTCGAGGGTGCCGGCATTCTTGATGATGATTCCCGAGTGGGCTGCCCGGCTGGTGCCGGCAAGGAACGCCACAGGTGCTGCGATCAACAAGGGACACGGTGTCGCAACGACGAGCACCTGGGCAAACCGTTCCGGATCGTGACTGAAGTACCATGCGATTCCTGCCAGCAGGAAGGCGAATACCGTGAAGGGAACGGCGTATCGGTCCGCAAGCCTGACGGTGGGGGCGCGGCTCGCCGCGGCTTCTTGGACCAGGGCCACGATCCGGCTGTACTGGGAGTCTGCAGCGGTGGCACTTGCAACAACGCGAACGGCTTCGTCGCCGTTAACCGATCCACTCATGACGGGGTCGCCCTTGCCGTGCTCGACCGGCAGGCTTTCGCCAGTCAAGGAGGATTCATCGAAAGTCCCGGCAGGGGAGAGCAAGAGACCGTCCACTGGGACGATTTCGGAGGGTTTGACCAACAGTGTGTCTCCGGAACGGATGCTCCCCACGGGAACCTCTTCCACCGGGTTGCCCGGGGTCTCGCGGTGCGCGGTCCGCGGAGCCCGCTCAAGGAGGGCTTTCAGTTCGTGCGTAGCCCTTCCGTGGGCAAATTCCTCCAGGGCGTCTCCTCCCGTGAGCATGAGGACGATGATGAGGGAGGCAAGGTATTCTCCGACCACGAGGGTGCTGGCGATGGCCGTCACCGCCAACAGGTCGATGCCCCACCGTCCCCGGAAGAGATCCCTGATCATGGACACGGCACGGTACGCGGCCACGGTTAGCGCATAGATAGTCGCTATTGCCTGTGCCGCTGGCATTTGACCGAGGCCCCACAGTACCCCGACGCACACTCCTACGAGGAGTGTGGCCGCGACGAGCGGAAAGCGCAGAATTGTGGCCATGGGAGCCGCCGCTCTTGGGTGCCGATTCGGGGAAGGAGCTTCAGCAACGGTTGCCTAGTGGTGGGATTCCCGGCTGAGGATGACCTTCAGGGCGTGTGTTTCAGCCGCCCTTGAGAAAGTGTCGTAAGCATCGATGATCTGTCCCAGGGTGAAGTGGTGCGTCGCGAATTTCTCGGCGGGGATCTTGTGCTGGGCCACCAGGCGGAGGAGCATCGGCGTCGTGTTGGTGTTGACGAGGCCCATGCTGATGTTGATGTTGCGGATCCAGAGGTCCTGGAGGCGCAGTTCAACGGACTTTCCGTGCACGCCGATGTTGGCCACATTCCCGCCGGGGCGCACGAGCCGCAAGGCCATATCGAAGGTGTCCGGGATCCCGACTGCTTCGATGGCGACATCCACTCCTGCGCCGTCGGTGAAGGACATGACGTCGCTGATCCAAGCAGGACCGGAGGGGTTCACGACCCCTGTTGCGCCGAACTCCCGGGCCCGGAGAAGGCGCCCTTCGTCCGGGTCTATGGCGATGATTGTGGCGGCGCCGTGGAGGCCTGATGTGGCTATCGCGGCGAGGCCGATGGGGCCCGCTCCGACGACGGCGACGACGTCGCCTGGCTTGATGCGACCGGCTTGGACTCCGATTTCGAACGCCGTGGGCAGGATGTCCGAGAGCATGACGGCTTGGTCATCGGTGACCCCGTGGGGCAGTTTGTAGAGCGAGTTGTCCGCGTAGGGGACACGCACGTACTCGGCTTGGGTGCCGTCAATGAGATGGCCAAAGATCCAACCGGTTCCTGCTTGGCCCTCCTCCCCGGAGCAGTGCGAGTAGAGGCCCTTCTTGCAGTTGCCGCAATGTCCGCAGGACTTGATGCAGGAAATGAGGACGCGGTCTCCGGTCCTGAGCCCGGTGACGGACGAACCCACTTCGGTGACCGTTCCGACGCCCTCATGCCCGAGGACCCGTCCCTCCTGGACCGCCGGAACGTCGCCTTTGAGGATATGAAGGTCCGTCCCGCAGATTGTGGTGGTATCGATGCGGACGACGGCGTCGGTGGGGTTGACGATGTGGGGATCAGGGACGTCCGTCCAGGACTTTTGTCCGGGTCCGCCATAGACGAGTGCTTTCATGATGCTCCATCAAGCTAGGGCAAGAGGTACCGTCGGCGACGCCGGCAGCAAAAGTCAGTGGAACAGCTCGGAGCGCGCATCCCACAGGGGAGTGTTCCAGATATCGGGCCGGGTGGCCTTGAACCGTCGACCAGTGAGGGCATCCAAGGTCAAACGCAGATAGTGGCTCTTGCTGCCCGGCTGCCAGGGATCCAGGTGGAGGGCATCGGCTGCCGCCTTTTCACGCAGGTCGACGATGAAGTGCGCCTGCCCTCTGGCGACGACGCTCCAGGCCTTCCCGGGGCCCGCATCGAAACCATCGATTTCGAGCGCGCAGGGATGGCGCATCGTGTTCCAGAATTTCGTGCCGGTGCCTGTGCGGAAGACGATTGATCCGTGGTCCACGACGTAGTTCACGGGGAAAATGTCCGGATGGTCCTCGACAATGACGGCTAGCCTGCCAACGGCTGCTTGGCCAAGCAATTCAAAGCATTCGTCTGGACTCAGACTTTCGATTTCATCCGTCGATTGAGTGTTCATGACCATGACGCTACCGGCGGCTGTCCGCCGTCGTTAGGGGCTTTAGGCCCGCCGGGCGACGCCGTCATTCGAGTCCGGCGCGCGTTGCGTCATCCAGGGGACTCCACCACGTCAGGGGAGGGGTGACGGTGAAGCGGCGTCCGGTAATTGACGTCGGAACGATGC
The DNA here is from genome assembly GCF_036662515.1 of Arthrobacter sp. S2(2024). NCBI lineage: Bacteria > Bacillati > Actinomycetota > Actinomycetes > Micrococcales > Micrococcaceae > Arthrobacter > Arthrobacter sp. S2(2024). The sequence continues at coordinate 586,858 of NZ_JAYKZI010000003.1, read as the reverse complement.
GGACGAAGTGGTCTTTGCGGCCAGCTTGCCAAGGGAAAAGGAGCAGCCCGACCGTATCGAGCACCTCCTGGGTCAGCTTGATGGCAACAGCGTGACCTTTCACGACCACGCTCCACGCCACCCCGGTGTCCGGGTTGACGCCGTCGGCCTCCAGCGCAACCGGTGTTTCGCCCAGGGCCGAGTGGAGCTTGGTCCCTTCTGCGGTCCGGAAAACGAGGGTGCCATGGTCAACCTTGTAGTTGATCGGGAAGATGTCTGGATGGTCTAGTACCCACACTGCGAGGCGTCCCACCGAGACGCCGCGCATGAGCTCCCAGCATTGTTGAGGTTGCAGGACCTCCGGCTCCGGGGTTGATGGTTTGTTCGTCATGACGGAGAGGCTACGCCCGGGAGTGAGCTGGAAACAGGGCACAAAGACCCTCGCCTCAAGGGCGTCTGGGCGAACGCGAGACTCGGGGAGTAGTCTGGCATCGGATACGCCAGCTGCCACGACACGGGTACCTGCCCCGTGTGGGCTGCACCGCTCGAAAGGCAGTAAATGAACGGCTCTCTTCCAGATCCTGTGCGGCCTGATCGCCTTCATGTCACGGGAACCCGGATCGAAGACCTGCTGAGGGACTTTTTGGCCAGGGCCGGAGAACTCCTGGATGCCCAGGAGCAGATGCGGGGGCTTCTGGAAGCGGTGGTGGCCGTCGCCGAAGACTTGAGCCTGGAAGCCGTTCTGGACCGGGTGGTCAAGTCCGCGTGCCGGCTACTGCATGCCCGCTACGGCGCGTTGGGCGTCATCGGCGAAAACAAGTCTTTGAGCCACTTCGTCACAGTCGGGATCGACGAGGACCTTGCACGCCGCATCGGCCCGCTGCCCACCGGGCACGGGGTCCTCGGCCTGCTGATCAGCGAACCCGCGCCCCTCCGTCTTCATGATTTGCACCAGCATCCGAAGTCATACGGATTCCCTGCAAACCATCCACCCATGAAGTCTTTCCTTGGTGTCCCGGTGCGGGTCCGGGACGTCGTCTTCGGCAATCTGTACCTGACGGAAAAAGAGGGGGGTGGCGATTTCACTCCCGAAGACGAGGATCTTGCCGTCGCATTGGCTGCTGCTGCCGGCGTGGCCATCGAGAACGCCCGCCTCTATGAGGACGCCCGCCGCCGCGCGTCCTGGCTCGAAGCATGCATGGATGTGACCGGCCGGATGCTCGGCGACGACCGGACCTCGGAGCCGGAAAATGTCGGGCTTGACCAGATAGCCGACAGGGCGCTCCGGGAATCCGGTTCCCGGCTGGCCCTGATTCTCGTTCCAGATGGAGGGGTGGATTCGTACTGCGTCGCGGGTGCCGCGGGAACGGAGAGCGCACATTTCGCCGGAAATATCCTGCCCATGGATTCCGCCGTCATCAGGTCGGTCGCCGCCACCGGGATGCCCGCCTGCATGGACGAGGCCGGAGACATCCTTGGACTGGCTGACGGCTTGTCCAAGGGAAAACTCCTGGCGATAGATCTCAGTGCACAGGGCGCCCATCATGGACTTCTGTTTCTGGTTCGGGCCCCTGGAACGGGGCCGTTCGCTAAGACGGATGTGGAGATGGGGGCCGTGTTCGGCTCACACGTGGCCTTGGGCCTGGAGCTTGACCGGATTCACCGGCTCCGTGAACAACTGGTGGTCTTCTCGGATCGGGACCGCATTGCCCGGGACCTGCACGACCTCGTCATCCAGCGCCTTTTCGCCGCGGGACTCAGCATCCAAAGCCTGCGGCGGTTCACTACAGGCGAACCTGCCTTGACCCGGATCAATGCGGTCACGGCTGAACTGGATGAGACCATCAGGGACCTCCGCAACACCATCTACTCGTTGCGCTCTTCCGGCGAGCAGGAGTTGCTGAGCAGCCGGATACTGCAGACTGTCCGCACTGCCACCAGGTCCCTGCCCTTCGCCCCCCACCTCACGCTCACGGGGGCGGTCGATTCAGTGCTCGACGACGGAACAGTCACCAACGCGCTGGCGGTCATCTCCGAAGGCCTCAGCAATGCGGTCCGTCACTCCGAGGCCGAGGCAATCAGCGTTTCAGTGTCCGTGGAAGACGGCATGCTAACCTTGATCATCGAAGACGACGGCAGGGGCTTCAGGGATGCCGTCCCCGGAAATGGCCTGGTGAACATGGAACAGCGGGCCTCGGAGTTGCGTGGTTCGTTTGAGGTGACCAGCGCCCCAACGAAGGGGACTACCTTGGTGTGGTCGGTTCCGGCCCACTGAGTTTCCCGTCTGCTGGTCCGTCAACGGACGGTTCCGGTGTCCGTTTCCGGTCCGTGGGCAATATAGACGGCTGCCTGGGTGCGACGTTCGAATCCCAGCTTTGCCAGCATCGAGGACACGTAGTTCTTCACCGTTTTCTCGGCGAGCTGCATGAGTTCCCCGATCTGCCGGTTGGTCAGGCCCTGTCCGACCAGATCGAGGACCCGCCTCTCCTGGGGTGTCAATGAGGCGACCCTGGGATCCACACGCCGGGGCTCGGTGAGTCCCTGGATGATCTTCGCCTTCACTGACGCATCAAACAACGACTCACCGCGCGCGGCCTGGCGGAGCGCACCTATCAGGTCGGTACCGCCGATTTCCTTGAGGACGTACCCGGCCGCACCGGCAAGGACGGCTCCCCGCAGGGCTTGTTCGTCGTCGTAGCTGGTCAGTATCAAGCAATTCAGGGTGGGGTCCACGGAGCGCACCTCCCGGCACACTTCGATGCCCGTGCCGTCGGGCAAGCGGGCGTCTAGCACTGACACGTCGGGGCGCAAAGCGGGAATCCGCCGTGCAGCTTCCTCCGCGGAACCGGACATGCCCACCACCACAAAGCCTTCGCTTTCGAGCAGCTCCTGCAGTCCCCGGCGGACAAGCTCATGGTCGTCCAGGACATAGACACGGATAGGCGGCGCGCCAAGGACCCGGGCGTCGCTTTGGGGTGATACTGGGCGTTCCATGATCCTCCTGTCGGGCAGCCCGTGGCCGCGGTCCCGCCGGTCCGGCATGTTTCCCGGCTATGTCATTGTTCACTGCCCGCCAACGGCAAACAAGGGCCGAAGGACCCAAGCCGGGGCCATGACTTTCGGCCCTGTATGGCAGCTGATTTTCTGCCCATTCTTAGAGAAACCGCGGGAACGGAAAGGAACACCATGGCCAGGCAAACCGGGCAGGACAAGATCATGGTGCTTGGTTCTGTCAGCGCGGCCTGTGTCGTCCATGCCCATTGTCCAGTTCTCGTCGCGCACGAACCCGAAGCGGCCAAGCACCCCGAACCCCGTCCCGGCGACGCCGGGGCGGCCATCAAATAGCCCAAACCGATCAAAGGAGCACGATCTAGATGAAGAAGTGGACCCGTTGGCAGGACTGGACGGTCATCGCCGCCGGCGCCTATGACGCACTCTCGGTGCTGTGGACAAGTCAAGGCGGATCGTCCACGGCCCTCATGGTCATCCTCGGCGTCCTGCTGGTCGCCGCCGGGGTCACCAACCTGGCCATGCCGGGAATGCCGGCTGCCGAGTGGGCGCAAGCCGTGTTCGCCGTCGTCCTCCTCCTTGCGCCATGGCTTGGAGGCTTCACCTCCATGACAGGGGCCGCCTGGAGTGCATGGATTCCGGGCGCGGTCGCCCTGGTTGTCACAGCCTTTGCAATCAAGCCCAGCACCGAGGAATACCGTCACCACCACGTGATGCCGGCCCCGTAGCCGTGCAATTCCGGAACGGGCATCCGGCCACCGCCGGATGCCCGGCACTGCAAATTTCGAGGAGACCAGCATGAACAGCAATCACCCGGCCCGCCTGCGGTTTTTTGGCGCGACCGACACTGTTACTGGTTCCCGCTATCTCCTCGAATCCAGGGACACGCGGATCCTGGTCGATTGCGGTCTTTTCCAAGGCTACAAACGTATCCGCGACCGAAACAGGATCCCGTTTCCCGTCGCCCCTGGTTCCATCGACGCGGTGCTGCTCACCCACGTGCACCTGGACCACACCGGATACGTTCCGGCACTGGTGCGCGATGGCTTCACCGGGCCGGTCAACGCCACCCACGGGACCAGTGAACTATGCAAACTGCTGCTGCCGGACAGCGGCCACCTCCAAGAAGAGGAAGCCCGCTACGCCGATCATCGGGGTTCCTCGGTGCATGTTCCCGCGCTTCCGGTCTACACCGCGGCCGATGCGGTCAGGTCCTTGAACTCATTCGAGCCGCGGGATTTTGATGCTCCGCTTGAAGTGGGAGATGGCATCGAGGCCACCTTCCTCCCAGCCGGACACATCCTCGGCGCCGCCCAGATCCACATAAATGTCGACGGGCATTCCATACACTTCTCGGGAGACTTGGGCCGTGCCGACGATCCCCTCATGTTCCCTCCCCGGGAATTGGAGGCCGCGGACATTCTTGTCACTGAATCGACGTACGGCAACCGACGCCACCCGGATCAGGACGCGGCCGCTGAGCTTGGCGCTGTCGTGTCCCGCGTCGCCAAACGCGGGGGAGTTGTCATGATCGCCGCGTTCGCCGTCGGCCGCGCGGAAACCCTCATGCTCCACCTCTCCCGGCTCCGCCGCAAGCACCTCATTCCGGACATTCCGATCTATCTGAACAGCCCCATGGCCATCGACGCGTCCTATATGTACCGGCAACACCCGGACGAACACCGCCTCCTCGTGGACGAGTTCGAAGACATGTACAAGCTGGCCACCATGTCACGTACCGCCGATGATTCCAAGCTTCTCAACCTGAGGGGAGGGCCAATGGTCATCATCTCCGCCAGTGGCATGCTCACCGGGGGAAGGATCCTCCACCACCTTGAGGCTTATGGCCCGGATCCGAAAAACGCCATCATCCTCAGCGGCTACCAGGCCGGAGGAACACGCGGTGCCGACCTGGCGGCCGGAGCAAAGGAACTCAGAATTTACGGCCAGGACGTCCCCATTCAGGCCGAGGTCGTACAAATTGAAGGATTCTCCGCGCATGCCGACGCCGACGAAATCATTCGTTGGATGCACACCGCGGATGAAGCCCCGCACATGACTTACATCACTCACGGCGAACCCGAGGCCTCCGATGCCCTGCGCCGCCGCATCAAGCGGGAGCTGGGCTGGAACGCCAGGGTCCCTGAATACCTCGAAGCAGTCCCGCTCGACAAACCGCTCTAGCAGCAATGGTTTCCACCCACGCCGGCATAGGAGGCCGATGATGGCTCTCTCCGAGCACGAAAAGAAGACACTGGAACAGATCGCCCAGGAACTGGAACGCGATGACCCGAAATTCGCGGCAAAGATGAGATCGACGCCCGGGCATCCCAAGTCCCGACACACAGCTTTCGGCATCTTCGCCGCCGTCGTCGGATGCCTTGTGCTCCTGACCGGGGTCGCGGCCCGCACCCCGGCCCTCGGAATCATTGGATTCACCATCATGGGCGCAGGGGCGTACCTTGCAACGAGGCGCTTCGGCTCCCCGCAGATACGGTGGCGTCCGAGCTCTTCCCAGTCCATGGGACCCGCAGAGCTGGGGTAGTTGAGGCGGAAGCCCAACGGTCGAAGACATCATCGAGGAAGAGCGGACATGCCATGAAAGAGCCAATAGTCGTCGGCATCAACGACACCGGGGCCAACGAGGCCGCGGTGACTTGGGCAATGCACCGGGCCGCGGCTTTGAAGCTGCCCGTGCAACTCGTGCATGCGGTGGATGACCGCTGGATGGCCGAATCCTTTGCCTACAACGAGATGGCCAACAAGGCCGCGACAGAGCTTCTGATCAAGGCCAAAGCCCATGCAGCCGGGGTGGAACCGAAAGTTGAAGTTCGAACGGTATTGATTTCGGGCACCGCAGGGTACGCCCTTCGCAAAAGGTCCAAGAAGGCTTCCCTGGTGGTCATCGGTTCCGGGACCCATGTCAGGCCCGGAGGCCGGCTGACCGACCGCGCCCTGCAGATCGCCTCCGTGGCCGTTTGCCCCGTGGCCGTCGTCGGAGAAGAGACGGTGCACAACCGCCACGGAGTCATCGTCGGAGTGGACGGTTCGGAGGAATCAACACAGGCGGTAGCATTCGCCGCCGCGGAGGCAGACCGTGAAGGACAGGAACTGACCGTCATGCACGCCTACCCGATACCCGGCGCCTGGTTGCAAAGGGGGTTGCCTGAGGGCAGCTTCGGCGAGCAATTCATGGAAGAAGAACGGCTGGTCCTCGCCGAGACAGTCGCCGGCCTGGCGGAAAAGTACCCCGACCTCGTCGTCCACAGGGTCCTGGCCACCGATCCACCGGCCCAGGCCCTCGCTGAAGCCGCATCGACGGCGAAGCTGCTGGTCCTTGGCAGCCGCGGCGGAGGCGGAATCAAGCGTCTCCTGCTGGGCTCGACCGCCCACGCAGTCCTTGCCCAGCTGGCGTGCCCCACCATCATTACCCGCATACGCCGGGTCAAGAAGAGCAAATAGCGGGCGGGGTTCCTTCCCGGGGAAAAGGCGGGCGAGGCCATCACGGGAATCGACAGCACAGCCGTCGAACCCGACTCGGGCAGGCCCGGCACTCTGGAGAGCACCGTTGACGCCTGGCGCCAGGACCCGGATTCAGGCTAGGTGTACGTGGCGGCCAGTCACCACCGCGGCGTGGATCCGGATGAAGTCATTCCTTGCTCCGCCTGCCCAGGGCTCTACCATGGCCTGTCCCCAAAGATAGGTCAACAGCTCCGGTTCCTGCACATGCGAGGAAGGTCCACTGACCAGGACCGACCACCCTTCGCTTCGCTCGGGCTGCGCCTCATCAATCTCGAACGATGAACTCAAGCGAGGAACGGCGTCCCCGATGGTCCCGGCAGCGGACGTACGGAAGTAGATCGCCCGGTCATGGACGAGGTAGCTGACGGGCAGGATCATCACCCTGTTCTTGTAGTTGAAGCCGAAGCGGCCTGTGTCCTGTGAGCACAACAGCTCCCAGCAACGCTCCTCGCTAAGCTCCTCCGTGACGTGCCGGACATCGTCAAAGGGGCTGGGATCCATGTTGGGAAAGGACATTTGTTTCTCCTGGGGGCCGATTTTGCTTCTGCAAGTCACGGCATTTGAGCGGCTGGATCGGCGAGAAGGCGACTCAGAGACCACAAGGGCGCCATCAGGCGTCTCCTCTCTCCGCCGTCGGTGTCGTTCACTTCTTTTCCGGAGCATGGACAACAAGGACCGGGCAGTGGGCGTGGGCAACGCAGGCTGAACTGACCGATCCGAGCAGCAGCCCGCCAAATCCTCCGTGGCCACGCCTGCCGAGAACGATCATGTCAGCTTCCCGGCTAGCTTCAATGAGGGATTCCCGTGCCTGACCGCGGACAACGCGCGAGACGACGTTGTCCGGCAGTCCCGGACCGAACGCTTTCTCCAAGGATTCCTTGAGGACCTGTCCGGCGCCTTCCTCGAAGTCATCGATGCCCATGGCCACATAGCCGCCATAGACCTGAGGGAACTCCCAGTAGGCAACGGCCTCGATTTGCGCTCCCAATGGCACCGCAAGGCTCTGGGCCTGCCTCAGTGCCTCTATGGAGGCTTCCGATCCATCAACACCAACAACTATCCTTGCAGTGGATGCTTCCCCGCCCATGACTTTCCTCCCGCGATAGGGGTGATTTCGTTCCCCGCTAGCGTGACCCGTTGCGATTCCGGATGATAGGGCCGAAAGTCACGGCCCGCCCGTGGCAGGCCATCATCTGGACCGTGTGTACTACTCCCGCGTAATCGAGATCTTGTGAGCGGAGGAGGGTTGGACCCTTTCCGGAATCGGGGCTCTCACTTCGAGAACACCGTCCTTGTATGAAGCGGAGACGTCGTCCTTTTGGATTGTGTCCGGAACTGGCAGCCTGCGGACGAAGGAGCCGTAGCGGAATTCCGTTCTGTAGCTGCCCTTGTCCTTTTGCTCCTCTTTCTCCTGCCGTTCAGCCCTTATTTCAAGGAACCCGTCGCCAAGCGTGATTTCAACGTCCTTCTCGGGATCGATCCCCGGCAGTTCGGCGCGAACCACCAAGGTGGTGCCTTCAACCAATTGTTCGACCCGGATCCCGGATGCTGCCACATCACCTTCGAATAGCCGTTCGATCATCTCAATGGGTGAGCGACGGTTATCGAACCACCTGATTAAGTCCGACATTCCTGACCTCCTTGTCCTGGAATCTGGTCATGCCCGAACCGGCTTGACCCTTCCAGAATGCGAAGCATGGGGAATTGATCCCAGAGTCTTTGGTCCTCCATCTTCCGGATTTTCAGTTGGTCGAGTGACATGAACGAAGCGGCGTCCTCCCTTCGGCACCGGACACGCAGCCCAAGGCACAAGGCAATGCGGGGAAGCCATGGTCGGCGAGGACCGAGGCAGCCGGCCTGACCAGCGGTCACGAATCGCGTGGGGGCCACCATTGGGATGGCGGGCTGATCACGAACCTGCGACCGCTCATTTCCGCCGGCGTAATCCGGACCAGATGATTTTTGGCGCCGGCTTCCCAAGGCGAGAGTTCCATAACGGAAGATTCCTGCAGTTCTTCAGCTTCCGTGACTATTTCGGCACGTCCCTTGACGATGACACTCCACGCAATTGTGCCGTAGGTGTTGAAACCATCGGCTTCCAATGCAATCACTTGCCCGGCCATGACGGCATCCAGTTTGGTGCCCGGTCCTGTCCGGAAGATCACTGTCCCCTCGTCAGGCAGGTAGTTGACTGGGAAGATCTCCGGGCTGTCGCCTCTGACGAGCGCAATTCTGCCGACGGAGGAGGAACGAAGGTACTTCCAGCACTCATGAACGCTGAGTACTTCGGTGTCAGGTCTCAACTCTGAATTCTCCATAATGGTGAGCCTACCGAGATGGTCCACGCGGAAGTAGAGGAATAGGTCTCAGGTCTCTCCCGCGACCCGTGAGCCCCGGTTCAGGCATTCGACACGGACCGGTATTCCGGTCGGACGCCACTCCCGCAGGGCCAGACCAAAAGCCGGCGCAAGTGGAGCCACTCGTACCCCGCCCCAACGGGGCCAAAGAAGCTTGACATGTTCCGGTCATCATCCAGCGAATGCAGGAAATGGCCTTCTGCTTAAGGACCCGTCAGTTTTTCAAACCACTGCCTCATTCCGGCCAAGGCCACGGCCAGTTCGGGGAGTTCGGGATGCCATGGGCGCTCCCATTCCAATGAAAGCCACTCGGTTCGGTCTTCGAGGAGAATGAGGATTTCGTGCAACGGAATGTCGCCCTGACCGAGGAGCCGTAGCTGTCCGTCGAAGTTGGCATCTTTGAGTTGCGCATAGCCAAACCACGGGCCGATGGCTTCGAACGTCGTGGCGGGGCGCTCACCGGCAGCGGCCGGATGGAGTACGTCCCAGATGACTTGGACGCCGTGACCGGGGCATATCTCGTCCAATAGCGTCATAACCCGCCGGATGTCCGTTCCTCGGGGATGCGAGTCGTGCGTTTCCAGCCATATCCGGATGTCAGGGGCGGAGAGGGCGGCCGCCGCGAGCCGCCTTGCGATGCGTGCATCCGAATCCGTGCCAGCCCCACCCGGAAAAACGCGGACGCCTGCCGCTCCCAGGTCACGAGCGAGAAGCATCTGGGCCTCAAGCTCGCCGAGTACGTGGTCGTCGCTTAGCCCGGGATCGCCCACACGTACGTACGTGGCTACGCAGACGACGTGCAACCCTGCCTCGTTGATCCGCCTACGGATCCAGCCGCGCTCTTCACTCGATAAGCCAGCATGCACTATTTGTCCTGCCATGGAACGGAGTTCGAGCCCTTGAACCCCATAGGTGGCCGCAATGTCCAGAATCTCTTGCAGGGACGCTTCCGGGCAGCCGAGCGTAGAAAACGCAACCTTCGCTTTCACGAAGTTCTCACCAACCAGGCGGCCGCCGCCGAGCCTTTCGCCCACTTCACTATCAATTCTTCTCCTCCGATGAATGTCCGCTGATTCAAGGAGAAGTCCCTGAGGAACCTGAGGTCAAGCATTGGTAGCTGATTTGAACAACAATGCACATCTCGTGCGCGGCCAATTCTCACGGGCCCAAATGGCCTTGACTTTCGGAGCCAGCGTCGGCTCTAGTTCATAATGAACAAATCAAACACAAGCGAACTTGATCGGAGGCTCTCATGCTCCCCGAGGACCGGCACCTGCAGATTCTGAAGGAGTTGGCTTTTCACGGCTCCCTCAGCGTTGAGGATTTCGCGGCAAGAATGGGAACGTCCGGGATGACGGTCCGTCGTGACTTGGCAGCTCTCGCGGAGCAGGGGCTCCTGCAACGCGTCCGAGGTGGTGCCGTCCCTGTCGCCGGGTCCGCCATTGAAAGCGGCCGGCGTCGCGCGACCGGCATGAACCCCAGGGGACCATCGGGTCCCGGCAGCGTTCCTCTGTTGTCAGGGCGGCCGGGCGGGAGCCGCCCGCTGGCGACGGTCGGCATGATCGTCCCGTCCGCGTCGTACTATTTTCCCGGGGTTATCCGGGGCGCGGAGGCGGCCGCCCAGGAAGCGGGAGTTCGGCTGGTGCTGGGGGTTTCCAACTACTCCGGGGCCGAGGAACGGCGCCAGCTTCGCCGTCTGTTCGAACACGGCGTTGACGGCATCCTGGTTACGCCCAGTGAGGTTTCCTTGGCCGGAACTGAAACCCTGGCCTTGCTGGCTGAGACGGCGGTGCCGGTTGTCGTCGTCGAACGCTCCATCGACGACATTTCTGAAGAGTGCCGCCTGGAATCCGTACGCAGCGACCATGTGCGCGGGGCGGAGATCGCGGTCAACCATCTCCTGTCCCTCGGCCACAGAAGGATTGCCTTGTGCGTCCGGGAGAAGACTCCCACTGCCGCCCAGGTCATCGAGGGCTACCACCTCGCCATGCGGCGGGCCGGGACCCCGCAGGACTCCACCATGGTGCGCCCCGTCTCGCGTGCGCTGAACGATCCACAGGCGCACCGCCTGGTGGTGGAAGGGATTCTCGACTGGTGCGCCGAGTCGCACGTGACTGCTGCGATCGTGCACAGTGATGAGGACGCGCTGCAGTTCGCCAGCGCCTGCCAGGATCGCCGCGTCCGCATCCCCGGGGACTTGGCTATCATCGCGTACGACGACGAAATCGCGGCGCTGGGTACCGTTCCCCTCACCGCCGTGGCACCGCCAAAATACGACGTCGGCCACGAAGCGCTGCTGATGTGCCTGAACCGGATCGGAGCCCAGCGACGGGGCGTGTCGGCGCTGCAGCGACTGAGCCTCTCTCCCAGCCTCAATATCCGGGATTCCACCCAGAGCCAGGCGCTTCACGTCGGGGCCGCCGAATGACGGAAGCCAAGACAACTTCACTCCGGTTCTAGTGTTCAATTCTGTTCATTCCGTTGATATGTTTACTCGCTGACCGTTTCACTGGGAGTTAAGTGCTTCAAGGCACACCACGACTTCGCATCGTGAACTTCAAAGGAGAACAGAATGAAGCGTCGCCAGCTTCTGCTCGGAGCGGCCAGCCTCGTGGCCAGTGCCGCCCTCATCACGGCCTGCGGGACAACCCCCTCCGCAACCCCGACCCCGGCTCAAGAACCCACCGGCACCATCACGTTCTGGTCCTCGCTCGCCGGGATGGACAAGGTCGCCGCAGCGTTCAACGCAAGCCAGAACAAGATCAAGGTCAACTTCGAAACCGTCCCCAACGGCGCCAGCGGGGGTTACGCCAAGCTGTCCACTGCCATCACGGCGGGCAACGGTCCCGACGTGGCCACCATCGAATACCCGCAGCTGGCCCAGTTCGTCAGCAACGGTCAGCTCCAGCCGCTGGACGGACTGATCGACAAGTCCGCAACGCTGGACAAGCTCTCGGACCAAGCCCGCGGACTGGTACAACTCGGCGGGAAGACCTACGCCCTTCCCTACGACACCACCCCGATGGTCATGTGGTACCGCAAGGACCTGCTGGAAAAGGCAGGCGTTGAGGTTCCAAAGACCTGGGATGATTTCGAGAAGGCCGGCCAGAGGGTCAAGGCAGTGGCGCCGAACGCCTACCTCGCCAGCTTCTACACGAACGATCCGGTCGTCACCGCGGGCCTGGCCTGGCAGGCCGGTGCCAAGTGGTTCTCAGCCGAGGGCGACACCTGGAAGATCGGCGTCAAGGATGAGGCCACGCAGAAGGTGGCCAACTACTGGCAGAAGTTGATCGACGAGAAGATCGTCAAGGTCGAACAGTCCTTCAGCGACGAATGGTCCGCCGATCTGGCCAGCAGCACCGTTGTCGGTGTCCTCGGCGCGAGCTGGAGTGCCCCTGGCCTGCAGTCGCGTACGAAAGCAAACAACCAGGCCGGCCAGTGGATTGCGGCCGAGGTGCCGAACTGGGGCACTCCCTCGAACGGTTTCCTGGGCGGTTCCAGCTTCAACATCCCCAAGGGCAGCAAGAACCCCGCCGCTGCAGCTAAGTTCATCGAGTTCCTCACCACCAACCCCGACGCCGTCAAGGCCCGCGGCAGTGCCGGCTCGGCCTACCTGGCGTTTCCAGGACTGACTCCAGTGGCGAAGGGCGCGTTCGACGCGAGCTACTTCGGCAACGACATCTACGCCGTCTTCGACAAGGCCTTCGCCTCCGTCAGGAGCGGCTGGCAGTGGGGACCGAACTGGGACCTCACCAACACCGCCATGAAGGATGCTTTCGGCAAGCTGACCACCGGCGGCACCGTCAAGCAGGGCATCGAAACCGCGCAGACTGCCACGGTGGGCGGACTCAAGCAGAACGGCCTCTCCGTCAAGGAGTAGGCCCGCCCGGCGGGGTGGCTTCATGGCAAGCCACCCCGCCAGCGAGGAGATTCAAATGGTCAATCAAGCACCTACGAAGCCGGCCAGCCGAGTTGCCGCCGCCCCCGCTTCAACCATCCGCAAGCCACGCGGCCTTTCCGGAACCGGCGGCCGCACCGCCGCCCTGTTCCTTACCCCGTTCTTTGCCGTCTTCGCCTTGGCGATGGTGGCACCCGTCATCTATTCGATCGTGTTGAGCTTCTTCGCCCAGCAGAAATCCGGCCTGGGCTTCGGCGAGGCGAAGACCGCGTTCGTCGGCCTCGAGAACTACCTGCAGGTCCTGCAATCCGAGGCCTTCGTGGGCGGCATCGGCCGCCTCGCGCTGTACTGCGCTATGTACATTCCATGCATGGTGGGCGGCGCCTTGGCGTTCGCGCTCCTACTGGATGCCGCCGTCGCACGTGCCCGGAAACTGTTCCAACTCCTTGTCTTCCTGCCGCATGCCGTTCCCGGCGTCATCGCCGCGCTCATCTGGGCCTATCTGTACACGCCGGGAGTCAGTCCCATCGTCTCCGTCCTCGAAACCGGCGGCATTTCGCTGAACTTCCTGGATGCCCACCTGATCCTGCCGTCGATCGTGAACATCGCCGTGTGGGAATGGACGGGCTACAACGTGATCGTGCTCTTCACGGCGCTGCAGGCGGTTCCGCGGGAAGTCCTCGAGGCCGCTCGTGTTGACGGAGCCGGGGAAATCCGTGCGGCCCTCAGCATCAAGCTGCCGCTGATCCTGCCCGCACTCAGCGTCATCATGCTCTTCACCGTGATCGGCACGCTGCAGCTGTTCACCGAACCCTCCATCATCTCCAAGGCCACGGCGTCCGTCACCAGCACATGGGTTCCGAACATGTGGGCCTACGACGCGGCCTTCAATCGGCACAACCTCAACCAGGCCGCGGCCGCCTCCATCATCATTGCGCTCATGGCCGCCGTGCTGTCCTGGGCCGTCACCCGCTTCAGCTCAAGGATGAACAAAGCATGAGCGCCACCACCTTCCCCCGGCCCCGAACTGCGCTTGCGCCTTCACCTTTGAAACGACGCCGGGCCGCCCGAGTCGGGTTCGCCAGCACCTTCACCGTGAACGCACTCCTGATCCTCGGTTCCGCCTACATGGTGCTTCCGGTGCTGTGGCTCTTCTTCGCCTCCACCAAAAGCACCGCGGACCTCTACGGAACGGCGGCCTACGCTTTCGGGCACCCGGCCTTTTTTGACAACGTCGTCGCGGTCCTGAGCCAAGACGGCGGCGTGTTCCTCCGGTGGATGGCGAACTCCATGTTCTACGCGGCTTTCGGAGCCGTCTTTGGCGGGCTCATCTCGGTCATGGCCGGGTATGCGTTCGACAAGTTCCAGTTCCGCGGCAAGGACTCCTTCTTCGGTATCGTCCTGGTGGGCGTCCTCATCCCGAACACCGCCACCGTCCTGCCCATGTATCTGCTGGCATCGGTTTTCGGGATCACCAACACCATCTGGGCCGTCCTCATCCCCGTGCTCTGCAACCCTTTCGGTGTCTACCTGGCCCGGGTTTACTCCGCGGCCTACGTCCCGGCCGAAACGCTCGAAGCCGCGCGTGTGGATGGGGCCGGAGCCATCCGATCCTTCTTCTCACTCGGCCTGCCCATGATGCTCCCCGGATACGTCACGATCGCCCTGTTCCAGTTTGTCGGCGTCTGGAACAACTTCATGCTTCCGTTGGTGATGCTCCAGGACCAGCAACTGCTCCCGGTCAGCGTCGGGATTTCCATCTGGCAGGGCTACGCCGTACCGCAGCCGGAATTCACACCCCTGGTGATCACTGGGTCCCTTCTGTCCATCGTGCCGCTGCTTCTCGCGTTCATCATGCTGCAGCGATTCTGGAAGTCCGGCTTGACGGCAGGGAGCGTCAAGTGACCCTCAACGTTGCCTTGGCCATGCCGGCCCACACCGCCCGGGCCCTGTTCCCGGAACGCAGCCTCGACACCCTCGAGCCTGAACTGAACCTCCTGAGCCTTGAGCCCATCCAGGACTTCCACGCACCCGAAGGCAAGGCGCTGCTCGCGGAGGCCGACATCCTCATCACGGGCTGGGGCTGCCCCATGATTGACGACGCCGTCCTGGATGCGGCACCGCGCCTGCGCTACGTCCTGCACGCGGCCGGGAGCGTGAAACACCACGTTGCGGACGCCTGCTGGGAACGCGGCGTCCAGGTCAGCTCTGCCGCGGATGCCAACGCCATCCCGGTCGCCGAATACACCGTGGCCATGATTATCCTGGCCAACAAGCGCGTCCTTCAGATCGCCCGCGCCCTGCATACCGCCCGCGCGGAGATCCAGCCCGAACGGCTCTTCCCTGACATGGGAAACTACCGCAAGCGCGTCGGGATCATCGGTGCTTCCAAGATCGGGCGCCATGTCATCCGCCTGCTCGCTCCGTACGAGCTTGACGTCGTGGTGGCCGACCCCTACCTCGACGCCGCCGAGGCGGCCGCGATCGGCGTCGAGCTCGTCACCTTGGACGAGCTCGTGGCGAGCAGCGACGTCGTGTCCCTCCACGCGCCGTCGCTCCCCTCCACCAAGAACCTCATCGACGCCGGCCGGATCGAAGGGCTCCGCCCCGGAGCCACGTTCATCAACACCTCTAGGGGTGACCTCGTCGACCAAGGCGCCTTGCTGGCGCGGGTGGAGCGCGGTGATATCTATGCCGTGTTGGATGTCACCACCCCTTGGGTCCTGCCAGCGGACTCCGGCTTCTACGCGCACCCAAATGTCCTGCTGACCCCGCACATCGCCGGTTCCCTGGGCAACGAACTGGAACGCATGGCAGCCAGCACCGTCCAGGAAGCCCTCCGGCTTTCCCGGGGCGCCCCCCTCTCGTTTCGCGTCCGCGCCGAAGATCTCGGCATCACCGCCTAGTTCTCAAGTCCGTCCATTTTGTGCCTCGGCGTCCAGGGCGCCTTTGGCACGTCCACCACACCTACTTAGGAGCAACTCCGTGTCACCACAGATCTCACGCCGAACGGTTCTCCAGACCGCAGGCACGCTATCCCTTGCAGCCGTTGTCAGCTCGATGTTTGCCCAAAATTCCTGGGCGGCATCAGTGCCGAGCGCCGCGGACTTCGCCGCGCTGCGGACCCGCTGGGTGGACCAGATCACCGGCCGCACGGTGATCCAGGCGGGTGATCCAGACTTCGCCACGGCTATCACCGCGCTGAACAACAAGGCCGCCGCCTCGCTGGCCAAGGTCAACCGCGCGGCAGGCCGTACCTCGGTCTTCACCGACCTGTCGCTCGCCAACGACGTCCACATTGCTTCCACCTACCAGCGTCTGCAGCAGCTCGCCATCGCTTGGGCGACCCCCACTGCCACAGTGTTCGGGGATGCTTCCGTGCTTGCAGACATCAAAGCGGGGCTGGCGGACGCGCATGCCGTTGCCTACAACGATACGAAAGTAGAATCCGGGAACTGGTGGAACTGGGAAATCGGTGTGACAAGGGCCTTGGCCGATACATTGGTCCTGATTCACGGCGAACTGACCGCCGCCGAGATCGCTGCCAACTGCGCAGCCATCGACCACTTCGTGCCAGACCCGTGGCAGCAGTTCATGGCACCAAGAGCCAAGGTCACGTCCGTGGGAGCCAACCGCGTCGACCTCAGCCAAGCAATCATCATCCGCTCCTTGGCCGGGGAAGATACCGCAAAGCTTCAGCACGCCATCACGGGACTGAGCCAAGTGTGGCAATACGTCACTAGCGGAGACGGATTCTTCAGGGACGGCTCCTTCATCCAGCACAGCACCACCGCATACACAGGTTCGTACGGGGTAGTGCTGCTCACTGGATTGTCCAAGCTGTTCGCGCTCCTTGGCGGCACGGCCTCTGAAATCTCCGATCCAAGCCGCAGCATCTTCCTCGACGCAGTCGAGGGTTCGTACGCGCCGTTCATCATCAACGGAGCCATGGCGGATGCCGTGCGTGGCCGCTCAATTAGCCGAGAGGCCAACACCGGCTACGACCTCGGGGCTTCCGCGATCGAAGCCATTCTCCTCCTGGCACGCGCCATGGATCCCGCTACCGCCGGAAGATGGCGGGGCCTGTGCGCCGGATGGATCACCCGCAACACCTGCCGCCCGATTCTTGCAGGGGCCAGCGTGCCAAGAACTGCCCTTGTCAAGGAACTCCAGGCCAGCGGTATTGCGCCCGTCGCCGAGACTGCGGGGCACCGGCTCTTCCCTGCCATGGACCGTACCATCCACCGGGGGAGCGGCTGGGCACTGTCCTTATCCATGTCAAGTAACCGCATTGCCTGGTACGAATGCGGCAACGGCGAAAACAACCGCGGATACCACACGGGTTCCGGCATGACACATTTCTATACGGCCGACCTGGGCCAATACGACGACGCCTATTGGGCCACCGCCAACTACAACCGGCTGCCCGGCACCACCGTGGACACCACGCCCTTGCCGGACAAGGTGGAGGGCGAATGGGGTGCAGCCCGCCCTGCAAACGAGTGGACGGGCTCCGCGGCCCTGGGCGAGGTGGCCGCCGTCGGGCAGCATCTTGTGGGTCCCGGTGGCACCGGCTTGTCGGCCAGGAAGTCCTGGTTCATCAGCGGGGACCTGGCGGTATGCCTCGGCGCCGACATCAGCACCAGGAGCGGCGCCCGCGTGGAGAGCATTGTGGACCACCGCAATCTTCACGAAGGAAACAACGCCCTCACGACGGCGTCGGGCAGCATCGCCGAATCGGCCGGCAGCGCAGTGGTTCTTGACGACGATCGTTGGGTCCATTTGGAAGGGTTCGGCGGCTATGCCGTCCTCGACGCCTCACCGCTCACGGTCCTCCGCGAAAGCCGCTCCGGAAGCTGGTCGGCGGTCAATCTCCTTGCCGGCAGCACCACCGTCCAGCAGCGCAACTTCGCCACCGTCTACATTGACCACGGCGCAGGCGATGCACCGGGCAGCTACGCCTACGTGGTGGCTCCAGGCGCATCGGTCGCCCAAATCAGGCAGATCGCACAAGGCGACAACCACACGGTGATCCGGAACGATGCCACCGCCCAGTCCGTGGAGTTCAAGAGCGAGAAGACTACGGCGGCAACCTTTTGGAAGGCCGGAACAGCGGGGGACCTTGGTGCCTCGGGTCCCGCGTGCGTTGTCTACTCCAGGCACGGAAATGTGCTCAGTCTGGCGGTCAGCGAGCCCACGCAGAAGGCATCCAGCATCACATTGACGCTGCCCGAAGGAACATGGTCCACAGTGCTGGAAGGCTCCGGGGCGACCCTCGGCGCTGATGCCGAGGGCCGCTCAACCCTCACGCTCGACACTGCCGGACTCGGCGGCCAGACGCAGACCGTCAAACTCCGCCGCTAACCGAACATGGGCCACCGTGCCGCTGCGACACTTGGACGCGATGGTCGGCGTGGTCGACCTCAAAAACCTGGAAAGAGCATCCAGAACGTCATCATCACCTGAGCTGTGTGACGGGGGCGTCCGGCCGTCCCCTGCCACTTGGTGCTTATGCTTCCCGGGTGGCGGGTGAGGAATCGGGAGAGCCCGAGATCGTCCGGCAGCATCTTTTGACCAGGCGTGGCTGGCCCTTCCGGTCCTAGGATCAACTGGCCCCCCTCCATGCGGACGGGGCTGTTGTGCCGTGGTTACAGTCGAAGGATGAAGCAGCGAGTATTGGGCAAGACGGGGCGGTCCGTCTCCGTTGTGGGGCTGGGCACATGGCAGCTCGGTGCAGACTGGGGCAACGTGGACCCGAAGGAAGCCAACGACATCCTGGAAGCCGCAGTGGATTCCGGGGTGACCTTCTTCGATACCGCCGATGTCTACGGCGACGGGCGGAGCGAGCAAACCATAGGGGCGTACCTCGCTGCCAACCCCGGACTGGACATCACGGTAGCCACCAAAATCGGGCGGCGCCTGGAACAGAAACCGGAGAACTACACACTGGCCAACTTCCGGCAGTGGGTCGACCGTTCCCGGCGGAACCTCCGGACGGATTGCCTGGACCTGGTGCAGTTGCACTGCCCACCGACCCCGGTCTACAGCCGGCCGGAAGTCTACGATGCGCTGGAGACGCTCGTCAGTGAAGGCGCAATCAAGGACTACGGCGTCAGCGTCGAGCGGACCGATGAAGCACTCGAAGCCATCGAACACGGCACGGCCACCGTCCAGATCATTCTGAACGCCTTCCGACTCAAACCCTTGGAGGGCGTCCTGCCTGCGGCGAAGAACGCCGGAGTCGGCATCATCGCCAGGGTCCCTCTGGCCTCCGGCCTGCTCTCGGGCAAGTATTCCAAGGACCCAGTCTTTGCCGAAAATGACCACCGGAAATACAACCGGGACGGTGCAGCATTCGACGTCGGAGAGACCTTCTCCGGAGTTGACTTTGAACAAGGCCTCAAAGCGGTGGAAGAATTCAAAAAGCTTGTCCCGTCCGGAGCAACTACAGCCCAAGCGGCCATCGCCTGGATCGCGGCACAAGACGGCGTCAGCACCGTCATACCAGGTGCCCGAAGCCCCGAACAAGCCCGCTCCAACGCCGCCTCCATCCAGATACTGGACCACCTGGGTCCGGACTTCGAGAACAGCGTCAGGGAAATCTACGACACGTACTTCCGCGAGATGGTCCATTCACGCTGGTAAACCCCGGAAAGCCAAGCTATTCCGCATGTACCGGCAGTCAGGGACGACGATAGGGTTGGTGCATGAGCGCACCGGAAACGACACACGACTGGCAGCCCCTATGGGCGCGGCTCAATGCAGGCGAGGAAACACTTCCCGCCGGCGTCCTGATGACCGCCCCGCCGGGCGAGGTCAACAGCGCGCTGCCGCTGGAGTCCGAGTTCGGGGTGTTCGAGGCGCCCTTGGAGGATTACGACGTCGTGGAGTTGACACGCTTCGACCGCCCTCTGGCGCGGGGCCGGGTGGCGTTCGGCGATGGATTCGCTGTGGTGGGCCCGGTGCGCGCAGTGGACGGCGACTCTGTGGCGCTCGATCACGAGGCTGTGATTCTGGCCCGCCTGGCGGAGGAAGCGTTCGTCGAAGGCGCGGATGTCGTCTATGCGCCCGTGGACGCCGCGGCGGCGGACCGGTACGAGGCCCTCGGGTGGACGCGGGCGGGCGAACTGGACCCCTAGGAGCACCGGGTCTTCCGTGAGGCCCGGCAGCTGGAAGCTGCTAGGCATCGATCACCAAATCGGTTCGTGCTGTGGAGCAGCAGGGCAGGAACTTGCCTGCCTCGATTTCCCGTGCCCGAATGCCGCCCTGGTGGTTCATCTCGACCTCCCCGGAGAGCTTGACGACCTTGCAGGAGCCGCACATGCCCTCTTTGCAGTTCGCTCCGATCCTGACGCCGGCACGCTGCGCCACCTCGAGGATGTGTTCGGAGGGGTCGATGCGCACGTTAATGCCGGTGCGCATGAAGGACAGGGTGAGGCTTCCCGTTCCGACCGTGTCGAAGCTCGAGGCATCGGAGGACCCGGCCTGCGGTCCCACGTCCGGACTGCCGTCGGGGGCTTCGGGACCGGGAACGTCAGGGTCGACGGTTTCCAGCGGCAGGCCCGTGGCCTGCAGGGTTCCATCGGCGTCGTAGCCCGGCTCGTAGAGCCCGAACGCGGTGGGCTGGCTTTCGTAGTAGTCCTCGGCGGAATCGGCGATTTCCTCGGCGATTTCCTCCGCAATGTCCACCGCAAACGCGAGCTCCGCCTGGTATTCAAGGAGCGTCTGGCGATCTCCCGAGAAGAATTCCATGTAGATGGAGGTGTCGTCGACGCCGACCTTCTTGAGGAGCTCGGTGGCTGTGTTCAGGTAACCCTCGGGGCCGCAGGCGTAGACTTGGCGGCCGTTGGCGTCGGGAGCCACCTCGTCGAGCATGGCCGCCGTGAGCCTTCCGGTGAGCCCTTCCCAGCCCTCGGGTTTGCTGCGGTCGCCCAGGGAGTAGAAGACCTTGACCCGCGAGTCCACGGAGGCGATGTAGGCCAGCTCCTGGTGGAAGGCAAAGTCTCCGGCCGCCGCCCCGTGGTAGAGCACCACGACATCGGCTTGTCCGGGCAGCGAGTGGATGGTCCGCACCATCGACATGATGGGGGTGATGCCAGCGCCGGCGGCCAGGAACAGGTACCGTGCCCGCCGGTCGGCGTCGGGCAGGTGGAATGCCCCGACTGGTCCGAGCATGTCGAGGACGGTGCCGGGTTTGACGTTCTGGTGCACCCACGGCGAGACCTGTCCCGTGGGGTCGCATTTGACTGTGATGTCGAAGGTCCACGGCTTGGTGGGCGAACTGGACAGCGAGTAGCTGCGGTCCACCGCGTCCTGGTCCGCGCCCTTCACGGGAAAGGCGACGTTCACGTACTGGCCCGGACGGAACGCCAGCGGCGCACCATCGCAGCGGCGAAACACGAAGGTCATCATGCCGCCCACCTCGGGAACGGTCTCGACGCATTCGGCCAAGAACTCCTGCGGATGCCAGGGGCCCAATGCGCGGGCGGCGCTTGCGGGTCCCTCGGTGCTGCCCATGACCCTGTTCCACGGCATCTCAAGACCGCGAATGCGCTGTGGTTCCTGGACGGCCGTCTCAGTGCGGAGTTCGATCATGCCAAGTGCTCCTGCACGCGCTGCACGTACCAGTTGATGAACGCCTCCACCTGGTATTCGCTCTTCATGTACGGGCCGGGTTCGTAGGCGGGGCTGCCGGCGCCCTTCTGGCATAGTTCCACGAACTCCTTGTCCTGCAGATTGGTCTGCTTCCAGGTGTAGGTGAGCTTCTCCAGGTCGTAGTCGACGCCTTCCTCGGCGTCGTCAGCCACCAGCCAGGTGGTGCGTACCAGTGTCTGGTGTTCGTTGATGGGGAAGACGGCGAACGTGATGACGTGGTCGCTCTGGAAGTGGAACCAGCTGTTGGGCTGCAGGTGCATCGAGCAGCGGCCAAGGCGGAAGTCCCGCAAGTCGCCGAGCAGCTTCTTGGAGAGCCTGCGCCCGTCGGCCGAGAACGATTCGCCCTCTCCGTCGAGCGATTCACGTGAGATACGGATTCCCGCGATGCGGGTGTCGAGCTCCTCGACCACCTCGTAGGGAAGGCCATAGCGGCGGCAACGCTCCTCGAGCGAGGACTGTGCTTCCTTGTTGCGGTCCCACACCTCTTCGAGATGGGCCGGGATCAGGCCCTCCGTCAGACCCCAGGTGGGAAAGAGGGAACAGGCAAGCTCGGGGTGGCCGTCGCAGTGGTAGCACTCACGGTTGTTCTCCATGACGAGCTTCCAGTTGCCCTCCTCGATGATGTTCTGCTGGTAGGCGACTTTAGTCTTCGACAGATCGTGCGGCGCGAGGTAGGGCTCGAAGATCTTTGAGGTTTCGTCGAAGTCGGTTGGCGGTTCGTCGGCAATGCAGACGAAGATGAGTCCGGCGACCATGCGGCTGTGGGCGCGCTTGAGGCCGAAACAGCCCTTGTCGAACTTGGTTTCCCCCGGCGCCGAGGCATGGATCAAATTACCTTCGGGAGAGTAGGTCCAGGAGTGATAGCCGCACACGAGGTTTCCCGTTGACCCCGCGGGCTCGGTCAGGACGCGGGCGCCGCGGTGGCGGCACACGTTGTGCAGGACTTTCACGCCGCCGTCGTCGTTGCGCAGCACGATCAGGGAGTAGGGCCCGTAGTCGACGGTGACGTAGTCGCCCGGCTCCGGCAGTTCGGCGATGCTGGCGGCATAGATCCAGTGCTGGCCAAAAATGGCCTCCATGTCGATCTTGAAAATCGTCGGATCGGTGTAGAAGGGGGCGTTGAGGGAATACCCCACGCGCCGGAACTCGAACAACTCGGTGATTTCCGCCAACTGTTCGGCAGGCAATGACAAAGCGAGTTTTCGGCGTGAATTGAGGGGCGCGTTCACTGGAGCAGACATGTGTTTCCTCCCGGGAGGGCTAGGTAGGGGGCGAACCATCGAGACCGGCGTTGGTGGGTGCAATCGCCGTTGTCGAACGTTTTATTCATGAGATTAGAGCCGATCGATCTGCAACAAAAGCGCAGGATTGTGGAGATAACAGTGCACAATAGATGCATGATCGATCCACGGCTCATAACACTTCGGGTGTTTGCCCAGTGCGGCACCATTGGCGCAACCGCAGAGCTCACGGGCTATTCTCCCTCCGCCGTCTCCGCGCAATTACGGGAGTTCCAGCGCGTGCTTGGAATGCAGCTGCTGACGAAGGACGGCCGGGGTGTGCGGCTGACCGCCACAGGCCGTTTTCTCGTGGCTGGGTCGGATACCCTCATTGCCGAATGGGAGAACCTGCGCGCTACGGCCATGGAGGCCGGCGAGCAGATACCCGCGCGTTTTGGACTCGGC
This sequence comes from Arthrobacter sp. S2(2024), assembly GCF_036662515.1. Taxonomy (NCBI): domain Bacteria; kingdom Bacillati; phylum Actinomycetota; class Actinomycetes; order Micrococcales; family Micrococcaceae; genus Arthrobacter; species Arthrobacter sp. S2(2024). The sequence continues at coordinate 563,753 of NZ_JAYKZI010000003.1, read as the reverse complement.
GGATTCTCCACCGCGGCCGCCCAGTTGCTCGCGCCGCTGGCCGCCACCTTGCGCTCAACACACCCGTCGCTGGAGGTGCAGGTGCTGGAGGCTAACCCGGCCCGCTGCTTCGACTTGTTGGTTGCCGAGCGGATCGACATCGCGGTCATCGTCGCCATGCAGTCCGACACTTATGTTGAGGACGATCCGCGCTTCGAGCAGACCGTTCTGCTCGACGATCCATTGGACGTGATCATTCCTTCCAGCCATCCGTTGGCATCGCGGGAAAAGGTCACGCTCGAAGAGCTGGCGTCGGAACCCTGGATCACCGAGGCTGCCGGATCCACCTACCATTCCCTGTTCACCGCGGCGTTCACGGCAGTCGGGGTGACGCCGCGGATTGCCCATGAGGCCGTGGAATGGGAAACGCAGATCGCCTTCGTTGGTGCGGGGCTGGGCGTGGGCCTGCTGCCGCGACTCGCCCCCCTGCATAGTGCCGAAAACGTGGTTCGACTGCGCATTACTGGCAAGGGGAAGCCATCGCGGCGCATTGTCGCTGCGGTGCGCAGTGGCAGCATTGCATCGCCCCTGATCAAGGAGTCGCTCGGCATCCTGCGGGTCAGCGCCAATCGGATCCTCACCGCCCGGCCCGAAGACGATCTCTAAAATCGGATGGCCGCGATTCCTTGCCGAAGGGCACGCGGCATCGACGCCGGCCGGGGCCTCGTCCAGGAAGGGCCGTCTCATCATCGGGGGCGCCGCGTGACCGTTTCCGCTCCGCGGCTGTGGCATGTTCAGCTAAACACCCATGTTTTCCGGCCGCGATGGAGCATCGATAACGTCGCTTGGCTTGGTTCGGCCCCGCGGATCACTGTAGGCGTAGGAACCCGGCCGGCTGGCGCCACCGTCGTCTTGGCAGTTGCACTTGGCGTCGATTTGTAGCCGGACCGTGACGGGTTCGGAACCTTCGAAGTTGACGATTATCGGATCGGCGCCGGCGCCTGAGATGCGAAGCACGTTTTCCTTCGGCAGGGATTGATTCATTGTGGATTCCTTCTTTGGGCGCCGTTTGGCGAGCTTTGGGGCATTAGTTAGGTCCTCGAAAATCATCGCAGTGAGGCTCTGGCCGTATTTTCGAACGCATGATCCTCCAGGAACGGCATTCCGTCCAGGTCGATCAGCGGGTTGTTGTCCTGGGTAGCGACCAGCTCGCGGGCCTCGGCCTCAGTATCAACGCTCGGCATGGAGCCGGGCAGCGGCCGCCGGGCGGATTCGCGCAGGAAGTAGATGCCGATCGCACCGATGATGGAAGTGCCCATGAGGTAGTAGGCCGGGGCCATGTCATTGTGCGTAGCCTCGATCAGGCCTTGGACGATGAATGGCGTTGTGCCGCCGAAAAGCGCCATGGAGAAGTTGTAGGCAATGCCCATGCTGCTATAGCGGCCCGACGTCGGGAACTGCGCGGGAAGCGCCGAGGCGAGGTTTGCGACATAGAACGTCACGGGGAAGGCGACAAGGGCAAGGCCAGCGAGCGTGGACCAGACATTACCGACGCCGATCAGCAGGAATGCCGGGATAGCGAACACGATGGTGCTTCCGGCACCGATCCAGAGGACGGGGCGGCGGCCGATGCGGTCGGACAGTTTCCCGGTCAGCGGAATGCAGGCTGCCATTATCACCATCACGGGAATGGTTAGCAGCGTGCCGTGGATGGGGTCGTAGCCTTTGGATTCGGTCAGGTACGTCGGCATGTAGGACGTCAAGACATAACCTACGGTGTTGGCAGCGGCGGCAAGGATCATGGCGAGGATAATTTGGCGCCAGTAAGCCTTGATGATGGGCAGGGGTCCCTTGGCCACGGCTTTGTCGGCTGCGGCAGCATCTGCAGAAAGTGCTTGCTGGGCGTCGAGGGTTGCCTGGAACTGGGGGGATTCCTCGATCTTGTTCCGGAAGTAGACGGCGATCGCACCGAGCGGCCCGGCGATCAGGAAGGGCAGCCTCCAGCCCCATTCCTCCATGGCCGCTTGGCCCAGAGACAGTTGCAGCACGGACACGATCGCAGCTCCCAACGCGAAGCCGAGATACGAGCCCATGTCCAGGAAGCTCGCGAAGAAGCCGCGCCGCTTATCGGGGGCGTATTCGCAGACGAAGGTAGTGGCGCCTGCGTACTCGCCGCCGGTGGAAAAGCCCTGGACGAGTTTCAGGATCACCAACAGGGCGGCTGCCCATACGCCGATCTGAGCGTATCCGGGAAGGAGTCCGACGGCGAAGGTACTTGCCGCCATCAGCAGGAGCGTCGCCGCCAGCACCTTCTGGCGGCCAATCTTGTCGCCGAGCCAACCGAAGATGACACCGCCCAGCGGGCGGGCGATGAATGTTGCGGCGAAGGTGCCGAGCAGGAATAAGGTTTGGACGGACCTGTCAGCTTCCGGGAGGAAGACGGGGCCCATGGTGGTTATCAGGTAGCCGAACACGCCGACGTCGTACCATTCCATGGTGTTGCCGACGATCGTACCGCCGAGTGCCTTCTTGAGCATCGGCTGGTTGACGACGTTGACGTCGGACACCTCTAGCCGCCTGTGTCTAAGGAGCTTCGGTTTCTGGGTCATAACGGTTCCTTTTGCTCAATGTTGCAATTGGCTCATATGTGGCCGTCGGCCGGCACCTTGTGACAGGTTCGGTTCGCCCGGCGGATAGGCGTAGTGCTTCCCTCGCAGGCCTTGGGCATGAAGCACCTCTCCCTTCATTTGGGAAGGGACTCGCAAATACCGGTAGGCGCCAATTCCTAGTCGTTCCGCATGGAACAACAGAATTCGCCATAAGCAACAGAGTGCGTTAGATCACAGTGATTGTCAAGGATGTTGCGCAAATATGTTGCTTATCGTGGCTCTTGTTGCGTATAGTCCTTCGGCTGCGGCCGATGGTCCTTGGGAACAACGAACCTACTTGAGCCAGGCGGCGACCTTGTCCGAGTTCGCGTCGATCCATTTCTGCGCGGCGGAATCCGGGCTCATGTTGTCCTTGGCGATGTACCCGGCAACCGTGTCCTGGTCCTGGTTCGTCCACGTGAATCTTTTGACGAGGGAATACGCGGGGCTGCCGGAGTTGGCGAACTTGGTGGAGACGACCTTGTTGAGCTCGTACTTGGGGTAATCGCACGCGACCTTGGCCGCGTCGGCGTCGCAGCCGGGCGTGTGGGCCGGGAGGTTGACTTTGACGAGCGGGACCTCTGCGATGAACCACTGGGGCTCGTAGAAGTAGCCGATCAGCGGGGTCTTGTTCTGCTCCGCTTGCCGGAAGGCCTGGATGAGCGCCGGTTCACTGCCCGCGTACACAACCTTGAAGTTGAGGCCGAGGTTCTTCACGAGGGCTGCGTCGTTGGTGACAAAGGAGGGGTCACCGTCGAGGAGTTGGCCCTGTCCTCCGGACTCGGAGGTCTTGAACAAGTCAGCGTACTTGTTGAGGTTCTTGGAGTCCGTGATGTCCGGGTACTGCTTGGCCATCCACGGCGGCACGTACCAGCCGATTACGCCGGTGTTACCGGTCGGCCCGGCGTCGACCGCAGTCTTTTGCTTCTTGATGTACTTGTCCGCGAGCTCGGGGTGGCCCCAGTTCTCAAGGACGGTGTCCACCTCGCCGCTGCCGAAGCCCTGCCATGACACCTCTTCCTTGAGGGTCTTGTAATTTACGGTGCAGCCGAGCTTTTCCCTGGCAACGGTCCCTACGACGTAGGCGTCCGCCTCGTACCCGACCCAAGGGTTTACGGCGACGTTGAATGCTCCGCATCCACTCTTTCCGCTTGGCGGGGTTGCGCTAGGGATATCCCCGGCGCAGGCCGTGAGCGCGAGGACCGCGGTGAGGACAATTGCGGCAGACGTTCCCTTCCCCATCTTTGGGCCACGCTCCGTCAGTGATTTCTTCACGGCTCTTTCCTCTATCGGGTGCTGCCGAAGCGGGCAGTGGCGTGTTGGGTGATCCGGTCGAGCATGACTCCGAGCGCGGTGATGGCGATGCCGGCGGCAAGACCCTTTCCGAAGAGCTGGCTCTGGGAGAATCCGGCGACTACGAGATAGCCAAGTCCTCCGCCGCCGACGAGTCCGCCGACGACGACCATGGACAGGACGTAAAGCAAGCCCTGGTTGGCGGCGAGGACTACTGCCGCGCGGGCCATGGGGAGCTGGACCTTCGCGATCATCTGCCACGACGTTGTTCCGAGTGATTCCGCGGCCTCCACGGCAACCGGCGAGACACCTCGGACCCCGTCGGCAACCAGTTTCGTCGCGATGGGCACACCGTAAGCGAACGCGGCGGCGATCGCCGTGAATCGTGTGGGACCGAAGAGGGCGAGGGCCGGTACCAGGTACACGAAGGACGGGATGGTCTGGAAGGCGTCGAGCACGGGTCGGATAACCGAGTCGGCGGGCTTGCTCCGACCCATCCAGACGCCCAGGCAGACAGCGACGATGATCACAACGAACGCGGCTACTAGCGTGGTCGCGAGCGTCTTCATGCTCTCATTCCACAGCCCGCTTCCGAGGATCACGGCTTCGCACACGATCGTGACTGTGGCGGCCCGCCGGCCGGCGAGCACGAACGCGATTCCGAGCAGCGCGAGCGCCATGGCCCACCACGGCGACTGCGCGAGCACCGACTGGAGTGGGTCGACGAGAAGTGCGGTAACGGTGTCCTTGAGCCATTCCGTGAAGCCTGAGAACGTGCCGACCGTCCAGTCGGTCGCGGCTGAGACGGCCTTCGCCAGTGGGGTGCCGAGGTCGGGCGAAGCCGGGAACTTCGAGAGTGCAAGATAGATGTGCGAGAGATAGATGGCCACGGCGGCGACGACAGCGCTGGCGATGATAGTGGTCCGACGCATCTGCCGGCCCCCGAATGTGCCGGTCTGTCCCACTCCGGACCCGCGCTGCATGCGGGCTTCGATGCCTGAGCGTTCGGAGGCCCTCGTCGTGGTGCGGTCGAGCATGATCGCCATGAGCACGATGGCAAGGCCGGAGACGAACGCCGAGCCGACGTCGAGCGACTGGAGCGCCTGGAGCACCGGAGTGCCCAGTCCCGGGCCATTGATGAGCGCGGCTATGGTGGCCATCGAGAGCGCCGCCATTGTGCACTGGTTGATGCCGACCACGATAGTGCGCCGGGCCATGGGAAGTTGCACCTTCACGAGGGCCTGCCAGGGGGTGCTGCCCATGGACGCGACGGCCTCGAGCGTGGCCGGTGAGACCCCTCGGATGCCGTGCTCGGTGATGCGCACCAGCGGGGGCAGCGAGTAGATGATGGTCGTGACAATCGCGGCCGCCGGGCCGATGCCGAAGACGAGTGCGAGCGGTGCCAGGTAGGCGAACGACGGCAGGGTCTGCATGAGGTCGAGCAAGGGTGAGACCGCGGCCGAGACTCGGCGGCTTCGGGCCATGACAATGCCTAGCGGGAGTCCCGCGACTGTGCAGATGCCGACTGCGAAAAACGTGACGATGAGCGTGTCGATGCTTTGTGCCCAGTAGCCGAAGAACCCGAAGAGCAACACGCACACGCCGACGAGGAGCATCGAGCGCACGCCGGCGAACGCCAAGGCCAGCCAGGCGAGGAGCGCGACGACGCCGAGCCAGCCGATCTCCGGCACCGGGCGTCCGTCCGAGGCCTGGCTGAAGATGCCTTGGAGAAAGGTAACGAGCCCATTGATTCCGTCCGTGACCGGCTGGACGATGTGCTGGAACACGAAGGAGTTGGTGCGGGCGCTGTCAAAGGCGTCGCGGACGCTGTTCAGCCAGAGTTGGAAGTCCGTCTTGTCTGCGCCGCCCAACTCGAGGGTGTCCACGCCCTTGAGCGTGGCCCAGAGTCCGAGCCAGACGACACCAATGCCCACGAGCGAGACCGGGCGCCAATGACGTCGGCAGAATCCCAGGACAGCAGGACCTCCGGACGGGGTGGCAGGGGTTCGTCCTCCAGGTGAGTTGGAACGCGCGCCCCCGGACCGTCGTCGACGGTTGGCCCGCACTGTGGCGATGCTCACCCGGCACCGCCTTGGTGGGAAGTCGGGGATGGCTCTTCGGCGACGACGACGCGGAGGATATCCTCGTCGTCGACGATGCCGAGGAATTCCTCGCCGTCGAAAACCCTAACGGGGAGCTCCGAGTGGAGGACCTGCCGCGCGGCTTCGCGCACGATGCGGTCGGCCTGCATCACCGGCCCGTCGAGGGCCTCGCGTTCGCGCGGGGGCCGCACCACATAGCGCAGCGTGAGCACATGGGAGCGGGGGACATCCGAGATGAAGTCGCGCACGTAGTCGTCAGCGGGGTTGGCTACGATGTCGGCCGGGGTTCCGATCTGGACGACCTCGCCATCGCGCATGATGAGGATGCGGTCACCGAGTTTGAGGGCCTCCTGGAGGTCGTGGGTGATGAAGACCATCGTCTTCCCCACCTCCTCGTGCAGGCGGCGGACCTCGTTCTGCATGTCGCGGCGGATGAGCGGGTCAAGGGCGGAGAACGGCTCGTCGAAGAGCAGGACCTGCGGGTCCACGGCGAGTGCCCGGGCAAGGCCGACGCGCTGCTGCATGCCGCCGGAGAGCTGGTCGGGGAACGAATTCTCGTACCCGGTCAGGCCGACGAGGTCGACCATGTCCTGGGCTCGGGCGCGGCGCTGGGACTTGCCCTCCCCGCGGACTTCGAGGCCGTAGGCGACGTTGTCGATCACCTTGCGGTGCGGGAGCAAGCCGAACTGCTGGAACACCATCGCCATGTGGTTCCGGCGCATAGCCCGGAGGCGGGCCTTGCTCGCGCGGATAACGTCTTCGCCGCCGATCGTGACGCTTCCCGCCGTCGGCTCGATCAGTCGGGTGAGCAGGCGTACGAGAGTCGATTTGCCGGAGCCGGAGAGTCCCATGACCACGAAGACCTCCCCAGGGGCCACCGCGAACGAGACGTTCCTGACGGCCGCGACGCAGCCGGTCTTGCTTTGGAGCTCCTTGCGCGAGAGGTGCTCGGCTGGGGTGCCGATGATCTCGTCAGACTTCTGGCCGAAGATCTTCCATAGTCCATCGACCTTGAGCGCGGACTCAGTCGCGTTGGAGCCGGGGGTCTCTTCTATCGCAGTGTGCGTGCTCATGCTCTTCTGCTCTTTCCGCCATCACTACCCCCTTTATTGATGATGCATCCGCAGTGCTTGGCTGTCACGAAAAGTCGGAGACGTTATTTCGTCCTCCTGGGCCCCTGACCCTTTACTGATGACCCGGCGCCCCAGTGCCCGGGGTCATCGGTGCGTGTAGCCCATTTGCACGCTGATCCGGATTCCGGCCTGACGAAGTGCGTCAATAAGTCCAGGGATCTTCTGCGGGTCAAAGCGGAACGCGGGTCCGGAGATGCTGACTGCTCCGATGACGGTTCCCAAGTGGTTGTAGATCGGAACCGCAATCGCGTTCAGGCCGATTTCCAGTTCCTCGCGCGTCTCCGCATAACCGTCGTGGGCCACATCGATCAGCTGCTTCTCGAGGTCTTCCCGATTGGTGATAGTGCGGGGAGTCCTGGCATGAAACCCGGCTTCCGTCAGGATGCGGTCCCGTTCGTCGGCGGACAGTGCAGCCAATAAAACCTTCCCGCTCGAGGTGGCATGGAGCGGCGTCAAACCGCCCACCCAGTCATAGGTGGCCAACGACGACGGTCCCATGGCCTGATCCACGTTTACGGCATAGTTCGAGCGCAGGACAGCGAGGTTCACCGTCTCCTTGAACTCCTCCGCAAGACTCTCCAACACTGGCCGGGCCTCGCGGACCAAGCTGAGCCGGCCGGGAATCGAGCTGGCAAGCCGCAGGATGCCAAAGCCCAGCTGGTACTTTCCCCGGTCGCTGTTCTGGTGGACCATCTCCCTGTTCACCAACGAGCCCAGCAGTCGAGAGACCGAGGATTTGTGGATGCCGATTTCCTCGGCGATTTCGCTCACGCCGGCGTGTCCGTCACGGGAAAGGATTTCGAGGATCTGGAGGGCACGGTCAACGGATTGCACACCACCGGGCTGCCCGTTTCCGCCTTTTTCGGAGTCAAAGTCAATCGTGGCCATGAGCCATACCTACGTCTTTCTGCGGCGAAACAAGAGGCTGGAACTTCCCCCTTGTTTCTCTAAATCCTAGACCGGAAGCACAGAGGCATTGAACGGGTGGCTTCCCGCCGATCCGGCGGTCAGCGTTTGGGTCCACGGGAGCGGCAGGGCGGGAACCAGGTCCCCTGCCCGCGCGCCGCTGGGAGGCACAGCCAGGACACCATCGGCCCATGCGAGTCCCCTCATCATTCCCGGGCCAGTGTGATGGGCCGGGAATGCCAGCCCATTGCTAAAGCGGAAGGGCATGAGGCGGGTGCGGCCCGGGTCAGGGTCAATCGCGGTACCGGAGGTTACCCGGCTGAGGTTGGAGAGCGGACGGTGTCCTAGTGCCGCGATCAGTGGTGCCCCAATGGTCATCAGCGCCATCATGGCGGCCAGCGGGTTTCCTGGCAGTCCGACGACGAAGCGCCCGTCCGGCAGCTCGGCCAGCACTGCGGGATGTCCGGGACGCATGGCGATGCCGTCGAGCAGCAGCCGCCCGCCTAGCGCGGCTATCGCGTTGCGGAAGTGGTCCGTTCCGGAGCGGCCGGTTCCGCCTGTGGTGATGACGACGTCGGGCCGCTCCACCGGGCGGCTGCCCGTATCGCTGAGGGCGGCGAGCCACTCGTGATATGAGTCCCCGATTCTTCGCTGTCCCGCCGGGACGCCTCCCAGCATTGCCAGCACCGTGCCCAGTTGCGGGCCGAAGGCGTCCCTGACCTGACCCGGCCCGGGCAGCCCGGAGGTCACCACTTCCGCGCCCGTCAACAGGATCGTGACTCGTGGCTTGCCAAAGACGTGCAGCTCGTCGTGGCCGGCGATCGCGGCAAGGGCGATATGGGCGGGATTGAGCACGGTGCCTGCGGCGATCAGCATTTCGCCTGCAGCGGCTTCCTCGCCTGCCTGGCGGACATGCTGGCCGCTTCGCGGTTCGCCGGGCCTTGCTTCGGAGCCGAGGGTCAGAGCGGGCACGCCCGCCATGTCATCGCTTGTCCGGCCACTTTCACGGCGTAATACGGCGTCGGTACCGGTAGGCACCAGTCCGCCGGTGGCTATGGGGCTGGCACGGTGCGGTGCCAGCGGTTGCCCCGGTTTCACCAAGGTCCAGGGTCCGCTGCCGCTGACGGCCCAGCCGTCCATGGCCGAGGACGCGTAGTGCGGTAGGTCTTGGCTCGTTGTGACGGCCCGGGCAAGCGTGCGTCCGATGCTTTTCGCCAGGGGCACGGGCAGCGCCGGGATGGGGGCGGCACATTCGAATGCCAATCGGCGGGCCTCAGACCAGCTCGTCGCGGACTTCCCGACGGCCGGTCGACCCGAAGGCCGACGCTGTTCACCGCCGCGATCGATTAAATCGTGAGCAGGCAAGCCTTGCCCCTTATCTGAAGGCTTTCCGAATGGGATGCTGCTCCCCGGGAACGGCGTTAAGGCACCTTCTTGGCCCTTAACGCCGTCCCTTCGGGGAGCAAACGAGCCAGACCAGGCCCGGCCCGTAAAACGCGGCGCCTAGGCCTTGACGTAACCGTTGGGGTTCAGCACGTACTTCGTGGCGGCTCCCGCATCGAACTCGGCGTACCCGCGGGGTGCGTCCTCCAACGCGATGGCCTTGGCGTTGACGGCTTTGGCGATCTGGACTTTGTCGTGCAGGATCGCCATCATCAGTTGCCGGTTGTACTTCATCACGGGGCACTGGCCTGTGGTGAAGGACAGGGATTTGGCCCATCCCGTGCCGAGGGAGAGTGAGAGGGAACCATGCTGGGCGGCGTCGTCGATTCCACCTGGATCGCCGGTGACGTACAGGCCAGGGATGCCCAGGGCGCCTCCGGCGGCCGTGATGTCCATGAGGGAATTCAGCACTGTGGCCGGCGCTTCGTGCGAGGCGTCCTTGCCGTGTCCGCGGGCTTCGAATCCGACGGCGTCCACGCCGCAGTCCACTTCGGGCACGCCGAGGATCTGCTCGATTTGGTCCTTGGGGTCACCCTTGGAGACATTGACGGTTTCGCAACCGAATGACCTGGCCTGGACGAGGCGGTCTTCGTTGATGTCACCGACAATGACCACTGCTGCGCCGAGCAGTTGCGCGCCGGCGGCGGCCGCCAGGCCGACCGGGCCCGCGCCAGCAATATAGACGGTAGAGCCGACACCGACCCCGGCCGTGACTGCTCCGTGGAAGCCGGTGGGGAAAATGTCCGAGAGCATGGTCAAGTCCATGATCTTCTCCAAGGCCTGGTCCCGGTCCGGGAACCTCAGCAAGTTCCAGTCCGCATAAGGCACCAGAACATAATCGGCCTGGCCTCCGACCCATCCGCCCATGTCGACGTAGCCGTAGGCGCTGCCTGGCCGGTCCGGGTTGACGTTCAGGCAGATGCCGGTCTTGCGTTCCTTGCAGTTCCGGCAGCGGCCACAGGAGATGTTGAAAGGCACCGATACGATGTCGCCGACCTTGATGAATTCCACATCCGGGCCAACTTCCACCACTTCGCCGGTGATCTCATGACCGAGGACCAGGTCCCGCGGTGCGGTGGTGCGGCCGCGCACCATGTGCTGGTCGGAGCCGCAGATGTTTGTGGTCACGGTGCGCAGGACCGCTCCGTGGGGCACCTTCCGGCCGACATTGGCGGGGTTGACGCCGGGGCCGTCCTTGAGCTCGAACGTCGGGTAGTCGGTGTCAATGATCTCGACTACGCCAGGTTCCTTGTATGCGACTGCTCTGTTTCCTGACATGGACACTCCTAAGGGCCATTTCATGGTGTTTTGATTCAGTGGTCGGCGTTCGCTGAAACAGTTGCCAACGGTTGCCCGTTGCCCGTAAGCGGTGCTCCGGCGCTTACCTCCCCAGGCATTCAGGCAACCGAAGCACCGCTTACGGGAAACGCGATTCCCCAAGACCGGTTCAGGGGATGAGAGAGGCAACCACGCTGATATGTCGATCTTAGATTAAAGATATATCAGAAATATGTTACGTGAGCCGAACGGGTCATGTCCAGAGGTTTTTCAGCGGCCGAGTATGAGGCTCAGTGCTTCTGCGCGGGCGGCCGGCAGCCGGAGCTCGCCCCGCACCGCGGAGGTGATGGTCTTTGACCCTGGTTTTCTGACGCCCCGCATGGACATGCACAGGTGTTCACACTCGACGACGACGATCGCACCGAGGGGTCGAAGCGAAGTGACCAGGGCATCAACCACCTGCGTCGTGAGCCGCTCCTGAACTTGGGGCCTTCGAGCGAAGGTGTCCACCAGTCGGGCGAGCTTGCTCAGCCCCGTGACGAATCCATCCGGGGAGGGGATGTATCCGACGTGGGCTACGCCGTGGAACGGGACCAGGTGATGCTCGCAGGTCGAGTAAAAGGGTATGTCCTTGACGATGACGAGTTCTTCATGGCCAAGGTCAAACGTCTTGTCCAGCACGGCGAGGGGGTCTTCGTGGAGGCCGCCGTACATTTCCGCCGCTGCGCGGGCGACGCGCGCGGGGGTCTCAACCAGGCCGGGCCTGTCCGGGTCTTCGCCTACGGCCAGGAGGAATTCCCGGACGGCCCGTTCCACCCGCGGACGGTCAACCCCTGGGGAGGACACCGCAACCGCGCCCCGGCTGTCACCCATGGCTGCCTGCGCCTGCCGGCTCGAGGCGGACAATGACTGACTTTGACGTCGGGGTTCCGCTGATGTCGGCTACCGAGTCCAGCGGTACGAGGACGTTGGTCTCCGGGTAGTAGGCGGCTGCGCAGCCCTTTGGCGTCGAATAGGAAACGATGCGGAAATTCTCCGCCCGTCGCTCGGTACCCCGGAATTCGGATACCAGGTGAACCATGTCGCCGTCCTCGAAACCAAGTTCGGACACATCGGATTCGTTCACGAGGACCACCCGGCGGCCGCCGTGAATGCCGCGGTAGCGGTCGTCCTTGCCGTAGATGGTGGTGTTGTACTGGTCGTGGGAGCGCAGCGTCTGGAGGATGAGGCGGCCCTCCGGGACGCGGAGGTACTCCAAGTGGTTCGCCGTAAAGTGGGCCTTGCCGGAAGCGGTGTCGAATTCCCGGGCATCCCGGGGCCGGTGGGGGAGAACGAAGCCTCCCGGGTTCTGGACCTTCTCCTCAAAATTTTCGAAGCCGTCGAGTACCGCTTCGATGTGTTTCCTGATCAGTGAATAGTCGTCCCTGAGCGCGAGCCAGGCGGCCTTCGGGGTGTTCGGCAGGGGGTGGCCGTCGCTGTCCGTGAAGAGCCGGTGGGCCAGGTTGCAGACGATCGCCACTTCGGACATCAAGTGCTCACTTGCGGGCTTGAGGCGTCCACGGGACGCGTGGACGGCACTCATGGAATCCTCCACCGTTACCCTTTGATCACCTGTCCGCTGCGTGTCCCTCTCGGTGCGTCCGAGCGTGGGAAGGATCAGGGCGCGCCGCCCCGTTGCCAGGTGGGAATGGTTCAATTTAGTGGAGATCTGGACCGTAAGGCGAGTGCTGGCCAGCGATTGCTCCGTGGTCTCAGAGTCGGGGGCCGCCCGCACAAAGTTGCCGCCCATCCCGATGAAAACCCGGACCTTGCCGTCCCGCATCGCCCTGATGGCTGCGACGGTATCGTAGCCGTGGGCCCGGGGGGAGAGGAATTGGAACTCTTGGTCCAGCCTGTCGTGGAACTTCTCCGGCATTTGCTCGAAAATGCCCATGGTGCGGTCGCCCTGGACATTGGAATGCCCGCGGACGGGGCAGACTCCGGCCCCGGGCTTGCCGATGTTGCCCTGAAGAAGGAGGACATTGACGACGTCGCGGAGCGTAGGCACGGAATGCTTGTGCTGTGTGAGGCCCATGGCCCAGCAGACAATGGTTGCTTTCGAAGCCAGGAGACGCTCACCGGTGGCCTCGATCTGTTCCATCGTCAGCCCGGTCGCTTCGAGGATGTCCTCCCATGCCACGTCTTCCAGTTGCTTCACATAGGCATCGAGGCCGACGGTGTGTTTGCTGATGAAGTCATGGTCGAACACCGTGCGCAGGCCCGGGCTGGTCCTTCCGGCACTTTCGGCCTCCAGCAGGTATTTGCCCAGTCCCTGGAAGAGCGCCTGATCGCCTCCGGCCCTGATCTGCAGGAAGTCGTCGGTCAGCTCGGTGCCAACCATCATGCCAACCACGTTCTGCGGGTTTTCGAATTTGAGCAGTCCGGCTTCGGGAAGTGGATTCACGGACACGATAACCGCACCGTTTTTCTTGGCCTTCTCCAGCGAGCTGAGCATGCGCGGGTGGTTCGTGCCTGGATTTTGGCCGGCAACGAAGATCAGCGACGCTGTTTCCACGTCTTTGAGGCTCACGGAGCCCTTGCCGATGCCGATGGTCTCGACGAGGGCCGAACCGGAGGATTCGTGGCACATGTTGGAACAGTCCGGAAGGTTGTTGGTCCCGACACCGCGCACGAGGAGCTGGTAGGCGAAAGCCGCCTCGTTTGACGTGCGGCCGGAGGTGTAAAACACCGCCTGGTCCGGGCTGTCCATGTCCCTGATCTCCTGTGCGATCAGCTCCAGGGCATCATCCCACTCGACGGGCCTGTAGTGCGTCGCGCCCTCGTCCAGGAGCATCGGATGCGTCAGACGCCCCTGCTGTCCCAGCCAGTAGTCGTCCCGTGTCTTCAGTTCAGCTATGGAATGCGAGGCGAAGAACTGAGGTGTGACCCGGCGGCGTGTGGCTTCTTCCGCGACGGCCTTCGCGCCGTTCTCACAGAACTCGGCCGTATGCCGTTTGTCGTGCTCCGGCCAGGCGCAGCCCATGCAGTCGAACCCGTCTACTTGGTTGACCGCCAGCAATGTTTGGACGCTGCGCAGTGGGCCCATCTGCTCGAGGGAGATCTTCAGCGCATTGGTGACGGCCGGGAGGCCCACGGCCTTCGACTTGGGCTTGGTGACAGTCAGCTTTGACTCGTCGATATTTTCACGGGGGGCTTTTGAGGCCATGGGCTTTTCCTTCAGATCTTGGCCGGATAGAGAGGTCTGGCGGTGAGGAGGAGGAAGTCCGTGACATTCTTATCCCGCGCATATTGATATATCAGTTGTAGGGATACTATGTTCACGGGGCCGGTGAGTCAAGGGCGCCGTCACCGAACAGGAAGGATCAGACGTGGAGAGCAGCGGCAAGTTATCGGTCATGGGGGAGTCGGAAGTGCCTGCGAGGCAGGATGACGAGTCCTATGCCGAGTATGCGTACCGGGTGCTGTGTGATGAGCTGATCGTCCTTGATATCAAGCCCGGGGAGCCCTTGAATGATGACCTGATCTCGCGTCGGCTTGGTGTGGGAAGAACGCCTATCCGGGAAGCCATGAAGAGGCTGGAAAGCGACCACCTGGTGGTGGCCTATCCACGCAGGGGAACCTTTGCCGCGGGCGTGGATATTACGGACCTTGCCGAAATCTCCGAGATTCGTCAGCTTTTGGAGCCTGCGGCATCTGCACGTGCCGCTCGAATGGCATCGGACCGGACGCGGCAGGAGCTAAGGGAGCTTGCCCGGGAGGTTCGGCAGCTCTTGGCCGGCCACCTGGCACAGCGGGACCTCATGCGCTTGGACATGCGAGTGCACCGCAGCATCTACCGGGCGACTGGCAGCCGGCATCTGGAGGATGTCCTGATTCGCTGTGACAACCTGGCGACCCGTATCTGGAGTCTCGTACTGGAGAAGCTCCCGCCGGTTTCCGAACACATTGCCCAGCACGTGGAGCTGCTTGAATACATTGCGGATGGCGAGGCAGAAGCGGCTGCAGACCTGACCGCCAAGCACGTTACCGACTTCGAGAACCTGATCCGGGCGGTCCTCTAGCAAGACTGAGCGTCCCGGATGCCCGGCGCCGTTCCCTTCGGCGGCCGGGCATGGTTTTGCCCTTTGTGTCAGCCGACAGGTCCAGGGATCAAAGAGCGCGACTGTTCACGGGCGGCCTCGGCGGTGTGCAGAAGCAACAGTGCGGTCGTCACCGTTCCGACGCCGCCGGGAACGGGCGTCAGTGCTGCCGCGACGCCCAGCACGCTGGCTTCGTCCACGTCCCCGACGAGGGATCCGTCGGCAAGGACGTTCGTGCCGACGTCGATCACTAGCGACCGGGAGGAAACATGGGCGCCCGTGAGCAGGCCGGTCCGCCCGGCTGCGACGACAACGACGTCGGCAGTCTCCGTGTATCTCTCGAGCGGACCCGACTTGGAATGGCAGACGGTGATGGCGGCGTCGCGTTCCAGGAGGAGCAGTGAAAGCGGTTTGCCGACGACGGCGGAACGGCCGATGACGACGACGTTCCGGCCCGCCACCGGGATGTCGTAGTGGTCGAGGATCTCGACGACGGCCCGGGCGGTAGCAGGTGCGAAGGCGGGTTGCCCCACGGCCAGCCGGCCGAGGCTGAGCGGGTTCGCGCCGTCGATGTCCTTCTCTGGTGCGATGTGGCTGACCAGGGCATCCGTCCCGACCCCGGCGGGCAGGGGCGTCTGCAGGATGATTCCGTTGACGGACGGATCCGCGCTGAGGTCTTTCAGGACGCTGGCCAGGACGTGCTCTGTGGCGCCAGGGCCAAGGTCGACAATCCGGCAGCCGATGCCCGCGCGGTCGGCTGCACGTTCAATGGAGCGGACGTACCAATGCGTGGACTCGTCGTCGGTTGCCACCACCACCGCGAGGACCGGGCGCGCTCCTTCGTTTTCGAGCTTCATTGCCTCATCCCGGGCTCTCAGCTGGATGACTGCTGCCAGCGGCTTGCCGGAAAGCAGGGTGGCGCTCAACCGAGGATCCTTTCGCGTACGCGCTTCACGAGCGCGTCTGCCGCCAGGACGACCTTCTCTTCGATCCCGTCGGTCTGCTGGGCAAGCCCGGTCCGGGTAACGCCGTCCTTGATGGCCACAATATTGATGTCAATGTTCACCCGTGCCGTGCTGGCAGCTGCGCGGACGGCATCCGCGGCGGCTGCGACGTCGCTGATCACGTTGGCATTTGCGACGTCGAATAGTTCCGTGGCCAGTTCGACGACGGCTCCTGAGACCTTGACCAGTTGTGCCGGGGTCTGCGCGGCGTGAATGAGGGCAGCTTGGATGGCGGCCGACCGCGCTTCGTTGGAGGCCTCCGTCCCTGAGGGCAGCTTGTAGGAATCGATGACCCCTTGGAAGGCTAGTTCGTCGGCTTCCGCAAGTCGCAGGGCTTCGTCTACAAGTTCGTCCGCGGCCGCGATGATCCTTGAGACCAATGCGGCGTGTTGCTCGTATTTGGCGCCCGTGGTGTACCTGGCGACCATTGCAACGAGGGCGGCACCTTGGGCGGCGTGAAGCGCAGCGGCCGCGCCTCCGCCGGGGGTCGGCTCACGTGAAGCAAGCCTGGTGAGGTAATTGTTGATTGTTTCTGAACTGATCATGGGTCTTCCTGTTGTGTGTCTTCCTAGGCAGGGGCGGCAGAAGAGTCGGAAAGACGGCGGCCCGGACTCTGGTTGCGAGGACGAGTCCGGGCCGCGTGCCTTTGGATGCCGGGCCGGTCTTAGCCTCGGAGCCTGGTCATCGTGGGGTCGTACAGCGGATCGGCCGTGACCGTTGCCTGGATGCGCCGTCCGAAGTACTCGATCTCGACGGAGTCACCCAAGGAGACGCCGGAAGGGAGGTACGCGTAGGCGATCGGCTTGGCAACGGTGTAACCATAGGCGGCGCTGGTGATGTAACCGACCGCCTGGTCCTTATAGAAGACCGGTTCCTTGCCCAGGACGACGCTGCGTCCGTCGTCGACGGTCAGGCAGCGCAAGCGGCGGGCGGAGTTTTCCTCGGTTCGCCCTTCCAGAGCGGCTTTGCCGACGAAGTTGTCCTTGGCCATCTTCACGGCGAATCCGAGGCCTGCTTCGAGGGGGTCGTGCTCAGTGGTCATGTCGGTGCCCCATGAGCGGTAGCCCTTTTCAAGCCGGAGCGAGCTGAAGGCGGCCCGGCCCGCCGCGATGACACCGAAGGGCTGCCCTGCCTTCCACAGTGCGTCCCAGAGGCGCTGGCCGTTGTCCGCGCTGGTGTAAAGCTCCCAGCCGAGCTCGCCGACGTATGAAAGGCGCATGGCGGTGACGTTGACTCCGCCGATGACGACATTCTTGGCCCGGAAGTAACGGAGACCGTCGTTGGAGAAATCGTCGCTGCTGACGGTGCTGATGAGGTCCCGGGCGAGGGGGCCCCAGAGACCGATGCAGCAAGTGCCGCCCGTCGTGTCACGTACCTGGACCCAGTCGCTGGCGGAGCCGCTTTCAGTCTGGTGGCGCGCGGCCCGGTCAAAGTAGGCGGTGTCGATGTTTCCGTTGGCCCCGAGCTGGAACCTGTCTTCGCTCAGGCGGGCCACCGTGATGTCGCTTCGGATACCGCCTGCGTGGTCCAGCAGGAGGGTGTAGGTCACTGCACCTGGCTTTTTGTCCAGGTCCGCGGTGGTGAGCTCTTGGAGCAGCTTGAGTGCTCCGGGGCCGGAGACCTCGAGGCGCTTGAGCGGTGTCATGTCGTACATGGCCACCGCGGTGCGGGTCTTCCACGCTTCGGCGGCGGCGATGGGCGAGCTGAACATTCCGGACCAGGCATCGCGGGCCGGGGGCTGCCACTCGGCCGGCATTTCCTTCAGCAGTTCGGCGTTGGCCTCGAACCAGTAGGGGCGTTCCCAGCCGCCGGATTCGAGGAAGAATCCTCCCAGTTGCTTGTGGCGGGCGTGGAACGGGCTGACGCGGAGGTTGCGGGGGGAGAGCTTGGGCTGGAGCGGGTGCAGGACGTCGTAGATTTCCACGAAGTTCTGCTGGGACGTTTCGCTGACGTATTCGGGGGTGAGCTGGACGTCTTCGAAGCGGTGGATGTCGCATTCGCCCAGGTCGATCCGGGACTTGCCCGTGGTCAGCAGTTCGGCAACAGCGCGGGCAACGCCGGCCGAGTGGGTGACCCACACGGCTTCGGCGACGAAGAAACCATCGAGCTCCTTTGATTCGCCCACCAGCGGGCCGCCGTCGGGGGTGAAGGAGAAGATGCCATTGAAGCCATCTTCGATGTCGCTTTCCGCCAGCGCCGGAAGCAACTGCTTGGTCGCCTCCCAGGCCGGGAGGAAGTCCTCGAGGGTGAAGTCAAGGCGGGAAGGCATGTTGTGTTCGCTGATGCTGTCCGGCGCGTAGCTGCCGAGTTCCTCGACGTCCACCGGCATGGGGCGGTGGGCGTAGGAGCCAATGCCATAGCGGTCGCCGTGCTCGCGGTAGTAGAGGTCCTGGTCCTGGTGGCGCAGGATGGGCAAGGAAGCGCCGTTGGGTAGTTCGTTCCGGCCCTGCTGTGCCGGTACGGGAGTTGTCGTGACGTATTGGTGGGCCAAGGGCAGGAGGGGAACGGACATGCCGATCATTTCGCCGATCTTGGCGCCCCAGAAGCCTGCGCAGGAGACAACGATGTCCGCAGGGATGACACCGTCGGAGGTGCGGACTCCGGTGACCCGGCGCCCGGATTGCTCGATCCCGGTCACGGTCGTGGAGCCACGGTACTCCACCCCGGCTGCCTCAGTGCGCTTGATCAGCAATTGGACTGCGCGGGCGGCGCGGGCCAGCCCGTCGCTAGGTACATGGAGGCCTCCAAGGATGTCTTCCTCGTTGATGAGCGGGTAGAGCTCCTTGCACTCGTCGCGGGAAAGGATCCTGCCTTCGATTCCCCAGGATGCGGCGTAGCCGAGCTTGCGTTTGAGGTCGGCGAGCCGGGTCTCGGTGGTGGCAACTTCCAGGCCGCCCACCTGGTTGAAGCAACTGACGCCGTCCTCGGTCAGCGACAGGAGCTTTTCGACCGTGTACTTGGCGAAAGTTGCCATGGTCTTGGAGGCGTTGGTCTGGAAGACCAGCCCCGGGGCGTGGGACGTGGAGCCCCCGGGCATGTTCAACGGTCCCTGGTCCAGGACAGTGATGCTGTTCCAGCCGCGGGCGACCAGTTCATCTGCCAGGTTGGTGCCGACGATCCCAGCTCCGATGATGACTATGCGTGGCGTCGATGCCATGTGGTTTCTCCTGCTATTTCTCGTGGTTGGGCTACTGCTGCTTGTTGTCGGGCGTCGGCTAGCGGAAGACGACGGTGCTGGTTTGGTTCAACAGCACGCGGTGTTCGCAATGCCACCGCACGGCGCGGGAGAGCGCGAGTGCTTCGGCGTCCTGCCCGACCGTGGAAAGGGCAGTCGGCCCATAGCTGTGGTCTACGCGGATGACTTCCTGTTCGATGATCGGTCCCTCATCAAGATCCGCGGTGACATAGTGTGCCGTGGCACCCACCAGCTTGACGCCGCGGTCGTACGCCTGGTGGTAAGGACGCGCGCCCTTGAAGCCTGGCAGGAACGAGTGGTGGATGTTGATCGCCCTGCCCTCCAGGGCGCGGCTCAGCTCGTCGGACAAAACCTGCATGTAGCGGGCGAGAACCACCAAATCGATGTTGTACTCGTCAACCAGTTCGAGAAGGCGCCGTTCCGCATCCGCCTTGGTGTCCGGCGTCACCGGAATGTGTACGAATGGAAGCCCGGCAGCCTCGGCCATGGCCCGGTGGGTTTCGTGATTGGAAACTACCAGCACCAGGTCCCCGCCCAGGCTGCCCCCACGCCAGCGGAAAATCAGGTCGTTCAGGCAGTGCCCGAACTTTGACACCATGACCAGGACGCGCTGCTTAGTCTCGTCATGGAATCCGAACTTCATGTCAAAACGGTCGGCGATCGCCCGGAACTCTTCCTCGAGCGCGTCCGGTGAGTACTCCGGGGATCCGGAAAACGCCGTGCGCAGGTGCAGGGTCTGGCGGAGTCCGTCGTCGAACTGCTGGTGCTCTTCGATGTTGAATCCCCGTTCGAACAGGAACGTCGTGACCGCCTGGACGATGCCGGCGCGTTCAATGCACGACAATGTGAGCACGAACCTCCGCGAACCGTCGTCTTCAGAGGCACTCGCCTGCGGAAGTGTGCTTTTTATTGGAGTGGTCTCCACGAGCGTCATGTCTCCTCCTTAAGATATATTTTCGATTCGATAACTGATATATCAGATTGGGATATAGCGTATACTGGAGTTCGAGTGAGGTCAATAGTCCGCTTGGCTGGACGCGAAAGGTCGGTACCGTGGTATTTGAAGCGCTGGCAGCGGTGGATGCCGCCGGTCCGAGATCCCTGGCGGAAGTGGCCTACGAGCGGATACGCGACAGGCTCCTGACGCTGGACATCAAGCCGGGTGACTTGGTGAACGACGACGTGCTGGCGAGGGACCTTGGCATCGGGCGCACTCCTGTGAGGGAAGCGTTGAAGCGCCTCGAGTTGGACCGTCTGGTCATTAGCTATCCACGCAGGGGAACTTTCGCCACGCGCGTAGAGGTGACCGATCTGGCGTTCATTTCGGAGATTCGCGCCCAGCTCGAACCGCTGGCGGCCGCGCGGGCGGCTCGGGTTGCAACACCGGCAGCCAGGGAGAACTTGCGCTCCGTGATGCGTGCAGTCGAGTCATTCGAGGTCGACGGCGCCTCCGTGGTGGAGACACTGCGCCTTGATGCCCGTGTGCATCAGGGGATCTATGCGGCAGCGGCAAATCCCCACCTCGAAGATGTGCTGATCCGCTACGACAACCTGGCGACACGGATCTGGTGCATGGTGCTCGATCGCCTGCCGGATATTTCCCGCCACGTGCATGAACACCTCGACCTTCTTGGCGCCGTGATCGACGGCGACGAGGCCAGGGCTGCGGAACTGGCGCGACTTCACGTAGACGGCTTCGAAAAGGCGGTCCGTTCAGCGCTGTTTGCTGCGTAGGAAGACCGCCCTCCTCCGATGTCCAAGCTGGAGTGATCGTGGTGGGAACGCTACTTGTCCGGATGCAGTTTGGCTTGCTCCACGAGATCGCTGATCCACGGCCGTTGCCCGCGGTGCAGTACCAGGCCTTCCGGTACGCCCTGAACGGACGCTGCTGAACCGGATATGTCGATGGTGATCCGGCCCGAGCCCATAGGGGCGTTCGTGATGTGAAGTTCGCCGTAGGAATCCGGCAGCACAGGGTCCAACCAAAGCCCCCCTTGGGAAATGTGTGCGTCGTAGCGCATCAGGCTGGTCACCAGCAGGATCGGTGTGGTGGCGGCCCAGGCCTGTGGGGAACAAGCCGTGGGATAGGGTACCGGTTCGGCGAACTGGTCGCGGCCGAAGCCGCAGAACAGCTCGGGCAGCCGCCCGCCGGAGTATTCGGCCGCCTCCAGCAGTGCAGTGGCTATCCGCTGTGCCTCTTCCACAAACCCATACCGGAGCAGCCCTGCCACAATAAGCGCGTTGTCGTGGGGCCAGACCGATCCGTTGTGATAGCTGGCAGGGTTATACGCCCGCATGTCGCTGGCGAGGGTCCGTATTCCCCATCCGCTGAACATCTCCGGGGACATCAGATGCTCCACCATTTGTGGCGCCTTGTCCTCATCCACAAGGCCGAACCAGAGGCAGTGGCCCATATTGGAAGCGCAGGCATCCACCGGCCGCTTATCGCGGTCCAGCGCGACGGCGTAGTACCCCTTGTCCGGCAGCCAGAACTGTTCGTTGAACCGCCGCTTCAGCGTCGCGGCCCGGTCCCGAAGTTCGGCTGCCAAGGCGAGGTCGCCGGCGTCGTACGCCATCCAGGAGCGCGCCACGTATGCGCCGTGGACGTAAGCCTGGACCTCGCAAAGGGCGATCGGCGGTTCCGCCAGGGTTCCATCGGCGAAGTTGATGCCGTCCCAGGAGTCCTTCCATCCCTGATTGACCAACCCATGATCGTTGAGGCGCTTATACTCGACAAAACCGTCCCCATCCCGGTCCCCGTATTCGCGGATCCACTCCAAGGCGCGGTCAGCGTTGGGCAGAAGGGCGTCGATGGTCTCTCTGTCAAAACCCCAGCGGCTGA
Organism: Arthrobacter sp. S2(2024); assembly: GCF_036662515.1. Classification (NCBI taxonomy): domain Bacteria; kingdom Bacillati; phylum Actinomycetota; class Actinomycetes; order Micrococcales; family Micrococcaceae; genus Arthrobacter; species Arthrobacter sp. S2(2024). Next base: position 541,850 of record NZ_JAYKZI010000003.1, on the reverse strand, counting down.
CGGACCCCAGGACCACCACGAACAGTGGAGTTGCGTCGACGCTTCCGTAGTAGGCGGATTTGCCACCCAGCGCCAGGCCGGTAGAAACATCGAGCCTCACCTCGTGGAGGATCTTGCCGGGCTCCTCTTCGCTCATCGCGTCCACGACGGTGCCCTGGCGGTCAGCCAGGGTCTTCAGAGTGCCCAATGCAAGGGAAGGATCCACTGGAAGCGACATTTCCGAAGCCCAGAGCGAATCGCGACCGAACAGGGTCATGAACCAGGGCGCTCCGGCGGCGACGACCACCCGTTCAGGATGGCCAGGGTCCTCGATTCTCAGCGCTCCCAAGTCGTCGTAGCTTCGCCGCAGAGTCCGCTGGATGGAACGGTTGCCCATCTGCAGTGCCGGAATCTTCGCCACCCACTCTTGACGGCGCCGGTCACTCGGAGACATTTCGCCAGGCGCCGGATGGACAAATGGGGCCTCGGGGCGTGCGCCGTTGTCCGTGGGCACAACATTCAATCGAGTACTCCACTGCCCATAGGGCGGGACGACTATCTCAAATATCAGCCCTTCAGGTGTGGCTTTGGCCCCATCCGCCTTGACGACGACGCCCTTCCGGACGTCGTGCCATTTGGCCTGGATTTCCAGGGCGTCGCCGTCGTGACCGCGTGTTTCCGCCCAGCGACGCTGGATTCGTGCCTCTTTCACTTCGAACAAGTCGGCGAAGTCCGCTTCGACGGCCAGCACAATCTGGCATTCAACGGGCTTCGTCGAGTAGTTGCGGATGGTGATCCGTTCCCGGATCCCTGCCCCCACCTCACGCAGCCGTTCCACGATCAATGGACTGTCCGCATACCCATCCGAGAGTTGCAGGCGGCCAGCGAAGAGGGCCCGGTACGGTTCCTTCGTCTCGGCAGCCAAGGGTTCGAGGGGCTGGCCGTTGATGGTTAGGTTCCAGCGGGAAAGGATGCGGGTATCCAGGTGAAAGACCCCGTGTGGGAGTTCGGGATGGATGTCTCCATTGGCCGATGAAATGCAGAAGGACGATCCTTCAACCAAAGTCACTGTGCCTGACCCCAGGGGTCCAGCCGCCGTGTCAGCGTTCCATCCAGCCACTGCCGGCTCCTTCTTACGAATGCACTTCTGACCCGCCCGGGGCGCGGGTGGACCTTTGCTGCTCCCGTGTGGATGTAACCGACGCTACGCCCGTCGTGGACCGTACGCCAGAGACGATTTACCTCGTAAACAAGAATCATTAGTCCCCTTGGGACTGTTCGTATATCTTAATTCATGGTTTGATATATTAGTCCTGAACTTGATCTGAATTCGCCGGAGAATTGATCGCCAACTCAACGAGGAGTGAACAGCATGCAGCAACTCGCGCACCGGCTCGAACGCCTGGGCACCGAAACCGCCTTCAGCGTCGCCCAGGCCGCGGCCGCCTGGAAGGCGAAGGGGAACCGTGTGTACCCCTTCCATCTTGGTGACATCAACATCCCCACGGCCGGGAACATCGTGGAAGCAATGAACCGGGCCATCGCGGACGGCTACACGGGCTACTGCCCCGGCCCCGGCATCCCGCAGCTGCGTGAAGCGCTGGCCGAGGACATTGGCTCGCGCCGTGGCATCGACTTTTCCCCGGACAACGTCGTTGTGATGACGGGCGGCAAGCCCGTCATCACGAAGTTCCTGCAGGCGGTCATGAACCCCGGCCAGGACGTGCTCTACCCGAACCCCGGCTTCCCGATCTACGAATCGCAGATCGAGTACCTTGGCGGCACGGCCGTGCCGTACCGTTACGTGCCCACGAGCACGGGCTTCTCGATCGACCTCGACCAGATCCGCGCGTCAATCACTCCGAACACTGTCGCCATCATCTACAACGACCTGCAGAACCCCATCTCGGCGGAGTCGACGGCGGGCGAGCGGGAGGCCATCGCACAGCTCGCCCTGGAGCACGACCTGTGGGTGCTCTCCGACGAGGCCTACTTCGAGACCCGCTATGAGGGCGTCTCCAGCTCGATCGCATCTCTTCCGGGCATGGCCGAGCGCACCGTCATCCTGTACACATTCAGCAAAAAGTTCGCGATGACCGGCTCACGCCTCGGCTGCGCCGTCGCACCGCTCGAGATCGCCAGGGTGCTCAGCACGCTCAATACCAACGATGAGTCGTGCACGACGCACTACGTGCAGTGGGCCGGCGTCGAAGCGCTCCGCGGCCCCCAGGAATCCGTGCAGCAGATGCTTGACGTCCTGCAGAAGCGTCGGGACACTGCCTGCGAGCTCGTGAACTCCATCCCGGGCGTGCGCGTCGCCGTGCCGCAATCGACGTTCTACCTGTTCCCCGATGTCACCGAGGCTATGGAGCGCATGGGATACACGGCCGTCGGAGACTTTGCCACCGATGCCCTGTACAAGACCGGCGTCTCCTTCTGCACGCGTGAGCACTTCGGCCGCCGCCTGCCCGGTGAGGAGCGGCAGTACATACGACTCGCCTACTCAGGCATCGAGGTGCCGGATATCAGCGAAGGCTTGGGCCTCCTGCGCGAGTGGATCGAGACGGCATGAGCCGGGTAGTCGTCACGGGACGCATACCCGAAACCGCAATCGAGAAGCTTCGCGCCGAGCACGACGTCGATGCATGGACGGGTTCGGAGTCGATCGGCCGCGAGGAGCTCCTGCACCGGGTGGCCGGGGCAGACGCCGTGGTGAGCCTGCTCACCGAACGCATCGACGCCGAGCTGCTCGACGCCGCCGGCCCGCAGCTCAAGGTCGTCGCGAACGTGGCCGTGGGGTATGACAACATCGATGTCCCTGCCTGTACGGAACGGGGCATCGTGGCCACCAACACGCCAGGGGTGCTCACGGAGGCAACCGCCGACATCGCCATGGGCCTCGTCCTCATGGTGACCCGCCGGCTGGGTGAGGGGGAGAGGCTTATCCGCTCCGGCCAGGCCTGGAAGTGGGGGATGTTCTTCCTGCTCGGGTCCAGCCTGCAGGGCAAGACCCTCGGCGTCGTCGGCATGGGCGGCATCGGGCAGGCGACCGCGCGCCGGGCCAAGGCCTTCGGCATGGAAATCGTCTACCAGTCGCGCAGCGAGCTCGATCCGGTGATCGCCGCCGAGCTTGGCGCACGGCGGGTCGACCTCGACGAGTTGCTGACGGTGTCCGACGTCGTCTCGCTGCACTGCCCGTACGGGCCCGCCACGCATCATCTGATCGGCGCCGAACAACTCGCGGCAATGAAGAGCTCGGCGTTCCTCGTCAACACCGCGCGCGGACCGATCGTCGACGAAGCGGCCCTCGCGTCCGCGCTCCGCGAGGGCGTCATCGCCGGTGCCGGGCTGGACGTCTTCGAGCGTGAGCCCCAGGTCCATCCCGAATTGCTTGACCTGGAGAACGTGGTGCTCGTGCCGCACCTCGGCTCCGCGACAGTGGAGACGCGTACCGCAATGGCGATGCTCGCCGCCGACAACGCCCTCGCCGTGCTCAGCGGCGAACAACCGCCCGCACCGATCAATTAGAGGCTGGCTGGGGTCGAGTCCGCCGTACGTCCACCGCGCGGCGGAATCGAGCCGCAGCTCAGCGTCCTTCATCACGACAATCAGATGACGTTACGCGGGCGAACTGGTCGAACCCCGTGTGATGAGCCGGGTCGCGAGCTCAATCCTTGGCCCGTCCGTGTTTGGGTCGATGCCTTCTCGCTGATTCGTCAAGCGCAGGAGCATGCGAAAGGCGGTGGCTCCCATTTCCTGAATGGGCTGCCTGACCGTCGTCAGTTGCGGTGTCGCCCAAGTCGCTTCGGGCACGTCATCGAATCCGACCACGCTGACGTCCCCGGGGATGTCGAGGCCGAGGTAGCGCACCGCGTCGTAGACGCCGAGGGCCATCATGTCCGATGCCGCGAAGATGGCGGTCGGCCTGTCCTCCCGGCCCAGGATGTCGACGGCGAAATCGCGTGCCTCGTCGCGGTTCCAATCAGCAGCACCGATTAACCGAGGCTCGACGTGCAGGTCCATGGCCGACAGGGCAGAACGAAAACCGTCGAGGCGCGCCCGACTGTAGAGGTGATTCTTCACCCCTCCGATGAGGCCGAAATGCTTGTGTCCCAGGCTTAGAAGGTGCTCCGCCGCAATCCGTCCACCTTCCCAGTTCGCCACGCCCACGCTCGCGGCACTGCGAGGGGCAGGGCTCATCGGGTCGATGAGGACGACCGGTATGCCAGCCGCGTCGAGTGCGCTCAGCTGCGTCGACGTCGGATCGACCAGGACGACGATGGCTCCGGTTGAGGGGCGGCGCAGGAGGCGGCCCACCCAGTCGCGGTCCGGGCGGGCGATCGTGAGGACCACGTCGCAGTCCGCGACCGCCGCGGCTTCTTCGACGCCGGTGAGGATGCTATTTGGCCAGGAACCACCGATGTTGCTCACCACAAGGTCGACAAGGCGAGGCGCGTTCGCGGGCAGCCGGCCCACAGCTTGTGATCGCTTGGTCTTCGCGTAACCCATCTCCTGTGCGATCCGGACCACGCGCTCGCGCGTCACAAAAGACACGTCTGTTGCTCCACGGAGAACCTTTGACACTGTCGGTGTGCTGACGCCGGCCGCGGCTGCCACGTCGGCCAAGGTCGGGTTCTTGCCATCCGCCGCTGGACTGTTGTTTTTGCGCAAAAAAATTATCCTTTGATCTCCGAATGGCGATATGTATACTCACTCTGCGCAAAACGATAATCGAAAATTGCGCAACTTTTCAAATTGCGATGACCCGGTGGCGGGTCAAGGAGGAAAGTCGATGGAGACTTCACGTCTTACTACATCAAGGCGGGGCTTCTTGGGCCTTGTCGGAGGCGGCGCGGCCGTCGCCGCTCTTGCGGCTTGCTCGACCGGGGGCGGTGGCGGTGGGGCAAGCGCCAGCTTGAAGTTCTGGAACATGCCCTGGGGAACTCCGGCGTTCAACACGCTCGACAGCAAGATCACCCTTGGCTACAAACCGGAGTCGGGGCTTCCTGCGGCGACATATCAGGCGATCCAGTGGGCAAACTTCAACCAGACCTTCTCGTCTGCCCTCGCATCGAAGACCGGGCCGGCCATCTCTTCGGGCGGCGGAACCCAGGCTTTCCAGTTCGCTAAACAAGGCTTCATCGCTCCCGCGGACGGCCTCATCGAGAGCTGGAAATCCGATGGCATCTACGATGACTTCCTCCCTGGAGTCCTCGACACGATGAAGACCGACGCCGGATACGTCGCCGTTCCGTACAACCTTGACATGCGGGTGAATTGGTACAACAAGGAGCTACTCGAAAAGGCGGGCGCGACTCCTCCCACCGACTGGCAGTCCTACCTCGACGCCGCAGCCGCTCTCAAGAAGATCGACGTGTACGGGTTCGCGGCCAACGGCAACGCCAGCGGCGGTAACGCCTTCCAGATGATCGTGGGCCTGATGATCAACAACGGTGGCGGCATCTTCGACGAAGAGCACAAGCCGAACCTGGTGACCGCCGCGAACATCGAAGCTCTCGAGTTCGTGCGCGAGAACATCAGCAAGGGCTACATGGACCCGGCAGCCATCAGCTACACGGCCACGAACGCGAACTCGCAATGGAAGGCCGAGAAGTTCGGCATGGGCTTCGACGTCCCCAACCTCGCGGCAAACGTCGGGGGAGCGGCAGCATCCAAGTTGCTTGTCAGCGATCCGCTCACTAGCGCCAGCGGCAAAAAGGGCGCGCTGTATTTCCCGAACAACATCATGATGTACAAGAACACGCCCAGCCAGAAGGGTTCGGAGGCGTTCATGACCTACTACTACCAGAACATGAAGGCCCTGTGGACCCAGAACACCGGCATCGGGCTTCCGGTTCTGAAATCAATCGCGGCGACCCCGGAATTCCAGTCGGACCCAAACGCAGTCAAGATCGTCAAGATGTGGCAGCCTATCGCCAAGACCTGGGCAGCGCCCGGCGGAACCGCCCTTTTCTCGAACATTTCTTACGTCGACAGCACGCCCGCCATCTCCGACTTCGGCCAGAACGTTCTCTCAGGCAAGGCTCCGAAGGACGCCCTGACGACATTCCAGGCCACGTTGACGTCGCTCATCAAGGACTGATCCATGACATCCACGAGCATCGCCGAGAGCGTCAAACGTGCACGCCGTGGGGTCGGACCGGCCGGGGCGGGACGCAAGCCCGGTCCGGCGCCCGCCGGTCGGGCCAGGAAACGGTTTACACCGCGTACCTGGACTCTCATAGCATTCGCAGCACCATCGCTCATCCTCCTCCTGCTCCTCAACGTCTACCCGCTCGTCTATGCCTTGATTCAGGCACTCCATGACGGCACCCTTCTCGACACCGGGCCCTTCGTCGGATTGAAGAATTTCGGCGACGTCCTCGCCCAGCCCTCGTTCTGGTCGGCGACGTCCTTCACCGTCGTCTTCACGATTGTTGGCGTGTTCGGCTCCTGGCTCGTCGGACTCGCGCTGAGCCTGCTGCTTCGCACCCACATCCCTGCCGGCGGGCTGTTCAAGGTACTGCTTCTCCTGCCGTGGATCGTTCCCACGGTGGTCTCCGCGACGTCGTGGAACTGGCTGGTTGCAACACCCCAGAGCCCGCTTCCGGTGATCGCTGAGCGTCTAGGCTTCGGAAACGTGCTCTTCCTGGCAGACCCGGTGCTTGCGCAGGTGGTCGTCTGCCTCTTCAAAGTGTGGATTTCGTTCCCGTTCATGATGATGATGATGTCCTCGGCGCTCGCCTCAGTCGACACGAACGTCTACGAAGCGGCGAAGGTCGACGGGGCGACAGGGTGGCAGTCGTTCCGGCTGATAACACTCCCGCTGATTGCGCGTACGACGTTTGTGTCGTGGATTCTGATGACGATCTTCTGCGTCAACGACTTCCCGACGATCTTCCTGCTCACCGGCGGGGGTCCGGCACATGCGACGACGTCGCTCGTCCTCCTCGCCTACCTCACCGTCTTCCAGAACTTCCAGACCGGGCCCGGCGTCGCCATCGCGTTCCTGATGACGTTCGTCCTCGTGGTGATCTCGGTTGTTCTTTACCGCCAGATCCGAAAGGTCAACGTCGAATGATAACGACCAGTGCTCCCCAAGAAGACGTCCGGACGGGACCCCGGGACAGGAGCGGGACTCCGGCCGGCCGCCAGACATCACAGGACATCCGCCAGAGAGGCAAGTGGCCCCGCTTCATCTTGATCCTGCTCATGACCGCCGTCGTGCTGGTCCCGATTGTCGCCGTCTTCGGACTGTCGCTGACACCGTCACTCGGCTCCAACGCAGAAGGTCTCACCTTCGAGAATTTCGGGAACATCTTCACGCAGACGGCCGTCCTGACCTGGCTCGGCAACAGCCTTGTCATCACCGCCTTCACGGTCGTTGTCGCCGTCGCGGTCGCGGCTCCCGCCGGTTACGTTCTGTCCAGGGCCCGCAACCGGCTCGTGTCGGGATATTCGCTCATCCTGTTCGTCGTGCAATCCCTGCCTGTCGTCACCTCGGCGATCCCGCTCTTCATCTTGTTCGCGAACCTCGGGTTGGTTGACAGCCTCTTTGGCGTCGTGATCATCTACGTCGGTGCCACGATGTCGGTCGCCATCTGGATGATGGCCGCCTACTACGACTCCATCCCCATCGCCCTTGAAGAAGCCGCCTGGATAGACGGTGCCTCGATCTTCGGTTCGTTCACCCGCATCGTCCTCCGGAACTCCCTGCCAGGCATCCTCTCAACCGCGATCTTCTCGTTCCTCCTGGCCTGGAACGACTACCTCATCGCCGTCGTGTTCCTCCGGTCAGACCCGAACTACACCCTTCCGGTCGGCTTGGAATCTTTCTTCCAGCAGAACGCCACCAACTGGGGCCTCGTCATGGCGGTCGCCGTCGTGATGATGCTCCCGCCGATCATCCTGTTCGCGTTCCTCAACAAGCACTTTTCGGTGGGCGGAATCGGCGGGTCGCTTTCCAGCCGCTGAGAGACGCCCGCAAGAACGCATCAACGAACCGTGCCGCATGGCGGCAGCAAGGAAAACATGAGTACCCCTGATCCACGATTCACGACCAAAACCGCACTCGTCGTGCGCGGCGGTTGGGACGGGCACCAACCCGTCGAGGCCACGAACCTCTTCATCCCGTTCCTCGAGGCGCGCGGCTACACGGTGCGCGTGGAGGAATCACCCGCCGTCTATGCCGACAGCTCCTACATGCCCTCGGTCGACCTCATCGTGCAGTCGAACACGATGACCTCGATCGAGAAGGAAGAATTCGAAGGTCTCAGATCCGCCGTCGAAGCGGGAACGGGACTCGCAGGCTGGCATGGCGGCATCGCCGACTCCTATCGCAACAACTCCGACTATCTGCAGTTGATCGGAGGCCAGTTCGCTGCGCACCCCGGCAAAGCCCCCGAAGAGCTGACCGGTGAACAGGCTGACAACTACCGCCTTCACACCATCAACATGAGCGAAGCTGCAGCCTCGCACCCCATCACCGAAGGCATCGTCGACTTCGAGCTGACCACTGAGCAGTACTGGGTACTCCACGACGACTACAACGACGTGCTCGCGACCACCACCCAACCCGTCCGGCCCTGGGATCCGTGGAACCGCGAAATCACCTCACCCGCCATCTGGACCAGGCAGTGGGGCGAGGGCCGCATCTTCGTCTCTACGCCCGGTCACCGCGTAGACATCCTCGAGAACCCGAACGTCAAAACCATCATCGAAAGGGGACTGCTGTGGGCGTCCCGCTAACCGTCGGAATCATCGGCGTCGGAAAGATCAGCGAACAGTACTTCGAAAGCCTCCCGAAGCTGCCCGGTCTCAAGCTCGTCGCTGTCGCAGACATCAACCAAGAACGTGCGCACTCCGTCGCCGCCGAACAGGGCGTCGAAGCCCTGAGTGTCGAAGAGCTCCTCGCCGACGACCGCATCGACTCAATCATCAACCTGACTATCCCCGCAGCGCACGTCGAAGTCGGCACCCGGGCGCTCCGCGCCGGCAAGCACGTCTTTGCCGAGAAGCCCCTTGCGCTGTCCCCGGAAGATGCCCTCCCCATGCTGGAGCTCGCCGACTCTTTGGGGCTTCGAGTCGGGAGCGCGCCCGATACCGTCCTCGGCACCGGCGTCCAAACGGCCCTGCAGTTGCTCAACGAAGGTGCCATCGGCACGCCGGTCGCGGCGCAGGTTCACTGGTCCGCACCCGGACACGAACGCTGGCACCCGTCACCACTGTTCTACTACGAACCCGGAGGCGGCCCGCTATTCGATATGGGTCCCTACTACCTGACCAGCCTCGTCATGTTCTTCGGACCGGTTGTCCGCGTATCGGGAGTGGCCACTCGGTCCAACCGTGCGCGAACCGTCGAGACCGGACCGCTGGCCGGCACGCCGATTCCCGTCGAGATCGACACCCATGTCAGCGCGATCCTCGAACATGCGAACGGGGTGATCACCACAATCACGGTCAGCTTCGAAGTCTGGGCCACCCGGACTCCGCTCTTCGAGATCTACGGCACCGATGGCACCATCGCCGTCCCCGACCCGAACCGATTCTCAGACCCCGTCGAATTAATGACCCGGGAAGAACCGGAACGGCGCGAGGCGCCAACCTCTGCTGGCTATGAGGATGCCGGGCGAGGTTATGGTCTCGCAGACATGGCCAGGGCGATCGAGACAAACCGCCCACATCGCGCCTCCGGGCGGGTAGCGTTCCACATCCTCGAGGTTATGGATGCCATCACACGCGCGAGCCGGGAGCATCGGGTCATTGACGTCGACAGCACGGTCGACAGGCCGGACGTTGTGCCGTTTGGTGCGGCACCCGACACCTGGTAGGCGCAAACTCACCGGCACTACACTGGGATCACCGGGCCGAGGCAAAGTGACCGGCTCTCGAGGGAGGTCCGTGATGGCAGGTCCATTGCTCGAGACCAAACTTCACGTTCCCGGGCCACGGAGCGCCCTCGTGGCCCGCCCCCGGCTGATCAGCCGTCTGGGCCAGGCCGATGAGCAAACGCTGATCCTCATTTCAGCTCCCGCCGGCTTCGGGAAAACAACGGTGCTGGCCGAGTGGCTGGCAGATTCGCCCGCCACTGGCCGATCGCACGCCTGGCTCTCACTCGACCAACGGGACAACGATCCCGTGCTCTTCTGGACCTACCTTGTGGCTGCCCTGGACAAGGCGTCTCCCGGAATCGGCGCTAGAGCACTCGCTGCACTCCGGTCCACGCAATCGAGCACTGAAGACTTCCTGACCACCCTGATCAACGAGTTACAGGGTGGTCAGGACAGGTTTACGTTGGTGCTCGACGATTACCATGTCATCGACAATCAGGGCGTGCAGGAGGCTCTGGCCTTTCTCGTAGAGAACCTGCCCGCGCAGCTGCAACTGGTCATCGCGAGCCGTGCCGATCCAGCCTTGCCGCTCCCGCGACTCAGGGCACGCGGCAGGCTCCTCGAGATCCGTGCCGCCGATCTCCGCTTCACCCTGGAGGAAGCTGGCACCTACTTCAACGCCGTGATGGGACTGGGTCTCACCGCGCAGGATATCGCCGCCCTCGAAGGGCGGGCGGAGGGCTGGATCGCCGCGCTCCAATTGGCGGCGCTCTCGATGCAGGGAAGGGGCGACGTTGCCGGCTTCATCGCGGGTTTCGCAGGTGATGACCGGTACGTCGTCGATTACCTCGCGGAAGAGGTACTCCAGCGCCAGCCCGACGATGTCCGGAATTTCTTGCTGCAGACCTCCATCCTGAACCGGCTCAACGGTCAACTTTGCGACGCTGTGACCGGCCAAAACACCGGTAAAGCAATGCTCGAGGCGCTCGATCGGGGGAACCTGTTCGTGGTTCCGCTCGACGACCGACGCTGGTGGTACCGCTATCACCACCTCTTCGCCGACGTGCTGCGGGCGCGTCTCATGGACGAGCAGCCAGGCCGCATCCACGAACTGCACGAGCGCGCGAGCCTCTGGCACGAACAAAACGGCGACATTCCGGAAGCTGTCCGCCACGCAATGGCCGCCCAGGACTTCGAGCGGGCCGCGGACCTGATAGAGCTCGCGATCCCTGCCCTGCGCAAGGACCGCCAGGAAGCCACGCTAAGCCGTTGGCTCGAAGCGCTCCCCGGCGAACTCATACACGCGCGGCCCGGGCTGGGCGTCGCCTACGCGGGGGCGCTCCTCGCGAGCGGCGAGCTCACCGGTGTCGACGCCCGCCTCGAGGAGGCAGAGCATTGGGTAGGTACGACGGCGGAAGGCCGCGACGGCGGCAACCTCACCAGTTCGATCGCGATCTACCGTGCCGCGCAGGCGCTTGCAAGCGGGGACACCACCGGGGCAATGACGCACGCGGCTACCGCGCTCGGCCTTGTCGGGAAGGACGATCATCTTGGGCGCGGAGCAGCATCCGGGCTCTTGGCGATCGGTCACTGGACGAATGGCGAACTGGAGGTAGCGCACCGCCTGTGGTCCGATTCCTATTCCAACCTTGAAAGGGCCGGGCACCACTCGGACATGCTCGGTTGCTCCATCGCTTTGGCCGACATCCGGATTACCCAAGGCCGGCTCCGCGACGCAATGGCCATCTATCAGCGGGGTCTTGAGCTCGCGGGAAGGCACCCGGCGCAAACGCTCCGGGGAACGGCCGACATGCACATAGGAATGAGCATGCTCCTTCTTGAACGCGGCGAACTTGACGCCGCAAGGGAGCACCTCCTGGCCAACCAGAGGCTCGGCGAGGACGCCGCGTTGCCCCAAAACCCATATCGCTCGCGGGTCGCGATGGCTCGGGTCTTCCAAGCGGAAGGGGACGTGGACGGCGCGATTGAACAACTCGACGAGGCAGAGCGCCTGTACGTCGGCGACTTCTTTCCCGCGGTACGTCCGGTCCCGGCCGTGCGGGCGCGGATATGGATCTCGCACGGAAGGACGTCCGACGCTCTCCGCTGGGCGCGCGAGCATGGCATTTCCGCCGAAGATGAGCTCTCCTACTTGCACGAGTTCGAGCACATCACCTTGGCCAGGGCACTCCTCGCCCAGGACAGGGCGGAGCCGTCGGAGGACCCTGCCGGACACGTCGCCGCCCTGATTGACCGCCTCCTTCGGGCCGCGGAAGAGGGCGGCAGGACGGGGACCGTCGTCGAGCTTCTGGCGCTTTTGGCACTTGCCTACCGGAAAGAAGCGGACGACGGCGGGGCGCTGGCGGCGCTGCGACGCGCGGTAGCGCTCGCAGAACCAGAGGGCTACGTTTCAGTGTTCGTCGACGAGGGTGAGGCGATGGCGACCTTGTTGAATGCGCTCGTGAAGCGGGGAAGGGCCTCAGACTACGTAGGCCGGCTCTTGGAGTTGTTCGGGACCGAAACGCGCAGCACCCCGGCACGGCAACGCTTGATCGAGCCCCTAAGTGATCGTGAGCTGCACGTGCTTCGGCTTCTTTCCTCGGAGCTGGGCGGCCCGGAGATCGCGCGCGAGTTGCTCATTTCCCTGAACACCCTCCGGACACACACCAAGAACATCTACGCCAAGCTCGGCGCGAATAGCCGCCGCGCGGCCGTCCGGCGGGCCGAGGAGCTGGAGCTCCTGCCGCGAAAAGATCACCACATCAATCACCAGGTGTGGTGATCCCCGCTCACCACATCTCCTTCTACCTTCGAAGCATCAAAGAAGTCATCCGCAGAGGCGGTTGAACTCCACAAAGGCAGAAGGAGGGGCGATGAACGCGAGATCGGTAGGCCGGGAAGACACTCCGTCCGAGTATGAAATCCGCGTCAAGGGCCATCTTGATTCCCGCTGGGCCGCTTGGTTCGAAGGACTGAGCGTCACCAACGAACACGACGGGACCGCCGTCATCCGCACCCGGACCGTAGACCAAGCCGCGCTCCACGGTCTGCTGCAAAAGCTCCGCGACTTGGCGCTACCGCTCCTGGCAATCACCCAAACCGGAACCACGCAAACCAGCCAGCCGGCGTCGAACGCCCGCATCTTCATCCCCAAGAAGGACCACACCATGAAAACCACCACCCAAACCCCGACAACTGATCGTGGCCGAATGGACCCCCTGCGGAAGACCGCGATGGTCGCAGGCATCCTGTACATCGTGACGTTCGTCAGCTCGATCCCGGCGCTTTTCCTGATTTCTCCCGTCCTGAACGATCCGCACTACATCACGGGCCCGGGTGCCGACTCGACCGTCATCTTTGGCTGCTTCCTCGATCTCGTCAACGCGGTTTCCGCGGTGGGCACCGCCGTCGCGCTGTTTCCTGTGGTCAAACGGCAGAACGAGGGCATTGCGCTGGGCTTCGTCACCGCCCGGATGTTTGAAGCGGCGGTCATCGTGATCGGCGTCGTCAGTCTTCTTGCCGTTGTCACTTTGCGCCAGAACGGCGGCGCGGACCCTGCCTTGGTTCCCGTGGGCCAAGCCCTCGTGGCGGTCCGCGGCTGGACGTTCATTCTCGGCCCGAGCCTGGTTCCGGGCGTGAGCGGGCTGCTGCTCGGGTACCTGATGTACCGTTCGGGGCTCGTGCCGCGCATCATTCCCCTCCTTGGACTGATCGGCGGACCGCTGCTCCTTTCGTCGACGCTCTCAACGATGTTCGGTATCAACCAAGGGATCTCGGTGTGGTCGGGACTCGCAACCTTGCCGATCTTCGTTTGGGAGTTGTCGCTGGGCATCTGGATGGCGGTCAAGGGCTTCCGGCCCTCGCCCATCACCACAGGGCAGGTGCGCGCAGCCTGAGGGCTATGCGGGCTTTGGGCGGGCGCGTACGTGCATCCGCTCGCCCTGCTGTCCAAACAAGCTGATGAATTCGACGGGTTTCCCGTCGGCGCTGGCGAACCAGTGCGGCGTGCGGGTGTCGAATTCCGCGGCTTCTCCTGCGCGGAGTTCAAAGTCGTTGTCGCCCAGCACCAGGCGCAGCCGTCCGTTGAGGATGTAAAGCCATTCGTAGCCTTCGTGAACTCGCGGATCGGGCTCGGACCCACGGGCATCACCTGCGAGCACCATCTTGAAGGCCTGCAAACCGCCCGGCCGGCGCGTGAGGGGAACAGCCGTCATGCCGCCATGGGTGATGGGCCGCAGGTGAATTCTCGGATCTCCGGTGGGCGGGGCGCCGACCAGATCATCAAGGGGAACACCATACAACCTCGCAAGGGGCAGCAGGATTTCGAGGTTTGGCCTGCGTTGGCCGGATTCGAGCCGGGACAAGGTGCTCACCGACACTCCGGATGCAGAGGACACCTCCCCGAGGGTGAGATCCCGTTCCGTGCGGAGTGCCCTAAGCCGGGGCCCGACAGCCCCGAGAACATCATCAAGCTCATTTGCCATACCCATAGTTTGCCATAACGGCAAAAGATTTTGCCAGATTTCCCACACGAGATGAAAGCTTGTCTAAGCACCCAAGGACGCTGGCTGCGGACTTTCAGGACACCATGAAGGGCGAATCAGTATGGACACCACACGGCATGACGTCGTAATTATCGGGGGCGGCATTGCGGGACTCAGCGCGGCCACGACGCTGAGCCGCGCGCTTCGCTCGGTGCTGTTGATCGATTCCGGAACACCACGCAATGCACCTGCGGCGGGTGTGCATGGCTATCTTTCACGGGACGGCATGAACCCACGGGAACTCCTGTCGATCGGACGCAACGAAGTGCTCTCCTACGGAGGAACTGTCATTGACGCCGAGGCCGTTTCCGCACGGCGCACTACCGACGGATTCGAGGTGACGCTCAGTGATACCCGCCGGTTTTCGTGCAGGCGCCTTCTGGTCACCACTGGCCTGACGGACGGGCTGCCTCCCATCGACGGCCTGCGGGAGCAATGGGGGAAGGGCGTTGTGCACTGCCCCTATTGCCATGGCTGGGAAATCCGCGGGAAAAGGATCGGGGTGCTGGGTACCGGAGCAATGTCCGTCCATCAGGCACTGTTGTTCAGGCAGTGGTCCCCTGATATCACCCTTTTCCTCAATGACACCGTGGAACCCACCGAGGAAGAGTGGGACAAGCTCAGTGCCCGGTCCGTAACAGTCGTCGACGGCGCCGTGGCCTCAGTGGACGCTGTCAACGGGGTCCTCACGGGTCTCACGCTCCGCCAGGGTTCCTCATTCGACATACAGGCCGTGGCTGTCGGTACACGGATGGAGGCCAGGTCCGCGCTGCTGGAATCACTCGGACTAAGTACCCAGGTGCACCCCATGGGGGTGGGGCGGTTTATCGAGACCGATGCTACTGGTGCGACGGCCGTCCAGGGCGTGTATGCAGCGGGCAATGTCTCCAATGTGATGGCCCAAGTGATCACCGCGGCGTCCGAGGGCGTCATGACCGGCGCACGGATCAACGCCGATTTGATAGAAGAGGAAACCCGGTGGGCCGTTGAGGGGCGGTTCGGCCCCTTCTCGGCGGCCTCGGAAGCCGCCGTATCTACCACTGTGCTGGGTCACGTCGATCACCTTCGCCTGGCACCGGGCGTCAGTTCGTGGGCTCCGTAGCTGTGGGTCCTTCTCTCTGTTTTAGGCTTCGGGGATGACCATGGCGAAGCGTTCCTCGCGGGCTTCGTCCGGGTCCGGGCCGCTGCGGTTGCCGGTGTCGAGCGCGTCGATGGCGGCGAGTTCGGCGGCACTAAGTTCGAAGTCAAAAACATCGAAGTTTTCGGCGATGCGTGCCGGGTTGGTCGATTTCGGGATGGCTGAGCGGCCTTGCTGGAGGTGCCACCGGAGCATGACCTGGGCCGGACTCTTGCCGTGCGTCCGTGCGATGGTGGCGATTGCCGGGTCTTGCATGACGTTCCGCCGCTCCTGGCCTCCCCATCCTGGGTAGAAGGTGATCCCTCCGATGGGCGACCAGGCCTGGGTGATGACACCATGTTCGGCGTCGGCGGCTTGGACGTCCGGCTGGGTGAAGTACGGGTGGAGTTCGATCTGGTTCACGGCCGGGACGACGCCGGTCGAGTCGAGCAGTTGCGTCAGGTGGTGGGGCATGAAGTTGCTGACGCCGATCGCCCGCACGCGCCCGTCGGCAAGCAGGGTCTCCAGTGCCTTGTATGCGGCGATGGTCTTCTCGAACCGGTCGGGTGCGGGCTGGTGCAGGATGAGCAAGTCCAGGTAGTCGACGCCGAGCTTGCCCGTCGCTTTGTCCCAGGCATGCAGGGACCGGTCGTAGCCATAGTCACTGACCCAGACCTTGGTCTCGATGAAGACCTCTGCCCGATCCAGGCCCGAGCGGCGGATGCCTTCGCCGACTTCCCGTTCGTTGCCGTACGCGGCGGCGGTGTCGATGTGCCGGTAGCCGGTGGCCAGCGCGGCCTCGACTGCCGCCGTCGTTTGCTCCGGGGCGCTTTGAAAGACGCCCAGGCCCAGGGCTGGCATTGTGACGCCGTTGTTGAGAGTAAGTTCCATGTCCATGCCTTTCACAGTATTCAGGTGTGCGCGGATGTGGGAGGGCACGTCAGTACCCCCTTTGAAACGGGTGGTCCGGAAATTCAGCGCGCGGCTTCGAGTTGCGGCGCCGGCGCAACTTCCCGGCGGGCCCCGGCGCGGCTGGCGGCCAGGTCCGCGGGAAGGATGAGGGCCGCTGTAACGGCCAGGGCGAGGAGCAGGAGAATGCTGCCTGTCGTGAGGGCGGCGCCGACCTGGGCGGCCAGGTGCGCCACGGCGGAACTCGTGGTCGGTACCGTCGCCGCGGCAGCGACTGCGATTCCAAGCCCCAGGCAAGTGCCGACCTGGTGGAAGGTGTTCACCAGGCCTGATGCCGCGCCGGCGTCGGACGCGGGGGCTCCGATGATGCCGAACGAGGTCAGGGGCGCAAACGCGAGCCCCTGTCCCGCGCCGATGAGGACCATCGGCAGGGCAACCCCGGTCAGGTACGCGGAGTCGACACCGACCCGGCTGAGCCAGAACATCCCGGCAAGAGTGATCAGGATGCCGGCCACGAGCGGGATGGAACCCGGCAAATTGCCCATGAGCCGCGGGATGCCCATCGCGACGGCGAAGTTCACCGCGGTCATGGGCAGGAATCCGAGGCCGGACTGCAGCGGGTCGAAGCCGAGCACTTCCTGCAGGAACTGCGTGGTGAAGAAGAAGAACCCGATCATCGCGCCCAAGTACAGGAAGCGCGCCACATAGGCGCCGGTTCGGCGGCGGCTCGCGAACAGCCGCAGCGGCATGATCGGCTGGGCCGCCCTACGCTCGATCAGCACGAACACGACCAGGAGCACGACGCCGGCGCTGACGGCCGTGACCGTGACCGGCGAGCTCCAGCCGGCGTCGACCGTGTTGATGATGCCGAACACGAGAGCGCCGACACCGAGGGTGGCGCTGAGCGCGCCGAAGGCGTCGAAGCGGCCGCGGGCCCGGCCTGATTCCGGGATGAACCGCGGCGCGAGTGCGATCATCGCGGCGCCGATAGGTACATTGACGAAGAATCCAGCCCGCCAGGAGATCCAGTGTGCCAGCGCCCCGCCGATGACCAGCCCCAGGCTGGCGCCGATGCCTGCGGTAGCGCCGTACAAGGCAACGGCCCGGGTGCGTTCACGGCCTTCCGGGAAGCTCGCGGTGAGCAGGGAGCCGCAGCTCCGCCTGCAGGCTCGGCAGGGCAGTGAAGATGACCGAGTTGTCCAGCAGGATCATGAAGTAGCTGAGGAGAATGATCGCGAGGATCGCTCCCAAATGGGAGGCTGTTGCGGGTTCAGGTTTCATGCTCTCCATGCAACCGTGATTCCATACGGACCGGGAGTCACGGCCGTTCAGGGTAACGCCAGTGCCTCCCTTGGCCGATCGACCCGGCGTAGCGTGGATGCCATGACACACAGCGAGGACGTGCGGAAGTTCCTGACCTCCCGCCGGGCAAGGATCACCCCGGACGAGGCAGGGCTTCCCGTCTACGGCGGCAACCGGCGCGTTACCGGACTGCGCCGCGAAGAAGTCGCGATGCTCGCCGGGATGAGCATCGACTACTACATACGCCTTGAGCGCGGAAACCTCTCCGGCGCCTCGGACAGTGTCCTCGAAGCCCTCGCGCGTGCGTTGAAGCTTGACGACGCCGAAACGGCCCACCTTTTTGACCTGGCCCGTGCCGCCACCGCCTCCCCAAGGGTGAGGCGCAAGCACAGCCCGCAGACAGTGCGGCCGAGCGTGCAACGCGTCATCGATGCGATTACAGCAGCGCCGGCTTGGGTTCGCAACGATCGCGGGGATGTCCTCGCCGCCAACGAGCTGGGCCGTGCCCTGTATCTGGACATGATGGCAGAGGTGGCCACTCCGCCGAACAGCGCGCGCTTCACTTTCCTGAACCCCAAAGCGCGGGAGTTCTTCGCCGATTGGGAACGCGCAGCGGACGACATCGTCGCGGTCCTGCGCTCCACCGCCGGAAAAAACCCGTACGACAGGGATCTCACGGACCTGATCGGTGAACTCTCCACCCGCAGCGAAGAGTTCCGCACGCGGTGGGCCCGTCACGACGTGAAGTACCACCGCGCCGGCCGCAAACACCTTCACCACCCGATCGTCGGCGACCTTGACGTGAGCTTCGAAGCGCTGGAACTTCCCGCAGACCCGGGACTGCGCATCAACGTCTACACGGCTGACCCCGGAACCCCCTCCGAGGACGCACTGAAAGTCCTCGCCAGCTGGGCCGCCACCCAGCGCGACACGTCACAAATAGCGGCTCAGGGAAAGAAATGAAGGGCTGCCGCACCACGTTGTCGACCTGAGCAGCTGTGGATGATACCGTCGTCGCTGGCTAGACATTTGGGATTTCAGCACGCAATCGCAGGGGATCTGTATTCCCCACTATTCACGTGAATTCCGTAATTCGTCTCAGGGGGGACAAATGAAGAAGTCTATTGCAGCGCTTGCACTTGCAGGAACAATCGTACTGGCCGGCACCGCGCCGGCCGTAGCATCCACCACCTACCCGGCGCCGGGCAATGAGTACGGAACCGTTTCTGACGGAACCATATCTCGCGGCGGATCCATCACTTTCTCCGGTAGCGGCTACATCGCCGGCGAAACAGTCAACATCACGTTCGAGCGAACCGGCGGCAAGAAGGCTTCGGACGGCGGGAGGCCCGCTCCGTCCAACTTCAGCGTGATTGCTGACGGCACCGGCGCTTTCTCAACGCCCATTACCTTCACCGACGGCGGCAACTACATGATCGGCGCTGTCGGCGCCACGTCCGGCAACAGGCGCTGGGCAGCCGTGGTTGTGAATTCCGGCAACGGCGGAGGCAACAATAACGGGGGCGGCAACCATGGCGGCGGCAACGGCAAGGGCAATTCCGGACTTGCTGCTGTTTCCAGCGTTACCGCCGCTGGCACAGCAAGTGGCGAGGCCAACACTGTTGCAGAGTCCAACCTGATCCTGTGGTCGCTGGTCGGCGCAGGCGCTTTGGCCGCGAGCGCGGCATCCACAGCGGTGATTCGCCGCCGCGCCAAGAAGTAACACGTCGCTACAAGGGCAGGTGCTTCTCCGGGAAACTGGAAAGCACCTGCCCTTTGCCGCTTGTGGATGTAAGGATCGGTTATGCCTCACCGCCTGATGCTCCTTGATACGGCCTCGCTCTACTTTCGCGCCTTCTTCGGCGTGCCCGATTCGATCCGCCGCGCCGATGGCACCCCGGTAAACGCCGTTCGCGGTCTGCTGGACATGATCGCGCGGCTCGCCACCGACTATGGGGCGACACAGCTGGTTGCGTGCTGGGACGAAGACTGGCGCCCGCAGTGGCGCGTGGATCTCATCCCGACGTACAAGTCGCATCGGGTGGCGGAGGCGGTCGAGGGTGCGCCCGACGTCGAAGTGGTACCGGATGCGCTCCAGCTGCAGGTTCCCATGATCCGGCAGGTCCTCCGCCTTGCGGGGATCGCCGTCGTCGGGGCTGCCTCCCATGAAGCCGACGACGTCATCGGCAGCTACGCGAGCCACGCCGGGGTTCCCGTCGACGTCGTGACGGGCGACCGGGATCTGTTCCAGGTGGTCGATGATGCCCGCCAGGTGCGCGTCATCTACACGGCGAGGGGCATGAAGAACCTTGAGGTCGTGACGGATGCCGTCGTCGTGGGCAAATATCGAGTGCTGCCCGAGCAGTACGCCGATTTCGCGACGCTACGCGGCGACGCATCGGACGGGCTGCCGGGTGTGGGCGGGATCGGTGAAAAGACGGCCGCGTCGTTGCTCGCGACGTACGGCACGCTCGACCAGTTGCTCGCTGCAGCGAGGGATCCAGGCAGCGGGCTGTCCGCGCCTGTAAGGACGAAACTCGCCGCTTCCGCCGATTATCTGGCTGTTGCGCCCGTTGTTGTGAACGTCGTGCGCGACCTCGCACTGCCCACGCTCGACGAGGCGGGAGCGCTGCTGCGCCCCGTCGTCGGGGACTCGCGCATTGAACTCGAGCGTCTCGCTACGGACTGGAACCTCGGCGGCTCAGTGAACCGATTACTCGAAGCCCTCGACCTCAGGCAGTGAGGGACATCAGCCCTGCGCAATGATCGGCACGGCTGACAAATCAGTGAGTCGGTAACGCCTGGATGGTTCCCGCTGTGGCTTCTATCTTGAGGGTAAGCGCGGCGAGGGCGAGCATTTCCAGTCCGGTCCAGGCGAGTGTCCCGCCCCAGATTTCAGGGGAGAAGCTCAGTGCCCCGTCGTGGACCGCCACACCGGCGAAGTACGGGGCCCAGAACACGACGGGGGAGAGGCCTGTCGCGATCATTAGCCGCGCGTGGCTGGTCGGGCGGGGTCGCACCATGGCCCACAGCAATCCAACGAGGACGGCTCCGGCGACGGCCGCCGGAACGAGCCAGGCGTCACGCAGCGCGACCATGATCTGCAGGGCCACCGAGGGCAGCAGCACCATGGCCGCGGGCACGGCGGCGTGCAGGCGCCATCGTAGCGAAAGCAAAAGGACGGGCACGAAAAGCACAGCCGTTGAGACAAAGAACGATCCCAAGGACACGATGATGGACGACGACGTCGGCACCGTCACCGCGGGCTCCGCCCCGGGAGCGGAGATGTACGTCTGGATGAGCCCGTGACGGGCGAAGACCGTGAATTCCTGCAGGATGAATGCCGCGACCATGCCGGAGAGCATGGCGCTCGCGACGGCTGGTATCAGCCGCGGCCATGACCGTTCGGGTGAGTGCCATGCCGAGGAGAACGGCGCGCCGAGGATGAGGAAGCCTCCCGTGGCGAGCCCCAGATGGGACGGGCTGAATAGCGCCTTGAGGCCCTGCTCGATGCCGAACACCGAATGCCAGGCGAAGTCCGCCATCCCGGAGATCAGGAAGAGGACGACCCCGGCTGCGGCGGCCCCATACCCGGCGGGGATGGCTTCGGTCCACCGTGTGCCGGGTGCGTGGCGGCGCCAGGTCAGGGCGGCGATCCAGAGGGCGCACGCCGCGAAGCCCGAGTAGAGGATCGCGTGCCACGGAGTGAAGAACGTCTCGAGGTCGCGGAGGTTGTTGTGCGCCCAGCCGTCAACATAGGTTCCGGTGAGGAGCCAAACGCCGGCCACGAGGGTAATGACGTCTTCAACGGCAGTCGTGGGGCGGTGGACTGATACCGGCGGAATCGCAAAAGCGTGAGCTGCTGTGGCGTCCATAGCTCCACAGTAGGTCCCGCCGCCTTTCGCGGCGAGAGGCAATCTCTTTTGCTGGAACCCCGGCCGCTGCGCCGTTTGCGGTTCCTGTTGACCAGGCTTCTTGCCCGGACCTAGCATCGCCGTGCTGGTGCGTGATGGTCTGGGGCATCCCTTGACCTTGGACCCAGCCGCCGCGCTGGCAGTGATCGTCTTTGCGGCACTCATCGCGTGGACTGTCTGGGACCGGAAACGGCGGCAAGCATCGTGGTCTTCCGGACGGGTCTGTGCCGCCGGCCGCTGGTTATCGCCGGTATTCGCCGGCCACGGGACAGGTGAACGGATCCGCTGCCGCGAGTCCTACCGTATTAAGGTAGCGAACCACGATTGCGTACGAGTGCAGCAGCCCCGTTTCGGTGTAGGCGATCCCCTCGGCATCGCAGTGCGCCTTGACGAGCTGACGGACCTCTCGCAGGTGCGGGCGGGGCATATCGGGGAACAAGTGGTGTTCTATTTGGTGATTAAGCCCGCCCATGAGCAAGGTCACGAATCGTCCTCCGGCGATGTTGCGGGACGTGACCACCTGCCGTGTCAGGAAGTCCACCCGGCTGTTTTCGGACAAGATCGGCATCCCCTTATGATTCGGCGCGAAGCTTCCTCCCATGTACAGACCGAACACGGCGACCTGTACCACGATGAATGTGACGGCGATCGCGGGGGACAGCACGAGGAAAAGCAGGCCGACGTAGGCGCCAAAGTGCAGACCCAGCAGGGCGATCTCAAGCCACCGGTACTTCACTGGCCCTCGCCGAAGCAAATACTTCAACGAGTCAATATGCAGCGTCCATCCGAGGAACAAGAGCAAAGGGAAGAGCAAATAGCCTTGGTGCTTGCCGAGGGCACGGCCGAGTCTTCCGCGGCTGCTTGGCACTTCGTTGTGGAAGATGACCACACCCTGTGCGATGTCCGGGTCATGATTGACCATGTTCGGGCGTGCATGGTGGCGCGAGTGCTTGTCGGTCCAATACGCGAAACTCATGCCTACCACCAGGGTGGCAATGAGGCGTGCAGTCCACTCGTTCGCGGAACGGGACGCAAACACTTGCTGATGTGCTGCTTCATGGCCGAGGAAGGCGAACTGCGTGAAGACGACGCCGGAGGCGCCTGCCACGGCCAGCTGAAGCCAGGAGTCTCCCAAGATGAAGAACACCACCCAGATCCCCGTTCCCACCACGGCCAGGATCGTCAGCAGGAGGAGGTAGTAGCGTCGGCACCGCCGGAGCAGACCCGCTTCCCGGACGGATTTCAGGAGGTCCGCATAGCTGCTCGTGACCTTGTTGATCCGTGCCCTTGGCGGAGTGGGTCGTGGCGGCATCGTCAACGCGGGCACGGACGGTGAAGGCTGGTTGGTCAAGGGCAAGTGGTTGCCTCCTCGGATGCGCTGAAGACGCGCTGCCGGGGTCCGGGGCAACACAACCAGCCTAGGCGCCGCTGGCCCTACCCGTCCAGAGGATTGGGATCAGGGCGGGACGATCAGTCGGTGATTGGTCTGGCATTCGATACGGTCCGGGGTTGACCAGCGGGGTGCACGTTTTCTCAAGTTTGCAGCACGGTATTGCAACCCGGCGGTAAGTTACCCCAAAGTAGCTAGGGATGCCGCGGACATAGGGGTTCGCGGCCAGGAGAAAGGCAAGGCCATGCGCCGATTCCGACTCACCGCCGTCCTCGCCGCTGCGGCGCTCACGATTGGACTCTTCGCCGCACCCGCGGCTCAGGCCGACTCGATCTCGCCGGACCCGCCCGGAGCCAATGACTGGACGTGCAAGCCGTCGAGCGTGCATCCGTACCCGGTAGTCCTCGTCCCAGGGACGTTCGAGACGATGTACAAGAACTGGGCGCTGTTCTCGCCCGTACTTAAGAATCAGGGGTACTGCGTCTTCTCGCTCAACTACGGAGTAGTCAACGGTGTCCCCGCCAGCGGGCCAATTCGGGACTCCGCGGCTGAGCTTGCGACGTTCGTTCGCTCAGTTCTCGGCGCAACCGGTGCGAAGCAGGTAGATCTCGTCGGCCACAGCCAAGGTGGGATGATGCCGCGCTATTACATCGGCTTCCTCGACGGCGCCAAGTATGTGCACCATTTGGTTGGCATTGCGCCGTCGAACCATGGCACCCAAGGCCTGATCGCGCCGTCGCCCGCAGGGATGATTCTCGACACGACCGCAACGAGCACCCTGTGCCAGGCCTGCGCGGACCAGCATGCCGGCTCGGCATTCATGACCGAGCTCAATTCGATCGGCGACGCCGTGCCGGGGCCGTCGTACACAGTGATCTCGACCCGCTACGACGAGGTCGTGACGCCCTATACGAGCCAGGCTCTTGTTGGGCCGCTCAAGCAAATGTCCAACCTTGTTCTGCAGGACTACTGCCCGCTCGACACATTCGAACACGATCAATCTCCCAACGACCCGAACGTGTGGTCTCTCGTCTCCAACGCGCTTCTCCAGAGCGGCCCCGCAGATCCGGGGTATCGCCCGGAGTGCGTGTAGCGGGTGGTGGCCCGCCTGGGCTTTTGGTCCAGGAGGTTGCAGGCCCCGACGGCCATGCACGGTCCGCAGATCAGTCGGGCCGCCGATAATGTGCTGCCTGTATTCTCGCCCGGCACCGTTAGGATCGGTCCTGTGTACCAACGACAATGCGAAAGCCCATGATCCCCGACCCTTTCCCGACTGGTACAGGTCTGCCTCCGGACCCGCCGGAGGTTCCCGGCAAAGGTCCAGGCACCGAGCTCAGTCCCGGGCTGCTGACTGACCGGGTACCGGGACAGGCCGTGATGGCCGAGCTCTTGGCCGTGCGGGAAAGGGACGCTCCGCGGTCCCGGCTGGGGCGCGTGTTCGGGCTTGACCCGCTGACCGCAGACAGCCGCCCCTGGTACACGGGCGCCGTCGGGGAATTGGCGGTGGCTCGGGTTCTGGCGCGGCTGGGACCGGAATGGACAGTCCTTCATGCGGTTCCGGCCGGGGCCGGCACGTCAGACATTGATCATGTGTTGATCGGGCCGGCAGGGGTGTACACAGTGAACACCAAGAATCATTCAAACCAGAGAATCTGGGTGGCTGGCCGCACTCTGATGGTGGCCGGCACGAGACAGCGCTATCTTCCCAACGCCATGCACGAGGCGGCCCGAGCCGCCAAGCTCCTCTCCGCAGCAGCAGGTCTGGCGGTGGAGGTCACCGGTGTCCTGGTGTTCGTGGAGCCCAAGGGCATCACGGTCCGGGAACGGCCCGAGAGCATAACTGTGCTGAGCGATGGTCAGCTGTTGCGCTGGCTTAACCGGCGCAGACCGGTCCTCACTCCGGAGCAGATCGCCCGCATTGTCGCCGTTGCCGCGTTGCCGGGAACCTGGCACCGCCAGCCTGCGGGGCCCGGGGACGCTGTCGCTCTTCAGCGGGCCTTCGACGCTGTCAGGACGGAAGTCGTGGGGGCCCGACGACGGCGGGCGGTATGGGCGCTTGCCGTCGCGGCCTGTTTCGTCACTGCTGTTTTCAAACTTCCGGTGATTATCGCGTGGGTCTTGCCGATGCTCACGCACGCGGGATAGCCACTAAAGCGACAAAGTGGGCTTTGGATTGCCAGCAGGCGTTGTGCCCGGATTGCCGGAATCGGTGAAGCCCAGGCTTCGGTAAGGCGCAGCAGCATATACGCCGAGAACCCTGACCTCATCGGTGAAGAACTCCAGCTCCTCGAGCGCGAGTCGCACGGGTGTGTCGGATGGGTGCCCTTCAACGTCGGCCATGAACGTGGTGGCAGCAAACTCGTTACCCACCATGTAGCTTTCCAGGCGCGTCATGTTCACGCCGTTCGTCGCGAAACCACCCAGGGCTTTGTACAGGGCCGAGGGTACGTTCCTGACCCGGAAGACGAAGCTCGTGATCACGGGACCGGGCAACTCGTCGCGGGTTTGCTGCCGACGCTCCCTTGACAGGGCGACAAACCGGGTCGTGTTGGTGGCGTCGTCCTCGACGTCTTCTGCCAAGACGTCCAGCCCGTACATCTGGGCGGCGAGCGGAGGCGCGAGCGAGACTTTGGAAGCGTCATTCCAGTCGCGGACCTCCCGTGCGGATCCTGCCGTGTCGCCGGCAACAACTGGTTTCAGCCCCATTGACCGGATCAGCTTCCTGCACTGGCCGAGGGCATGAACGTGGCTGTGCACTTCTCGCGCCTGTTCGAGCGTGCTTCCGGGTATGCCCAGCAAGTGGAATCGGATCCTGAGAAAATGTTCGCCCACAATCTGCAATCCGGATTCAGGCAGGAGCACATGGATATCCGCAACGCGCCCGGCGATGGAGTTCTCAATCGGAATCATGGCGAGGTCCGCGTCGCCGGATTTCACTAGTTCGAAAGCATCTTCGAAGCTGGGGCACGGTACTGGCTCCATGTCGGGGAACATCTGTAGGCAGGCGATGTTGGAGTTGGCGCCGGGCTCTCCTTGATATGCAACTTTACGAACCATGGAGCAAATGGTGTCACATTTTGCCGGGTGGGAAGCGCCGCGCCAGAACGGACTTTGGGTGTGAACCGGCTCGGAGCGCCCGATGCGTGTGCGGAGGTATCGGGTAACCCTCACTGAACGGGTCGCACACTCGGACTACGCCCTGATCCACGAGCCGCCGGCTGGCAGCAGCTTAGACGGCGGTGTAGCCGCCATCGACAAGTACGTAAGAGCCGGTCATGAAACTGGCCTTGTCGGAAAGTAGGAACGTGGTGACGTTCGCGATCTCTTCGGGCTGTCCCAGGCGGCCGAGCGGATGCTTCGCCTCGAGCCCACTGAGGACTTCTTTCGGCGCGGCGGCCAAGAGCGGCGTATCGATATAGCCGGGGCCGATCGCGTTGACGCGCAATCCCTGGGCTCCGTATTCAGCCGCAGCATTCTTGGTCAGGCCCACGACGCCGTGCTTGGCCGCGGTGTAAGCGGCGTTGCCGGGAGCAGCGACGGCGCCGTGGATCGACGCCATGTTCACGATGGCACCTTCGGAGGCACCTGCGGCAAGGATGGCCGGGACCTGGTAGCGCATTCCGTAGAGGACCCCGCTCAGGTTGATGGCGATGACCCGGTCCCAGTCCTCAACGTCGAGGTCTCCGACAGGAGCATTTGCGCCGCCGATGCCTGCGTTGTTGACGGCATAGTTGAGGGCACCATAGCGCGAGACCGCGAAGTCGACGGCCTTCTTACTGTCCTCGGCGACGGCAGTGTTGCCTTGGAAGGGAACCGCGGTGCCGCCAGCGGCGGTGATCTCGTTGCTCACACGCGTTGCAGCGTCTCGGTTGATGTCGACGACGACGACGTTGACACCGTTCTTCGCGAGGTCTTTGCTGATTGCTTCCCCAAGTCCGGAGCCTCCGCCGGTGACGATCGCGGTCTTGCCTTTGAAGTCACTCATAATTCCTCCTCGTGCGGCGGGATCGGTCCCGCAGATTTCAGTGGTGAGCGCTGGTTGAGCAGCTCGGTTGTGGCAACCGTACGCCGTCCCGTGAGAAGAAGCCCGGATTCCTAATCTCCTAGCGCCACAGGTAGGGGTCCTTTGACCTCCCGCCCAGGCGTGGAACGGCCCGAAAGTCTTCCTTCAGGTGCGAAACGGCGGCACCATGAAGTAGAGCAGAACCCGTCCAACGATGGAAGGGAGAGCAGCATGGATGAGCGAAGATCCCGTCGACGTCCGAGGTTTCCGGGCTGGGAAGTCGGACCGGCGGCGGTGGGACTGGGCTTGGTCGCCCACCTGGTCTCGGGTGGCGTGCCTCCGGGGGTGCCTGTGCTGATCGCGCTGACGGCCCTGCTGAGCATGTGCGCTTCGCTGCTCGCCCGGATCAACCTACCGAGTTGGCTATTGCTCGTTCTCTGCGGCGTGGCCCAGCAGGTTCTGCATCTGGCCTTCGACCGACTTTCTGGAACCTTCTCGGTTGGCGCGCCCGCCCAACATCAGCATGCAGCGACGAGATTGCAGCCTGGGCAGCTGACCGCGACGCCATCCCCTGCCGGGCACTCTCCGGATTTGATGCTGGACACCCACGTTGCCGCAGCGTTGCTGACAGCGCTCCTCGTCGCCCGTGTGGATCTATCGCTTGCGCGGGCGTGGACCCTGCTCCATCGCACAGCTTCGGGAGATACACACAAAGCCCATCAGGGCACGCCTTAGCCATTCCCCACCAACCACGAAACCTCATTCGTGCGCAGCCAACGCGGCGACATCCGCGATAGACGAGTTTGGAGGCCCGATGGCTAACCCTGCATGCCCCCGGGGTCACTGCCAGTACCCTCTCGACGGGGACTCCCTCATTATCTCTGTGGGCTGTGATGCATGGCTGGCTTCTACGATGCATCGCTAATGTCGGCAAGAAACCAATCCGGGGATTGCGGACTCCGCTGCAGATGGAATGTGCTCAATGCGGAGTCTGAACTGAGGCGGACCTGTAGCCGCCAGTGTTCAACGGCTGCGGGGTCTTCGCCGTCGGAGGCGGCCGACGCGCTGCGGTGACGCCCGCCGTCGCGCCCGAACCAATGCGCGGCGGCGGCGTCGGGATCCACGGCCCAGATGCGGCCGTCATATCGGACGGCCAACGGGGCGCCGTCGGGGCTGAAGCGAACGGCGATCTCTTCTAGCGTGTGAATGGCCTCGGCAGTGAGTGTCATCGATGTGTTCTTTCCCGGGTTGCACGGCGCGCCGTTGTCATGCGGCCTTTGCGAGGGTTGGATCGGTTTTGTCCGCACTCTTTTAATCGTTTGTGTTCACGGAAAAGGTACGCTCGCGTCCAAAAAACCTGGGCGCGAAACTCGCCGCTCGCTCCGCATGGTTGCCGGCCCGCAGATCCCGGCTACGCGTACTTCAGGCTGAGCAGAAGTGCCTTGAGCTGCTTGTATTGTTCGGTAGCCATCCAGGACCTGGCTGCGTCTGGGGAGATGAAAGCCGGGGTGCCGAAGATGACCCGGGCGACCATCATTCCGTTGGGCATGAAGGTCTGGTTCGTGCCGGAACTGTGCACGGACGGATCGAACTCGGGGGCATTGCGGACGTCCATCAGGTACATGTAGGTGCCGTCGACGCCCTGATCGACGGCGAAACCGAATTCCCGGGACCGGCCGGCCAGATTGGGCAATGCCGGAATGGGGGCGCTATCAAGGACCGTTCGTGTCACTGGGCCGGCGGCGCCGTCGCCGTACGTGGCTGGAAACGCTCTCCCACGAGGCAAGGCAGGGCAGATAATGGTCCTAAGCGAACCTTGGCGGGCCCGACCCGGGAGACGATGAAATGGTTGCGGACATCATTGTCCAAGTGGTGGCAGACCTTATCGAGGGATGGTTCGATTGGCGGCCGACGCCTCGCCAGCGTGTCTTAAGGGCTCTGGATCTCTCGAGTGAGGCTGTCCTATCTCTGAAGCAAAGGGAATTCGGGCGGACGTGGCTGACGTACGGCTTGGGACACCTTGTGGATCTGGGGCTTGAATCGCGCGTCAAGGATATTCAGAAGGCACTGCAGCGCGTTGAATCCTTCCCTTGGGAAACCAAAGAGTAAGACCATCTAGAACACAGGCCGCCAGGTCTCGACGGCGTCATCACCGACAGCAACGATCTCACGCCAGCGGTCGAACACTGAGCAAGGGTGGGAGATGCCCAGATCCACGATATCGCCGACCTGCAGGCCTTCTGCGTCGTCCACGATGGCGTGGTGGTCGAAGAGGCGCGTCAGCGTGGCGCCTTCGCCGTCCGGCAGGAGGGCCCCGTTACGGAATCGGGAGACGATCACCGGCAGGCCGGCGTCGTACGCCAACTCCCGCTTGCCCGCGTTCAGGACAACGCGCCCGGGTTCAGGGGCGGAGATGACCAGTGCCCGAACCACGACGGCGGCGGTGAGACCCGGGATTGGCGAGACGCTCTGGTAGGTGCCGTGGTCGTGCACGACGTAGCAGCCTGACCGGAGCACGTTGACGGAGGTGCTGTGCGGCAGGAACGCGGCGGCACGGTCCTGGAACGCCGAGCCACCGTTGCTGAACACCGGCAGATCCACCTCGAAAGTGGCGTGCAGTTCGTCGAAAATGTCGCGGGCCAGGCGGCAATGCGAATCGATCCCGGCCAGGTTTGCATCGGTCCTGGTGTTCGGTGCCACGCCCTCGTAGGCGCTGACGCCGGCCAACAATAATCCCTGGGCGGCACGAACCTCAGCAGCGAGAGGCCCGGCTTCGGCTTCGCTGCGGATCCCGGTGCGGCCGCCGGCGGTCCCGACGTCGATCAGTACGTTGAGCGGCCGTGGCGAGTGTTCGAACACTTCGGCCATGGCTTGGACGCCCGCCGTCGAATCGGCCAGGCAGTAGATCTCCAGCTCCGGCGAGGCTGTCAGCCGGGCGCGGAGCTCCTCGAGGTGGCCGCGGAACAGCACCTCGTTCGCGATGAGGATCCTGGTGGCACCCCACTCGATGGCCTGCGCGGCCTGCGCGGTGGTCGCCACGGTCACGCCCCAGGAACCGGGCAACTGCCGACGGACAATCTCGCCCGTCATGGTGGTCTTGATATGCGGGGCCAGCACCATGCCGCGTTCGCGTGTCCAGGCCTCTTTGATGCCGATATTGCGCTCGACGGCGGCAACCTCCAGGAGCATCTGCGGCAAGGTGTTGAGAGGGAGGGCGGGGTCAAGGTGCGGCATGCGATGCGGTTCTTTCAGGACGTTCCGGAAGCTGGGTACCCGGAGATCCTATCCGGGTTCAGTAACTAGAGAACCCGTCGGCAGGTCGCCGCGAATGACAAGTAGTGGCCACTCGGGCGGTTACAGGGCGGAATGAGTATGGTCTTTCTCGTGTCAGACCTTTCAGGCGGATCGTCGCGTGGCTGGCTGCCACGAGCTGAGTACAGGCCATAGGAGGTCACATCATGTCCGTCATCATTGCAACCAAGGTATCCGGTGACACGAGCGTTTTCGCCAAGTCGCTGGAGGAGCGCGCTGACGAGTATCGCCAATGGGGGGAGCGCGGCCGGGCTGCTGGGGCCATCCACCATCAGTTCGCGGTCGGCGACGGGTTTGTCCTCGTAGTCGATGAATGGGAATCGACAGAAGCATTCCAGAAATTCTTCGGTGACCCAGAGATCCAGACGTTCATCGGCTCGGTCGGCGGCGACCCGAACGTGGCCCCTGAAGTCACCGTCGGGGAATCGGTCGACTCTGCGGACAAGTACTAGCCGACTCCTGCATGTCGGTCCCCGTCAACGTACAGACTGTTCGCCCCCGCATGCTGGCCGCCGTCCGGCGTGAGGTCGTTCCGGGCGAAGTCGGCTCGGCATGGGGCCCTGCTGTGGCGCTGGTCTGGGACTTCATTCGCAGTCAGCCGGGTCTGTGGACGGACGGCCACAATATCTTCGTCTACCACCACCCGAACACGCCTGACGCACCCCTTCTGTGCGACTTCGGCGTCGAAGTCACGCGCACCTTTGAACCGGCGGGCGAGGTTCATGCAACCGAAACCCCCGCGGGCCAGGCTGCCGTGGCAGTCCACCGTGGGCCGTACCACCGCATGGACGAGGCATACAAGACGATCGAGGAGTGGATGGCGGCGAATCATAGGGAGTCTGCCGGGCATTCGTGGGAGATCTACGGAGATCCGACACCAGATCCGGCGGACACTGAAACCACGATCGTGCACTTGCTGAAGTAGCTGGCCGGCCGGGGCGCCTTCGCCGAGTTCGCGGAACATGGCCGGGGGAATGGCTGCGCGCCGCTATGCATATAGGCCGAAAAACCAGGTGGTCAGGGGGTGAGGGGGCCTTGCAGAACCTGGACGGCAAGCGCTTTGTCACCTTCGATGAGAGCAGTTTCTGCGAGGTTGGAGCGGCCCCAGAGCCCCAGGTACATCCCGTGCAGCGGGGCGGCAATGGAGGCCTCGGCTACCCCTTGGCCGAGTTTCCAGCTCCGGGCTCCGGGTACGTGGAAGATCACTGCCCCTTTCGGCTGGGGCATCCGTCCCAGGCGAAGCTGTCGCGGAGTGAACATTGTCAGGATTTCGTCGATTCCGTCGAGCAGGAAATCTTCTGCGAAAACAGGGTCTGTCAACCCTGATGTTTGGCAGGCGTCGATGAGGTGGACGGCGTGTTCATGTGCCTGGCGCCGGCGCCAGAACCCGGCTTTGCGCGGAGGCGGGCCGAAGTTCCAGCACGGCTCCTCGGGTTCGAGTGCCGACATTGTCGCGAGGAAGGCGTCCGCGCCTTGGAGGAACCACATTTCGGCTCCGGTGACCGGTGGTTCAGGTTCCTCGACGAACTTGCCCGAAAGGACAATTTGGGCTGCCCAACGTTCGATCGACCCCAGATGCCCGAAGAGATCCCTCAGTGTCCAGCCAAGGCACGCAGGGACAGGACGGGTCAGAATGTCCTCGGGTTGGCGAGCGAGGACGCTCAGGCGGTCAAGGCTGTTGGCCAGCTCAGTAAGAAGGCGATCCGGCGACATATGCCGAGCATAATGGGCCGGCCGGTTTCCCTGAATTCCAGCGGGTTCCAACACGGTGTGGCGATCACGCCAACGATGCTCCTGGCGCGGGTCGTTTCACACTGGCATCCCGCACTTAGGAAGCAGGCTTACTATGGTGGATGTATGCCGGACTTAAACGACTGGACGACTCCACGGTTGCTCTCAACTGCAGCGCGACTGGTCGAGCATGCCTGGAATGAAAAGCTTGCTGTCTTGGGCCTGACCCATGCGGGTGTCATAGCGTTGGAGGTTCTCGACGCGGAAGGGGCCATGGTGCAGGCCCGGCTTTCCACCAAAGTCCAGGTGCGGGCGCAGACCATGGGACAGACGCTTTCGAGGTTGGAGGCGCATGGGCACATTACCCGGGAACGTAGCCGCCTGGACGGGCGCTCGCAGCGGGTGGCTGTTTCCGAGTCGGGCCGGACGGCCCTTGTCCAGGCCCGGGCGCTTGACCGGAATCTGACTCCCGGCGTCGAAGTCGGCGTGGAGGAACTGCGCGGCAAGCTAGTGGCCGTTATCCGCTGGCTCGGTTCTGCGCGCTGGGGCGAAGAAATGCCCGAGAACGAGTCAACGGCAACCAGCAAGGATCTGCCTGAGCAGAGCTAGCGCACCAGCAGCATGGCCGCCCGATTACGCCACTGCGTGCTGCCGCCGTCGTCTCACGACCGTTGCAACCACCAGGAGCGCGACGACGGTCCCCAGGCCGAGTCGCTCCGCCAACGGGCCGTAGGGTTCGGCGCCGGTGAAATACATCAGGGCCAGCACGGGCGCGATGGCTGTGAACTCGTAGCGACGGCTCAACACGACGAACGGCAGAAGCAGCAGTGCGTACCAAGGGTAGCTGGGCGAAACGACCAGCAGCATCCCTCCGACCATCAAGACCTGCCCGTCCCACGGCCGGGAGACGTCGGTGGTCCGCCACACGTAAATGGCGAGAGCAAGCAGCAACACGAGTGCGGCCGGCGCCGCCCAACTGGCAGGGAGCACCAGCTTCAACAAAGCGAACCGCGGGCTGTCCTGCCCGTCGTACCCCTCCGAACGAAGGTATTCGGGAAGATAGCCCAGGACAGCCCAACCGCTGGCGAGGACGTACGGTACGTACACCACGGCGAACGTGGCCACGGCGGCCGCGCCGAAGCGGAACGGCCGCCGGTACAGGAGTGCCGGGGCGCTGATGACGGGGATCAGCTTGGTGGCCACGGCCGCGCCAAAGGCGACTCCGGAACCCAGTGTGCGCCCGCCCACCAGCAGTAGCGCCGCCGCCAAGGCCAGGGCGGTGCCCAACGCATCCACATGCGCCCCGTTGATGGCTTCAAAAGCCACCAGCGGAGACCAGGCCCACCAGACGGCTTGGTGCGCGGGCCTTCCGGTGCGGCGCAGGAACGCCAGCAATGCCACCGTGATGGCGAGGCTAAGCAGGAGCCCTGCCAGTTGGAAGGCGATGAATCCAACCTCGGGACCCGGGACGAGCCGCACGGCCAGGAAATAGAGTTCTGCCACCGCCGGGTAGACGGTGGGCACGGCGGGCCTGTTGATGGCCGTGCACAGGGTACTGCCGCCGGGAATGTCGGTGGTGGTCTCCGTACCTGTGGGGAAGGGATTGCTATGGCATGTTCCATCCGGCCCGGCGTCTTGGAACAGCCACGGCGGCCGCAGCGGCCGCAGCGCTTCGTCCGCCGGAACGTGGGCATATGGAGAGATTCCGGCCTTCTGGACGATGCCGTCCCACGCATAGCGTGCGGAGTCGTTGCTGGTGGCCGGCGGTGCGGCGATGGCCGCGGCTCCTACCAAGAGCGAGCCCAGAAGGACGACGGCGGCCGCGTGCCGCGCCGGGATCCGGCGCGCCACTAGTACCGCCGGGAAGAAGACAATCCAGGCGGCCAGCGTGCCAAGGGGAGACACCCACTCCGCGGACGGATCGGTGGTGACGGTCCACCAGACGACGGCGGCGAGCAGGGCCACCAGTGCCAGCGCCATCACCGCGGCCGAAATGCCGGACGCGCGCCGGGTTGTTGGTTCGCTCACCCTTCGATCGTGCACCACGTGCAGGCTGGTGGGCCATCGATCCGCGGCACCGTATGCCTTTCGTAAGGTCTGCATCGGGACGGCGGGAGGGTCTTGGTGGTGTGATCAAGGCATGGACAGATTGACCACTTTCCTCCAACAGCGGATGGAAGCGGTGAACGGACGGTTCTCCTCGCCCTTGCGCAGCAGGCGGCTGACGGTGGTGCTGGGCCGTTGGCTCGGCCTTGCCTTCACCGTCTGCTTCTTGACCGGACTGTTCAGCCACCTTCTGCAGGATCCGCCAACGTGGATGCTTTTCCTTACCCGCCCCGTATGGCTGTACGTGGCTACGCAGGGCATCCACGTCACCACCGGGATAGCTTCCATCCCGCTCCTCGTCGCCAAGCTCTGGTCCGTGTATCCCGAACTCTTGCGTTGGCCCCCGCTGAAGTCCGTGGTGCACGGCCTGGAACGGGCCTCCATTGCGCTCTTCGTGGCCGCTTCGCTGGTGGAAGTCACCATCGGCCTGCTCAACACTTTCCAGTGGTACCCCTGGCCGTTTTCCTTCAGGGATGTCCACTATTGGCTGGCCTGGGTCATCATCGGATCTTTGGCGCTTCACATCGCTGTCAAGATGCCCCTGATCCTGGCCCATTGGAGCCGTCGATCGGACACGGCCACCATCGCTGCGGAGACTGAAGGGGGAGTGCCGGACAGCAAAACTCTTCCGGCAGCCGCGAAGGCTCGAACCGGGCACGGCTGGAGCCGCAGGGGGTTCCTGGCGGCAATCACTGCTGGCACCGGCGTCGTCGTCTTGACGACTGGGGGCCAGTCCTTCGCCTGGCTGTCGGGCCTGAACCTCTTCGCGCCGCGCCGAATGGATACCGGCCCCCAGGCCGTCCCCATCAACAGGACGGCCGCCCAGGCCGGTGTGGCTGACGCTGCGCTGGGCCCCGACTGGGTGCTGACCGTGTCCTCGGGATCGGTGCAGAAGACGTTCACACTGGCGCAGCTCGCGGCCTTGCCGCAGTACAGCTACGGATTGCCCATCGCCTGCGTGGAAGGCTGGAGCCAAGGAGCCCAGTGGCGCGGTGTCCGAGTCAGGGACCTGATGGCAACGGTGGGCGCACCGGCTGATGCCGAGTTGCAGATTTCCAGCATGGAGAAAGGCGGCGTCTACGGGCGGTCCTTCATGCCCGCTGCGTACAGCCAGGACGAGCAGACCTTGCTGGCGCTCGAGCTCAACGGCGAACCCCTGGACCTCGACCACGGCTATCCTGCACGGATCATCGCACCCGGACGCCCGGGCGTCTTGCAGACCAAATGGGTGCACAAAGTGGAGGTGATCTGATGCGGCTCTCCTTGGGGATTCCGACGGCGCCCGGTAGGCGCGGGACCGTCTGGTGGGTGCGTGCAGCCCTGGGCATCCTAGGACTGGCAGCCCTCGGATACGCCCTCTTCGGATTCCTTGCCAATGTGCCGCCTGCCCAGCTGATCGGTGTGGCTGCCTGGCTTGCTGTGGCGTTGTTGGTGCACGACGGCGTGCTGGTTCCGTTGACGACGTTGGCCGGCGGCGGCTTGTCGAGGTTGACGTATGGGCTGGGCCCCGTTCAACGGGGGATCGTGCGCGGGGCCCTTCTGGTGGGGGCATTGATGACGTTGGTGGCGGCCCCGCTCATCCGCGCCCAGCAGGTGCTCCAGCCAACCGGGCCGGGCAGCGGCGCCAACAGCACCGTCCTGCAAGCAGACTATGTGCTGGCCTTGGGCGCTTTCTGGATGGTCCTGGTGGTGGCCGCAGCGGCTGCTGTGGCCGCCGTCGGACTCTACGGCCGCCGTTCCAAGGTCAGGAAGACCCGGCCCTGAACCGTCCGGGTTGCCACGGTATCCAATCCCGCGCGGGCCGCGTGGACAGCGAGCGCTTTCGCGCCGGCACGGGCCCAGGGAAAGGCCGCGCTGGCACGTCCGTCTGAATCCTCCAGCACCGCCAGATAGGCCACATCGAGAAAATCGCGTGCTTCGGCCTCCGCAAGCACTTGCCCGTCCGAGGCGAGCAAAGAGGCAACACGCTCCAGGAGCACCCGGATGTTTCCGCCGATGCCGATGTTGCCATCTAATAACAGGGCCGAACCCCAACCTCGCTCGTGCGGGACGGGGTCAAAGATGGAGCCCAGGATGGCCGCACCGCCCCGGGCGGTGGCCAGCTTCACGGCGGCTGGGCTCGAATCGACACCCATGGAGGCCAGCCCCAGTTCCCGGGCGGCTTCCAGCATCCGCCCTGGGCCGCAGCCCACATCAAGAACGGGCCCGCGGAGGGCGCGAAGCAACTCGCGCTCACCTGCCGTGGCCGGGCCGGACCAGCCGAGCATGTTGAAGTGGACGGGCCCGATGGACTCCGGCAATGCCGACTCCGGACGCAGCGTCAGTCGCCCCAGGCCGAGGGGCAGGCTGCGGGCATAAGGCTCGTGGCCGCCCTGTCCAAAGAGAGCCTGTCCAAACAAGGCGAGCGGGCGGGAGTCAGGCGCAAAGGAATCGGACCGGGCACCAGGGCCTCCGCGAGCTGTCTGGATGCTCATCGCGAGGAACCCCACGCGGGCACGACGCCGGCCGGCACCCCAAGCGGCATGCCCGCCTCGGGCAGTCCGACGCCAAACCGCTCCACTGCGAGGGCAAACCGGGTTCCGCTGCATTCCCGCGCGGCAGCCAGAGCATCGGCGAAGTAGTCCACGTCCCGCACGACGGGAAGCAGTCCGACCTCCAGGCCAGCGCCGGCAAGCCGGGCCAATTGCAGCGCCCCGGTCCGCGGAGTGGACATGTCCACCCCGCGGAGCAAACCGCCGTCGGGCCGGTACAGGCCCAACGCCCAGAAGCCACCGTCCGACGCCGGGCCGAACCACGCGCCGCGATGCGGTACCGGAGCGGGGGCTGCCCAGTCCGCCAGGAGCGGGGCCAATTGCTCCCCGCGTATTTGGGGCGTGTCCATGCCCAGAATCAGCAGGGGTCCGGCCGTGAGCGAACAGATGGCCGCCAGCCGCTCGTTCAGGCCACCGGAGCACTGGGCGGATACTTCAAAACCGGCTGCATCTCTTTCGTGCGGCGTGCCGTCAAAGACGAGCAAACGCCTATCCGCCGGAAGGGATCGCACTGTTTCCAGGGTCTGGCTCAGGCTGGTCTGGGCCAAGGCTGCGGCCTGCTCCGGGGTGAGCGGGGGAGTGAGGCGCGTCTTGACCCTGCCCGGGCTGCATTCTTTGGCAATGACGGCGATGGTGAGGTTCACGGCGTCGCTCCATGGGGATCGGCCGGTGCTCGATCGGCCGGCCCGTCGCCCTTCGTCGCCTGAGTCCGCTGCGATGCGGCGGCCAACTGGGTCCCCATGTCTTTGAGCGCAGTGACGGTTCCGCGGAGTGTGCCCGTTACTTTGGACTTTCCCAGCCGGGGAGCATAGTCGACCGGAACTTCAGCCACACGCCAACCGTCGCGGTGCGCTTTGAGGAACATTTCCAACGGGTAGCCGCTGCGTCGGTCCTTGAGGTCCAGGCCGAGGAGTGCGCTGCGCCGCGCAAGGCGAAGGGGGCCGAGGTCAGTTAGAGGGATCCCCGTGAGCCTGCGCAACTGCCGGCTCAGGACCATATTGGCCAAGCGGGCGTGGATCGGCCAAGCACCGCGGGCCGGACGCCTGGCACCCAACACCAGATCGGCACGGGCTGTGCGCACGAGCTCGAGCATCGGGGCCAATTGGGCGGGGTCCAGCGAACCATCGCAATCGCAAAAGCCCACAAACTCCGCCGTGGCCGCCAGCAGTCCGGCATGCGCCGCTGCGCCAAAACCGCGCCTCGGTTCGTCGACGACGGTGGCCCCCAGGCTCGCGGCCAGGGCGCCGGAGCCGTCGCTTGATCCGTTGTCCACGACGATCGCGCGGTATCCAGGCGGCAAAGCTCCCAGCACCTTGGGAAGGGCCGAACGTTCGTTGAGGCACGGTAAGACGACGTCCACGAGTGCGGCGGGTGGGCCCCCATCGTCGGCCGGTCCGTTGGGGAGGCCGGCCATTCCTCTTCGATCGCGCGAACCGCTTTGCTCTTTCTCCACCCTTTGACCGTAGAATCCGCAGGCCCGGTGCGACAGGCGGATTTCCTTACGGAACCGGGACGTTTGCCTCCTACGGCCTAGGCCTGATCCCCGCGCAGCGGTGCAATGGCGAACTCTCGCATTCCGTCCTCGAAACCACGCTTGGGGATCCAACCGAGCTCGGCCCAGGCCCGGGCCGAGCTGGCGGTGATATGACGGACGTCGCCCAGCCGGAATTCTCCTGTGACCACCGGCGCGGGCGCCCCGGCAACAGAACTCAGGACCTCCGCCACCTGCCCTACGGTGTGGACCTCCGACGCGCCGATGTTATATGCCCTCACGCAGCCCGAGGCAACCCGGCCGCCAACCAACGCGTCAACGGACAACAGATTTGCCTCCGCAACATCCCGGACATGGACGAAGCTGCGGCGCTGGCCGCCATCCTCGAATACCCGCACTGCCTCCCCACGGGCCAGCGCAGAGCGGAACACGCTGGCCACGCCCGCGTACGGGGTGTTCTTGGGCATCCGAGGGCCATAGACGTTGTGGTACCGGAGGGCAATCGCAGTGCTTCCGGTTGAGCGCGCCCACGCGGCAGCGAGGTGCTCCTGGGCCAATTTGGAGGCGGCATAGACGTTCCGCGGATCCATGGCCGCGTCTTCGGTGACCAGTGCCGGGAGCAACAACTCGCCGGTGGCGGGGTCCCGGGGGTCAAAGATTCCGTGCTCCAGATCCTCCACCCGGCGCGGGGCGGGGTGCACCGGCCTGCCTGCCGAATCGGTGTAGGCCCCCTCACCGTAAACCACCATGGAGGAAGCGAGGACCAGTTTGTCGACGCCGGCGGCTGCCATGCCTGCCAGGAGCACGGCCGTGGCCAAATCATTGTTGCGGATGTAGTCCGGTGCGTCGAAGAAGTCCACGCCGAGTCCCACTTTGGCGCTCTGGTGCACGACGACGTCGACTCCGGCGAGCGCCTGCGCCACCGCGTCCGGGTCTCCGGCGTCGCCCACCAGCACGGACACGCCAGGAATTCCCGGCGGTGGATCCGGGTGGACTGCCGGATCCAATGAATCCAGGATCCGGACTTCCCAGCCGCGTGCCATAGCGGCTTCGACTATATGGCCGCCGATGAAACCGGCTCCGCCGGTGACCAGAATCCTCACGGCGCTGTTCGTCCCGTGCCGGGGAGGAGAGGGCCGGGGAGGACAGGGCCGGCGGCTCCCATCACGGTGGCCACAGCGCCGGGCGGCATGGCCACCATCCGCCACGTTCCGCCGTCGTCCGCTGGTTCTGCGCCGCCAAGCCCCGCGGACACAGTCCGCACCGCGTCTGACAACACCGCGAGGATCCGCGGTTGCGCCGCCGCCAGGCGTCCCAGGACCAGTTCCGCCGTCACCGGCTCGGAGCCATCGTGCCCCGTATCGGCATCAGTGATGAATGCCAATGCGGCGAAGTGCATGTTCAATTCCGCCGCGAGCATCGGTTCCGGGTACTGGGTCATGCTGATCAGCTGTGCCCCGGACTTAACCAAGGCCGCGGACTCGGCCTTGGTGGAGAATCGCGGACCATTGATGACGGCCACGGTGCCCGCCCCAGCGAAGTCTTCGCTCCGGTGCTCCAAGGCGGCGATGAGTGCCGCCCGCAGCGGGGCGCTGTAGGGCTCGGCGGCAGGCAGGTGCTGCACCCCGGTGGGCAGCGAGCCGTCGTAGAAGGTGTCCGCCCGTCCCCAGGTCTTGTCCAGGACTTGATCGGGTATGGCAAAAGTACCGGTTCCGTGGCTTGAGACCAGTCCGCCCACGGCCGCGGAGGAGATGACGGCTTCTACCCCGAGGCTCTTGAGGGCCCAGAGGTTGGCGCGGTAGTTGATCTGCTGCGGGGCAACGCTGTGCCCGCGGCCGTGCCGGCTCAAGAACGCGACCACCGGGCCGCCGTCGCGGTCACCGTCTGCGCCGGTGCCGCCGTCGTCGCCGCTGGTGCCGGCCGGCGCGGTGAGCCGGGCAATCGTGACCGGACTGGAGGGAGGCCCGAACGGCGTCGGGATGTCGAGCCTGCTGAGCACGACAGCCCCGGGCAGCTTGTAGAGGCCGGTCCCGCCTATGATTGCAATCCGTGCGCGGTGTCCTGCTTGGTGTTCCGGGAGCGATGACATGACCCCATCATGCCAACGCCGGCCCGCGCCGTCGCGGGTGGAATCCTTACGGGTTCAGAACGCGCGCCGGGACGCCTGGACTGGATTGACTTAGCCCTCGCGGTCGATTTGCAAATAACTGAGTCCGCTCACATCGAGCCAGTACCGTGTGGGCGTCTCCACGAGGCGCAGGAGCACGCCCTCGCAGGAAGCGCAGCGCACAACGATTCCCGGAGCGTCAACGTAGACCATCGTCTCCCCGAAGACCCGGACCGCGCCGCAGTGCTTGCATCGTCCGATCGCTGCGACGATATCGAAGCGGAACAGTTCCCACAGCGGTCCTGCCACCGCGTTTCCGTCGAGATGGGCTATAGCATTGCCTGCGATTCCAGCGATGTCCTGATCCTCGAAGCCCGGATCTTTGGCACCGGAAGAATCAGGGCCGTTGTTGCCACTCACCGGGTTCCTCCTGTTCCGCCGAAGCGCTCGGTCTTGATCGATCCGGCGGGATATCCCGCCTGCACGAGCCATTCCGCGACAGTTTCCACGAAGACCGTCTGGCCACAGATGAAGACGTCCGGGGCAGGGTCCGTTGGCAAGATGTTGGCCAGCAGGGTTTCCGCCGTGAGCCGTTGCGGAGGAGTCGGCCAATCCGCGGGCGCCTTGCGTGTGTAGACGTAGTCGATGATGAGCTTGCGGGATTCCCGGGTCAAGGCTTGGAGCTCTTCCCGATAGAAGCCCGATTCCGGTGACTTGAGCGAATAGAGCAGCCGGAACTGCGCAGGATTCTCCGAAACATGGTGCGCACGGATCATGGACATGAGCGGTACGACCCCGGATCCTCCGGCAATCAGCTGAACGGGGTTCGTGTCCGTTGGCTTCCAGACGAACCAGCCGCCCACTGGTCCGCGGATCTCCAACTGGTCCCCGACCGCCAGCTCCCGGACCAGATAGGGGGAGACTTCTCCGTTGGCCAATTCGTCAACGGTAATCTCCAAGGTTTCGTCCAGGCCTGCCCTGGCCACGGAATATGAGCGGACGGCCGTGTAACCGTCGTCCGCGGTGAGGCGGATGTCGATGTGCTGTCCGGCGAGGTTGCCGTTCAAGCCGTTCACCCGCAGCCCGATGGTTCGCGCGGTTTCCGTTTCGGGCATGCTGCTGACGACGTCGGCCACGCGCCATAGCGTACTCATGAGTAGCGCTCCTCGCGCCATGGGTCGCCGTGGAGGTGGTAGCCGTTGGATTCCCAGAAACCAGGAACATCATCCTGCGTCAACTCGATGCCGTTGATCCACTTTGCGCTCTTCCAGAAGTACAAATGCGGCACCAGGAGACGGGCAGGTCCGCCGTGGGTGCGTTCAAGGGGCTCACCGTCGAATTCCCAGGCCACCCACGCCCGGCCGCCAAGAAGGTCCTGGAGCGGGACGTTGGTCGTGTATCCGCCGTAGGAGTGGGCCGTGGTGAACCTGCAGCTTGTTTCCACGTTCTCAAAAAGAGAATCCAGGGACACTCCCCGCCACGAGGTGCCCAGCTTGGACCAGCTGGTCACGCAGTGGATATCCGTATGGATGTCCACTTGGGGCAATCCCATGAAGGCGTCCCAGGACCACGCATGG
Source organism: Arthrobacter sp. S2(2024) (assembly GCF_036662515.1). Taxonomy (NCBI): domain Bacteria; kingdom Bacillati; phylum Actinomycetota; class Actinomycetes; order Micrococcales; family Micrococcaceae; genus Arthrobacter; species Arthrobacter sp. S2(2024). The sequence goes on along the minus strand of NZ_JAYKZI010000003.1, from coordinate 500,006 downwards.
CGCTGCCCTGCCTCAGTAGTGATAAAGAATTCCCAGTCGTCTGTGGGGATCCGGGGAGCGGGGCCGGCGGTTAGGACCGGGAAGCTGCCGGTCTCGTATTGGCCCGGTGGCAAAGCGGGATTGCCGCTCTGCCGTCTTCCATGAAATCCAGAAGAGATAATGCCCACCATGTACCTCCGATGCGGAGACTCAAGCCGGCTGTGCCCGGTTCCCCCCCACGATAGGGCAACGGCCGGGCATGGTCCAGACACTAGGCAAAGCCTGACCCGGTCACGCCCGCTGCAGTAGCTTGGTAGGTGTCTTGCTCGCCATCACGGAGCTCCGGACCCTGCTGTCCGCCCAGTGGTCCACGGGAATGATCCCGCACATTGTCTTCAGCGAGAACAGCACAGACTACTTTCCCGGTTTTGATCGCTGGGGCACCGGGTCCGCGAAGGCACGCCTTTCGGGCATCAAGAGCAGCGGCATTTGCCAGCTTCCCGTCCACTCGATTGCCTTGCGGCACATCCTTGACCGGGGGAGGGAGAACGGCGGCGCCGACCGGGAAGCGGCAGAGTCCTTCCTCGACGAATCGTTCGACGGCTGGCTGGCGTGGCACCGCTGGCTTGCCACCGTGCGCGACCCGGACGCTACAGGGCTGATTGAAATCCACCATGGTCGGGAATCCGGGTTCGATAACTCTCCGCGGTGGGACGGGCCCTACGCCCGCGTCCAGCCCGGCGCCGTCCCGGCCTTCACCCGGCGTGACACCCTCCACGTCGCGGACTCCAGCGAGCGGGCCGATGACAGCGAATGCACCAAGTATCTGTGGCTCGTTCAGCAGATGGCTACCATAGGCTACGACGACGGCGACGTGCGGAGCGTCGTCGACTTCCGGGTGCGGGACGTATTCTTTTCCGCGATCATGGCCGCTTCCAGCGATGTCCTGGCCAGCGAGTGGATCTCTACTGACACTGTCTCCGGATTTGCACCGCTGGTGTCCGGAGGCGAAGAGTCGTTGCTCTCGGCGCAGAGGACCGCTGGGAGGCCTGAACCAGTCCTGGACAGCCGCGGCCTGCCTCGAATGGATCGGGCCGGGCTGGTAGGTGCGCACCGCTTAAGGAAGTGAAAGACGCCGTCACCAACCGCCGCGCGTGGGCGTATGTCCCTTCCGGGCATCGCCGGGCATTGCCATCTCGGCCCGCAGGCCCAGGAGCCGGATCGGACGGCCCGCCTCGATTCCGGCTGCGAGATCCAAGGCCCGCGCGAGGATTTCGTCCCGGTCGAAGGTCTCCGGAATCTTCCTCCCCTGGGTCGTGGTCAAGAACGGCGCATACCGGACCTTCAGGGTCAGCCCGATGACGGGCCGTCCTTCGGCCACAACATCCTCAAGGACATGCGCTGCCAGCTCCCGCACCGCGTCCTCCACCTCGGCCGGATCGGTCAGGTCGTGCTGGAAGGTGGTCTCGCGGCTATGTCCGCGGGCAACCCACGGGGTGTCGTCCACGACGCTCGTGCCGTCGCCGCGTCCGAGTTCCGCGTACCACGGACCCATCCTGGGGCCGAACTCCGGGACCAGGTCCTGGGGATTGGCCGCGGCGAGTTCGGCCACTGTGTCGATGCCGAGCTTGGCCAGCCGGGCAGACACCCTGGTCCCGACGCCCCACAGTTCCTTGGTGGGCCGGCGGCCCATGACGTCGAGCCAGTTCCCGGCGGTGAGCCGGAAGACGCCGGCTGGCTTGCCGAAACCGGTGGCGACCTTGGCCCGGACCAGGGTATCGCCGATGCCCACGCTGCAATGCAGCCGTGTGCGCTCCAGGACGGCGGCCTGCACCTGCCGGGCGTAGGCTTCAGGGTCCTCCGTCTCGACGCCCACAAAGGCTTCATCCCAACCCAGCACCTGCACCGTGGCCCCGGGCTGCGCGCGGAGGGTAGCCATCACCCTTTCGGACGCCGCGAGATAGGCCTCCTGATCGACGGGCAGGATCACGGCGTCGGGCACTTTCCGGGCCGCAATGCGCAAGGGCATGCCGGAACCCACGCCAAACGCCCTGGCCTCGTAGGACGCGGTCGACACAACGGCCCGTTCCGTGGGGTCGCCCCGACCGCCGACAATGATCGGCTTGCCCGCAAGTTCCGGCCGTCGGAGCACTTCGACCGCTGCGATGAACTGGTCGAGATCAACGTGCAGCACCCACGGGATTCCGCCCACGCCACCAGCTGTCATGGCTGCGTGCGCTCCGCCTCGATGTCGATGCCCGTGACCACATCTCCGGCGCGCTCGTAGACGAGCCAGATTGCGCCCTTCGGGAAGGCCTGAGGCGGCTGCGTGACCGTGAAGGCGGCTGGAACGGTACCGTCCCGGAAGATCTTCTTGCCTGTACCGAAAGTCACCGGGTACAGCCAGAGATTCAGCCGGTCAACGAGGTTCTCGGTGAGGAGGGACTGGAAGAGGTCGCCGCTGCCGATGACGTGGGTCTCGGCGTGCCGTTCGCGGATTTCGCGGGCCTCGGAGGCGACATCCGTCAGCACCGTGGTCCCGGCCCAAGCGGGGTCGCTCAGGGTATGTGATGCGACATATTTCGGCACAGCGTTGAACCGGGCAGCAATCGGGTCATCGGCCGGTGCGGTGGGCCAGAAACCGGCGAAAATGTCGTACGTCTTCCGGCCGAGGAGAAGCGCGTCGAGGCGTTCGATTCCCGCGGTGATCGCCTCACCGGATTCCTTGTCGAAGTATGGTGCCTGCCAGCCGCCGAACTCGAAGCCGCCCTCGCGATCCTCGTCGGGCCCGCCGGGCGCCTGGTAAACCCCGTCAAGGGTGCTGAACAGGTCGACCACGATGATTCCCACACGCCCATTTTTCGGCGGGCGCGGCCGAGTTGGCAAGAGCCTGTGTAAAAGCTAGCTATTCGCCGTGTCCAGCTCGTCGAACAGGCGCGACAGGCAGTCGACATAGTTGGTCATTGCGTCCGCGAAAGTGAGAAGCCTGGGTCCGCCTTCGGTGCCGGGCTCTGCCCTTTCGTTGCCTGCTTCGTCGGTGTGGCAGAGGAGGGGTTCGCAACTGGTTCCCTTCGCGGTCAGCCGTGCGATTCCCCAAGGATGGCTGGGGTCCGTGACTGCGATTCCCGCCGCGTCGAAGGTGTCGCGGAGGACATATCGTGTGACTGTCCTCCATGACTGGAGGAACTGTGGCTGCAACTGTTCGATGAGTTCGTCGTCGTTGCTTTCGTAAGCGCGCCCCAGGTCCATGGAAAGCTCGTCCCATTCCCGGGCGTCGCGGACCATGAGGTGTCCGGCCCGGAGACGGGCAATCGTTTCGTTCAACGTCATGGTCTGTCCCCAAACTTCCTGTCGTGTCTGTTCCCGCCTGTGAAAGCAGGTCATCAACGGAGAGAACGGACGGGAACCCCGCATGATTCCCGCGGGCGGTGGGCCGCTTGGACGTTCATCTGAAGTTGCTCGTGCCCGCGGACCCTTGAACGTCCGGTCGCTCGAGGGCTAGCATTGCGGCCACCGGACCCGGCTGTCCTTGGCCGAGAGGCCGGGCGGACACTGACATCGGTCGACTTCGGGGAGACGGTCATGGGCGGGACAACTGCGGACGCGTCATCAGCGGACCTGATGGTCGACCTGATCATATCCCTGGACGGATATGCATCTGCCGAGGGATGGCCCGGCTGGTGGGGTCTGGAGGGGCCGGAATATCTGGCATGGCTCGCTGAAGAGGGGGAGAAGGGCTACACCTTCCTTCTCGGGGCGAACACCTACCGGCTGATGTCCAGGATGTCGGAGGAGGCCGAGGCCCAAGGCCCGGGATTCTCGGAGGATGAGGGGGCCGCCCTGACCGGCCTTGCTGCGGTACCGAAGGTCGTTTTCTCCTCCACGCTGCAGGATCCCCTCACGTGGCCGAACTCGGAACTCGTCACCGGGGACGCGATCCGGGCCGTGGCGGAGATGAAGCGGACCCGGACCGCGCCCTTAAGCACTCTCGGAAGCCTGAGCCTGTGCCGGTCCTTGCTGACCGCCGGACTCGTGGACAGGTTCCGGGTGGTCGTTTTCCCGGTGATCACGGGCAGCACCGGTCGGGAACGGATCTACGACGGCTATCCCGACGTCAAGCTCGAGATGGTGGAAAGCAGGACCTTCGATGGCCGGCTCCAGCTGCTCGAATACGTTCCCACCGTCCTCAGCGGTCCGCCGGGCAGCGGTCCGCCGGGCAGCGGTCCGGCGTGAGCCAATCCGAAGGGAATCGGTCATGAACTCGACGATGTTGGTAACCGGCGGCACCGGCACCCTCGGGCGGCTCGTGGTTTCGCGGCTTCGGGACCGGGGCCATGCCGCACGCGTGGCAGGCCGTCATGCCCCTCCACCGGAGCAGCACATCGAATTCGTTAAGTGTGACCTCGACACCGGCGAGGGAGTCGAAGCCGCCTTGAGCGGTGTCCGGACGGTGGTGCATTGCGCAGGCGCGCAAAAGGGCGACGGCGACAAGGCCCGCCGCCTGGTCGCCGTGGCTTCCCGCGAGGTCGCGGACCAGCTCGTTGAGCTCGCGCTCGGTGAGCCTGCAGGTCTGGTACCCGATTTCGCCGGGCCGGCCTGCTACCCGATGGGTGGCCTCATCCGCTCCTACCTCGCCGCGGCCGGTCAGAGACGCCTTCTCGTCCCGCTTCATATGCCGGGGAGTGCCGCCAAGGCAATACGGGAAGGGGCGAACCTTTCCGAGGACAGGTCAGTCGGCCGGAGGACCTGGGAGGAGTTTCTCACCGAGCATGTGTCCAGAGCTGTCCGGAGGTGACGCGGCCGGGGTGAGCTCAACTTTCCATGCCGTCCACGGCCGGCGGGTGCAAGGCGGCATGCCTGGCCCGCGCCGCCGGCTCAATGGAGTCCACGGCATAGGGTTTGGTGGCCGAGCGCTGCAGAGGAAGACGCAAGCGCACCTGATAAGCGCCGCTCCGGAACTTGGCGCGCGGATCCATCTGGATAACCAGGAGCGGCTCTTGCCGTGAGGCGTCCACCCGCAGCAGCATTCCGTGCCGGAGTCCATCGACGAGCAGCGGGGTGGCCGGCTCAACCGCGGTCTGCTTGAGGAGATGCTGATATTTCGGCCCGGCCGCCAGGAACAGAATGCCGTGGGAGAAGCCGACGACTCGCAACGGGATTACTGTGTCGGGCTGCCGGGTGGGCCTGAGGTGCCTTTCGTGTTCCCCGGTTAAAGGTTCAGTGACCGTCTTCAACGAGCGATCGCATTCCCGGCACTTGGTGCGCGTTCCCACGTCGGCCAGAAGGGTCACAAGAAGTCCCCTAGGGGCCTTGCTCCACTTGTCGGCCACAACGTGGCACCACGCCGGGTGGTACTCCTTGCCGTTCTTCATCACGTAGACCTGGTCTTCGCCGAGGAGGGGCTTACCCTCGCGCCGCGCGGCCGGCTCGACAGGTTTGAGGGCGCCGAGGCCTTTGGCATCTGCGCGGACCGCGTCCCCACCCTTCAGGTACGTGCGGATCCATGGAGAGAGTGGTCGTTTTGGGCTAGGAATTGCGGGGCCTTCCTCTGCGGAGGGAGTGGTCCTTCCCTCAGTTCCCCCGTACCTAGCTTGATGGCTTTTCACGGAAGTCGCCACTCCGGCTACCGTAGCTCCGTCACAAGATTCCGTCCTTGACTTTTCCCTTAGGGGAAGGTGCGAAGGTGGAAAGCAGGGGCGCTGCCAGTCGCGTTGACATCGGAATGAATGGGATGGGGAGTAACCCGGCATCACAATTCGGGCCATTCAAGAAGGGGAAAGCATGGCAAAAAACAAGGAGGTCACTGACGCGTCCTTCGACGCTGAAGTGCTGAAGTCAGCCAAACCCGTCGTCGTGGAATTCTGGGCGGATTGGTCTGGACCCTGCACCAGGCTTGCCCCGGTTCTGGAACAGCTCGCGGTCGAATACGCCGACAAAATCGACGTTGTGAAAGTCAACGTCGATAAGAATCCGGAAACCGCTGCTGCCTTCAGGATCAGCTCAATTCCGTCCGTGTTCTTGTTCAAGGACGGCGAACGGAGAATCTCCGTGATCGGCGTCGGCGCGAAGCGGTACTTCGAAGTGGAATTCGCTGAATACTTGCGCTAGTCCTGCTTCACCCCATGAGCGCCTTCCCCTACAGTGGGAGTCAATCGGGGAAGACGGGGTACAAGGTGCGAATCGGTGAAGCCGCCCAGGCGGCGGGGATGACGAGCAAGGCCTTGAGGTTCTATGAAGAGCATGGGCTGCTGCCGGCTGCAAAACGGAGCGCCAACGGATATCGCGATTACACAAGTGAAACCATCAGCAGGCTCGACTTCATTCGCCGCGGGCGCGCCGCTGGACTGGCCCTTGCACAGATCCGCGAAATCCTGGCCCTTCGCGATGCGGGCCGCGCCCCTTGCACCCATGTGCGCGACCTTCTGGCCGGTCAATTGGCAGACCTCGACGCGCAGATCGCAGAACTCGTCGCGCTGAGAGCCGCCGTCGCCGACTACCACGCTATCGCGGCTGCCGCGGACCCGGACGCGTGCGACGCCGAGCGGATCTGCAGCTACATCTGAAGGCTGCCTCAGCAGCGGCAGTCCCTATGAGCGGGAGGCTTTGCGCATGGCAACTCGATTAAGCCTAGGAATCACCGCCGCGGCGGCCACGTTGGCGGTGCTGGGCGGATGTGCGTCGCCTGCAACGCCGCAAACCAACGTTCCGGGAAGTCCGACAACATCCGCTGCCCCGGGTATACCTTTCGCTCTGTTCACGCACTGTGGTATCCACGAGGCGCAGGTGCAGGGCTCATTCTTTATTGCAGACGAACCGCTGGACGACGGTCACGGCAATCCTCCGGCAGGCTGGGGCAACCCCTACCAGCCGGGCATCATGACTGTCGAGGGACAAAGGGCGGTCTTCCATGACGACGGCGGCCATACGGTGACCTTCCACGAACGTGCTGGTGCCACGGGCTTTCTGAGAACCTGTTCTTAAGGTGAGCGACGTGAAGCGATGTGTCGTGGCCCTGCTGGCCACGGTCCTCTGGTTGTCCGGGTGCGCCGGCCCGGGCGGTCCGGACGCGGGCCACACCGGAGTTGTCACCGGTGTTGTGCTGACGGCCCCGGTGTGCCCCGTTGAGCGCGTCGGTCACGAGTGTCCGCCGCGCCCCGTGGCCGGGGCCGCGGTTGTCGCCCTGGACGGAGAAGCTGTCCGGGGCTCGACGCGGACCGATGGAACCGGAGCCTTCCAACTCACACTGCCTGACGGCAGTTACGTCATCAAAGCGAGCAACGTCGGCGGTTACGTTTCGACTGCGACCGAGCCGGTAGTCATCTCGGAGACCCCCGTTCACATCACGCTGGTTGTTGACAGCGGGATTCGCTAAGCCAGTTAATCGGCGGACGGTCGTTTTCGTTGTTGTTTCGTCGCCGCCCGGTGTTCCTTTGTGACCCGGTGCCGGCGCTTCGAGCTCCGGGTGGGTTTGCTCGCCCGGCGGGCAGCAGGCTCGGGAGCAAGCCCCTCCGCCACGAGGCGGGAGAGCTTGGCCAGGGCAATCTCACGATTGCGCAATTGCGACCGCTGCTCGGAGGCGGTCACGGTGATCACCCCGGCGATGAGGCGTGGTCCAAGACGCGTGACGAGCTGCTGCCGTTGGTCATCGGAAAGCGCCGCGGAGCCGGCGACATCCCATGACAGTTCGACGCGGCTGTCCGAGGTGTTGACGTGTTGACCGCCTGGCCCCGACGAGCGGGAGAACCGCCAGCCAAGCTCCGACGTCGGAATCGTGAGCGCGGGCGACACTTCGAGATCCATGCCGTAAGCGTTTCACGATATAGGCGGGAACAAATCCCCGCCGCGTATCTCTCAGCTCCCGGATGCCTTCGCTGCTTTGATCGCGGCCTTGGCAGCCTGTTTGTTGGCGCGGACTCTTCTCAGCGACTCCGGATCCACGATGTCGGCGACAGAAAGGAATGCGTTCTCCTGGCCGTAGGCGCCCGCAGCCTCACGCCAACCTGGCGCTTGGAGTCCGCGCTGCTTGCCGAGCAGTGCCAGAAAGATCTTTGCCTTTTGCTCTCCGAAGCCGGGCAACCCTTTCAACCTGTTGAGCACTTCCTGGCCGTCAGGCTCGTCCCGGGTCCAGATGGCGGTTGCGTCTCCGTTCCAATCGCGCTGAACAACTGCGGCTAGATCCTGGACGCGGCTGGCCATCGAGCCTGGGAAACGGTGGACGGACGGCCGTTCCTTGAAGACGTCGACGAAGCCATCCGGGTCATATTCGGCGATTGTGGCAGGGGACACGGATCCGATGCGCATCCGGATCTTTTCGGGTCCGGCGAACGCCGACTCCATGGTCACCTGTTGGTCCAGCAACATGCCGATGAGAAGTGCGAACGCGTCATCGCTGAGCAATTGGTCGGCGGCAGGGTCGCCAGTAATGTGCAGTTCCATGCGCCCATCCTCCCACCTGCTTCGAATCGCGTCATGGTGGCGTGCTCACGAGCCCGATTCGGTCTTTGCCAGCGGGCTCGCCGGCAATTCGCGTCGTTCGAGTGTCTGCCCGAAGGGAACGTCCCGGCTGATGGCGACGGTGTACCTGGTGAACCCATGCTGCGTGACGAGGATGCCGTGACGGCTCTCCTTGACGGCATGTTCGCGGGCGATTTCGACGGCGGTGTTCAGGTCGTTTTCGATGGTGTCGGGGTCGTGGGCGGTGACTTCCAGGACGACGTCCGAGTGGCGTTTGATCATTGTGGTCTCTTTCTCGGCGGAAGTACCGGGGCTCTCGGCGCTCGCGGGCTTCCAGGGCCGGGCGCACCCGGCGAGGCGGAAAGCGGTGGTTCGAGAGCGGTTGCCCGGCATTCTGTGATGGGGCGGTTGACGGCCGTAGAGTCCGGCGGGCTTGATCGGCGGAAGCATCTTCCTGCGGATCTGTAGCCAGTGTGGATGATCGGCGGCCCGGGCACAAGGTGAAATGCCGAAAAGTCTGGCGTGTCGGCAAAATCCCGTGGTCGCACCATCGGTGGACCACCTCACGTGTCAGCGGGTGCCTGACGTTCCTAGGACCAGGAGGGCCATGCGCAGGAGCCGGCTTCTGCCCTAGTGTCGATGTGAGACCACCAAGCCGTATCGAGGGAGTACTGATGAGAATTGCAGTGACGGGTGGAAGCGGAAAACTGGGCCGGCACGTGGTGCGCCGGCTTAGCGGGGACGGGCATCAGGTGTTGAACCTGGACCGTGCGGGCGAAAGGAGCCCGGGTCTGGCGATCGTCGACCTGCGTGACTATGGCCAAGTGCTGGATGTGTTCCTGGGGCTGGACGACCGGCACAGCGGCTTCGATGCCGTGGTGCATCTCGGGGCCATTCCAGCTCCCGGCATTATCCCGGATGCTGCGACGTTCGAGAACAACATGCTCTCGACGTACAACGTGTTCCAGGCGGCCCGCCGGGCCGGCATCAAGAAGGTCGTCTACGCCTCAAGTGAGACGGTGCTGGGCCTGCCGTTCGACGTCGACCCTCCCTACATTCCGGTGGATGAGGAATACCCGGCGCGGCCCGAAAGCACCTATTCGCTGGTGAAGCATTTGGAAGAGCAGATGGCCATCGAGTTGACTCGCTGGGACCCTGAGCTCAGCATCGTGGGACTCCGGTTCTCCAATGTCATGGACGTGGAAGACTACGAACGGTTTCCATCCTTCGACTCCGACGCCACGCTGCGTAAGTGGAACCTGTGGGGTTACATCGACGGCCGGGACGGCGCGCAGGCCGTGGCGCGGGCCCTTGAGAACGGCAAGCCGGGGTTCGAAGCATTCATCATCGCCAACGCGGACACCGTCATGCGCCGGTCGAGTGCGAGCCTGGCTGCGGAGGTATTCCCCGGCGTCAAGGTGATCAAGGAACTGGGAGAGCACGAGACCATGCTGTCCATCGACAAGGCCAGGCGGCTGCTGGGCTTCGAGCCCGAACACACCTGGCGCACCTACCATTCGAACCGCACCACCCCCGTCGAGGATTGAGGAACATGATGCAATACCGCACTTTGGGCAACAGCGGCGCCGTGGTGTCGAACTACGCGCTGGGAACCATGACATTCGGGGCCGAGGCCACCGAGGAAACGTCCCGCGACATCCTGGATAGCTACGTTGCGGCCGGTGGCAACTTCATCGACACCGCAGACGTCTACAGCGCCGGAGTATCGGAGGAGATCATCGGCCGCTGGCTGGCCGAACGGCCCGATGCGCGGGACCGCGTGGTGCTGGCCACCAAGGGCCGCTTCCCCATGGGGACGGCCCCGAACGACGTCGGCACCTCCCGACGCCACCTCACGCGGGCGTTGGACGACTCGCTGCGCCGCCTGGGCGTGGAGCAGATCGACCTCTACCAAATGCACGCATGGGACCCGATTACGCCATTGGAGGAGACGCTGCGCTTCCTGCACGACTCCGTCAGCAGCGGCAAGATCGCCTACTACGGTTTTTCCAACTTCCTGGGGTGGCAGTTGACCAAGGCCGTGCACGTGGCCCAAGCCTTTGGCTGGAGCGCGCCGGTGACGTTGCAGCCCCAGTACAGCCTGCTGGTCCGTGAAATCGAATCGGAAATCGTTCCGGCTTCCCTGGATGCCGGCATCGGGCTGTTGCCGTGGTCTCCCTTGGGCGGAGGCTGGCTCTCCGGCAAGTACAAGCGCGACGTGCCGCCTACCGGAGCCACCCGCCTCGGTGAAAACCCGGAACGCGGCATGGAAGCATGGCAGGCACGCAACGATGACCCCCGCACCTGGGACGTCATCGGGACAGTGGAAAAGATCGCGGCAGATCATGGCGTCAGTGATTCCCAAGTTGCACTGGCATGGTTGGCGGACCGGCCTGCCGTGACCTCCGTGATCCTCGGCGCCCGAACCACGGAACAGTTGGCGGACAACCTGGCGGCGGCTGACCTGGAACTCAGCCCTGAGGAAACCAGCCGGCTCACGGAGGCCAGCCAACCGCGCGTCGGCGTCTATCCGTACGGTCCGATGGCGCAGAACCAGCGCAGCCGGAAGATCGAGGGCGGCCGGTAACGCCGAGCCCGGGTTCGACGCCTGTCCGGCCTCGCAGCCGATTGCCCGCGAGGCAGGACAGGCGTTGAATGTGCCTTATGGTCGATTGGGTTCTGATCTCCAACCTCGGCACCGCCCTCGGTACGACGGTTCTCGCCGTCGCGACGTTCATCTCCACGAGATCGGCCAACCGATCCGCGCGGCTGGCCGAGCGTGCCCTGCTGAACGGATTGCGCCCGATCCTGCTGCCCTCCAACTGGTCTGACGCGCCGCAGAAAGTGCGGTTCATGGAAGGCAAGTGGATGGTGGTGCGCGGTGGCCACGCCACGCTGGAGATCAGCAGCAACGCCGTGTACTTGTTGATGTCTGTGCGCAATGCCGGTGCAGGAGTGGCGGTCCTGCATGGTTGGCACCTGCCACCGGACGCCAGGGCTCCGCTGGCGCCTGTGGAAGAGTTCCACCGGCTGACCCGGGACATCTACGTGCCTGCCAACGACGCCGGATTCTGCCAGGTTGCGATCCGGGACCCTGAGTCGGCCGACTTCCGCAACGCCACCGCGGGAGCAGCCGGAGAAGGCTTCACGGTCGATGTCCTCTACGGAGACGCCGAAGGCTCGCAGCGCGTTGTGTCCCGCTTCTTCATCACGCCCGGACCCGGCGGAGCGGGCCACGACGACGACGTCGACTGGCTGCTGATGGTCTCGCGCCACTGGAACCTGGACTTGCCAGCGCCGCGCGGCTGAACCCGGGTACGGCGCCGGCCGCGTTCCTAGCCGGCTTCGCTTTGGATCCGGTCCTTCACGCTTTGGGGCATGGTTGAGCACGCGTCGTTGTCGGAGCGCTGGCCGGCATGGCTGTCGGCAGTGTCTGTGATGCCGATCGTTCCAACGGCCGCTTGCCATCCGCCCAGGCCATCGAGTTGCCGGGGGACCCAGACGTTCGCGGCGCCGTTCACAAGGTTCCACACGGCAGGGTTGACGCCTGTGCCGAGGTAGATGCCTCCGCTGGGATCCCGCCTGACCAGATCCGGCAGCGGAAGGACGCCCATCAGCTGGGCCGACTGGTAATCGGACATGTTCCACGGTGGTGTTCCGAAGTAGTACCAGCTTGCGGCGCAGACCCCGTACAGATGGGGACCGAACTGGGCATAGTTCAGGTAGAGCTCCAAGGTGCGCTGAGGGCTCAACGTGTAGCTGAACTGAGTTGCCAGGACGGCTTCAATTCCCTTGCGGACGGCATTCTGGTCGTCCCAAAGGAAAATGTTCTTGACCAACTGCTGGGGGATGGTGGAACCGCTGGGGTCCGCCTTTCCCTGGAAGTACGCCTGCGCCCTCGCCTGGAGGTCTCCGACGTCGAAGGCTCCGCTGCGCGTGCCGAGCTGTTCGTCCTCATGGGCGATGGTCGCCGCCAGCAAGTGCCGGCTCATGTGGTTGATCGAGACGAACTGGTAGACGTTGGGTTCACCCGCTTCCAGCATGTAGGCGGTGCGCGGTGGGGTCACGCCCATGCTGAACATGAAAGCGACGATTTGGACCAGAACAAGCGGGGCGATCAGCGCCAAGAGGAGCTTGCGGCGCCACTTCCCTTTGGATCGTTTGGCCTTCTTGCCATCCGGGGGTACCGGCGGCTGGGCCCGATCCGGCTCTTGCGGCTCCAGCGGGACAGGCACCGGGGAGCTGATGACTTTGGCCCGGGCAGGATAAGGGCGGCCCGCTGAAGGAGGTCTTCCTGGCTGCGGACGCCGAGGCGGGGTCGGTGGTGTTGGAGTGTCCATCGGCCTGCCTTTGCTTCTCGTCCCGCGCGGTTACCCCTGGATGGGGGGAGAGGATGGCACGAGAGTCTACCGGGCCTTGCTGATTGTTCCGTCCAGCTAAGTTGGCCGGAACCCGGTCCTTAGCGTGCAGGAGAAGATTGTAAGTACACTTACCGAAGTCATCACGAGCGAATATCGGAGCGGCAATGACTTCTGCACGGACCTTTGAATCGATCGTCATTATTTTTAATCCCAACAGCACGGGGGATGCACGCAGGCTGGCTGAGGGTCTCCACAACGAGCTGGAGAATCTTCTCAGCTACACCGCGGACATCAGGCTCCAGCCAACCGCCCATGCTGGCCATGCCGTCGAGCTGGCGCGCGACGCTGTGAGCGGTGGCGGGGATGTGTTGGTGGTTTCCGTCAGTGGTGACGGCGGCTACAACGAGGTTGTCAACGGCGTAATGCAAGGAGGCAACCCCCAGGCGGTGTGCGCGGTGCTGGGGGCGGGCAATGCCAATGATCACAGGCGGAGCACGGGCACCCAGCCGCTCGGGGAGGCGATCGCCGCGGGCAGGGTGCGGAGCATCGATTTGCTGCGCGTGCACACGGGAAAGGGGTCGGGCTCGCCGGGGGAGTACGCGCACTCGTATGTCGGCTTCGGGCTGACCCCGGTAATGGCGATTGACCTGGAAAAGGGCGGCAAGGGCGCCATGAAGGAAATGGTCTCCGTGATCCGGACCTTCTCGAAGTTCGAGCCCTTCGAAATACGCCTGGCCGACGGCAAGCGCCGCCGTTTGGACAGCCTCGTGCTCGCCAACATTCCGGAGATGGCCAAGTATGCCACGCTCAGCGACGCCGACGACAAGCTCGCTGACGGAAAATTCGAAGTGGTCCTCTTTGCCCACAAGCCAAAGTGGCGGGTCCTCTTGACGGCGCTGCGGGCGGCTACCAAGGGGCTGGGGGACCAGCCCAGCGTGAGCAGCTACTCGTTCACCACCCTCAAGCCCCTGATCTACCAGATCGACGGTGAAGTGAAATCCGTTGACGCGGACGTGCCGGTCAGGATTGAGTGCGCACCGGCGGCCCTCTCCACCCTGGGATAGGAGGGCGCGGGGCCTTGCCTGCCAGTAAGCATGCTGATTGACTCAGAGGCGAAGCGCCGGACTGGCGCTCGTCTTCGTTGCAAAGGAGATGCACCATGGGACTTCTCGCTTTTCTTCTGCTCGGCCTGATTGCGGGCGCCATCGCAAAGGCCATTCTTCCTGGACGGCAAGGCGGCGGCTTGCTGCTTACCCTCCTTCTAGGAGTTGTCGGGGCGTTTCTTGGTGGTTGGATCGGTTCCCTCGTCTTCGGTGGTGGGCTGGGAGACTTCTTCGATCTGAGGACCTGGCTGCTGTCCATCCTGGGGGCCGTCATCGTGCTGCTGATCTTCGGCCTATTCAGAGGACGTCGAAGCAGGGTCTAGACGTGGATGGCCCGCAGATGGTCAGGCCTTCGCCGGCACAGGATCGTTCGGGTGTGGATTCAGTGGCGTGATCTCCACGGTCATCCACACGTGCAACGGGAGCGAGGCAAGGATTTCCTTGAGATCGGCTTCAGTGTCGGCGCTCCAGAGGCCGACAGTGCGCCACTCGCCCGGCTCTGTGGGCGGCCGCCACAATCGCAGGAGGTGGCCCATCTGCGCGAGTTCGGCAGCGCGGATAGCCTCGCGATCCTTGGTGGAGTCGACCGTCGATTCCGGCGTTCCATGCGGGACGTTCGTGGTGAGGGTGGTGAGGAATTCCATCGGACTGATTTCTTTTTTGTTGTGTGATTGTTGGCCTGCGGGCGGGTGCCCTTTCTCTGAGTCAACCCGAGTCCACGTCTGCGGTCCACGACTTGTATCCGAGCACTGGTAGGCCCCGCCTCCCAGCGGTCATTCCGGCGTACAATCAACCCGTGGAACTCCGGCAGCTCACCTACTTTGTCGCTGTCGCCGAGGAGCTGCATTTCGGTCGAGCCGCAGAGCGGCTCCACATTGCCGGCCCGTCGCTGTCCCAGCAGATCATCAACCTTGAGCGCGAGCTCGGGACTCAGCTCCTCATCCGTGATCGCAGGCATGTCGAGTTGACGCCCGCCGGCAGCGAGTTCCTGACTGACGCCCGCGAGGTGTTGGCCGCTGCCACGCGAGCGTTCGATCGGGCTCGCAACGGAGACCGACAGTTGCCGCTGCGGCTGGGCTATGTCAGTTGGCTTCCCCCGGGGATCGCGACAATGCCCACCCTTCGGATCCGTATCGACGAGTGGGTCCTGCCATCCCATACCCAAGCGGCGCGGGTGGCCGAAGGCAGCCTCGACCTCGCCATCGCGTGGATTGAGAATGCCGACGTCGTGCGGCAGAACCTGGTGGCCGAGCTCCTAATGTACGAGCGACTGCAGGCGGTCATGCCAGGCGCCCACCACGCGACCCGTCACGACAGCGTGCCAGCAGCCGAGCTCACGGTTCTCGTCGATGTTGACGAAGCGTCCTGGGACTCGTGGAACCGCTATGCGTTGGCCTTCGCGAAGGCCAGCGGGGCGTCCGTCACACACATCGACGACGGTGGCATTACCGGACCGGCATTCTTCGAACATGTGGCTCGTTTGAGGCGGCCAGTGCTGCAATCGCCTAAACGCCATGCGGCGCCGATGCCACCCACCTTGACCCGCCGGCCCGTCACGTCCCCGGTACCGCTGTGGGCATGGGACTTGCTGCATCGCGCGGATGACACACGGCCTATCGTCACGGGCGCGATCCGAACGTTGATCGACGGTGCATCGGCGGCTGGGTGGCGAATCCCCCCGACCGAAACCCACTGGCCCCCAACCACTGAAAAGCAAGCATGAAACGTTTCGCACACCTAGGTCAAGGGAACTGAGGCAGCCACCGGAGCCTAATAATCGACGAGCCGCCGCCGGAGGGACACCGTCCCCAAGACGAGTCCGACGGCGGCCGTAGCCAGCAGTACCGCCAGGTCGCGGCCGAGGTTGTCGGTCGATTGGTAGAAGATCGCGGCCTCCAAGGCATCCACGCCATAAAACGTTGGTGTGAAATGCGCTATGGCCTGGATCCAATCCGGCAGGAAGGCTGCAACACTGATTCCTCCGCTGAGGAAAAACAGGTAGATGGAGAGGTTGATGCCTGCCCCGGCAACGGCTGAAAAGCGTCGCAGCGCGCCTCCCAAAGCGGTCCCAAGCCCCGCGGCCGCCACCGCGATCAATCCGATCGCGGCCAGAGCCGGCAACCAATACCAGCCGGCAGGCCGGAGCACCCCAAAGGCGAACGACAAGGCCAGCACCACCGCCGCCACGAGCATTGTCGTTACCCAGCACGCCAGGATTTTGCCGGCAATCAGTGTCCCGCGGCCAATCGGCGAGAGCAACAGCGCCTTGATGGTCAGGTCTTCGAACTCGCGGGCCGCGGCCAACCCGCCGTTGACGATCCCCATGATCGTGAGAAGGAGCACGAGGATCGGCACGAGCTGGAACTGGACCAGGTCGACGTCGTGCGGCCTCAGGTCCGATTCGGACACGCCGACCATGATCGGAGTGTCCGGCTGGCCGGCATAAAAATTCGTAATAGCGGCTGGCACTGAACGGCGCAGATCGTTGGTGAAGTCGAGGTTCAGGTTGTTGATCTGCACGCTGACGGGGTCGGACCGCTGTGCCCGGTAGTCGTCGTCGAACGTGGCGGGCACGGTAATGACCGCCGCAACATGAAGGGTGTCCAGCAGCTGGGTGGCTTCAGAGGGAGTTGCCCGCTGGACGCGGAAGGCGTCCGAGTTCTCAAGGATCGAGACGAGTCTCTGCGCTTGCGGCCCGCTGTCCTCGACCACCAGGGCGACCGGGTTCCGGCCGACCGCGCCGGCCACTACGAAGATGATCAGCAGGAACGCGACGGGCGGCAGCAGGCTGGCCAGAATCGCCGACGGCGTGCGGAACCAGGTCAGGATGTCTTTCGCCGCAATAGCGAGCACGGCACGCCCGGACGCCATCAGTGCCTCGCCCCCCGCCGGCTGAACACGAAGGCCGCGAACCCTACGGCCACCACGGTGAAGCCCGCCAGCACGATCGCGTCGACAGTCAGGCCCTGCGGAGCCGTCTGGTAGCCGTGGAAGGCGTGCTGCAAAGCGGCGATGGCATACGTGAGGGGCGATATCGCGGCGATCCCGCCCGGGATGGCACCCAGCCAGTTCGCCGGCCCGAACGGTCCACTCAAGAAAAACAGGGGAAGAACGGCCGCGATGGACAAGGGGATTGCCTGCTGCCTCCGGCGGACCAGCGTCCCGACGAGGACGCCGAGGGCGAGGAACGCTGCCAGTATCAGGAGTCCGAAGCCCAATACTTCGAGGGGATGGAGCGGATGGACTCCGATAAACAGGACCACGACGGCGAGTAGCAGCAGCGCGGACGCCGCCGCGAGGACCGCGGCTCCCAGTACCTTGCCTACCCCGATGGTCAAACGGCTCACAGGCGCCAGCGCGAGTTCCTTGATGGTCCCGAGCTCGTAGTCCCTCGCGGTATTGACGCTGCCTTGTAGTTGGGACGCGAGCATCAGGCCGGCAACCATGATGCTCACGGCGAGGTACGGAATGTAGCCGGTGTCCTGGGCATGGACGTCGGATTCGCGGGCGGTCACTACTACTTGGTCCGGGAAGGCGTCCGCGTAGAAGGACGTGATGGACAGCGGCACGGCCCGGCGGATGTCGTTGGTGAAGTCGACGTTCAAGTTGTTGACTTCCACGGGAATCTCGATCCGCGCTCGGGCGGCAAGTGCGGCGTCGAACTCTTGCGGCACGGTGACGACGGCGACGATGCTGCCGGAGTGGATCTCGCTCTCCGCTTCGGCGGGGGTTGCGGTGTGGATGATGAACGAATGCGAGCCGTCCATGGCCTGGACGAAGCGTTGCGCGAGCGGTCCGTGGTCGTTCATCACGACGGCGATCGGTGCCTGGCCCCCGCTGATCGCAAAGAGGAGGAAGAGCAGCAGGAAGTTGATCGGGATGAGGACGCCGATGATCGCGAAGAGCGGCTCCCGGAGGGTGAGGCGGATGTCCGTCGCCGCCACGGCCCGTATCACGCGGAGGTCATGGCGGAGGCTCATTCCCGGAGCTCCTTGCCTGTCAGGCTGAGGAAAACCTCGTCGAGGCTCGGCTCGCGGCTCTGGATCTCCTCAAGGCTCGTGGAATCGACGACGGCGGTCACCACCCTGCCGGTGACATCGGAACCGCCTTCCACAGTGACCTTCAGCGAGCCGTCGGATGTAACTGCCGAGACAACGCCGGGGAGCGCGAGGACCTTTTGAACGATGTCTTCCCCAGGCGCCGGATGGGTGCGCATTTCGACCACCGTGTCACCGAAGCTGCGCCGCAGCTTCGACGGCGAATCGAGCGCCACGAGCCGTCCGCGGTCGATGATGGCCAGGCGATCGCACAGGGCGTTCGCTTCCTCAAGGTAGTTGCTGGTGATGAGCACCGTGGTACCGCGGTCCTTAAGTTCGAGGATCCGGTCCCAGAGGGCATGCCTGCTCTGCACATCGACGCCGAGGGTCGGTTCGTCGAAGTAGAGCAACTCCGGTTCGTGGAGCATGGCCCGGACCAATGCCAGCCTTCGCTTCATGCCGCCGGAGAACGTGGCGACGCGGCTCTTCCGGCGCTCCTCCAATTGCGCCAACTCGAGGAGCGCGGTGATCTTCCGCTCAAGACCATGCCTGGGCACGTCGAAGAGATCGGCGTGGAACCGCAGGTTGGCCTCGGCCGTGAGTTCCTCGTACAGGGCGTTCTCCTGCGGTACGGTCCCGAGCGAGCGCCGGATCCCGCGTGGATCCTTCAGCAGATCGATGCCCAGCACCTTGACATGGCCGGAACTTGGGCGGCTGAGGCCGCTGATCATGTTGATGATGGTCGTTTTGCCTGAGCCGTTGGGCCCCAGAAGGCCGAAAATCTCCCCGCGCTCCACCTGCAGGCTGAGATCGTGGACGGCGGTGAGGGAACCGAAACGCTTGGTCACACCTACGAGCTCGATGGCCGTTTCATTCATGCTTCTTCCTCCCCGTGCTGGCGGGTTGCACAGCCGCCACTCGAGACGGGCGCGACGGGCGCGGCCGCTCGGCGCGAATCGCGGCGGCCGCTTCCGTCAAAGCGGCGTAGTTGTGCCCGCTCACGAAGGCGTCACAATAGGGCAGCGCAGCGGCCATCCCGCCTGCCAAAGGTTGGTAGCCGGTGCCAGCCTTCCTCGGATTAACCCAGACGATCCGGTACGCAAGGCGTCGCAACCGCGCCATCTGGGCTTCCACCAATTCCGGCGCGTCCTGGGCCCAACCGTCGGAGAGCACCACAACCACCGCGCCCCGTGCCAGCCCGCGGCGTCCATGGCCGTCGACGAAATGCCGGAGGCTCTCCGCCAGCCTGGTGCCACCCGCCCAGTCCGGGGCGGCTGCGGCTCCGAGGGCCAGGGCCTCGTCGGCATTCCGGTTCGAAAGCTGCCGGGTCAGCCTGGTCAGCCGGGTGGAAAACACAAACGCCTCGGCTTGGGCACCGGCCACCGCTCCCTGAACCAGGGACAGGAAGACCTGTGTATACGGTTCCATGGACCCGGATATATCGCACAGGAACACCAAGCGGCGCGGACGCGCGCGACGGCGGGAGTAGACCAAGGAGCTTGCGTCGCCGCCGGTGCGCCGGGCCGCGCGGATGGTGCGCCGGAGGTCGAGCTTCGCACCGTTGTGGGCCCATTGGCGTGTCCGACGGCTGCGGCGCTCAGGGGTTGCCAGCACGATGCGCCGCACCAGCTGGCGCACCTGGGCAGTTTCTTCGGGGGTGAGCTCGGCGAACGACTTCGCATGCAGGTGCTCGTCAGCGGAGGCCATGGCCAGGATGGCCTCGAACCCGGGTGCGTTGGATTCGTCGTCGTTCCCTACGCCGGGGACGGCGAGGGGTGCCCGCGACGCCGGGACGTGGCCGTCGGCACGTGCCAGGCGTCGCTCGCTTACAGCGGCCCGGGCGTGCTCCGCCGCGCCGATTGCTGGAGGACTGTTGGCATCACCGCGGGTGTCTGCCGGATCGAGCATCCCGTCAAATGCCGCCGAAAAGACGGCATCGAATGCCGGCAGTTGCTCATGCGAGGAGACGAGCGCCACCCGGCAGGTCCAGTACAGCGGCTCACGCGCAGTAGGAGGAACGATCCGGAGCGCCTGGGCCAGCCAGCCCGCACGGTCCGGGGAACTCGGCATCCCTGCACGGCGCAGGGCCATGCTGAACCCCACCGCCAAAGCCGCCGCATCGACGCCCGCCAGGCCATCACTCGGCGCGTACTCAGGCATTGCCGCCCGCCACCCATCCCGGGCCGCGGGCCCACGCAAGGTCCAGGTCATCGCGATTCTTCAGGACCGAACCCCAGGTCTGATTCACCGCAACCGGATCCAGCCGGTCGACGCCAAGCACAGTGAGGGCGGACACCCAGTCGATTGCCTCCGCGATCCCCGGAGGTTTGGCCAAGTCCAAGGATCGCAGCCTGGTGATGGCAGCTGCGGCATCCAGGGCGAGTGGCTCGGCGCTCCCAGGCACCCTACGGCGAACAATCGCGGCGATCCGCTCCGGCCGGGGGTAGTCAATCCAGTGGTACAGGCAGCGCCGGGTCAATGCGTCGTGCAGGTCCCTGGTCCGGTTGGAGGTCAGGACGACGACGGGCGGGTGCGTGGCGCGGATAGTGCCCAGCTCAGGAATAGTCACGGCGGCTTCGGCCAGCAGCTCGAAGGTGAAGGCCTCGAACTCCGCGTCGGCCCGGTCGATCTCATCCAGTAGCAGGACGGCGGGACGCGGGCCCGGATGCTCGATCGCCTTCAGTAGCGGGCGACGCAGCAGGTACTGTTCCCCGAAGAGGTCGGCCTCCTCCATACGGACGTCCCGGACTTCCGCCAATCGGATGCCCAGGAGCTGGCGTTGATGGTTCCACTCGTAGAGCGCCTCGCCCACGTCGATGCCCTCGTAGCACTGCAAGCGATACAGGGGAGTGTCGAGCACCTTCGCCAGTGCCTTCGCCGCCTCGGTCTTCCCGACGCCGGCCTCACCCTCCAGCAGGATGGGTTGCGGCAAGCGGACGGACAGGAACAGTGCGGTCGCCAGTCCGACGTCGGCAAGATAGTCGCCGTCGTCGAGCGCGGACGTGAGCGCGGAAACGTCCGGGACAAGACGCCGCACCTCGTCTTCCGCGCCTGCCCTCACCGGCCCGGAGGTCCGGGGCTCAGGACGCGGCATATCGTTCCGGATCGGCGAGGAAGGCCCTCCTGCATCCAGGGGAACAGAAGTAGTACGTCGTTCCGGCATATTCGGCGTGCAGCGTGGACTCCACGGCCGCGACGCTCATGCCGCAGACGGGATCCACGGCGCTCGCAGGTTCGGCGCTCGCCGGCACCGGATCCGCCGTCGCAGCCTCTACGGTCGCAGCCTCCGGAGTCGTCGTGTCCACAGTCCGGCCGAGGTGGCGCACGGACACTAGCTCGGCCAAGATCGACAGCGCGATCTCGGCAGGAGTCCGGCCGCCCAGCAGCAGCCCCGCCGGGCTGTGCACGCGCGCACGCTGGCCGTCGTCGACGTCGAGCGAGGCCAGGACGGCGGCGCCGCGCGTGCGGCTTGCGACAAGGGCGACGTACGGCACCCCTAGCCGGAGCGCGGCCTCCAATGCGGGTTCCTCGTCCCGGCCCTGCGACGCGACGATGAGGGCGGCGTCGTCGGCCCGCGGTTCCGCCGTGGCTCCGTCGCTGAGTTCCATGTCCAGGTCGAGGATGGCACCCAAGGCACCCAACGCTTGTGCCACGGGGGTCCCGCCGACCACCACCACCCGGGGAGCGGGCATTTGCGGCTCGAGGAAGATCTCCACGGCGCCGCCGCTGAGGCAGGGGTTTGAAACCTCGACGGCGCCCTCCTCGCGGGTGCGGGACGGTTCACCGGGGAC
This sequence comes from Arthrobacter sp. S2(2024), assembly GCF_036662515.1. Classification (NCBI taxonomy): domain Bacteria; kingdom Bacillati; phylum Actinomycetota; class Actinomycetes; order Micrococcales; family Micrococcaceae; genus Arthrobacter; species Arthrobacter sp. S2(2024). The sequence goes on along the minus strand of NZ_JAYKZI010000003.1, from coordinate 478,281 downwards.
GACGCGCAGCAACAGGGGTTCGTGCTTGGAAAGCGTCTGCAGGCCGTATTCGCGCACGGACGCCTCGACGCACGTGCCACCCAGGAACCCGTCGATGTCCCCGTTGGCCAGCACCAGGGCGGTGTCCCCGGCGTGGGCGCTGGTGGGGTGCTGCGCGCGGACCACCGTGGCACGCACAAACGGTTCCCGGCGCTCCACAAGTTCCTGCACCTTAGCGGCCAAGGCTTCTCCGTGCAGCGGCATGTCACACCGGTGGCCTGGCCCGGCCCTGCATGGCCTCCCACACCCGGGCCGGCGTGCACGGCATATCCATGTGGGTCACTCCATATGGCGTCAAGGCATCCACGATCGCATTGACGATGGCCGGCGGGGACCCGACCGTGGCGGATTCACCGATGCCTTTGGCGCCGATGGGGTGGTGCGGCGATGGCGTGACGGTGAACCCGGTCTCCCAGTCGGGGACTTCCATCGCCGTCGGGATGAGGTAGTCCATGAACGAGCCGCTGAGGCAGTTGCCCTCCTCGTCGAACGCGATGATTTCCATGAGCGCCATCCCGACGCCGTCGGTCAGCCCGCCGTGGACCTGGCCTTCGATGATCATCGGATTGATCCGGGTCCCGCAATCGTCCACCGCGATGAAGCGACGGACCTTGACGTGGCCGGTACCGGCGTCGACGTCCACCACGCAGATATAGGCGCCGAACGGGAACGTCAGGTTGGGAGGGTCATACGTCACCTCCGCGTCGAGGTTACCGTCGATGCCCTCCGGGAGGGCCACCGTGCCGTGGGCGCCGAAGGCGATCTCGGCGATCGTCTTGCCGGCGCTTGGATCGCCCTTGACGAACCAGCGGCCCTTTTCCCACTCGAGGTCCTCGGGCCGGGTCTCAAGCATCGCAGCGGCAATGAACCTCGCCTTGTCCCGTACCTTCCGCGCCACCAGCGCTACCGCGCCGCCGCTGACCGGCGTCGAGCGGCTCCCGTAGGTGCCCAGGCCGAAGGGGGTCTGATCAGTGTCGCCGTGGACGACGTCGATGCTCTCAGGCGGGATGCCGAGTTCCTCCGCCACGATCTGGGCGAACGTGGTTTCGTGGCCCTGCCCCTGGCTTTGCACCGAGATCCTGACGACGGCCTTGCCGGTGGGATGGACGCGGAGTTCCGCGCCGTCGGCCATGCCGAGTCCCACGATGTCAAAATGCTTACGGGGCCCGGCGCCGACGGTCTCAGTGAAGAACGACACGCCGATGCCCATCAGCTCGCCGCGCTCCCGCTTTTCGAGTTGCTCGCGCCGGAGATCCTCGTACCCGGCCATTTGCATGGACAGCCGCATGGCAGGCTCGTAGTTGCCGGAGTCGTAGATCCAGCCGGTCTTGTTGGCGTAGGGGAACTGCTCGGGTTTGATGAAATTCTTCAGCCGGAGCTCTGCCGGATCCATCTCGAGTTTCCGGGCCAGGATGTCCACCATGCGCTCCACGAGGTAGACCGCTTCCGTCACGCGGAAGGAACAGGCATAGGCGACGCCACCGGGGGCCTTGTTGGTGTAGACACCAGTGACCTTGCAGTAGGCCGCCTTCAGGTCGTAGCTCCCGGTGAAGATGGAGAAGAAGCCGGCCGGGGTCTTGGTGGGCTGCGCGGTTGCATTGAATGCACCGTGGTCTGCCAGCACGTTGGTCCGGACTGCCAGGATCTTGCCTTCCTTGGTGGCTGCGATCTCGCCCTGCATGATGTAGTCGCGGGCGAACGACGTGGACATCAGGTTCTCCGAGCGGTCCTCCACCCATTTCACGGGCTTGCCGGTGACAATCGAGCCGACGACGGCCAGGACATAGCCGGGATAGATGCCCACCTTGTTGCCGAAGCCCCCGCCGATATCGGGGGAGACGATCCGGATCTTGTGCTCCGGAATGCCGGCGACTATCGCATACAGCGTCCGGTGGGCATGCGGGGCCTGGGTCGTTTCGTAGAGGGTCAGCCTGCCGTCGATCGGATCGAAGTCCGCCACGGCGCCGCAGGTTTCCATGGGCGCCGGGTGCACTCGGGGGTACACAACCTCCTGGGCGACGACGACGTCGGCAGCGGCGAACACCGCCTCGGTTTCGGCCGCATCGCCGATCTCCCAATCGAAGATCCGGTTGTCCGTCCGGCCCTCGATATCGTCGCGGATGACCGGCGCGCCGGGATCGAGGGCGCGGCGGGCATCAATCACCGGAGGCAACATGTCGTATTCGACGTCGATCAGCTCCAAGGCGTCCCGGGCGGCGTAGCGGTCCTCCGCGACCACGAAGGCGACTTCCTGGCCCTGGAAGCGGACCTTGTCCGTGACGAGGACTGCCTGGACGTCCGCGGACAGGGTGGGCGCCCACGCGAGGTTGAGGGCCTGCAGGTCCTTGCCGGTGATGACGGCGAGGACCCCGGGATGCGCCAATGCTTCGGACGTGTCTATGGAAACCAGTCGGGCATGCGCAACGGGAGCGCGCAGAATGGCCCCATGCAACATGCCGGGCAGCACAATGTCGTCGAGGTAATTGCCCTTGCCGCGGACGAACCGCGGGTCCTCCTTGCGCTGGAGGCGGCCGAACCCGATCGGGCGGCCCGGGTCTCCGGCCGCCGGGTTGGGTGCATGCTCCTGGACTGTGGTCATGCCGTCACCTCTTCTTCGATGGTCCCTCCGGCACCGCCGTCGTCCGCCTGGGCGTCCGTCTCAGCGTCCCAACCGGGCGGGTGGGCTGCGGCCCACTTCACCGAGCGGACGATCGTCGCGTAACCGGTGCACCGGCAAATCTGGCCGGAAATGGCTTGGCGGATCTCGCCGTCGTCGGGATGCGGGTTGCGGTCCAGCAGGGCCCTGGCCGTGAGCATCATGCCTGGAGTGCAGAATCCGCATTGCAGGCCGTGCTCCTCCATGAACCCCTGCTGCACCGGATCGAGCGTGCCATTGACGGCCAGTCCCTCGACGGTCCGAATGTCGTGCCCGTCGGCCATGGCTGCCAGCACGGTGCATGATTTCACCGGTTGTCCGTCCATCAGGACCACGCAGGTTCCGCAGTTGCTCGTGTCGCATCCCCAGTGCGTGCCGGTCAATCCAAGGTTTTCGCGGATGAAGTGGACCAGCAACACGCGGGGTTCGATCTCCCGGGTCACCTTGTCCCCGTTGACCGTCATGCTGACCTGCATTGCTTTCAGCCTTCCTGTGCGCCTGCCGCGCGTGCACAAGCACGGCGCAGGACCCTGCGGGTGAGTTCATCGGCCAAGTGCCGTTTGTAGTCGACTGGCCCGCGCTGGTCGTCCACCGGGTGGCAAGCGGCTGCTGCGATGCGGGCAGCCTCGGCGAACAGGTCTTCCTGCGGCTGCTGTCCGCGGAGCACGGCTTCGGCCTCGGGGATAGTGCCGTCCAGCCCGACCGCCGTCAGCCCGATGGCGGCCTCCTCTACCGTGCCGTCTGCGGAAAGCCCGACGGCGGCCCCGGCCGCGACGACTGCCCAGTCACCCACCCGGCGCTCCACTTTTTCATAGGCGCTGCCCGAGCGCAGGCGGATCGTGAAGCGGACTTCGTACAACAGTTCGTTTTGCGCCACGGCGGTTTCGTAAGGGCCGCGGTGGAAATCCGACATCGCGACGATCCGTTCGCCGTCGGACCCGCGGATCACGGCCTCGGCGCGCAGGACATCGCAAACGGTAGACAGGTCTTCGGCCGGATCCGCTTGGCAGAGCGAGCCGCCGATCGTTCCACGGTTGCGGACCACAGGGTCCGCGATCACCTGCTCGGCGTCGCGGAATATCGGAAAGAGCTCGGCGACTTCGGCTGACTCGAGGAGCGCTGTGTGGCGGGTTAACGCGCCCACACGCAACTGCTCGCCTTCCCTGCGGATGAATTCCAGTTCCGTCAGGTCGTTGATGTCGATCAGCCACTCCGGCCGCGCCAGGCGCAGCTTCATCATCGGCAGCAAGCTGTGCCCGCCGGCGATGATGCGCGACTCGGGACCGTGGCGTTCGAGGAGGGACAGCGCGTTTGCGACGTCGCTCGCGCGCTCATAATCAAATGGACCCGGAATCTGCATTGTCCACCCCTTAGGGGCCAGACGTCCTGCACCTCGTAGGACGCGGACCTATGATCAGTCTTGCCCGCGTCATTGTGGGTGTCAACATAGTCAAGGGGCAAGATCACAGCCATTTTGACCCGAAAAAAGAATTTCCCAGGCAGTGTCCTTTTCGCGACGTCCCGCCCGTCGTCATGGTGTATCAACCCGAGAAGAAGGAGTCATCGTGGAGTACATGCTTTTCATTTGCAACGACCCGGCAGCGCCGGAATATGTCGCCGCCGAGGACAATATCGTTGAATGGGTGGCCGAGATGGAAGCCCGCGGCGTAACCCGTCACGGTGACCGGCTGCGTCCCGTCGAGGACGCCACCACCGTCACGGTGCGGGCGGGCGAAGTGGTTGTCTCGGACGGGCCGTTTGCGGAGACGAAGGAGTGGATCGCGGGCTACGACGTCATCGCGTGTGCCGATCTCGATGAGGCCATCGAGGTGGCGTCCAAGCATCCCATGGCACGATTCGGCAAGATCGAGATCAGGCCAGTGTGGCCGCTGGGGCTGTAGCGGTTCGCCCGGCGTCCGGCGTCTTGAGCGGGGAGATGAAATGGCGAGAGAACTGACGGATGCCCGGACCGCCGTCGAGGCTGCCTCCGCCGAGGAGAACGCCCGGATCACCGCAACCCTCATCCGGGTGACGGGAGACTGGAGCCTGGCGGAGGATTGCGTCCAGGACGCGTTCGCAAAGGCATTGGTCGACTGGCCGGAGCACGGCGTTCCGCGGAACCCCGGGGCTTGGCTGACCACAGTGGCGAGGAACAGGGCGATCGATCGCATGCGGAGTGCGGCCAGCGAAAAGAGGGCTGTCCGTGAACTCGCGATCATCGCCCAACTCGAAGGCCTGGGGGATGGGGGCAGCAATGATCCGGGTGCGGAAGACGACCGGCTGCGGCTGATCTTCACCTGTTGCCACCCTGCCCTCCCGCTCGACGCAAGGGTTGCGTTGACGCTGCGTACCGTCGCAGGGCTGACGACGGGTGAGATTGCGCGTGCGTTCCTCGTCTCGGAGGCAACCATGTCAAAGCGGCTGGTCCGCGCACGGGCCAAGATACGTGACGCAGGAATCCCGTATCGGGTACCGCCCCCGGAGCTGAGAGCCGAACGCACGTCCGGGGTCCTGGCGGTGCTCTATCTCATGTTCAACGAAGGCTATTCCGCCACGGGCGGCGATTCCTTGATCCGGGAGTCCCTTGCGCGGGAAGCGATTCGCCTCAACCGCTTGCTCGTTTCGTTGCTTGCCGGTTCACAGCAGGAACCGGAGGCCATGGGCCTCCTCGCGCTCATGCTGTTCCACCATGCCCGGCGAAGCTCTCGAACGGACGCGGCGGGAGACTTGGTGACGTTGGAGGAGCAGGACCGCGAATCGTGGGACCACGCTGAGGTTGCCGAGGCCGTTGCGCTCCTTGCCGCTGCCGAACGGCTTGGCATTTCACACCGATCCCGGCCAGGGAGCTACCGTGTCCAGGCCGCTATTGCGGCATGCCATATGACCGCCCGCACCCCAGGAAGTACAGACTTCGCCCGGGTGGCCTTGCTGTACGACTCCCTTGCGCAGATTGCGCCGTCGCCGGTTGTCGAACTCAACCGCGCTGTCGCCGTCGCAATGTCCCAAGGTCCGGAGGCCGGGCTGGCCCTCATCGAGCAACTGGACCGATCCCGCTCGCTCGAGGGGTACTACCTTCTGCCCGCCGCGAAAGCGGACCTCCTGAGGCGGCTCGGCCGAAGGTCGGAGGCGAGGGACGAATACCAGCGGGCCCGCGAACTCGCACCATCCGAGGCGGAACGCCGCTACCTTGGCAAACGCCTGGCGGAGACTGGTTCTGCGTCCTCGTCCTCATCTGAATCCACGCCGAATAGCAATGCGACATCCGCCGTCAAGGAGAAAAAATGAAACATCTCTTGCTGATTCAAAACAATTTCGACGCCTGGAACGCCCTTCCAGAGTCCGAGATCGACGCGATCATGGAGGCGCACACCTCCTTGCAGCAGGAACTCAGGGCCTCCGGAGAATTTGTGGAGGCTCATGAACTCGGTGAAGAAGCGAAGTTCGTGAGAAACAACGGCAGCGGGCCTACGGTGACGGACGGCCCGTTCATCGAGACGAAGGAAATCGTGGCCGGCTACTACGTGGTTGACTGCGTGGACATGGCAAGGGCTGTGGAGATCGCCGGCAAGTTCGGAGAGGCCAGGCTGTGGCCTATCGAGGTACGACCCATGGACCCGTGAGCGATCCGGAGAGCGTTGACACTGTTCCGGGCCGCGAGGAGACTTTTTTCTGGGGATGCCTCGCCGAAAGGAGCCCCAGATGTCGTGGCACGTCGAGGGTACGTATTTTGAGAATTGCAACTGCGACATGGTCTGCCCGTGTTCCACTTCAGGGCTGACCGCACCGGCGGATAACGATCGATGCAACGTGGCCCTGGCCTTTCATGTGGACACAGGTGAGGTAAACGGCGTCGACGTCGGTGGCCTGACGGTCTGCGTCGTCGCCGATACGCCTGCCCTCATGAGCGACGGGGGATGGAAACTCGGCGTGCTGATGGACGCCGCCGCCTCACCCGAGCAAGCCGAAGCGCTCGGCGCTGTTTTCGGTGGCCAGCTCGGCGGACCGATGGAGGGCCTCACACCCCTGATCGGTGAAATGGCGGGAATGGAATCCCTGGAAATCGCCTACACCGAAGACGGTCGTTCGCACCAGGTCCGCGTCGGCAGTGCCGTCGACTTGGCCGTTGAGGACTTCGTGTCTCCGATGGATGCCACAGGGCTGGGAGTGAAAGTCAGCGGGGTAGGATTCCCGGCGGACACCTTGGCCGCGGGCACAGCCAGCACGGCCCGCGTGGACGTGTTCGGGATGACCTGGGACAACGCCGGAAAGAACTCCTTCTCGGCTCCCTTTGCCTGGTCGGCCTAGGTGCCGCTTCCTGGACGCCCGCTCGCTTATACGGTCAAATTCCACGACGCTCGCTCTGATATGTCGTCAAATTCCGGGACGCTTGCTCACATCATGTGAGCGAGCGTCGACGGAAAGCACCCTAAAAGTGAGCGAGCGTCCGGGGACGCGAAGCTTAGTCAAGCGGTCCGACAACCCGGTGCGCTTAGCCGGCCACCGTCGTGAACGGCAAGACGAGCCGCGACTGGTGGGTGGCGTCGCGGTAGATCTTGTGCGTGACGGGGCGGCCTACCGGCAAGTGGAAGGCGTCAGGCGGGAGTAGTGCGTTGTGCTCGTCGGCCAGCGGCTCATCGTTGGACAGTTCAACCGTGAGGCGATGACCTGCCTTGAACGTGTTGGCGAACGGGTAGAGGCGCAGTACGTACTCCTCGATCGTCCCGGGCTCCACCGGCACTGATCGGGTGTGCGGGTGGTAGGGGTTGCCCTCGGTAGTCCGTTCGTGCAGTTCACGGTGCGATGCCTTGAGGTAGCCGGTGGTGATCAGCTGGCGTTTCCCGTTCGGCGCGGTGTCCCAGAGGCGCAGGATGAAGTTTGTGTCGATCTGGTCGATTTCCGCGAAGATGTGGGCCGCGCCGGCGCCGATGAGTTCAGAATCCTGCTCGAACGGCTGGGTGCTCCACGAGAGGATCTCCACCTTATCTGTCACCGTTAGCGGGGCCTGGTAGAAACCGTCGGGGGCGGCGTACTCCGCACCCATGGGCTCCGGCTCTTCCGACAGCTTGTGGCGCGGCCGGAGATAGAGGGACTTGTACTCGATGTCCTTCGGGGGCCACTGCCCGGCGGTCACCACTTCGCGCGAGCCCTCCACGAAGACGCTGACGGGCGGCTCGTCCATGACCCCGTTGTCGATGCCTTTGATCCAGTAGTCATACCACCGGAACATTTTGTCGTGCTCCTCGATGAAGGGGCGTGATTGCATGGGCGGGTAGGGGCCGATGGTCAGTTTTTTCGGGCCCTTGAGTGCGTTGTACAACTCGATGGTGCCGTCAAGGGTCCACCCGCGGCCTTGGTCGAGCTGCAGCCAGACCGGGATGTCGATGTTCGGGGCCAGCGTGATGGGGTTGCGTTCTTCGTACCATTCACCGTCCAGTTCGTTCATGACGATGTCGAACCAGGCCTCGTGGTTCTTGGGGTAGTTCAGTACATGGACCAGGTTCGGCCAGGCCGCGATGTCCGGATCCTCGAGGCGCTCGGCGACGAGCTTCTTGAGTTCCCCTGGAGAATGCTTCTCGATCATGCGGGACTTCACGTTGTCGGTGAACGCCCAGCCCGAGTCCCCTCCGCGTCCTTCGCGGGCGGCACGCGGCATGAACCACATGATGCCGCCGTGGTACGTCGTTTCATAGAAGTCGTAATGGCCGCCGGAGACGAAGATCGCCTTGAGGTGCGGCGGACGCTCGGCGGCGGCCAGAACCTGCATCGAACCGAAGTAGGAGATGCCCACCATGCCGACGTTCCCGTCGCACCATGGCTGCGCGGCGACCCATTCGATGAAGTCGTAGGCGTCCTGGCCAAGCGACACACCGCCGGCGTTGTAGTTGCCGATGTGCTCGCCGCCCGAGAAGCCCGAGCCTCGGAGGTCGCCGATGACATGGACGTAGTCCTCCTTGACGATCCTGGCGATGTCCCCGGCCTCGATGCAGCCGTCCCACATGGGGCTGGGACGCCGCTGCGGGGGAGTGGTGAGGGCAAGGGCCTGCAGCTCCTTGCCGTACGGGCTGAGTGCCACCAATGCCGGGCGCGGCTTGTTTTCGGGGCCGTGGTAGGCGTCCGCGGCGAGCTCGACGCCGTCCCGCATCGAGACCCGAAGGTCCTTGCGGACAGCTATGGATTGCCCGCTGGCATTCAGCAACTGAAAGTCATCCATGAGTGGTGGTCTCCTCATCTTCGATCAAATGGTCCAGCGACGTGCGGTACCCCTGCAGGGTGGTGAAGAACGGGGAGGGCTCCAGCGTGGGGTCCCCGTCGTATCCAAGCTCCTTTGCCACGGGGGTGAAGGGGGAGTAGGGCGAGTCCGTATCCTGCAGGCCGGATGCTATGCAGCCGTAGGCCGCTTTGCTGACACGGGCCTCGATGTCCAGGCTCCCTTGGAGCGCTTCTCTGGCTTGTCCGGCGTCGAGCTCGACGCCGTAGGGCGTGCCGTCCCTGCGGCGGTACGGGTGCCCCAGGTACAAGTGCCGTGGACGGACCTCATCGCGCAGGTACTCAAGGCTCGAGCGGTAGGCGGCCGGGTCCACGAACCCCGGAAAGCCGTTTGCCGCGCCGTGGATTTGGACCGCGTCGCCGACGAACACGTCATTCTGCCCGTCGAGGACGTAGGCCACCGACCCCGGGGTATGGCCCGGAAGCCAATGGACCGAAACCGTGGCGCCGCCGCCCAGCGGGATGCTCTCGCCTCCCCGCACCAACAGCGTCGGCTCCATCTCGCCCGAGATCACGGCATTCGTGGCCGCGGTGAGCTTCGCCTCGCCGTCGGGATCCTGCAGACACTGCGCCCGCCCGGAAAGGTATTCGTCCACATGGGCCCGGCGCGAGCGCAAGAACGGTGCGTCGGCCTCATGAATGACCACTTGGGCGCGCCGTCCGGTGAGCTCCCACAGGGCGTAGGCGCCGCCAATGTGGTCGATGTGTCCATGGGTCAGCAGGATCCAGCGGACGTCTTCGATCCGGCGTCCGATTGCCTCCAGTGCCGGCACCATGCCGTCGGCGGGGGAGGACGCGATCCCGGTGTCGACGATGGCCGGTTCAGCGGTGTCGATGAAGAAGCTGTAGAGGCCGGAGCGGCCCCACGGGGAGACGAGGGGATGTACAGCAAGCGGCTTCGTCATTGGCCGGTCCTCGCGTTCAGGAATTCGCCCGTCTCCTCGAATGCCCGGTACAGCTCCGGTATCCAGGAGAAGTGCTGGACAAAACCATGATTGGCGCCGGGGTAGCGGGTCACTTTTGTCTCGACGCCGGCCTCCGCCAAGCGCCGGCCATAGAGTTCGCCCTCGTCCCGGAGGGGATCATGCTCGGCGGTGATGACCAGCGCTGCCGGCAGCCCGGCGAGATCTTCCCGCTTGACGGGGGAGACACGGGGGTCTGCAGGGTCGGCCCCGTTCTCAAGGTAGAACGAGTTGAAGGGTTTGAGGCCCGCCGTCTCCAGCCCGTACCCTTCGGCGTTTTCGCGCAGTGAGGGGTAACGCTCGACGTCGAAATCCAGGTCCAGCGACGGGTAGAACAGGACCTGGTGGGTGATCCGGTTGAACCCGTCGTCGAGGGCTTTCGCGGCGACGGCGGCAACGAAGTTGCCTCCAGAGCTATCACCTGCGACGGCGAGGTTCTTCCCGTCCCACTTCAGGTTTCCGCCCTTCCCGGCCGCCCAGCGGACCACGCCGTAGCAGTCGTCAAGCCCTGCAGGGAACACGGCCTCGGGAGCCAAACGGTAGCCAACCGAGATGACCTTGTGTCCGGTTTCCTTCGCCAGGGCGCGTGCCACGTAGTCGTGGGTGTCCAGGCTGCCCAGGAAGAAGGCGCCGCCGTGGAAGTACACCAGCAGGCCATAGGAGTCGGCCTCCATCGGCGTATAGATCCGCACCGGCACTTCGCCCGACGACGTGACAGCCGTGGCGTCGTCCACCGAGTACAGCGGTAGCCGCTCCGCCAGCGGCGGGACCTGGGCTGCCTCGCCGGCGCGCATGGCTCGAGGGTCCAAGGGCGAACCATCGGGTGCCGGCAAAGTGGCCAGGACCTTGGCGATTTCCGGATGGATGGCCATGGCGTTCATGCCCTCGCTTCTGCTGTTACGGGCGCGCTGGCGGGCTTTTGCGACGTGGGCTTCTGACCCGGGAAGACATCGTTGACCTCTTCCTCGCTCCAGCCTTGACGGGAGATGCGCTGCAGCTCATCCGTCACCGGCTTGCGGGTTGCCTGGAACAGGGCCAGCGCCTCCTTGACCGTGGCGGCCTGGGTGAGCGCGTCGGCGAGTGCACCTGCGTCCTCAATGGCCGAGTTTGCGCCTTGTCCCTGGTGGTGCAACATGGAGTGCGCCGCGTCGCCCATGAGCACCACGGAGTCGGTGTGCCACGAGTCGACCGGGTCGATGTCGTAGACGGCGCGGACATTGACCGTGTTCATGTCGAGGCCCCTTGTGATGTTCACGATGCGCTCGTCGAATCCGCTGACGGTTTCCAGGAGGCTTTCCTTGCTCACCTTCGGCGCCCAGGTACCGTCCGGGTTCAGGGCAGTAATGTCGAAGGACACCTGGTTCCGGTGGCGAAGCGGCAACAGGTAGACCTTGGTGCCCTTGCCGATGTACATCCGTAGGTTGTCGTCAACCACCAGGCCGTGGGCGTCGTCGGCGGAAATGACCACACGGTAAGCGTGTTCTCCCGAGAACACGGGGCCTTTGTCGCTGAAGAGCTGCTCGCGGACCACGGATTTGATGCCGTCGGCACCCACCACGAGGTCTGCCTCGACGGTATTGCCGTTCGTGAAGCTCAGCACGGAACGGCCGTCCATTTCCTCGATCTTCTCGAGCTTGTGGCCCAGGTGCACCATTCCCTTCGGGAGCACGCCGAGCAAGGCCTCGATGAAGTCGCCCCGGTGGATGAGGTAGGTGTGGGCCTGCTCGCCGAACTCCGGCCATGTGTCCTTCAAGATCGGTGTTCCGCTGGCCGTGAGGATCTCGAAGTAGTCGCTCGGCGAACTGACCTTGGCGATAGCATCGAAGATCCCCCACCTGCTGAAACGGTCCATGGTGGCGGGACGTAATCCAATGCCGGCGCCAACCTCCCGCATCTGCGACGCTTGCTCGTACACGTTGACGTTCGCACCGAGCAGGCTCAGGGCTTTGGCCGCAGCTGCGCCCCCATACCCTGCGCCGACGATGGCGATGTTGAGGTTCTTGATGTCTTCAGCCTTCATTGTTTGGATCACTTTCTTGACTCTTCCTTGGCCTGGGACCAAGTCTGGAGAAGCGGGTAGATTGTGGTGCCCGTCCGGAAGTCAGGCGTCCAGCGACAGGAAGCCGGCCGGGTTGTCTTCGAGCAGAAGTTTGAGAGTGGCGTCGTCGATTCCCGCGGCGCGCATGTCGGGGATCATGTCCTCGAAGATGTAGTTGATGGTGTGGCCCTTGACCCCCGGCCAGCCCAGCGGGCTGCAATTCGCGTCCACCGAAACGAGCAGCTTGTCTGCGTAGCCCTTTTTCACGAGGGTCACGAAGTGCTGCATGCGTTCGGCGCGCTTGCGGCCCCAAAACGGGGGATCCGGAAGTTCGAGGTCGTAGCCGAAGGTATCGAAGCCGATTCGGCCGCCCTGCTCGTAGATCCAGTCATGCGGGGTGATCGGAGCGTTCAATCCGTCGTCGGCGTGGCCGAAGAGCACGCGGTCCAGGGAGAGGCCCTCTTCGTTGAAGATGGAAACCGCCGGCTCTGGATCGATGGCCAGGTGGGTCAGTATTGGCGCACCGGTGACGACGGCGGCGCGGGCCGCGGACCGGTAGATTCGTTTGTCCAGCTCTGTCATTCGTCCACCGCGGCTCACGCCCACCTTGATCACGCCGGCTTTGGCGCCGGTGTTTCCGATGCCCACGGTGATCTCGTGGATGAACACTTTCGCGAGGTAGTCCACGGTGGCGCGGGAGAAATGCGGCAGGGCGGTGTCGCCGCCGACGAACCCGGTGCAGGCCACAATGTGCACCCCGGTCTTCCGGGACAGGGACTTGTAGTAGTCGACGTCACGGCCGTTGCAGATACCCGTGGCGTCCACTAACGTGCCGCCGCCGTATTCGCGGAACTTTCGCAACTTCGGCACGGTTTCTTCATAGGCCTGTTCCGGGGTCTTCCACCATTTGCTGTCGAGTTCGGACCCGGGCATGCCGTACCCGATGTGTTCGTGGACCGCCACGATTTCCAGTTCTTCGGCCGGAATGGTTCCCAGCACTGTATTGACCTTGGTCATTCGTTCACCTCAGGGGTTCTCAAGCTTGTTGCGGGTGGGCGGGTGCTGAGCGCACGGTCAGGAGATTGCGCGGATTGTCCACGAGGATGCGTTGGGCGTCTTCGTCACTCAGGCCCTGGGTCTTGAGGTGGGGCACGAACGTGGCCACCACGTGGCTGTAGGGCAGCTCGTACTCCGGGAGGCCCTTGGCCACTCCGATTGAGTTGCCCGAGAGGATGATCTTGCCGGCGTGGCCGGCGCTGACGAGTTCGAGTACCAGTGCAGTGCGTTCCTGGTCGCTGAGGTAGCCCGGATGGTCGTTCAAGCCCACGTGGTCGATGCCGACGAATGCTCCGCGGCGGGCCACCTCAATGGCCGTTCCGGCGGCGTCCTTGCGGTCCAGGTCACCGACAAGCACCCGCTCGGCCCCGATCTGCTCATCCAGGACGATGTCCAAGTCGTGCAAGGCGTCGGCGCCGAAGCGGATGGAGACCGGAATACCTGTGTCCCTGGCGGCGCGGGCGGAGCCGCGGAACAGGCTTTCCTCGGTGGGGGTCAGCCCGGCACGGTCGGCGATGGCGGCCACGATGCCCGCGGCGGCGCGGCGTTCAAGCCGGGGAGCCACCATCCCCTCGCTGACCTCCCTCCCGAAGAGATCGGCGAACTTTTCGGCCGGCCACGGGGTGGGCGGGTTGGTCTGTGGCGTCAGGAAGTACCCGCCGAGTTCTTCCTCCGGGCCCAAGCCCGTGGAGGCCACGATGTGGACGCCGGTGGAGCGGGAGAGTGCCTCGTAGAGTTTGAGGTCGCGGCCGTGGAACATGCCGGTGCTGTCGACGATCGTTTGCCCGCCGAACCCACGGAACTCCGTGAGTTTCGCAGCCAGGGCCTCGAAGATCTCCGCCCGGTCCATCGAGATGTCGGGAGCGTACTGGGCGCCCGGGAGCTCGCCGACAGTTGGTACCACTTGCTCTGCGACGCAGGATAATCAAGCTCCACGCAGCTGCCCAGCTGGTCTTTGCGCTTCACAGGAGTAGCGTTTGCTGTGGCTGACGAGAGGGGTCCACATGAGCTACAAGTATCGAACCGTCAGGGTTCGCGGCACCGAGTTGGTAGGAACCATCGCCCGAAAACACGGCAGCGCGCCGGAGATCTACGAAACCTCGAAGGACGCGAACACATCGGTAGTTCCCGTGTTTTTCCAAGCGACCGGCGAGATCCGATTCTTCGACAGGTCAGTCCTTGAAGACGTCGTGACGCCGGCCAGCTAGCAGCAGTTGCCCGTCTCGGAACTGACCAGAGACGTTTGATGCCAGAGGTCCTGCGACTTGTGGTCGTGGGGCATAGCTTTTGTGGCCCACACTTGGCAAGTGCGTACTTTTGGTGTTGAAGAAGAATTCCTGATCGTAGATCCTGACAACGGCAGTCCCGTGCCCCTCGCCGGCGATATCGTGCGCCTTCATGGTGCCGGTCCCCAGGGGGTGGCTCCTCCTTTCGGCCCGACGTTGGCGATCGAGCTTCAGCAGGAGCAAATCGAAGTCATCACCTCCCCGCACAGCAGCCTGAGTGCCCTCGGCGCTGAAATACGTGCCGGACGCTCTTACGCAGATTCGCTGGCCCGAAGGGCGGGCGCGAGAATTGCAGCCCTCGCGACGTCGCCGCTGGCGATCGCTCCGCATGCAACAAACACCGAGCGCTACGACGCCCTCCTGGAAAAGTTCGCTATGACTGCCAGAGAGCAGCTGACCTGCGGATACCACGTCCATGTTTCCGTTGACTCGGATGAGGAAGGCGTGGCAGTGCTGGACCGGATCAGGTCCTGGCTGCCGGTGCTGACTGCACTGAGCACGAATTCACCGTTCTGGAATGGGTCCGACAGTGGTTACGCCAGTTTCCGGACCCAAGCTTGGAACCGATGGTCCAGTGCCGGTCCCACCGATGTCTTCGGATCTGCCGCGGCCTACCACACTTTGGTGGCCGACCTGTCGGCAACGGGAGTGATCGTGAGCCCGGATTTCGACGCTCGCCTGTCTGCCCGGCACCCTACGGTCGAGATCCGTGTCTCGGATGTTTGCCTTGATGCCCGGGATGCCCTGCTGATCGCGGCCTTGGTGCGTGCCTTGGTGGATACAGCCGCCAGGGAATGGAAATCCGGACAGCGTCCGGACATGGTTTCTGTCCCCGTCCTGCGCCAAGCCACGTGGCGGGCCAGCCGGTTCGGCCTGCACGGCGAGCTGCTCCACCCGAGAACGCACAAGCCGGCCACAGCAAGGCACGTCCTTGCCGCACTCCACTCCCACGTCCGCGATGCCCTCGAAGGGACCGGGGACGCACACTACGCCAACGAGGGACTGCAAAGGATCCTCAGCCAAGGCACGGGAGCCGCGCGGCAACGGCAAGCCCACCAACGCACCGGCAGTCTTGCCGGCGTCGTCGCATATGCAACGGGCGTCACCCACCTCGAACCCATTGATCACGAACGCACCGACCAACCGTACTTCGCGGCGGCCTCGGGGACTGCCGCGCTCGTGGCGAGCTAGCCGTCGGACGAAATTGCGGCTCCATCGGAGCTCGCCGTTAGGGTGAGGCATGAGCGATAAGGGCAAGCGCTCCGACCGTTCTTAGCGCACCGTGCCTGAATGCACGACGGCGGGGCGTTCAGTGCCGGAGCCACCACCAGGAAGGAATCCAATGACTGAAAGCAACAATTCGCCGAGCAAACGCACGATGTCGGCGATGTGGTCCGACGGCCTTGGCCGGGCAGGGATCCGTTCAGGGCAGATGCTCCTGGTCATCACCCTGGCATCGGTGATTGTGTGGGCGATGACCAGCGTTCCGCTCGTCATGATCCCGGTCACAATCGCGCTCATTCTTGCCTCGGCAATTTCGCCTCTTGTGCGTTGGCTGACTGCGCACCGGTGGCCCCGGGCCCTCGCCGTCGCAGCGTCGTTCGTGGGGATCCTTGCAGTCTTCGGCGGAGTCATCACCGGAATCGTCTTTCTTATCAGGGCGCAGTCCAAGGAGCTTGCCGTGAAATTCACTGCCGGCATCGAGCAACTGCACCAATTCCTGAATAACGGCCCCTTCAAAGTCAGCGACGAGCAGCTCCGATCCGTGGCCGATTCCATCCAGCGCTTCTTCACGAGCAGTAGCTTCGGCGCCGAAGCGCTGACCGGCGCGCGGACGGTCGCTGAAATCCTGGCCGGCTTGGTTCTTATGGTGGTGATCCTGTTCTTCTTCCTCAAGGACGGCGAGAAGATCAGGAACTTCCTCTTCGGATTCCTTCCCGCGGCTCACCGCGGAAAGGCCCACCTGGCCGCGGAACGAAGCGCCGTCGTTCTGGGAGGATACGTCCGCGGCACGGCTCTGATCGCAGCAGTGAACGGCGTGATCATAGGAACAATGCTGGCCATCCTCGGCGTCCCGCTTGCCCTGCCTCTGGGTGTTTTTGTGTTTATCGGCGGGTTCATTCCCATCGTTGGTTCCACCGCTGCGGGTACCCTCGCCGTGGGTGTCGCCTTGATCTCGAACGGTCCGGTGACATCGCTCATCGTCCTCGCTGTCCTCATCGCGGCCAACCAGCTTGAGCACCATTTCCTCCAGCCCGTTTTGATGGGCAAGGTGCTGAGCATCCACGGACTGGCCATTTTGCTCGCCTTGGCCATTGGCACGATGCTCGCAGGCATTATCGGGGCCTTGTTAGCCGTACCGACTGCCGCCGTCGCGTGGACTGCCATCAAGACGTGGACCGGGCGCGGAGACACGGCGCCCGCCGGGATCGGCCCCGCCGACGGAACCGCGGCCTGAAAAGGACTCACACAGCCAAAGCCCGATCCTAGGGCGGCACCCGGTCTTACGCTTGCGCTAGGAGCTCCTCGCGCAGTTGCTCCAGGTGGGACGGTTGTTCTGCCAGGGCCCGCGTGGTCGGCGGGGGACTGGGTGCCCGGACGCCCGCGAGGGGGTCGTCGGTGCGGGGAACGGCGAGTCTCAAGGCCCCGCCGACGTCGGGCGCCGCGGCATCGCGGCGGGTGAGGGCCGGCAGGTTCCAACGATGTTCGATGGTCGCAAGGATGCTCGTGTGATCGAGCGGGACAGCGCCGGAGGCCCGAAAGACGGTGCCGGCGGGGATGAGCGGACTGATCAGCACGGTAGGCACCCGCACCCCGAAGCGGGTGAAATCGAAACCGAATTCCCCCGCGGCGTCGTCCGGCGGTGTCGCGCCCCATGGCGGGGCGACGTGGTCGTAGCAGCCCCCGTGTTCGTCATACGTGATGATGAGCAGCGTGGAGTCCCAAGCTGGCCCATCGCGAACGGCGCGATAGACGTCGAGAAGGAATTGCTCACCGAGAGCGACGTTGTAGTTGGGATGTTCGCTGTTGCCCGTCGAGGACCAGGACGGCTCAAGGAAAGCGTATGCAGGGAGCTTCCCTGCTGCCGCGTCGGCTTGGAAGTTCGCGAACAGGCCAATGTTCGACGGCGGGGCGTGCCGGGTGTCGTCGAAGTCGAGTTTCGTCAGGGGCGACTTGGTTTCGCCGTAGATCTTCCACGGGATGCCGTGGTTGCCCAGGTGCCCAAAGATGCTCGGCACGGTGAACCGCTTGGCCTTGTCATCCAAGTTGCCCTGGCTGGTGCCGGCGCAGGCGAAGGCCCGGTTAGGCATCGTCATCGTCGGAGCGGACGCGAACCAGGCGTCGCAGACGGCGAATCCCTTCGCCATCGCCGACAACACCGGCAGCGTCTGCGGGGTGAAGCAGCCCATGATCATGTGCTCGCTTGTTCCAGGCACCACGTGCCAGCCCTTGGCGAGGTTGTCCTTGATGGCGCCGGCGTAGTTGCCCACAAAACCGGTCATCGAAGGAAGAGCCCCCGCCTTCGGCGCGCCGGCGCTCCCATAGAGCTGGGCGTTCGTTGCCTGGTACCCCTCTCCGGGGTCGGCGCCCGGCATGAAGTAGAGGTCGGGGGTCGAGGGAGTCAGCTGATAGACCGTCACCGGACTGCCGTCGGATGCGGGGCAGGACTCAGTGCCGGTCAGGCCCTCGAACAGGTCCCCCGAAGGCGAAACATTGCCGGAATCGGCATAGAGGTATCCGAGCATGTGATCGAATGAGCGGTTTTCAAGCATCAAGACGACGATGTGCTCGACGGCGTTAAGACCAGTTGCCGCCACGGTGACCATCCCCTTCGGAAAGAGTTCCTGTCCGTGCTGAACAGTCTCCCACGCCGCTGTGCCGGTGGAAATGCCTTCGACCCGGTGCGGCTCAGCCGGGAACAGTGGCCATGACGCGTTCGCCGTTGAAGTATTCGAGACGCCAGCCGTCAACGGGATGGTGGTGGGCAAGGTTGAGCACGGCGTTGTCGATGCTTTGCAGGGTGCGGCCCACCGCACGGCCGAGGCTCACGCGGAGGAGCGTTCCGTGGGCGACCACCATGACGCGGCGGCCGTTGAACTCCTTGGCCAGCGCTTCCAGCGCAGCCAAGCCGCGGGAGGCTGCCTCGTCCTCGCTTTCCGCGCCGCGGAAACCGCCGGGGATGCGCAGGGCGTCCAATTCAGGTCCTGCCTGCAGGCCCTCGGCAGGTCCAAAACGGCGCTCAGTGAGCTCCGGCACGCGCCGGTCCACGGTGAGTCCCAGCCCTGCGGCGATCAGCTCGGCGGTCTCCGCAGCCCGGCTCAGCGGCGACGAAACGATGGCGTCCCACTCGTAGGCGGACAGGACGCCGACGGCGTCGCGCGCCTGGCCGCGGCCGACGTCGTTCAGCGGTATGTCGGTGGATCCCTGCAGCCGGCGCTGGGCATTCCAGTCTGTCTGGCCGTGGCGTACGAGGGCGAAGGTAGTGAGGGGCATGCCGTCCATTCTGCCCTGAACCCAATCCGCGGACAGCCAACGCCCATGCTTCGGACGGTCTTCGTCCTGCAGGTGAACGCGGCATGAAGCTTCGGTCAACAGGTGCCTCGAAACCCGGAAAACCTGTCCGAACGGCCGGCCGGTCTCTATACGGTGGACGCATGAAAGCCTCCCTCAAGCGTCGCAGTGCCCTCACTGGTGGACTCATTCTGGCCGTCTCTTCAGCGCTCCTCACCCCGGTGGGCCCCACCCATGCGGACGATGTGCGGTCAAATAGCAACAGCACGGACCAGGCTTCCCACCTCAACCTTGGCGCCGCAGACCTCCCTGAGAAACGGACCGTGACAACCCTCGCTCCGGGCGTCACGCTCACCAAAATCAGCAGGGGAGGGGCTGACTCTTCGCTCTTCTGGACAGCCGAAGTGGCGATTCCCTCTGATTCGCCGGATCCGGATGCTCCGACGTCGGCGCTCTCGAGCCAGGCCACGGCGCAGCGCACAGCCGACAAGCTCAAGGCCGCCGGCGTCGATGCCCGCGTTGAACATGTCCAGTCGCCGCAGCTTGCCGACGCCGGAGGCGATCTGGGCTTCCGGGTCCGTGCCGGCCACTTTGCCGCACAGGCCGACGGTGCCTCCGTCGTCGCGAAGATCAAGGCCGCCGGTTTCGCGTCCTCAGTGATCTATACCGGTTGGGACGGGGACTCCGGGACCAGCACAAAGACGCGCGGACCGTGGAATCTTGATGTCATCACCATCGACCCCCGGAAGTACGACGGCCAGCTAGCCGCATCATTCGGCCCGGACCTGGAGAAGCGGGAGACGACCAGCCAGTTGGCATCGGACGCCCACGCCCTAGCCGCCGTCAACGCAGGCTTCTTCGTCTTCGACCCGAAGGCCGGCGCCGAAGGTGACCCCGCCAGCGTCGGTGTGTACGGCGGCAGGATTCTCAGCGAAGCCGTGGCGGACCGCCCGGCCCTCGTCATTGACGGAAAGAAGAATGCCAGCAGTATCCAGCGATTGACTTGGTCAGGGAAGATCGCCTCCCCTGCCGGAGAAGCCGCTCTGGACGGCATCGACCGGGTACCCGGGCTGATCCGAAACTGTGGCGGCGCCAACGACTTGCCCACCTCAGGCCCGCTCCAGGACGTCACCTGCACGAACTCCAGCGAGCTCGTCACGTTCACCCCGGAGTTCGGGCCGGCCACGCCTGCCGGTCCGGGTCTTGAAGTGACCGTGGACAGCAAAGACACAGTGACTTCCGTCGCCGAAACCCGTGGCGCGGCCGTGCCTGCGGGCGGACACACCATCCAGGCCACCGGAACAGACGTCGCCAGGCTCCGCGCGCTCGCTCCCTTAGGCGCGAAGCTGAAGATCGACGCCGGATTGCTCGGCCAGGATGGGAAGCCCTTGCACACCGACAAGGCCACGAGCGTCGTGAACGGCGGCCCGCTGCTCGTCAAGGACGGCAGCGTGGACGTCACCGCCCGGCATGACGGCATGGTGCACCCGAACGACGGAAACAGCTTCTACTACGGTTGGGTCCACAAGCGGAACCCCCGGACCTTCGCCGGTACCGACGCTCAGGGCAGGACCATGCTCGTCACGGCGGACGGACGCTCGACTGCCTCCCTGGGATTGAGCTTGAAGGAAGAGGCCGACGTCGCGGTGTCGCTCGGCATGGTCCAGGCCATGAACCTCGACGGCGGCGGCTCAACAACGGCCGTTGCCGAAGGAAGAGTCCAGAACAGCCCGTCGGGCGGTTCGGAACGCGCGGTTGGGGATGCGCTCCTGGTACTTCCCGCCCGTAAGGACGACCAGTAGGGCAGAGGACGTCCCAGGGGAACCAGCTAGATCCAGTCCCGTTTCTTGAACGCCAGGTACAGGAAGATTGAGCCGCCGGCCATGAGCGCGCAGGATAGCCAGAGCCCATAGTCGCTCTGGAAGCCGAAGAAGGGCACGTTCTGCCCGAAGAAGCCCGTCACGGCAGTCGGGACGGCGATGATCGCAGCCCAGCTGGTGACCTTCTTCATGACGAGGTTCATCTGGTTCCCCTGGATGCTGATGTGGGTTTCCAGGATGGTGGTGACCAGGTCGCGGAGCGATTCCGTCCATTCCGAGGCACGCAGCACATGGTCGTAGACGTCCTGCAGGAAGGGCTGCATCGCAGGGCTGCAGCCGACCAGGTCTTCGCGCCGGAGCAGGGTGTTGAGGACTTCACGCATGGGCAGGACGACGCGGCGGAGCCGGACGAGGTTCTTGCGGAGTTCGAACGTCTTCCGCTGCAGGTCATGGTCGGGGGAGTGGTCGTCGAAAAGCGACTCTTCGAGGGCGTCGATGTAGCCATCGAGTTCCTGGACGGCGTCGAAATGCCCGTCGACGATCATGTCCAACAGGCCCCAGAAGAGGAAGGGCACCCCGTGTTGGGCGAGGTCGGTTTCCGAGTCCCAGTGCGCCGTCAGCTCGTCGGTGTCGAACTCCGGCCCGTGTACAGTCACCAGGGCGTTATGGGTCACGAATGCCGAGACCTCGACGACGGTCAGCTCGCCGGTGCCAGGCTTTAGAGCCGCTTGGTAAGCCGAGAGGAACAGGTGGTTCGGGTACCGGTCCAGTTTGGGCCGCTGGAAGTCGTGGACGGCGTCCTCGACG
Source organism: Arthrobacter sp. S2(2024) (assembly GCF_036662515.1). Classification (NCBI taxonomy): domain Bacteria; kingdom Bacillati; phylum Actinomycetota; class Actinomycetes; order Micrococcales; family Micrococcaceae; genus Arthrobacter; species Arthrobacter sp. S2(2024). Next base: position 456,838 of record NZ_JAYKZI010000003.1, on the reverse strand, counting down.
GCGAGGCGGTGAAGCCCATACACGGTTTCGACGCCGAGCAGGTCATCCGCCGTCGGGTCCGTGTAGTCGATCCACAGGACCACATCGTCCTGGCGGGCCAGGGCTTCGATCTCGTGGGCCCGGACATCGTCGCGTTCGAGTTTGCCTTCGCGGTATAGCCGTATGAACACCATCCGCCCCATGGTACGGGACCCGTATCCGTGCTCCCTGAGTGTCAAGGCTTCCCGGCCGGGACGTGCCTTTGCCGCAGTTCCGTCCCTACAATTTAAGTGCGGCCTCGCGGTGTCCCGCCGCGGGCCGCCGACAAAGGAGAGCCATCATGGGTTGGGGTGAGAGGATCCATCACGCTGCCGGTAAATTCCACGGCAAGGCCACGGAAGCGGCCGGCGAAGCCACCGGCAATGACCGGCTGAAGGCTGAGGGCAAGTCCCGTCAGGTCAGGGCCGATCTGAAGCTGGCAGGTGAAAAGATCAAAGGCGCCTTCAGGAAGCACTAGTCCACCGACGCCGACAGCAGGGCGCGGGCCATACGGCCCGCGCCCGCGTCATGTCCTGGTACTTTGTTCCAGCATCTGGACTCGGTCTGTGCGGCCAGCCATGATGAAGGGAGGCGCGGAGGGCTGGATCGTCAACCCCAGTTTGCGAGTGGCACGCGCAGTGGAGGCGCGGTGACATGACACGCGAATCGGTGCCGGCGGAGCAGACGAAGGCAGCATCTTCGCTTGGGCCCAGTGAAGCTTTCCTGGCCGAATACTTTGCCCAGGTGCCCCCGGAGGATCTGAGGAGCTATAGTCCCGAGACGCTCCGTGCGCGGGCCGGGCACCATCTGAAACTGGCGTCGTCGCGCGCGCCCGGGCAAGCCGCCGTCGGGATCTTGACCGAATTGGATGCCAGCATCGTCGCAGTCGTGACGGACGACATCCCGTATCTGGTCCACTCCGTCACGGCGGAGCTCACCCGCGACGACACGTCCATCAATCTGCTGGTTCATCCCAGCTTTAGGGTGCTTCGCGACCCGGTGTCCCACGAGCTACTGGAAGTCCGCCTTGGAACGTCCATGGAGGGCGAAACCCCTCCGGAGGCCGGGGAAACCGAGGTCTGGATTGCCGCGGAGATCGGCAGGCTGCCCGATGCGGCTGCCGTGAGACGACTGACGGATAACCTGCAGAGAGTGCTGGATGATGTCCGGGTTGCCACCCGCGACGGATCCGCCATCCGTGGCAAGCTCGCCGAAGCCGTCGCCTCGGTGGACGGGTTCCCGCGCGATGTGGCGCCGCCACCGAAACAGCTCAGGGAATTGCTCCTCTGGCTCGACGACGGAAACTTCCTTTTTCTCGGTTACACCGAAGGCAAACTCACGACGGCGGGTGGCCAGGACCTGCTCGTCGAACGGCAAGGCGCCGCGCTGGGTCTGCTGAGGCGGCCAGAGGGGGACGCCGCCGGAGGCGTCGGGCCAGGCGTGCCGGGTATCCACGGCTCCCAGGCACTCGCCCTTTCCACCTCGGAGGTGCGATCCACCGTCCTGAGGCACTCGTACCTGGACGAAGTTCGCGTGAAAATGTTCGATCGGGCCGGCCGCACCACCGGCGAACGACGCTTCTTGGGCTTGTTCACGGCCGGTGCCGCTCACCAGTCGGTCCGCCGAATTCCGGTTCTCAGGGAGAAGGTCCAGGCAGTCAGCGAAAGGCTGGGGTTTACGCCCCGATCGCAACAGGCCAGGGAATTGATGGCCGTCCTGGAGACCTTTCCGAGGGACGAACTGTTCCACATCGAAGCGGATGACCTCGCGCGCCTGGCGGGCGAAATTCTTCGTGCCGAGGTGCTGCAGCGGATCCGCGTGTTCCTTCGTCCAGACAGCTTTGGACGGTTCGTGTCCGCGCTCGTCTTCTTCCCGCGCCGCCGCTACAGCACGGCGGTCCGGCTATTGATGGAAGATGAACTCAAGCGGGCGTTCGGGGCGGACTCTGTAGACTTCGAGGTCCGTCTGACCGAGTCACCCATGGCCCGGGTGTTCTTCCGGATCCATGTAGGTGCCGCGCCCGACGCTCCGGCGTCCAGCACCACCGTCGTCGACCCTTCCCAACTGGAGCGGCGCCTGATCGCCGCTACCCGCTCATGGTCGGACGGACTCGACGACGCGATCCGCGACCGTTTCCCGGCGGCGGAGGCCGCACGGCTCGCCGGGCTCTGGTCTGACGCGTTTCCTCCCGCTTATCGTGCCGTCTACGAGGCGGAGGCCGCGGTCGGGGACATCATCAATTTCGAGGCGTTCGACCTCGACAGCGCGGGCGGCAGGCCGTTCGGGGATCCCCTGCTCACGGTATACATCAGGACGGGTGCGCCGAGCACCCTCGCAGAGGACGCCCGGATCCGCCTTTACCTGACAAGGCCCAGGAGCCTGACGCAGATCCTGCCCTTCCTGCATAACCTCGGGCTCGAAGTGCTGGACCAGCGGCCCTTCGAACTTCGGCGTGGTAGCAGTCAGGACGTGTTTCTCTACGACCTTGGCGTGAAGTATCCCGGCGGCGTTGACCCCGAGGAAACCAGCGGACTGCTCGCGGACGCTTTCACGGCCGCCATGCGGGGGGACATCGAATCCGACCGGATGGACGCACTCGTCATCCGGGAACGGCTTGCATGGCGGCAGGCCGCGATCCTGCGAAGCTACGCGAAATACCTCCAGCAACTGGGGACCACCAACTCGTATGGATTCATCGCGGACACGCTGATCGGCAACGTCCGGGCAACACGTGCGCTCCTGGCCCTGTTCCAAGCGAAGTTCGATCCAACGCTGAACGGGCCTGACCGTATGCGGAACACCGCGGGCGCGAAAAAGGAGTTGCTCGCCGCGATCGACGACATCCCTGTCCTCGACGCAGACCGGCTGCTGCGCACGTTCATGAACCTCGTCGAAGCCACAACGCGGACCAACTACTTCCAGGGCAAGGCCCACCTGAGCTTCAAACTGGATCCTGCCGCGATTGCAGGCGCCCCGTTTCCGCGGCCGAAGTACGAGATCTGGGTGTATTCACCGCGGGTGGAAGGCGTCCATCTGCGCTTCGGAACCTTGGCGCGCGGTGGTTTGCGCTGGTCTGACCGAAGCGAGGATTTTCGGACCGAGGTCCTGGGACTGGTCAAGGCACAAAATGTGAAGAACTCCGTCATTGTGCCCACAGGAGCAAAAGGAGGCTTCTATCCAAAGCGATTGCCGGACCCTGCCATGGACCGCGAGGCCTGGCTCGCCGAAGGCCTGGAATGCTACAAGATCTTCATCAAAGGCATGCTGGACCTCACCGACAACCTGCTCACCACGGCGGACGGGGAAACGGTGGTGCCCCCGGGCAGCGTGGTGCGCCACGACGGCGATGACTACTACCTGGTGGTCGCGGCCGACAAGGGCACCGCCTCGTTTTCCGACACAGCCAATTCCGTGGCCCGGCACTACGGCTTCTGGCTCGGCGACGCCTTCGCTTCCGGGGGATCCGTGGGATATGACCACAAGCAGATGGGCATCACGGCCCGCGGCGCGTGGGAATCCGCGAAACACCATTTCAGCGAGCTCGGCATGGATTCACAAGGCGAAGACTTCACCGTGGCCGGCATCGGAGACATGAGCGGCGACGTCTTCGGAAACGCAATGCTCCTCTCCCCGCACATCCGACTGGTGGCGGCATTCGACCACCGGGACATCTTCCTTGACCCGAGCCCCGACGAGGCAACGTCCTTCGAAGAACGCAAGCGCCTCTTCGGTCTTCCCCGTTCGTCCTGGGCCGACTACGATCCTTCACTGATCAGCAAAGGCGGGGGTGTCCACTCCCGCCGGGCCAAAGCCATCGAGATCACGGAACAGGTCCGGACCGCCCTCGGCCTGGATCCAGGGACGGCCTCGCTGCCACCCCACGCCCTGATGCAGGCCATTCTTAGGGCGCCCGTGGACCTGCTCTACAACGGTGGCATCGGAACATACGTCAAAGCCTCCACCGAAGGCCAAACGCAGGTGGGGGACAAAGCCAACGACGCCATCAGGGTCAATGGCAACGAACTCAGGGCCCGGATCGTGGCCGAGGGCGGGAACCTGGGCGTCACGCAGCGCGGCCGAATAGAGGCGGCACTCGCCGGTGTCCTTCTCAACACCGATGCGATCGACAACTCGGCCGGCGTGGACTGTTCGGACCACGAGGTCAACATCAAGATCTTCGTTGACCGGATGATTGCGGCAGGGAAAATGGGGCCCGAGGAACGAGCGGGCTTCCTGCATTCCCTGACCGACGAAGTAAGCCGCCTGGTCCTGGCAAACAACATGGACCAGAACGTCCTCCTTTTCAATGACCGGCACCTGGCGCTGGAGTTGGGTCCCGGCTTTGAGCGGATCATGGACTGGCTGGAGAACGCAGCGGACCTGGACCGCGGCCTGGAGGCCCTGCCGAGCACGGAACAACTCCAAGACAGGCTGCGGGCAGGCACTGGGCTGACCTCTCCCGAGCTGTCGGTGCTCGCCGCCTACGCGAAGATCGAGCTGGCGAGGGAGCTCACCGCCAGCGACCTCGCCGACGATCCCTGGTTCAAGCGGGTCCTCCGTGGCTATTTTCCCCGCCAGTTCTCCGAGCGCTTTGACGCCGAACTGGACTCCCACCCGTTACGTCGGCAGATCATCTGCACGGTGGTGGCCAACGACATGATCAACCTTGGAGGGATCACGTTCGCCTTCCGCGCCATCGAGGAGACCACGGCCACCGCGGCGGCCGTGGCCAGGGCTTTCGTGGTTGTCCGCGAGGCTTATGAGCTGCAGCGCTTCGTGGACAGGATCGCCAGCCTGCCTCCCGGGTTTCCCAGCGAACACGCCGCCGCGGTGGCCCTTCCACTGCGCAGGCTCCTTGACCGTGCAACCCGCTGGTACGTGACGCATGACCATCGGGACCAACCCGTCGCGGAAGCCCTAAGGAGGATCGGGCCGACCGTGGATCTGCTGCGGACCCGGACCACGGAATTTCTGCGCGGCTCGGACCTTGACCGCGCCGAGCAACGGTTGGCGCATTGGAACGACGTCGGGATGCCGGGTGACCTGGGGCGGCGCGCCTCCGATTTGCTGGAGAGCTTTTCCCTCCTGGACATCTCGCTGGTGGCGGAGCAGGTGGATGAACCCCTCACCACTATCGCCGACATGTACCACACGGTCATTCATTGGATCGGTGTGGGAACGCTGTTGCTGCGCATCACTGACCTGCCGCGGCAAAGCCGGTGGGAAGCCCTGGCTCGTGCCGCCCTGCGCGACGACGCCTATTCCGCCGTCGTCGACATCACGATTTCCGTCATGCGGACGACCCGGGCGAGCGGGGCCTCCGGAGCCTCTGCCGTGGACCGCATCGTGGAGTGGGAGAGCGGGCGCCAGGAGCAGCTCGGGAGGATCAAGGACACTTTCATGGAGGTCACCAAGCCCGGGCAAGTAGACCTCGCGTCGATCTCCGTGGCCCTGAAACTCCTGCGAACGCTGGCGAAGCGCTAGCCGTTTTGAAGCTTGAACCCTGGGGATCGTCCCACAAGACGCTTTTTGGGCTACGGGATGCGAATCCTCTAAGGTTGGTGCCCGATGGCAGCTTTTAACAGAACGTCCGATCAGCCTGGATCCGCGTCGCCGCGTGGGCCTGTCTTCGTCGACGCCTCAGGCCGACGCCTGCGGAGGCTCAAGCTTATTGGGCTCGGAGCCCTTGTGCTCGCAGGAGGCTATGTCATCCTCCTGCTGGTTGCGTTCATGGGAGGGCCCAACGTTGCGGCGCCGTTCCTACCTTTGCCGGCCGCAGTGAAGCCCTTGGCGCCACCGGCCGCTCCGGCAGCCCGTGGTCTTCAGTCATCCCCATCGACTCCGCCTTCCAACGCGGATGGGCTCCCGACCGGCGAGGGCCGATTGCCTGTGCCTTCGACGCCGGCCGCTTTCGGTGTTCCGGTGACTTCTCCTTCGCCCGCTCCTGTGGCACAACCGATCAACGGTGCGGCCGCGCAGCACGCTGCCTCGTTTGCGCCGGTTGCGTCCTCTGCGCCGAGCACGTCGCCGACGGGTCCGGGCAAGAGCGGGTCAGTTCCGGGCCAGGCCACGCGGCCGTCCACGCCGACGCACCCGTGAGTGCGCGCCGCCTGAGCAAGCGCACTGCTCCGGTCAGTGTCAGGGCGCACTGGTTCATCCTTCTGGCCGTCCTGTTGGCACTGGGTGTCGCACTCGTCGTGCAGGGGTACATGCATCACCTCGCCGGGATCGCCGATGACTCGGTGCCCGGGGGTGGCTCCGCGAGTACCGTCCCGGACGCGGTCTCGCACGGTGGGCCGGTGGTTGATTCCCGCGGCGGCTCCGTTCGAACCGTCGGTCCGCCGGACCGCACGCTCGCGCTGACGTTCGACGACGGTCCGGACCCGGTCTGGACTCCCCGGATCCTTGACGTCCTCCGCAAGCACCATGTCCATGCCACGTTTTTCGTGGTCGGTTCAGCTGCCATCGACAATCCCGACCTCGTGCGCCGCATCCTTGCGGACGGCAACGAGATAGGGGTGCACACGTTGACACATGCGGACCTTGCGAGCGCCCCGGCTTGGCGCCAGCAGCTTGAGGTCCAGGGTGACCAGCAAGTGATTGCCGGCATCACGGGCCGTGCCTCGACGCTCCTGCGTCCGCCGTACAGCTCCGAGAACGATGCCGTCCGGGACGACACGTGGGCGGCGATGCGCACCGCTGCGGACCGGGGTTATCTCACTATGCTCACCACCCAGGACAGTGAGGACTGGCAGCGGCCCGGAGTCGCCGCCATCGAGAAGAACCTCACCCCTTCAGGCCCGCAGGGCCAGGTGCTCCTCATGCACGACGGCGGCGGAGACAGGGAGCAGACGGTCACGGCGCTCGACTCCGTCCTCACCAAGGTCGCGGATCAAGGCTTCCGGGTCACGACGGCGGGCGACGCCGTCGGGATCGCAAGCATGCGCGATGCCTCGGTGGGAGAGCAGATCAGCGGAAACGCGTTGGTGTGGGGAATACGGCTCAGCGATTTCTTCATCGCCGCCATCTCCTGGGCGCTCGTTGCGGCCGGAGCCGTGACAGTGGTCCGGGCCGTGCTCGTGGTGGTGTGCGCAGCGCGCCACCGGAGAGCGGCGCGCCGGTCCCTTGCGACCGGCCGCAGCCGACGCCGGGTGGACGTGCCGGTCCGGCCCGAGGTCACGGAGCCGGTCAGCGTCATCGTCCCCGCGTACAACGAGGCCGCCGGCATCGAAGCCGCAGTCCGGTCTATCGCCGCATCAAGCCATCCGGTGGAGATCATTGTGGTTGACGACGGGTCGACCGATGACACCGCGGACATCGTCGAAAAGCTCGGCTTGCCGGGTGTTATGTTGATCCGGAAAGAGAACGGCGGCAAACCCTCCGCGTTGAATGCCGGGCTTGCAGCCGCCGGCCACGATCTCGTGGTGATGGTCGACGGTGATACCGTCTTCGAACCGGAAACGGTTCACGCCCTCATTCAGCCCTTCGCCGACCCTCGAGTGGGCGCAATTTCAGGGAACACCAAGGTTGCCAACCGTGGAGGGATCCTCGGAGCCTGGCAGCACATCGAATACGTCGTCGGCTTCAACCTGGACCGCAGGTTGTTCGACATCGCCGAGTGCATGCCGACCGTTCCAGGGGCTATCGGTGCCTTCCGCCGCGATGCCCTGTTCCGGGTTGGCGGAGTCAGCGACGACACGCTCGCTGAAGACACGGACCTGACCATGGCACTGTGCCGCGATGGCTGGCGGGTCGTGTACCAGGACGATGCGAGGGCCTGGACCGAAGCTCCCGCGAGCCTTGGCGCGCTTTGGAAACAGCGATACCGCTGGTGCTATGGCACGCTTCAGGCCATGTGGAAGCACCGGGGCGCGGTGGTGCAGGGCGGGCAGGCTGGAAAACTCGGCCGGCGCGGGCTCGGCTATCTGCTCGTCCTCCAGGTGCTGCTGCCGCTGTTCGCTCCAGTAGTGGACGTCTTCGCCATCTACGGCCTGGTCTTCCTTGATCCGGTCCGGATCGCCGCGCTCTGGCTTGTCTTCCTCCTGGTGCAATTCCTCATGGCGGCCTATGCGTTCCGGCTCGACAATGAGTCGCTTCGTCCACTGTGGACCCTTCCGCTTCAGCAGTTCGTCTATCGGCAGCTCATGTATCTCGTCGTCATCCAGTCGGTAGTCACGGCCTTGGCCGGCGTGCACCTGCGGTGGCACCGAATGGAGAGGTATGGAAGCCTGCGCGTGCCGCCGGCTTCGCAGGGCCAAGCGTAGCCACGGAGAGTGCCGGCGCGGACTGTCCCTAACCCCTAGCGCGCAGCTCCCGCCGAAGGATCTTTCCTGACGCCGACTTGGGAATCACCTCGACGAACTCCACCGATCGCACGCGCTTGAACGGAGCCACCCGCCCGGCGACGAACTCCATGACCTCCCCGTCCCCGAGCTCGGCCCCCGCCTGCCGGACGACGAACGCCTTCGGCACCTCTTCGCCGTCGTCCGCGTGGGTGCCGATGACCGCGGCGTCCGCAATCCGCGGGTGGGTGAGCAGGAGCGCTTCGAGCTCGGCGGGCGCAATCTGGTAGCCCTTGTACTTGATCAGCTCCTTGAGTCGATCGACGATCGTCACGACGCCGTCAGCCGTAACGGTCGCTATGTCGCCGGTGCGGAGGAAGCCATCCGGATCGATAGTCGCCGCTGTTGCGTCGGGCCGGTTCAGGTAGCCGAGCATGACCTGCGGGCCGCGGACAAGGAGCTGCCCGGGGGCGCTCGGTCCTTCGGCCGGGATGTCGATTTCATCGTCCGTGGCGGGGTCGAGGAGCTTGCACTCGGTGTTCGGCACGGCGTAACCCACCGAGTCGAGCGGGACGTTCTCGGCGCCGTCGCGCGGGATGGCGTGGGAGACTGGGCTCAGCTCGGTCATGCCATAGCCCTGGAGCATCGTGCATCCGAGGCGCTTCGCAACAGCGTGTCCCAGTTCGCCATCGAGGGGAGCTGCTCCTGAAAGCACGACGCGCACGGACGAGAGATCGTATTGGTCCACCAGCGGATGCTTCGCCAGTGCGACGGCGATGGGCGGAGCGATGAAGAGGTACGTGCAGCGGTGGTCCTGGGTGATGCGGAGGAACTCGGCGAGGTCGAACTTCGGCATCGTGACGAGCCGGGCCCGCTCGCCGAGGGCCAGATTGAGCAGCACTGTCAGGCCGTAGATGTGGAAGAACGGCAGGACGGCGAGCAGCACGTCGTCGGGAGTCACGCGGAAGAAGGCACTGGACTGCGCGACGTTCGCCACGAGGTTGTACTGGCTCAACAGGACGCCCTTCGGTGTGCCGCTCGTGCCCGAGGAGTAGGGCACGACGGCGGCGGCATGCGGATCGACGCTCAGCGTGGGCGCGGGAAGGCCGGCGTCGATGATGTCCGCGAGCGAGGGATGACCCGCGGCCGAGGCGAGGTCGCCGCCGTCGAGCACCACGAGGCGCTCCGCCGGAATGCCGGCGGCCTGGGCGGCGGCCGCCGCGCGCTCCAGGAAGGGCGAGACCGTGAAGAGCCAGGAGGCGCCGGCGTCGCTGAGCTGGCTGCCGACTTCATCGGCGGTATACAGCGCGTTGACCGTGGTGACGACGGCGCCCGCGCGGAGGACCCCGTGGAAGACGACCGCGAACGCGGGCACGTTGGGGCAGAAGAGGCCCACGGTGGTCCCGGGGCCGGCCCCGTGGCCCGCGAGCCAGCCTGCGGTCGCGTCGATTCGGGTGACGAGTTGCCGGTAGCTCATTTCCGCGCCGGAGGTACCGTCCACGAGTGCGATCCGGTCAAGGTCCTCGCCGCTCAGCCCACCGAACAGATACTCATAGATCGTGACTTCGGGGATCTCGACATCAGCGTACGGGCTGGTGAACATTGCGGCTCCTTCAGCGCACGACGGCGGGAGTCGCCGTCGTGCGTCCATTACACCCGGCGGCGCGGGGCCGGGACAAGGGGCGCCGCGGCGGGATGGCCTGCAGCTTCCGGCTTCACGCCTCGTCTAAACCGGTGCGGGATGGTCGACCAGGGCAAGAGTATGCCAGGGTCGGGTGCGATCCCTTTGGGGGAGGGGACTGTGGTGCCGCGGCGGTGCGGGAAGCGGTGGCATCGCGGTGGGACCGGCTTGCCGAGCAACGGGGACCGGAGGCGTGGGCGCTGGTCCGCGTAGTGGGACTTCGGGGCAGAGATCGGTGATCAGGCCCATTCCTGCGTATTCGCGGACGTCACTGATGCCGCTCACTGCGGCGCGCTTGTCGGGAAAGGACTTGGAGACGGCTACCACCGTTCCGTCCGGCGCCTTGAGCCTGAATCTGAAGCTCGTGTCCTCGTCGATGAAGAGTTCAAACATCCCGGTCATGCATATCCTCCTGAACAGCGGGCGGCGCGTGACGCCCGGTAGGTCTCGCCGGGACCGGGGCGCGACGTTGCGCCCCGGTCTTTCAGCCGGCAAATGGATCATCTGACTCACAGTGCGTGGTGCTCGCCACACGGTGTAGTTAACCAAAATACGGTGAAGAACCCTGGCTGGCTAGTGCAATGGACGGCCCAATGGTCACCGTTGCTCGAGGATCCGGTGCGCGGCGTCCTGGGCCGCCAATGCCCTGTCGTCTACAATTTGGCCGGGCAAGTGGCCGGCGGCGGCGATGGCCCGCCGCAATTCCGCCACGGTACGAGGGGTGCCCGCGCCCCGGTGCGCCATCGCGTGGCAGTTGGCGCACAACGGGACGAGGTCCGCGATCGGGTCCAGCCGGTAGTCGCTGCCAAGCTGTGAAACCGGAACCACGTGATGGACGTGGATGTAGTCTTTGCCGATGTCGCCGTAGCTTACTTCGAAGGAGAAGGTGCATGCGGCACAGGACGTTCCGTGGAAAGCCAGGCAGATGCGGCGGGCTTCAGGGTCCCGCTCGTAGCGGTTCGTTTGAATGCGGCTGACGGCTCCTTCCGGGTAGGTCCCCGGAACAGTCTGGAACGGCTCGGACGCCGCTGGGCCGTGCTCCCGCCACACGCGCTGAAGAGCAGGTTCTGACGATGACGGAATAGACCGCCCCGAACCGCGGAAGCGATTCCAGGCCACGTCCGGCACCTCCCTGGAGAGGATACTCGACGGGATCTGGCCGCCGAGGGGGAGCAAGGCATCGAAGGCCACGCTCACGTACCGCGCAATACCCTTCGGCTCGGTGCTTTGTGGCACTTCGTAGCTTTCGGACATCACGACGCTGTGTCCGATCAGCCCGCGTCCGTGGGGTCCTCCGCCTTGCAGGAGAAGCCATGCTTGGTTGCCCGGCTGGATCTTCCGGTGTTGTCCGACGTTCCACCGCTCCAGGAATTGACCGGTTTCGGCGACCTGCTCGATCACAGCCTCGTAGTTCCAGTCGTTCCAAAGCCGTGGATTCCATCCCAGGATGATGGCTGCCATGGCTGCTCCTCCCTGCGTGCCGGTGAATCTATGCGAGCCGGGTCCGGACGATTTCGCTGACGGCCTTGCCGTCGAAGCGGCCGGCGACCTTTGCTGTGACGGGCTTCATCACGGCGCCCATCTGCTTAATCGTGGGTTCCTGGCCGCTGGCCTTCAACGCGGCGATTGCCTCGTCGACGATGCCCTCGACTTCGGCAAGCGTCAGCATTTCGGGCAGGTACGCCTCTATCACTTCTGCTTCGGCAATTTCCGCCGCGGCGCGCTCGGCCTCGCCGGCCTCCGTGTAAATGCGGGCAGTGTCCCTGCGCTTGGCGGCTTCCTTCTGCAGCAGTGCCGTCACCTGGGTGTCGTCCAGCTCGATGGGTGTCTTTCCGGACTTCTCGCGCGTCTCGATTTCGCCCAGGACGTTACGGACCGTCGTGAGCGCAGTTTTGTTGCGGTCCTTCATGTGGACAACGACGTCGGCGTGCAGGCGTTGCTTCAGGGTGCTCATGGTAATTCCCTCTACTTGGTGGTTGTTTTCATTCTTCACGGTCTTGACGGTCCGTGCGGAAGAGCCATGCAGGCGGCTGGACCGCTATCTAAAATTCTGCCTCCGGCGATCCCCCACGAAGGCCCTCAGCGACGTAGCATCAAGGTAGGCGGCTGCCAGGAGTGTGGCGAAATGTTTGAGAGATTTACGGACCGTGCCCGTCGCGTTGTTGTGCTTGCCCAAGAAGAGGCACGCATGCTCAACCATAACTACATTGGTACTGAACACATCCTGTTGGGACTGATCCAGGAGGGTGAGGGGGTCGCCGCCAAGGCGCTTGAGTCGATGAGCATTTCGCTCGATGGCGTCCGCGAGCAGGTGCAGGAGATCATCGGCCAGGGCCGCCAGGCCCCCTCCGGGCACATCCCCTTTACGCCGCGCGCCAAGAAGGTGCTTGAGCTCGCCCTCCGGGAAGCCTTGCAGCTCGGCCACAACTACATCGGTACCGAGCACATCCTGCTCGGCCTCATCCGCGAGGGTGAAGGTGTTGCCGCGCAGGTCCTGGTCAAGCTTGGTGCCGACCTCGGCCGGGTCCGCCAGCAGGTCATCCATTTGCTCTCCGGCTATGAGGGCAAGGACCCCAGCGGCATGGTCGCCGGACCGAGCCAGGCCGAGGTTGCTCCCGCCGGTTCGGTGGTGTTGGACCAGTTCGGCCGCAACCTTACCCAGGCAGCGCGGGAGAACAAGCTTGATCCTGTGATCGGCCGCGAGCTGGAGATGGAACGCGTCATGCAGGTCCTCTCCCGCCGGACCAAGAACAACCCCGTGCTGATCGGCGAGCCGGGCGTCGGCAAGACGGCCGTCGTCGAGGGCCTTGCCCAGGCGATCGTCCGGGGCAACGTGCCCGAGAGCCTGAAGGACAAGCAGCTCTACACGCTCGATTTAGGCTCCGTGGTGGCCGGTTCCCGTTACCGGGGGGATTTCGAAGAGCGCCTGAAGAAGGTCCTGAAGGAAATCCGGACCCGTGGGGACATCATCCTCTTCATCGACGAGATCCACACGCTCGTGGGTGCCGGTGCCGCCGAGGGTGCCATCGATGCCGCGTCCATCCTCAAGCCGTTGCTGGCGCGTGGTGAACTCCAGACCATCGGGGCCACCACCCTGGATGAGTACCGCAAGCACATCGAGAAGGACGCCGCTTTGGAGCGCCGCTTCCAGCCGATCCAGGTCCAGGAACCGTCGGTGGCCGACACTGTTGAGATCCTCAAGGGCCTGCGTGACCGTTACGAGGCGCACCACCGGGTGACCATCACCGACGGCGCACTGGCGGCCGCGGCGAGCCTCTCGGAGCGGTACGTTTCGGACCGCTTCCTGCCGGACAAGGCGATCGACCTGATCGACGAAGCCGGTGCACGGCTTCGCATCCGCCGCATGACCCGTCCGCCGGAGCTCAAGGCGATGGATGCACGCATCGCCGAAGTGAAGATGGAGAAAGAATCCGCCATCGACGCCCAGGACTTCGAAGGCGCCGCGTCGCTGCGCATGAAAGAGCAGAAACTTGTCGCCGAGCGCCGGGAAAGGGAGCTCAAGTGGAAGGCCGGCGGCACGGACGGCAACGCCGAGGTCGACGAGGAGCTGATTGCCGAAGTTCTCGCGAACTCCACCGGCATCCCGGTCTTCAAACTCACCGAGGAAGAATCCAGCCGCCTGCTCAAGATGGAGGAGGAGCTGCACAAGCGCGTCATCGGGCAGAATGAAGCGATTAATTCCGTGTCGCGTGCAATCCGCCGCACGCGTGCCGGCCTGAAGGATCCCAAGCGCCCGGGTGGCTCGTTCATCTTCGCCGGGCCCACGGGTGTCGGCAAGACCGAGCTCGCCAAAGCATTGGCGGAATTCCTCTTTGCCGATGAGGATGCACTCATCACGCTGGACATGTCCGAGTACTCCGAGAAGCACACGGTCTCGCGTCTCTTCGGTGCCCCTCCGGGCTACGTCGGCTACGACGAGGGCGGGCAGCTGACCGAGAAGGTCCGGCGTCGTCCGTTCTCCGTGGTGCTGTTCGACGAAGTGGAGAAGGCCCACGCCGATCTCTTCAACTCGTTGCTGCAGATCATGGAAGACGGCCGCCTGACGGATAGCCATGGCCGCGTGGTGGACTTCAAGAACACGGTGATCATCATGACCACCAACCTGGGCACGCGGGACATCTCCAAGAGCGTCGCGACGGGCTTCCAGTCCGGCACGGACACCACCACCGGGTACAACCGGATGCGGGCACGGGTCACGGAGGAGCTCAAACAGCAATTCCGTCCCGAGTTCCTCAACCGCGTTGACGACGTCATCGTCTTCCCGCAGCTCACGCAGGACGAGATCATCGAGATCGTGGACCTGATGATCCGTCGCTTGGAACAGCATCTGGCGGATAAGGACATGGGCATCGAGCTTACGGACGCGGCCAAGGTCCTGTTGGCCACCCGCGGCTACAACCCCGCCATGGGTGCCCGGCCGCTGCGCCGGACCATCCAGCGCGAGATCGAGGACCAGCTTTCCGAGAAGATCCTCTTCGGCGAACTGCACCCGGGCGACATCGTGGTGGTCGACGTCGACGGCGAAGGCGACGACGCCAAGTTCACCTTCGCAGGCAACGCCAAACCGCGCATCCCCGACGCGCTGCCGGCCGTGGGCTGACGCGGGTCAACAGACCGCGCCATGCGGCCGCCGTCGTGCCTGCCTCAGAGAAGTTTGTGCCCGAGGCTGGTGAGCAGGCGCGCGACGGCGTTCTCCGCGGTTGGCGGCGGGCCGAAGACCTCGCGCTGCAGTGAGGTATCGGCGACGTAGCGGCCGGTCCCGAACCACTCCATCATCGCCTGAAAGTCCGGCCCCATCTGGTTGATCGGGTTAAGGACGAGCTCGATCTGCCGGCCGAGCATTCGGGAAGAGATATCCGCGATGTCCTGCATGGTGACCGGCCGGTCCCAGCCGATGTCGATGCGCTGCCGCTCGACGCCGCTCGCGTCGACTGCCGCCGCGAGGTACCCGGCGAGGTCACTGGCAAGAACGTACGTCAGGGGAACACTCGACGACCCGAACCACATGAGCCGCCCCTCGTTGAACGGGTCGCCGAATCGAGCGATCTGCTCAAGGAAAGCGCCCGGGCGCAGGGCGACAAACGGGACGCCGAGTTCTTCCAGGCGATCCTCGGTCAGTTTCTTGTGCCAGAAGTGTGGAACCTCCGGGGTCTGATCGCACGTGAGGATGCTAGTGAGGACAAATCGGCGAATACCGGCGCGGCTGGCCGCGTCGACGAGGTTGATGTTGCCCACCGTGTCCGTGACAGGGGTGTCGCCTTCCCGGTGATGGGTGTATCCGGCCGCCGAGGTGATCACAGCGTCGACGCCGTCCATGGCGTGCGCAAGCGACTCCGGGTCCATCATGTCGCCACGGGCGATCGTGGCCCCTAGCTGCTCAAGGCGGCCCGCATCCGAACCGGGCCGCACCAACGCGCGGACCTGTTTTCCGCCCGCCAGCAGCCTCGACACCACCTGGCTGCCAAGCATCCCGGTGCCGCCGACCACAAGCACTGGTCCACGGTCGGTCATTTATTCCTCCACCTCGCCGCGCCACCCTCCGGTTTCGTTTCCACGCGACTCGATGAACTCCTTGAATTTCTTCAGGTCGGCCTTCACCTGCATCTCGTCTATCTGGAGTGCGGCTCCGGCCTTCTCCATAAAAGTCTCGGGCGACCATTCGAAATGGACCTTGACGTGCGTGTGGTTGTCGTCGAGCGGCGAAAACCTGATGATGCCGGCGTGCGATTTGCCGTCAATACTGCGCCACGCAATCCGGTCGTCGGGTTCCTGGTCGACTATCTCCGTATCGAAGGCCAGTTCCACGCCTCCTACCTTGGTGACCCAATGGTTGGTCGTGTCGCTCAACTGGGTTACGGATTCCACCCCGGACATGAATCGGGGAAACGACTCAAACTGCGTCCACTGGTTATAAGCCGTACGGACGGGGACGGCCACATCAATCGTTTCTTCAACCTTTCGCATCTTTCCTCCTCGCTCGGACTTGCGTGGGCTGGCCGCAGGGATTGCCGCTCGGACCACCCCTCCGGGTAGCCAGCCACTCTTGAACGTTAAGCCTGCTGATAATCCAAGTCCAGACCTGCCACGACCGCTGGGCCCGGCGCCTCCTCAGGTCCGGGAGCGTCCGCGGCGCGCGACGGCGTCGATCGTCACGGCCGCGACGAGAACCAGCGCCGTGACCACGTACTTGGCCGGTGCGCTGTAGCCCTGCAGGCCCATGCCGTTATCGATGGTGGCGATCACGAGGCCGCCCAGGACTCCGTGCAGCACCTTGCCGCGGCCGCCGAACAAACTGGTCCCGCCTATCACCGCGGCGGCCACGGCGTAAAGCACCAGCGTGCCACCGTCGTACGAGGTCGAGACGGAGCGGAGGCGCGACGCGTAGACGATTCCGCCGATCCCTGCAGTGAAGGAAGCGAGGATGAAGGCGAGGGTGCGAATACGGGCAAGGTTCACGCCGCCCCGCCGAGCGGCCTCGGCGTTGCCGCCAATGGCGTAGACGTAGCGACCGAACCGGGTTCGCCCAAGCAGCAGGGTCCAGGCGGCGAGGACTCCGAGCACCACGAGAAGGACCCACGGAACGCCACTGATTTCGACCAGGATTCCGCGGTCCGTATTGCAGAGCCAGACGATCGCCACACCGGCGGCGAGCACCGCCGCGATCTTCAGGGCGCTTACACTGGCGGGCGGCGCGACGAGCCCGGTGTTGCGCCGGCGTGCGTCCCGCAGCCACGTCCACGTGCTGAACGCGCCGACGACGACGA
Organism: Arthrobacter sp. S2(2024); assembly: GCF_036662515.1. NCBI lineage: Bacteria > Bacillati > Actinomycetota > Actinomycetes > Micrococcales > Micrococcaceae > Arthrobacter > Arthrobacter sp. S2(2024). The sequence goes on along the minus strand of NZ_JAYKZI010000003.1, from coordinate 440,072 downwards.
GCATGAGGATCCAGCTGGTGACCGGGCTGAGGTTGCCGCTCGCGATGTTGTTGATGATGGTGTCGTTGATGGGCACGACGCCGCCGCTGCCAAGGATGATGAGCATCACGCCAAGCCAGCCGAGCTGGCCGCCAAGAGTCACGACGAACGACGGCAGGCCGAGCCGGGTGATGATCGTCCCGTGGAGCAGTCCGATCCCGGCGCAGCCAAGCAGGCCGACGGCGATCGCCGCCCACCACGGCCAACCGGTGGACTCCTGCACGAGTTCGGCCATGATGACGCCGCCCACCCCACCGACGTACCCGATGGACAAGTCGATTTCGCCGAGCAGGAGCACGAAGACCTGGCCCATTGCGAGCAGCATGAAAACGGAACCCTGGATGAGCAGGTTCACCATGTTCCCGGGAGTCAGGAAGTTCGGGTTCAACGATTGGAATAGTACCGAGATGAGCAACAGGCCCGCGAGAACCGGAAGCACTCCGCTCTCGCCGCCCCGGACCCGCGCGAACGCAGCGCGGAAATATTCGGGGAGCGACGTCGCGGTGATGTCCGGATTCAACGCCAAGGCGGCCTTCCGCTTGGCTGCCGCCGTGGTCGGCTCGTCCTGGAGCACCGCCGCTGCGGAAGGGAGCGGACCCTTGGCGGCGGTGAGCTGGCGGTTCGACTGCGGTGGAGGCGCGAGTTCCGGCGTTGCCCGATCGGAGAACCCCGTGGTCATCAGGTCGACCACGATCTGCCGGTCCATTTCCGTGACAGGCCGGATAGCCACCAGCTGCCCGAGCCTGAGCACGGCGATGCGGTCCGCGACTTCGAACACGTCGTTCATATTGTGTGAGACGACGATGACGGCCACTCCACGGTCGGCGAGCTGGCGGATCAGGTGAAGGACCACTTCCGTCTGGGCGACGCCGAGGGCAGCGGTGGGCTCGTCCATGATGACGAGCTTCGAGTTCCACAGCACCGATTTCGCGATCGCCACCGACTGGCGTTGCCCTCCGGACAGCGACGCGACGGGTTGCCGGATCGACCGCACTGTTGTCACGGCCAGGCTCGTCAGTGTCTCCCGGGCCGCGATCTCCATGCTCTCCTCGTCGAGGAGGAAATGTCGCAGGCGTTCGCGGCCGAGGAACAGGTTCTGCACGATGTCGAGGTTGTCGCAGAGTGCCAGGTCCTGGTACACGGTCTCGATGCCGAGCGCCGCGGCTTCGTGCGGCGAGTTCAACCGTACGGGCTGGTTTTCCCAAAACAGCTGCCCGTCGTCGGGGGTGTGAATGCCGGCAACGCATTTGATCAAGACCGATTTGCCCGCGCCGTTGTCGCCGGCAAGCGCAGTCACCTTGCCGATCGGCACCTCAAGGGTGATGTCGACCAGTGCCTGCACCGGCCCGAAGTTCTTGTCGATGCCCTCCAGCCGAAGCAAGGGCCCGACGTCGGCGGGGTCCGGGGCTGCCAACTCGCTCATCGTTCGGACTACTGGATACCTGCCGCGGTGCACGCGTCCTTCACTTGCGAGATGCACAGCGAAGAACTCGTTACGGCGCCGTCTTTGACGACAGTGTCCGCCATGTTCTTCGTGGTCACCCACAGCGGGGTCAGCAGGACCGATGCGACATCGGACTTCGCGGTGTCGTCCGTGGTCTTGCCGTTGACGAGGGTTGACGGAACGGTGACGCCCGCCCGAAGGTAGAGCGCTGCCGCGGCCGCAGCCTGGGCCTCAAAGTAGATCGGCTTGTACACCGTTCCGCACTGGTAGCCCTTCAGGATGTTCTGGAGGCCGGACAAGGACGCATCCTGTCCCGTCGTCGGGAAGGTCTTGGCGGGAATCTGCTTGCTCTGCAGGTAGGCGATCACCGCGTTGGCATTGTCGTCGTTCGGCGTGACAACCGCGTTGATGTTCGGGTGGGCAGTGTATTGCTGGGCGAACGTCGTCTGAGCCACTGACGGTGTCCACGTGCCCGCCGGCTCTCCTACGTTGACGTACTCGCCATTGTCGAAGTGCGGCTTGAGTACGCCGTTGTAACCTTCGGCGAACAGCTTCGCGTTGTTGTCGGTCGGGTCGCCATCCATGACCAGGATGTTTGGCTTGGTGACTTTCCAGTCAGCGATGCACGTGATTTCGCCTTGGCCGATGAGCTGACCAACCTTGACGTTGTCGAAGCTGACATAGGTGCGATCTTTTGTCCCGCCTTTGACGAGCCGGTCATAGTCGATCACTTTGACGCCGCGCGCACTGGCGGCTGCCTCGATGGCCGCGCCCGAACCGGAGTCCAGGGCGTCCACAAGCAGCACCGATGCGCCGGCCGTGATATCAGCCTCGGCTTGGGTCTGCATCGTGCTTGCGCTGCCCTGCGCGTTGTCGATTTTGAACTTGGAGGAATCGAGTCCCGCGGCTTCGAATGCCTTCTTCAGGTACGGGGCGTCGAAAGTCACGTATCGCGCCGAGGTTGTGGTGTCCGGCAGCAGTACGCCCACCATGCCCTTGCCTTGTGAAGCGAGCGACGTGAGCTGTTTCATTGCCGAGAAATCGGCCGTGAACGCATCCGCAGATATCTGCGGTACAGCTCCTCCGGAACTTGCGGTGCTCGACGACGACGAAGATGTGCCCGTGCTCGAACACGCGGCGAGTGCCGTGATAGCGATGGTTGCAATGAAGGCGGTTCCGGCGCCTCGTGCCGGGACCTTCATGTTTAGCATTTCTTTCCTTCTGTTGGTTGCGACTGCAGGCGACCTGGCGGGGTCGGGCCGGAACCTGGGCGTTGGCGGCGGACGCAAGTCCACGCCGGAGGCCACGGCGGTTCGCACCAACGGACGTCGCTGAGTCAGCACCGGGCTGACTGCGACTTTACGACCAGCGACTCGATATCACGGGGTCCTCTCCGGACGGACGTGCCGGGCGACGCCGGGCATGTCCGTCGATGTTGCTCTATGACTACGTTCTAGACCGGAAGTCCCCTCTTAGCAAGGCTTCGCGCGCGGCAGGATTCAACGACGGCGGTCCAATACCGCACGCGTCTGTCGGGAAGTAGCTGCGCGTGGATTTTGTTACACCAATACCGGAGTACTTGCTCGGTGCCCCGGAATGCAGTCCACATCACAGAGGTGGGTTCAATGAAGAAATGGACGCGATGGCAGGATTGGGTCACGGTTGTCGCCGGTCTCTATGCTGCTTTATCGGTCATCTGGACCACGGCCGCCGGCTCGTCGGCTGCCTTGATGGTCGTATTCGGCGCTTTGCTGATCGTTAGCGGTGTGATCAATCTGGCCATGCCCGGAACGCCGGTCATGGAGTGGGTGCAGGCGGCCTTCGGTGCCTTGCTGGTCCTTTCGCCGTGGCTAGGCTCGTACTCCATGCAAGCCGGAGTCGCTTGGACATCGTGGATCGCTGGCCTGGTGGCGCTCGTCGTCACCGCGATGGCGATCAAGCCCAGCACCGAGGAACATCGGCATCACATGGTCAGCCCTTCGCACTGAAGTGTTGAACGCGATGTCCTGAAACGCTGAACAGCGGAATACCGACCGGCGGGCCGTCATCGGACCCGCCGATCGCCGTTTATGCTCCCGTCTGCTTGCCTGTGATGCGGGGACATCCGCAGTTCAGACTGTCAGCACGGCAGCTCCGGTAACACGGCTAGCGGCCAAATCCCGCAGCGCCCGGTCGGCCTGAGCCAACGGATACGCCGTCGTGGTGGGAGCCAGCGGGATTTCCGCGGCCAAGGACCAGAACTCTTCGCCGTCTGCCCGGGTGTTGGCAGTGACGCTGCGGAGCTGCCGCTCATAGAAGAGATCGGCGGAATAGTTCAAGGGCGGTATGTCGCTGAGGTGGATGCCGGCAATGGCGAGGGTCCCGCCCCGGCCCAATGCCTTGAGGGCGACAGGGACGAGGTCCCCGGCAGGGGCAAACAGTATCGCCGAGTCGAGTGGGTCTGGCGGGGATTCGTACGCGTCGCCCACAAACACCGCACCCAGCTTCCGCGCCAGTTCACGGGCAGACTCCGAACGCGTCATCACGTACACCTGCGCCCCTTGGTGGCGTGCCATCTGCGCCGTGAGATGGGCGGACCCTCCGAAACCATAGATGCCCAGTCGGCCACCCTCCGGAACAGCGGCCCGTTTGAGCGCCCGGTACCCGATGATGCCGGAGCACAACAGAGGGGCTGCCTGTTCGTCCGAAAACCGGGGCGGGATGGCATAGGCAAAATCCTCGGACACCGTGAGTTGTTCGGCATAGCCACCGTCCCTGTCCCAACCCGTGAAGACAGGGGAGAGGCAAAGGTTCTCGGCACCGCGGCGGCAAAACCCGCAGCTCCCGCAGGTTCCACCCAGCCAGGCCACTCCGACCCTGTCACCGCGCCGGAACCTCACGCACCCTTCGCCCGCCTCGCTGACTATTCCTACCGCTTCGTGGCCGGGGACTACATTCGGCATCCGAGGGGTGAGGTCGCCCTCTGCCAGATGCAGATCCGTGCGGCAGACACCACAGGTCCGGACTCCGACCAGGAGCTCATGCACTCCTGGTTGAGGATCGGGGCGTTCGCCCCAGACAAGCGGCCCGGATTCAATCGGAGCTGGTTCCCGGACCCACCACGCACGCATCGGCTTCGCCCCTCGCCGCTAGCCCTGATTCCGCGTGGTAGTGCCAGCCTTTGCGGCCCGCCGCTCCGCTTTCAGCAGGCGCAGGCCGCTGGCCAGCACGCCCACATGGCTGAACGCCTGCGGGAAGTTGCCGAGGAACTCTCCGGTGTCCGGGTGGATCTGCTCGGGTAGCAGGCCCAGTGAATTCGCACGGCTGCAGAGGGACTCATAGAGTTCATGGGCTTCATCCACGCGCCCTTGTCCTGCCAGGTTGTCCACCAGCCAGAAGCTGCAGAGGAGGAACGCCCCTTCGTTTCCGGGCAGACCGTCGGGAGAAACCGATGGCAGGTAGCGGAACAAAAGTCCGTTGCCGGCGTCGAGCTCCGCCGCGATCGCTTTCGTCGTGGAAACCATCCGGGGATCGTCGAAATCAATGACGTTGCGGACGGGAAGGGTCAAGAGCGACGCGTCGAGACCGCCGTTGCCACCTAGGTTCTCGGTAAAGGTGCGCCGCCGAGGATCCCATGATTGTGTCAGGGCAGCCTGCCGGATTTGACGGGCAGTGGCCTCCCACCGGCGTTTGGGATAGGGAAGCCCGTCCCTGCGCGCGATCTGGATGGCGCGGTCGATCGCGACGTAACATAACGCCGCCGAGTAGGTGAAGGGCCTGCTCTTGTCCCGGATTTCCCAAGGCCCCGAGTCCGGAACCCTCCAGCTCCTGATGGCCATTTCCACAATGGGTACCAATGCGGCCCAGAGCCGCTCATCCACTCGCTTGCCGCTGCCCGACCACTGGTAGGCGATATCGACGATTTCACCGTACACATCGTGCTGGAGTTGGTGGCGGGCGCCGTTTCCCCACCGGACCGGGGCCGAGCCGCGGTATCCGCGCAAGTGCGGGTCCTCGACCTCATCGGGCGGCTGGGAACCGTCCAAGGCGTACATGACGTGCGGGGCACCGTCCCGCTCGACGTTGGTCAGGACCCAGGCAAGGAAGACGTCCGCATCACTGGGATCGCCAATGCGCCTGAACACATAGTTGGAGAACGAGGCGTCGCGCACCCATGTGTACCGGTAATCCCAATTCCGGGACGTTCCCGGCCACTCCGGCAACGAAGAGGTAGCGGCGGCCAAGATGGCCCCCGTCTCGGCGTGGTCCAGCATCTTCAGCGTCAGGGCCGAACGCTTCATCAACTCCGCCTGGGAGCCTTCGCAATCCAGGTTTGATGCCCACCGGCGCCACGCATACACGGTCTGGTCAATGAGCTTCTTGCTCTCCGGATGCTGACGGAGCCGGAACCGCCCGGACCAGTGCAGGACCATGGTCAGGGTCTCTCCCGCGCGAAGCGTCAACTCGGCGGACAGGCCACGGCCGTCGGGGATGAGTTCAACGGAAGACCATAGGTAGACCTCGTGGACTCCGTCCTGCCGCCAATCAAACCTCCAGCCGGTAGCCAGGGTGTCAAAAGTGACACCGGTCTTCGGTATCAGGCTGATGCGCAGCGGGACGTCGCCGCCCACGGCTCGCGCGTGCCGCAGGAGTTCGGAACGGCCGGCCGGCACCGGCTCCGACAAGTCGGCACCCGCACGCAACGTCAGCCCGTCCGTCACCTGCAGCACGCCACGATCGGACACAAGGGACGTGACCAGCACGCAGGAATCCTCGGTGTAGCGCTGGGAGGATGCCAGGGTGCGAACAGGAGCTATTTCAAAACGGCCGCCTGATTCCGCGTCGAGGATCCCGGCAAGGAACGGTGGACTGTCGAATTCCGGCAAGCAAAGCCAGGTAATGGCGCCGTCCCGTCCCACCAAAGCGCAGGTGGACCCGTCTCCAATGAGTCCGTGATCCTCGATGGGCAAATACCCGTCCTGGTTAACCACCGGGCGCGCCGGGGCACCAGTGATCATTTTGTTCGCTCCTTTGGGTTCAGGCGAGGCTTCCTATATGGATTCTCTCGCCGTTCCCGCGTGCACGCCACAGTCCACTATCCCGCAAGAAGCTGCAGGTTCCGCCCATGGCCTCAGGGAGTGAGCAGGACCTTGATGGAGCGCCGTTCGTCCATGGCGCGGTAGGCCTCGGGCGCTTCCTCGAGCGGCATCACGGTGTCGAAGACCCTGCCCGGATTGATCTTTCCGTCAAGCACGTCGGCGAGCAGTTCCGGGATGTAGGTGCGGGCAGGGGCCATGCCGCCGGCAATCGAAATGTTCGTGTCGAACAAGTAGCGCAAGGGGGCCTCAGCTCCGCCTGTCGGGACACCGACAAAGCCGAGGGCGCCGCCCGGGCGGACACTGTGCAGTGCCTGTTCCATGGACTCCTTGGTCCCGACGCACTCCAACACGGAGTCGGCCAAAACGCCTCCCAGCAATTCGCGGACCTTGGCTACGCCGTCCTCGCCACGTTCAGCGACGATGTCTGTTGCGCCGAATTCGAGGGCAATAGCCTGGCGGTAGGCATGCCGCGACATCGCGATGATTCGTTCTGCTCCGAGCCGCTTTGCTGCGAGCACGCCGCAGAGCCCGACTGCGCCGTCGCCGACGACGACGACGGTCCTGCCGGGGCCGACCTTCGCCGCGAGGGCGGCGTGGTGGCCGGTGGCCATCACATCCGAGAGCGTCAGCAAGCTCGCGCGGAGGGCGCCGTCGGGTTCCGTGATGCCGGGAACCTTGACGAGCGTGGACTCGGCGAGCGGCACGCGCACGGCCTGGCCTTGGCCGCCGTCGATCGCGTGACCGCTGTCATCCTTGCCGCCCCAACCTGCCAAATGATCGCAGGCAACTGTGACGCCGTTCAAGCATTGCGGGCAGGCCCCGCAGCTGACCACGAACGGAGCTATCACGAAATCGCCGGGCGCCAGGGTGGTGACGTCGTCGCCAATGCTTTCCACCGTGCCGATGAATTCATGTCCGATGGCCGAAGGCTGGTGGGTGGGCTTTACGCCGCGGTAGGGCCAAAGGTCCGATCCGCAGACGCAGGAGGCAGTCACTTTGACGACGACGTCGGTGGGCAGCTGGACCGTCGGGTAGTTACGGTCTTCAACGCGGATGTCGCCGGGACCGTGGATGATGGTGGCGCGCATGGGGCTCCTCAAATGGTGGTTGTTGGGCTTGAATCGAGTCTATCCCCGGCATGCCCGTGGTCTTGTACTGGCCGGTAGCTCAGCGTGGACTCGCTGCGGTCCTGTTCGTCGCTTGGCCTCCAGGTCACGCAGAATAGCTCCATGACAAAAAGCAGCGGGCGCTTACCACGGCTTGAAGACGTAGCGGAATTGGCGGGAGTCTCGCACCAGACCGTTTCACGGGTGATCAACGACCACCCCAACGTCAGCAAGGGCACCCGGGAGCGTGTCGAGGCCGCCATCGCCGAGCTGGGATACCGGCGCAATACTGCTGCGCGGAGCCTCGTGACCCGCCGTTCCCAGACCATCGGCGTCCTGGCGAGCGAGCTGGCGCAGTACGGCCCGGCGAACACCCTGCTGGGCGTCGAGCAGGCTGCGAGGGATGCCGGCTATTTCGTCAGCATCGCAGCCTTGAGGACGGTCAACCGGGAGGCGATCCTTGATGCGGTCCGGCATTTCCTGGACCAGTCCGTGGACGGAATCGTTGTGATCGTTCCCCATTCGGACACCCTGCTGGCGTTGGCGGAAGTGAAGGCCGGGGTTCCCGTAGTGGCCGTGGGGTCGCTGGGCGACGCGTCGGTCGGCGGAGCCATGGTGGACCAGAAGCGCGGCGCGGAATTGGCCGTGAGGCATCTGGTGGAGCAGGGGCACCGACGGATCGGGCACGTGGCCGGCCCGCAGGACTGGATCGACGGCGTCGCCCGGGCCGAAGGGTGGAGCGAGGCCTTGCAGGCGGCTGGCCTTCAGGACGATTTGCTGGTGGTGGGGGACTGGAGCGCCGGCAGCGGTTATGACATTGGCAGGAAGCTTGCCGGTGAAAGGACCGCCACGGCGCTTTTTGTGGGAAATGACCAGATGGCCCTGGGCCTGCTGCGTGCGTTCAACGAGGCAGGTGTCCGGGTGCCCGAGGATGTTTCGGTGGTGGGTTTCGACGACCAGCCCGAATCAGGCTATTTCACGCCGCCTTTGACCACGGTACGCCAGGACTTCGAAGAACTCGGGCGGCGCTGCATGGACCTCATGCTGAGCGGTATCGAGGGCGGGGAAAGCGTCGGCGCCACGGTGGTGGAGCCAGAGTTGGTGGTGCGCCAAAGTACGTCGTCTCCCGCCTGATCGTATTCATGTTCATGTGGGAAGGGCGGCTTGACGTGAATTTTGTTAGCGCTCACAATGGAACCAATCCGCAAGGCTGCGGGCTGGCTTATTGGAGGACTTCATGGACGTCACAGCGGACGGCAACGAACATTACGTCATCGGCGTGGACTACGGCACGCTTTCCGGCAGGGCCGTGGTGGTGCGGGTCAGGGATGGCAAGGAACTGGGAAGCGGAGTGTTTGAGTACCCGCACGCGGTCATCACGGAGGCCTTGCCGGCCGATCTGGCCGGCGAGCCTGCTGGCCCGGCTGTCCGCCTTCCCGGCGAATGGGCGCTGCAGGTGCCGCAAGACTACCGCGACGTGTTGCGCCACGCGGTCCCCGCAGCGGTGCGCGACGCCGGGATCGATCCGGCCGCCGTCGTCGGGATTGCCACGGACTTCACGGCGTGCACGATGGTGCCGGTGAAGGCTGACGGCACTCCACTGAACGAGTTGCCCGGCTTCGCCCGCAGGCCGCATGCGTATGTGAAGTTGTGGCGCCACCATGCGGCCCAGGAGCAGGCGGACCGCATCAATGCACTCGCCGCCGAGCGGGGCGAGGCCTGGCTGCCGCGCTACGGCGGGCTCATTTCCTCGGAATGGGAGTTCGCCAAGGGACTCCAGCTCCTGGAGGAGGACCCGGGCGCGTATGCGGCGATGGACCACTGGGTGGAAGCCGCCGACTGGATCGTCTGGCAACTGTGCGGGAACTACGTGCGGAATGCCTGCACCGCAGGGTACAAGGGCATCTACCAGGACGGCGCCTACCCGTCCGGGGAATTCCTGGCCGCCCTGAACCCGGGCTTCAAGGACTTCGTCGACACCAAACTGGCCCACACCATCGGCCGCCTGGGCGACGCCGCGGGTTACCTGACTGCCGAAGCCGCCGGCTGGACCGGCCTCCCGGCCGGGATCGCCGTCGCGGTCGGGAATGTTGACGCCCACGTCACCGCGCCCGCCGCCCGGGCCGTGGAACCGGGACAGCTCGTCGCGATCATGGGCACCTCCACGTGCCACGTCATGAACGGCTCCGAGCTTCGTGAGGTGCCGGGCATGTGCGGAGTGGTCGACGGCGGGATCGTGGACGGACTCTGGGGTTACGAGGCCGGCCAGTCCGGGGTGGGCGACATCTTCGGCTGGTTCACCAAGTACGGCGTGCCGCCCGAATATCATGCAGCTGCCGAAGCCGCGGGCCTGGGCATCCACGAATACCTCACCGAACTCGCCTCCACCCAGGAGATCGGTGAACACGGACTCATTGCCCTGGACTGGCACTCGGGAAACCGGTCCGTCCTGGTGGACCACGAACTCTCCGGAGTGATCGTGGGCCAGACCCTGGCAACCCGCCCGGAAGACATCTACCGGGCGCTGCTGGAGGCCACGGCCTTCGGCACCCGCACCATTGTGGATGCCTTCCGGGACGCGGGGGTGCCGGTGAAGGAATTCATCGTGGCCGGAGGGCTGCTGAAAAACACGCTATTGATGCAGATCTACGCCGATATCACCGGGCTGCCCCTCTCCACGATCGGCTCCACCCAGGGTCCCGCGCTGGGTTCGGCGATCCACGCCGCCGTCGCTGCGGGGGAGTACCCGGACATCCGGGAAGCCGCGGCTGCCATGGGATCCGAGCCCGGCGCCGTCTACACCCCGATCCCGGAAAACGTCGCCGCCTACGAGAAATTGTTCCGCGAATACCGGACCCTGCATGACTACTTCGGCCGCGGAGCGAACGAGGTCATGCACCGGCTCAAGAAGATCCAGCGGAACGCGAGCAAAACGCTCCTCACCGCGGGGGTCTCCGCATGAGCGCCCTGCTGGACACCATTGCCACGATCCGCCGCGAGGTCTGCGCGCTGCACGCCGAACTGACCCGGTACGAGCTGGTGGTCTGGACCGCGGGCAATGTCTCCGCCCGCGTCCCGGGGCATGACTTGATGGTCATCAAGCCGTCTGGGGTCTCCTACGATGCGCTGACGCCCGAACTCATGGTGGTCACGGACCTCCACGGGGTTCCCGTGGCCGGCGATGGCGACGGGGCGTGGGGCAATCCGGACCTTTCGCCGTCGTCGGACACCGCAGCGCACGCCTACGTCTACCGGAACATGCCCGACGTCGGCGGGGTCGTCCACACGCACTCCACCTACGCCACGGCCTGGGCCGCGCGCGGGGAGCCGATCCCGTGCGTGTTGACCATGATGGGCGACGAATTCGGCGGCACCATCCCGGTAGGCCCGTTCGCCCTGATCGGGGACGACTCGATCGGCCGCGGGATCGTGGACACGCTCCGGGCGTCCCATTCACCGGCTGTCCTGATGCAGAACCACGGACCGTTCACTATCGGCAAGGACGCCCGCTCCGCCGTCAAGGCTGCCGTGATGTGCGAGGAAGTGGCCCGCACGGTCCACATTTCCCGGCAGCTCGGTGAACCGCTGCCCATCGACGCCGGCCAGATCGAGTCCCTCTACAGCCGCTACCAGAACGTCTACGGCCGCTGACGCGCGCCACCCACGAACCTCCAAGGAGAAACGCATGCCCATCGCCCACAACACGTCCCTCGAACACTACGAAGTGTGGTTCCTCACCGGCAGCCAGCACCTTTACGGCGAGGACGTCCTCAAGCAGGTCGCCGCGCAGTCCCAGGAGATCGCCGCATCACTGAACGCGTCCTCCGATGTTCCGGTCAAGCTCGTCTGGAAGCCCGTGCTGACGGACGCGGACGCGATCCGCCGCACCGCTCTGGAAGCGAACTCGGACGACGCCGTGATCGGCGTTACCGCGTGGATGCACACGTTCAGCCCGGCCAAGATGTGGATCCAGGGACTGGACCTGCTCCGCAAGCCGCTCCTGCACCTGCACACCCAGGCGAACGTGGCCCTGCCGTGGGCGGACATCGACTTCGACTTCATGAACCTGAACCAGGCAGCCCACGGCGACCGCGAATTCGGGTACATCCAGTCCCGCCTCGGCGTGCCGCGGAAGACCGTCGTCGGGCACGTCTCCAACCCCGAGGTCACGCGCCAGGTCGGCGCGTGGCAACGCGCCTCCGCCGGCTGGGCCGCGGTGCGCACCCTCAAGCTGACCCGCTTCGGGGACAACATGCGCAACGTTGCCGTCACAGAAGGGGACAAGACCGAAGCCGAGCTGCGCTTCGGCGTCTCGGTCAACACGTGGTCCGTCAACGAACTCGCCGACGCCGTGCACGGCGCGCCGGAGTACGACGTCGACGCCCTCGTCGCGGAGTACGAGCGCCTCTACGAGGTCGCACCGGAACTGTGCGCCGGCGGTGCCCGGCACGAGTCGCTGCGCTACAGCGCCCGGATCGAACTGGGTCTGCGGTCCTTCCTGGAGGCGAACGGCTCCGCCGCATTCACGACGTCGTTCGAGGACCTGGGCGCGTTGCGCCAGCTTCCCGGCATGGCCGTGCAGCGGCTCATGGCCGACGGCTACGGCTTCGGTGCCGAGGGCGACTGGAAGACCGCGATCCTGGTCCGGGCTGCGAAGGTCATGGGCGGCGGACTGCCCGGTGGCGCCTCGCTCATGGAGGACTACACCTACCACCTGACGCCGGGGGAGGAGAAGATCCTCGGCGCGCACATGCTCGAGGTCTGCCCCTCCCTGACCGCAGCCAAGCCGCGCGTGGAGATCCACCCGCTGGGCATCGGCGGCAAGGAAGATCCCGTCCGCATGGTCTTCGACACCGATGCGGGGCCCGGCGTCGTGGTCGCGCTCTCGGACATGCGCGACCGGTTCCGCCTCGTCGCGAACGCCGTCGACGTCGTCGACCTCGAGGAACCGCTCCCCAACCTCCCGGTCGCGCGTGCACTGTGGGAGCCGAAGCCCGACTTCGCCACCTCCGCCGCCGCGTGGCTCACCGCAGGCGCCGCGCACCACACCGTGCTCTCCACCCAGGTGGGCATGGACGTGTTCGAGGACTTCGCCGAAATCGCCCGGACCGAACTGCTCACCATCGACGACGGCACCACCATCAAACAGTTCAAGAAGGAACTCGCGTGGAACGCCGCCTACTACAAACTCGCCGGCGGGCTGTGAACGGCGAGGGCTTTTAACAAGAAGAAGCCCGGGCTAACGGCGCGTTGCCGTTAACCCGGGTTTTTCCGTATCTCTTTATTCGTGGAACTTCTCACGCGCCTCGCGCTGTTGGCGTTCGAGCTTGGCTTCCGCTTCGGTCCTCCGCTGGCCGACGATGCGCATCTGGTGGGTGGTCGGGTGTTCGTATTCCTCCACGAAAGCGCCCTTTTCCCTCGGAAGGTAATGGCCGGGAGCCGGGGACGCGAGCTTTTGGTCTTCGTTTTCGCTCATGTCAAAATCGTCCCACCGGGCGGCGGCGGGCAAAAGGGGTTCGGCCCATAGTGCCGCAAGTGGAAGCGACATCCCGGTCTTCGGACCGGGATGTCGCTTGCCTTCTCACGAATTCACAAAGTCAGCCGAGGTTCAGGGCCGTCCAGGAGACGGGTGGCAGGGTGATTTCGACGACGCCGTCACGTACTACGGCACTCTTATTCGGGTGCAGCCCGACGCGGTTCGGATCGTTGAGCGTGTTCTTGGCGTATACATCCGCGTCCGAGAGCGTCTGCGCATCCAGGACGATCGCGCTGTCAAGAGCCGTGAGGTCGATGGTGACCGTTGCCTCTTCAGTCCGTGATCGGTTGACCAGGAAGACCGACGTCGCAGCGGCGTCCGCGTCGTAGGTAGCGACCGCGTCGATGAGCGGGACGGCACCGTAAGCGTCAGTGCTGTACTTGTCCGCATCCAGCCTCACGTCCAGGGCGACACCCTTGGCCAGTTTGGAGGTCAACGCGAACGGGAAGAACGTGGTCTGTTTCCACGCGGGACCGCCGGGTTCGGTCATGATGGGAGCGATCACGTTGACGAGCTGCGCCAGGGAGGCGGACGTGACACGGTCGGCGTGCTTAAGCAGTGAGATCAGGAGGTTGCCGAAGACGACGGCGTCGGCTACTGAGTACGTGTCCTCAAGCAGTCGCGGCGCCTTGGGCCAGTTGTCCAGCCCTTCGATTTTGTCCACGTTATGGAACCGTTCGAGGTACCACACATTCCATTCGTCGAAGGAAATGTTGATGGTTTTGGCGCTCCCGTTGACAGCTTTGACGTGGTCCGCCGTCGCTACAACGGATTCAATGAAGTGGTCCATGTCGGTGGCGGAAGCAAGGAACGAGTCCAGGTCACCGTTCTTTTCTTCGTAGTAGGCGTGGCAGGAGATGTAATCAACGTCCTCGTAGGCGTGGGTGAGTACCACGCGCTCCCATTCTCCGAAGGTGGGCATATGGGCGCTCGATGAGCCGCAGACCACAAGTTCAACTGAAGGATCAAGCTGGCGCATTGCCTTCGCGGTCTGCGATGCGATTTTGCCGTAGTCGTCGGCAGAGCGATGGCCCAACTGCCACGGGCCATCCATCTCATTGCCGAGGCACCACATTTTGACGCCAAAGGGCTCCGCCCGGCCATGAGCGGCCCGGCGGTCCGACAGCTCCGTCCCGGAGCGGATGTTGGAGTACTCCAACAAGTCCAAAGCTTCCAGCGTGCCGCGGGTGCCGAGGTTGACGGCCAGCATGAGTTCGCTGCCCACCTTCTCAAGCCAGGTGCTGAACTCGTGCATGCCGATCTCGTTGGTTTCGGTGGAGTGCCACGCGAGGTCGAGTCGGTGGGGGCGCTGTTCCTTGGGCCCAACGCTGTCCTCCCAGCGGAACCCGGAGACGAAGTTGCCGCCCGGATAGCGGATGGTGGAAACACCGAGTTCTTTGACGAGCTCGATCACGTCAGTGCGGAAACCGTCGGCGTCGGCGCTGGGGTGACCGGGTTCGTAGATGCCGTCGTAGACACAGCGTCCAAGGTGTTCAACAAACGAACCGAAGAGGCGGGGATTGACTGCGCCCACTGCGAATTGTGGGTCGATCGTAAGGCGTGCGGAAACCATGGTCTGCTTTCGGTAAGAAGGAGCGGGAAATGAAGAGGTGCTTCAAGGGGCTATTTGAGGCTGCCGAGTGACAGGCCGCCCTGCCAGTACTTCTGCAGGGTGAGGAATGCCACCACGAGGGGAATGATGGAAATGAACGAACCGACGACGATCAGGCTCCAGAGCGAGTGGCCGCCCCCGTTGTTGGACGAAGCCAGCTGCTCCCAGAGCCCTATGCCCACGGTGAGCGGATAGAGCCTCTCCGTGGACAACATGGCCAAGGGCAGGAAGTAGTTGTTCCAGGTCCCAACGACGGAAAGCAGCAGGACGGTCACCAGCGCCGGCCGAAGCAAGGGCAACGAGACTTGGAAGAAGGTGCGGAGTTCACCGGCTCCGTCCACCCTCGCCGCGTCGAGCAGCTCGTCTGGAACCGCTTCTGCGGTGTAAACCCGCATCAGGTAGACGCCGAAGGGGCTAAGCAGCGACGGCAGGATGACCGCCCACACGGTATCGGTCAGCTTGAGGTTGGACATCAGGATGAATGTCGGGATGACCAGCGCCGTCATGGGGACCATCACGGCACCGAGCAACAGTGCGAACGTAAGGTTCCGGCCCCGGAACTTGTACTTGGCAAACCCATAACCGGCCAGGACCGAGATTGCGGTCGCTCCCAGACCGCCGCTGACAGCGTAGAGAAGGGAATTGCCCAGCCACTGTACGTACTCCCCGCCGTTGTAGGCGAAAAGCTCCTGAATGTTCGCGATCAGGTTGAAATTCTTGTCGAACCACATAGCGCCGGACGAGCCCGCGAAAAGTCCTTGGGCGTCTTTCGTGCTGGCGACGAAAAGCCACCAAATGGGAGCCAGGAAATATAGGACCAGGACGCCCAGAAAGGCATGAGCCACCACGTTGCGCCGCCGGGGCCGCGACAGCCGGGTTGCGGCCGGGAGATGTGTTGTCAGCGCACTCATGAGAGGTTGCTCCCTTTCTTGCGGGTGGCGAACATGAAGATGTACACCGCGATGAAGACGACGATGCCGAGGGAGAAGGATATCGCCGAGGCGTAGTTGAACTGGGCGTATCCAAAGGCCAAATTGAACGCGTAGATGTTCGGGGTGAAATCCGGGGTGATGCTGCCGTTGGCTACCGGCCCGAGGATCTGCGGCTCGGAGAAGAACTGCAGCGTCCCGATCAGCGCGAAGATGAGAATGAGCACAAGTGCCGAAGAAACCAGGGGGATCTTGATGCGGAACGCAACCTGCCTTTCGGAGGCCCCATCAATCTTGGCGGCCTCGTAGAGGGTCGGATCGATTCCCTGTAATGCCGCGTAGATGATGATCATGTAATAGCCGGCCCATTGCCACGTCACAACATTGAGAAGGCCGTAGAAGACGTTGTCCTGGCTGAGCAGGAAGGGCGCGGAGGCGTGGAACAGGGAGAAAAACTGCTCGAGGGGGCCGAATGTCGGACTGTAAAGAAAGCCCCACATCAGGGCACCAATGACGGCCGGCACTGCGTACGGCAGGAAGATCATGAGCCGGGAGAACCTTGCGAGCCGGGTGGTGAGGTGGTCGAGCACGAGGGCGGCTGCCAGGGAGACGGCCATCTGGACCGGGATGAGGACCAGGGAGAAGCGGACCACGAACCACACACCCTTGAGGAACTGTGGATCCGAGAAGGCGCGGAGATAGTTCTCCAAACCGCTGAACCGCGTCCCTGTCGCCAGGCCCTTGGTGAACAGGCTGAGGTAGAGGGCGTAGGCAAGCGGAGCAAGAAGGAACGCCACGAAAACTATTCCGAACGGTGCGATGAAGAGCCATCCGGTCCTGGCCCGCCGCGCATTCATCTTGTCGCTGCGGGAGCGGGTCCTGCGTT
Source organism: Arthrobacter sp. S2(2024) (assembly GCF_036662515.1). Lineage (NCBI taxonomy): Bacteria > Bacillati > Actinomycetota > Actinomycetes > Micrococcales > Micrococcaceae > Arthrobacter > Arthrobacter sp. S2(2024). Next base: position 423,442 of record NZ_JAYKZI010000003.1, on the reverse strand, counting down.
CGGGCGGGGGCGCGGAATTCACTTTGTCCGGGGTGGAAGTGTGTGGCAACGACGTCACCGTTGACCCGTGAACTGCCATGAGCTGTCCTGCAACTTTCTCTTGATCGATTCCGCCCCGTTCCGCCCACCCGGGGCCGGCGGAACGGGAGGAGCTGTCAGTTGACTGTGAACCCTTGGCTCTTCGCGTAGTTCACCATGATGCCCTGCAGCTCATTGGCTGCTTCGTCCCCGCTGACTTTGCCGGCATTGATCTTGACCGTCTCTGCCTGCAGTTGCGCGTAGTAGTAGACGCTGAACGGGCTGTAACTGAATCCCTTGTAGGCATTTTCGGCCGGTATGTAGATGTCCTTGTTCGCGGTCTGTCCGCCAAAGAAGTCGACGGCGTTGTTGGTGAACGCGTCCGACTTCAACACATTCTGGTTGAGCGGGAAGATCGTTTGGGTCTTCCAGCCGTCCGTCAGCGAGGCGTCGTCGGCGTAGAGGCCCTTGGCGACTTCGGCGGCGAGCTTCTGGTCACCGGCCTGTGAGGTCACGGCAAAGGTGGATCCTCCCCAGTTCACGGAGACCGGGTTGCTTGCATCCCATTGGGGGAGGGGGGCCGCAGCGAATGTTCCCTTCTCGTTGCCCTTACCCACTCCGGACCCGGTGAGGTAGCCGGGAGCCCATGCGGCGGAGATGTACGTGGCGTACTTGCCGCCGATCATTCCTGAAATGTAGTCGGTGGTGAACTGGTCCTGGGTGGCGACCAGGCCCTTCTTCACGAGTCCCGCCCAGTAGTTCAGGACGTCCTTGGCCGGCTGGCTGTCGAGGTGGATGGAGATGTTCTTCTGGTCCGCCAGGTCATAGGTGAAGGGAACGGCGCCCTTTTGGGCCATGAGGGCGGTCAGGGCGGCGGGGACATTGCTGCCAAGGTCTCCGAAAGCAGGCCCGCCGGCGTCCTTGACCTTCTGCGCGGCCGTTTCGTACTCGGCCCACGTCGTCGGCGGCTTGATGCCGTACTTGTCCAGGATGTCCTTACGGTAGATCATGGCCATCGGCCCGCCGTCGACCGGAATGGCGTAGACCGAATCGCCCTGCGAGACGTCCTTCCAGGAACCCGCGCTGAAGTTCTTCTTGACGTCTGCGGCGCCATACTTGCTCAGGTCCACAAGCGCGTTCTGCAATTCAAAACCCGTCAGCTGGTCAGCCTCGAGCATGATCACGTCAGGGGCTCCCTTGCCGGCCTGGATGGCAGTTTGGAACTTCGCGTACTCCGGGCCACCCTGGCCGGCCACGGTCCAGCAGACCTGAACATCGGAGTGGGAGTTGTTGAAGTTGTCGACGACCTTGGCCATGTTGGGGTACCACGCCCACACGGAGACCTTCGGAGCATCGGAATGCACAATCTTGTTTGTGCAATTGGTGGTATTGGAGCCCGCACTGGCGGCATCCGCGCCACCACTGCACCCTGCCAGTGTGGCGGCAAGGGCAGCGGCTGACACTGCTGCGGCAATTGCTTTCTTGTTCACGTAGTTTCCCTTCGGTCGTGCATGGACGTCGTCGTCGGAGGTGGAGCAGCGAGGGCAGGCCGTCTTCCAGCCAATGGATGGTGGTGGGACTTGGACGGACTCGGCGGATGGGGGACAGAGACATTTCCGAGCTTTTACATCGATGTAAGTAATCGTTGTAAATCCATGATGATGTGACTGGACTTACATGTCAAGAAGAAATCGGACGGCGTCTTCGGCGGGCTAGATCGCCGTGGATTCCCGGCTGATGACCTTGAACTCGGCTTCAAACTCGCGGGCAGGCGTTGCTTCGGCCGCGCCGTCGATTCGTTCCAGGAGCATCGCGACGGCGGTCTCGGCGATCTCCCGACGGCCCGGATCTATGGTTGACAACGTCGGGAGTGAATACCGGGTTTCGTCGATGTCGTCAAAGCCGATGATCGCCACATCCTCAGGGATTCTCAGTCCAGCATCCTGCATGACACGCATCGCCCCTAGGGCGATCGAGTCGTTGAAGGCCACGACGCCGTCGAACTCCAGCCCGGACTCCAGGACGTGCCGCATTGCCTGGGCGCCGTCGGAACGGTGCCACGACTGGACATCGATTGCCAGTTCGTCCCGGTAATCCAGCCCCGCCTTCTGCAAGGCGCGGCGGTAACCTTCCAAGCGAAGCCCGGCTGAACCGATGACTTCATTTCGGTGGGCACCAAAAGCGAGTAGTTTCGTTCGTCCGCGTTGGAGGAGGTGGTCGGTAGCTGCCTGCGAAGCCTCGATGTTTTGCATGGTCACGTGGTCCGTGGGGCCGTGAAAGATCCGCTCACCCAGGAGGACCATGGGAGTCGGAATCTCGATGAGGCCTGCGTCTTCCTGGCTCAGGCCGAGCACGCTGTACAGGACGCCATCGACCATTCGCATCCGGGGGCCATGCAGGATCTCCAGCTCGCGCGTCCGGGAGCCTCCGCTTTGCTCGATGATCACCACTTTCCCGCGTTTTGAGGCGGCCGTCATGACGGCATCGGCGAGCTCGGCAAAGTAGGCATTCTTCAGATCCGGGATGATGAGGCTGATGACATCCGTGCGTCCGGACCGCAAGCCCCGGGCCGAGAGATTCGGCTGATAGCCGAGTTTCTCGATGGCCAGCAAAACCCGCTCGCGGGTCTCGGCTTTGATGTTTGGATGGTCATTGATGACGTTCGATACGGTTTTGATAGACACATCGGCCGCCTGGGCCACATCCCGCATGGTAATTGCCACTTTTCCTTCTTCCGCGCACGTCAGCGACCGTCCTTAGCTGAAGATTACAACGTTGGAAAGCGTTTGGGCCGAAACGGCACCGAGCTGCAGGATGGGTAGGTGCCAACCCGGTAGTGGGTGGATGATGGCTGGATGAGCGAAGACAGCGGTTCCCGTCCGGATTTTTTCACCCGGTTCACCACCAAGGTGGCCAAAGTTCTCGGCCACGCCTGGGTGTTCAGCGCGGCAGTAATCATCCTCATTGTTTGGGCGTTTACGGGACCACTCCTGGGATTTTCGGATACCTGGCAGTTGGTCATCAATACCGGCACGACCATCGTGACTTTCTTGATGGTCTTCATCATCCAAAACACCCAGAATAGAGACAGTGCCGCCCTCCACGTGAAGCTCGACGCCGTGATGCGTGAACTCCGGATCACCAACTCCAAGCTTTATCAAGCTGAAGACGAAGGCGAGAAGGAGCTCGAGGAGCAGCGCCGACGCATCGAGCAGGAGGCCGAGTCCGATTAACCGGATCGGGGTCGTGGAGTGCTGGCGGTTCCTACATGAGCCACTGGACCGAGACGTTCATCGCGAGCAGGGCATTCGTCAGCGGCGCAAGTATCGACTCGTCGGCCTCCATGCGGTGCAGCGTCTCGAGGAATTCATCCACCTGGATGTTCGTGAACCCGCCGTCCCGGAGTTGCTGGACGGCAAGCTCGGTATTCTGCTTCCGGGTGTTGCTGAATCGAGGGGTTACCTCTGGCTGTACCGGTTCCGAATCCATTGACTTTGCTTGCCCCCGCAACCTATCCCTGTCGGTATGACGCTCGCGCACAGCGTATTCCTGCATTACGAATGCTACTATCTCGCGGGCCGAACTGGAGCAACGGCAAGTCCGGCAGCCAATAGCATGGGTCAATGATGGATAAGTCGTCGGTTCCTGGCGCGTTGAAACACGAGGTGGCCCGTGACCCTCGCCGCGTCCACTGGATGGAATTGTTCTTCGACCTCGTCTTTGTGGCTTTCGTCGGGCAGCTTGCGCGCGGGATCCACGGCGACCCCGGATGGGCTGAGTTCGGCACCTTCGTCCTGCTTTTCTTTCCGGCGTGGTGGGCTTGGGTGAACATTGTCTCCGTAGTCAACCTCCTGCCAGGTTTGTCATCCCGGGCTCTGGGCGTCGCGATGCTCGCGGCGATGGCGGCGGCGAGCATCATGGCCGCCGCCGCGCCCGGTGCCTTTGGCGAACGTGCTTGGGCCTTTTCGCTGGCCAATGCCGCCATTCGCGTGGTTCTGCTGATCTTGTGGCTGTACCAGCACCGTGAAAATTCGGCCGAATTTCCGTGGCGGATTTGGATCTACAACGGCGGCACGGCCGTCCTCTGGCTCCTCTCCGCCTCCTTGCCTCTCCACATTGCCGTCGTTCTGTGGGCCACCGCGATCGTTGTCGAGATTGGCATGATGGCTCTTAGCGCCCGCCTTTGGCCTGACCGCGGCATCGCTGGCATCAACATCGAGCACGCTTCCGAGCGGCTTGGCTTGTTCGTCATCATTGTGCTCGGCGAGTCCATCTTCACGATCGTCACCGAGGTGTCTGACGATTGGGGCCCGGGCGCAGGCCTACTCGGTGCGCTCGGATTCCTCGTGGTTGCCCTGCTCGGCTGGGCATTCTTCCAATACGGCACGGGGACAGTCACGGCAGGGCTCGAGCGGCTGCAGGCCCGGTCCGATTTCGCCGGGATCCTTCAGACCACGTTGTTCATGCCGTTTCTTCTGGTTTTGGGGGTAACTGCAATCGCCGGGGCCATTGCGACGGCCATTCCAGCCCCCTATGAGCACTTGCCCTTCGGTTCCGGGATTTCTCTCGGGGGAGGTCTGGCCCTCTTCTATGGTTGCAATGCGATCGTGTCGCTTCGCTACGGTCAGCCTCCGCGCGCGGTGCTGCCGTGGGCGGTGCCGACCGTGGTGATCGCCGTGTTGCTCATACCGGTGAGCGCTGTGGTTCCCGCCGCCGTCGCGTTGGCCCTCGCAGTGGTTGTCCTGCTCCTTGTCACCGTCTACGTCGAGATTCAGAGGCGACGGCGGCACGCCCCAACTAGCTGACAGTTGTTGTCGTTCTGGGGCTTCAAAACGACAACAACTGCTAGTCAGTTGGGTCAGCCGTTGATCACCTGGGGGACCCCGAGGGCTTTGAGGCCTTCGACGCCGAATTCCAGGCCATAGCCGGATTGCTTGGCGCCGCCGAAGGGGACCCGCGGGTCGACGTTGCCATGTTTGTTGATCCATACGGTTCCGGCCTCAAGGCGGGCGGCAACGTCACGGGCAGCGTCCAGGTCGGAGGACCAGACGGAGGCGCCGAGTCCGACGTCGAGCGCGTTCGCCATGGCGACGGCCTCGTCCACGGTGCCGTAGCGGATGATGGGCAGGGCCGGGCCGAACTGTTCCTCGGCGACGAGGGGGTTGCTGTTGTCGATGTCGGCTACGAGGGTGGTGGGGTAGAAGTTGCCGGGCTGGCCGTCGTCGGGGTTGCCGCCGAGCAGGATGCGGGCGCCGGAATCGCGGGCGGCATCCACGAGCTCCGCGACGATGTCGTACTGCTGCCGGTTCTGCAGCGGTCCCAGCACGTTCGCCTCGTCTAAGCCAACCCCCATGGGCATCGCGGCGGCAATGGCAGCAAGCTCGGTGCACACTGCTTCATAGAGGGAGTCGTGGACGTAGAGGCGCTTGAGTGCGGCGCAGGTCTGGCCGGTGTTGATGAAGGCACCCCAGAAGAGTCCTTCGGCGATGGCTTTGGGGTCTGCATCGGGCAGGACGATGCCGGCGTCGTTGCCGCCGAGTTCGAGGGTGAGGCGCTTTACCGTGTCCGCGCTGGAGCGGATGATGGCTTTGCCGGTGGCGGTGGATCCGGTGAACATGACCTTGCCGATCGCCGGGTGTTCGGCGAGCCGGGCGCCGACGTCCCGGCCGCCGGAGACCACCGTGAGGAGGCCTTCGGGGAGTTCTTCGTTGATCACGGCGGCCAGGGCCATCACGGACAGGGGTGTGTATTCGGAGGGTTTGACGACGACGGCGTTGCCCATCCGGAGGGCGGGGGCGATCTGCCAGATGGTGATCATCATGGGCCAGTTCCAGGGGCCGATCGCGCCGACGACGCCGATGGGCCGGTAGTGGAGTTCGGCGCGGGTTTCGCCGTCGTCGACGACGGTTTCCACCTCGAGCGGGGTGGCGGCGGTGGCGCGGAGCCAGGCCGCGCAGGCGCCGACTTCGAAGCGGGCGTTGGGGCCGTTGAGCGGTTTGCCTTGCTCGCGGGAGAGCAGGCGGGCAAGTTCCTCGGCGGAGCGTTCGACGGCGTCTGCCGCCCTGAGGAGCGCGGCGGAGCGGACGTCGTGGCCCAGAGCGGCCCACGCTGGTTGGGCTACCTGGGCGGCGGCGACCGCGCGTTCGAGGTCGTCGACCGTGTGAACCGGGGCCTCGCCGACAACGGTGCCCGTGGCGGGGTCGATAATGGTCCGGCTTTCGCCGGTGGTCGGGGTGATTGAAGCGAGGAGGGCGTCGTAGCTTTCCAAGGGTTTACTCCACTCTGAGTTGGTAATGGTTTCTATGGACAAGGCACTTGCGGTCAGACGGCCATCAGGATCATGGCGCCCAAGGCGCCCGCCGAAGAGATCGCCTCAAGCGATGCAGACGCGTGACGACGGTGTCCGCGGCCATTTGGTCGAAGGGTTCGGGCGGCCAGGGCGATTGAGTAGGCGATGACCGCTGCCGCGAGGGCAACTGCCAGGGCCGGATTCGCTCCACCAAGTCCTGAATGCGCATGTGCTTGGTGTACAGAACTTGACGGGACAGTGGGAAGGGTTGTGACGAAAATGGCGAACATGGCCACCATGGACAAGGAGCGGTGTATTTCCATGCCGCCCCGGCGATCCTTGGGCAAGAGCACCAGCGGAAGAGGGGACGTGAGGAGCAGGAGAAGGCCCCACACGACGCCCGGCACAATGCCTGGCCCGACGGTTGTGTCCGCCATCGCAATGAGCATGAGTGCCATCGGCCCCCACTGGCTAAGGTTCCTGACCAATCCTTCACGCATCGGGCTCCAGATTCCGAGGGCACAGCAAGCGAGCATGACGATCGAAAGGGTGGTGTGCATGGTGTTCACCGATCATCAGTCCCGGCGCTACACGGCGTCTTCGTCGCCGAGATGGACGGCCGCCGGCCCCTCCTCGCCGTGACCGATCCGCCGATACACGGCCGGGTTGCTCCGGCGGAGGCGGAACGCCCAGGCGATCCCCACCAGCCCGGGCACGATGATCGTGGCAGGCAGGACGAGCGTCAGCGCATTGGTCTCGTTTTGGCCGAGCAGTACGTTGAAGTTGACCACGATCAGCACGAAGATCGCCGCAAGGAGCACGAACCCCAGGGCAGGGGCGATCAGGCGGGTCCAGATTCCAGCGTCATGCCTGTTCTTGCGGAAGAACCCAATGACCGCCAGCGAGACAACGGTCATCAAGAGGACAAGTCCCATGGCGCCGTCGTTCGTCAGCCACGTGAACATGGTCAGGACAGGGTAGAGGTCGCCCAGCGATGATCCGGTCCCCGCGATGGCGAAAGCCACCGTGACCACGACGGCGATCACCGTCTGGGCGATCGACCCGGCGTAGGGGGCGCCGCTGTGCCGCCGTACTGCGCCCAGCTTGCGCGGCAGGACTTGTTCCCGGCCCAGGGAGAAGAAATAGCGGGCTGCGGCATTGTGGAAGCTGACGAGAGCTGCGAAGAGGCTGGTGACGAAGAGCAGGCGGGCCAGATCGGCGAGAAGTACGCCGGCGTGGTCGCTGAGGAAACCGAACATCAGGTCCGGTCCTTGTTTCGCGGAAGCGTCCACCACTGCGGACGGTCCGGTTCCGACCGCCATGGCCCAGGAGGAAACGGCGTAGAACAAGGCGATGATGGCCACCGCGGTATATGTAGCCCGGGCTACGGTGTGCTTGGGGTCCTTGCTTTCCTCGCCGTAGATCGCGGCCGATTCGAATCCCATGAACGCCGCGATGCCGAAGGAGAGGACCGCCCCGACGCCCGGCACAAAAAGGCTCTGCGTGCTGAGCGGGGCTCCGCTGACTCCCTCGGGGGCCACGGCAAAGCAGACGACGTCGTAGACAATCACCACGAGAAACTCCAGGCCGACGAGCACCCCGAGGACCTTCGCTGACAGGTCCACGCGGTTCACGCCGAGGAATGCGACGACGGCGATGCAGACAAGCACCGGAATCCACCACGGGACGGTGATGCCGAAGCGTTCGTTGATCAGGCTTGAGACGGTGAAGCCGAAGAGGCCGTAGATGCCGACTTGCATCAAGTTGTAGGCCATCAGGGCCACCATGGAAACCCCGACGCCGACCGGCCGGGAGATGCCCTGCGCCACGTAGGAATAGAAGGCGCCGGCGTTGACGACGTACCGGCTCATGGCCGCGTAGCCGACGGCGAACACGGCGAGGGTTCCGCCGAGCAGCAGGAAGGACAGCGGCACGCCAGTGACTCCGGTGACGGCAAACGTCGTCGTCACGCCGCCGGCGAGGACAGTGAGCGGAGCCGAGGCGGCGATGATCATGAAGGTCACCGCAGGGACGCCGAGACGACGTCGATGATGATGAGGTTGGCCCACCTCAGTGGTCTCTTTCCCGGTTGTTAAACTCATTTCTGGGCCTCCATGTGGCAGTGGCCGCCTGAGGCGGGTTTCGACGGCGGAACGTCGAGGACGGGGCTCCGGTCGAAGAAACCTTCGGGGCGGAGTTTGAATCCCACCGTGTCGACGGGCATGATCGGCCAGTCCTCGGGGCGGGGGAAGTGGGTCAGCCCGAAGGTGTGCCATACGACGATGTCTTGTCCGTCGATGTCCCTATCGCGGGCGATGTAGGCCGGCAGTCCGGCTCCTCCGGAGTGCTGGTTGACGAAGTCGCCGCTGGGGTAGCGCTCGTTCTCGTCATAGCGGGTCACCCATAGGTCCTTCGTGGCGAAGGCTGCGCGTTGGGCGATGGACGATTGGGGATCGGCGAGGAGCATGGGATGGCCTTGTCCGTGGAGCTTGTATCCCACGGGGTCGCCCAGGCGGTTGAGTGAGTCGGGATTGGAGATGATCCAGGCCCGTCCCGCCGCCATGTCAGACTCGCGCACGGCCTCCGACTCGCTCTTAAGCACCGTCCGACGGCGGGCGAAGGCGTTGCCCCGTTCGTTGCCTTCTCCCATCGGTACCCGGACGGCGTCCTCTTCCTCGACCCTGTTGCTCAAGCCGTCGATGGCGAAGTCCAGCCGGGCGCTGAAGAGGTGCTGGTGGAAGGGCGCCGCAAGGCCCGGTGCGAGCTCCGAGGCGTACGGGTAGCCCTTTCCGGGGTGGGCGCTCGTGAAGACGACGCCGGTGGCCTTGGCTTCGAACTCGATGGTGCCGTCAAGGTAGAGGTACCAGTAGAAGCCGTAGTCGTAGTTGCCGATAGTCGTGAAGAAGCTGATGACGAGCCTGCGGTTCCGGCGGGTGTAGTTCACGCCGCTCCAGAGGTCGCTGTGCTTGGCGAGGATGCTCCAATCCTCTTCGTGCATGCATATTCCGTTTCGGATTTCCCGTGGCCGGCCGAACGCGTCACTGACTACCGGGCTGAGGTAGGTGATTTCGCCGAGGCAATCGCAGCCGAGCTCGAGCGAGTTGGCGTATTGGCCCACGAGGTATTCGCCGGTATCGAAGTAGTTCTGCCAGGAGCGCACGGGTGAGGGGTCGCCGTATGGCACCACCATTTCGGCGATGGAAGCCCGCTTGAGGATGCTGCGACGGCGATCGACGTCGTCGAACGCTACATTGTGCAGAACGACGCCTTCCCGGACATCGAAGCCGATGTCCAGGCTCCACTTCTCCCACTCGACATGGTTTCCATTGTGGACGGTGAAGCTCGGACCTTCCGGCTGGGTGATGTGGATCGGCTTCTGCGTGGTGCGCATCGGTCCGGTCAGCTCCGGGTCCGTAAAGTTGCCATGTTCTGCCGGCACCGGGACGGCGCCGAAATCCAGGACCTGGTCCACCGTCTTGCTGACGACATCAACGTAGGCAACCAGCCCATCCACGGGGTGGGCCCAGGCGCTGTCCTCGGGGAACTCCTGGACGAATGCCAAGCCGCGCAGAATCCGGCGGCCTTTCTCCTCGGGGTACTCGAAGACGCCGGCCGAAAGGGGAGCGACCCTGACTTTGCTGACGTCGAGGTTCCGGTCAGCCAAGGCCTTGAGCCACCGCTCGTCCTGGGCGAGGATCTCTTCGACCACCTCGAATTCTTCTTCGATGACCGGAAGCTCGCCCGTCACCGAGGTGTCAAGATCTACCTTCGAGACGACTTCCTGGTGTGTCACGGAGACCACGACGTCCTGTGCCGCACCGCTCAAGACGTTGTGCAGGAACGCCCTGAACCTGCGGTCCGGAGTCTCCGTTTCGCCCGCTCCTGAATCGCGAGGGGGATCAAGGAGGCCAAGGTAGGCGATCCGGATGGATCCGTCGAAGAGCCCGGCGTCGGCCAAAATGCCCCTGACGGCCGTGATGTCTTCGGCACTGGTCAAGGCATACGGAGACAGTCCGGCAATCTCAGCCATGTCGGCGATTTCTGGAGAGGAGGTTGTGCTCATGGAAGGCCTTTGTGAGTGGCGGTTTATTTTCTATGTGTGTAGAGAATAGCATCGTGTAATCTGAGTCACAACGGTTGTAGAAAAAAGATTTGGGGAAATAGTGCCGAAGATCGTAGACCACGACAAGCGCCGGGTGGAGCTGGTCGAAGCCACGTGGCGGATCATCGCCAGCCGGGGGATCGAGGGTGCCACGATGCGCGAGATAGCAACGGAAGCGGGCTTTGCCAACGGTGCGCTCAAGCCGTACTTCCCGACGAAAGACGATCTCTTGACGTTTGCTTTCGGCCACGTCTTCAACCAGACGAATAGCCGCATGAGCGACTCCACCGCCGGCCTGCGGGGACTGTCGGCGTTGCGCAGCTACTGCCATGAAATATTGCCGCTCGACGCCGAGCGGCTAAACGAAGCGCGAATCGCGATCGCCTTCTGGCAGCGCGCGCTGACGGACCCGGCGAAGGCCGCCTTGCATGATTCCTCGATGGAGCAATGGCGTGACGCCCTGTTCGACAAGCTCCGTGAAGCCAGGGAACTCGGCGAACTGAAAGAAGGTCTCAACGACGACGACATCGTCGGCGGGATCATGACGTTTGCGCTCGGTGCCCAGATCACGGCCACGCTGACGCCGGAACATCACTCGGCGGATCAGCTTCGGTCCCAACTGGAGACTTACATATCGCTCATTTCATCCGAAAAGGGCGATCTGGTGCCGACGGCCGGATCGAAGGGTTCCGCTTAGCGGCGCAGGGTGCTCTGCCGCGCCACGAGCTCCGGCGTGAACACCACTTGGCTATGTACGTGGCCGGGTTCGGCGTCGATTTCGTCGAACAGGAGTTGGGCGGCACGCTCGCCGATCAGCTGCCTCGGTTGACTGATGGAGCTGAGTGGGATGCTCGACTGGGAGGCGAAATCGATGTCGTCGAACCCGACGATGGCGATGTCCTCGGGCACGTGGAGCCCGTTCGCGGCGAAGGATTGCAAAAGCCCTAGGGCTAATTGATCGTTGGCGGCAAACACGGCGTCCGGGCGCTTGTCAGGTTGGAGATTCCCGATGAGATCTCCAATCCGGCGGCCGCGTTCGAATTTCAGGTCGGGCGTTTCGAATAGTTGAAGCGGGACCCCGGCACGTGCGGCCGCGTCGGCGGCACCCCGGTATCGGTCCTCGACCTGCTGCAGGGTGAAGGGGCCGCCGACGAATGCAGGGCGTACCGAGCCGACGCTGACGAGATGCTCCAGGGCAGTGGCGCCGCCGGCGACGTCGTCCACCGAAACCGAGCAGAACTGATCCGTGCTTGCGAGCCTGTCGACGAGTACAGAAGGGATACCCCGGTCGCGCATTCTTTCCAGCCGTTGAAGAACTTGTCCGAACGGCGTGATGAGGACGCCTTGGACCCGCTGCTGCTCGAAGAGGTCCAGATAGGCCTCCTCGCGGCCGGCGTCTTCGGCGCTGTTGGCCAGTATCAGGGAGTGCTTGTGGTCTTCGGCGACGTTTTCAGCGCCCAAAGCGACATCGGTGAAGAAGGGGTTTCGCACGTCCAGCACCAACATGCCGAGGCTCCTGGTGGAGCCGGACCGCAGTGAGCGGGCTGATTCGTTGCGCACGAATCCCAGCTCTTCGATGGCGGCAAGAACGCGGGTCCTCTTGTCGAACGAGACTTGGTCCGGACGGTTGAGGACATTCGAAACTGTGCCGACCGAAACTCTGGCAAGGGCGGCGACGTCAGTCAGCTTTGCTCCCGGGCCGCTTGGCACTCTCTACCTCCCAATTGATGAATCGAATCAAACCGCTTGATCAATATTACGTGGTTCGATCGGCGATCTCCGGGATTGACTGTTGACACGCCATGGAAGCAGGCCCTACCGTGTGAGTAGGCTCTTGAATGAAACGATTCAAGACGGAATTGATTCAAAAGAAACGCACTGCTGTTCGAAGACGACGCACAGGCAACAGAAGGAAAAACCATGAACACGACGGAAGCGGCCCTCGGCCGCCTCGGCGAATTGGCCATCGAGGTCCCGTCCTGGGCCTACGGCAATTCGGGCACGCGATTCAAGGTGTTCGGTACGCCCGGCACCCCGCGGACCATCCAGGAGAAGCTGGCTGACGCCGCGAAAGTCCACGAGCTGACGGGTCTTGCACCGACTGTGGCACTGCACATCCCGTGGGACAAGGTGGACGATTACTCCGCCCTCCGCGGGTACGCGGCGGACCTTGGCGTCGGGCTGGGGACCATCAACTCCAACACGTTCCAGGACGACGAATACAAGTACGGCTCCCTGACGTCCTCCGACGCCGCGGTGCGCCGCCGGGCGATCGATCATCACCTGGAGTGCATCGAGATCATGCACGCCACGGGTTCCCGGGACCTGAAGGTCTGGCTGGCGGACGGCACCAACTACCCTGGCCAGGATGACATGCGCGGCCGGCAGGACCGCCTCGCGGAATCCCTCCAGGAGATCTACGCGGGACTGGGCGGAAACCAGCGCCTGGTGCTGGAGTACAAGTTCTTCGAGCCGGCTTTCTACCACACGGACGTTCCGGACTGGGGTACCTCCTATGCCCAGACGCTGGCTCTGGGGGAGAAGGCCTTCGTGTGCCTGGATACCGGCCACCATGCCCCGGGAACCAACATCGAGTTCATCGTGATGCAGTTGTTGCGCCTGGGCAAGCTGGGCTCCTTCGACTTCAACTCGCGCTTCTATGCGGACGATGACCTGATTGTCGGTGCCGCGGATCCTTTCCAGTTGTTCCGCATCATGCACGAAGTCATCCGCGGCGGGGGCTTCGGAAAGGATTCGGGCGTGGCCTTGATGCTGGACCAGTGCCACAACTTGGAGGAGAAGATCCCGGGCCAGATCCGCTCCGTGCTCAACGTCCAGGAAATGACGGCCCGGGCACTGCTCATCGACACGGACGCGCTCACCGAAGCGCAGCGTGAAGGCGACGTCCTTGCCGCGAACGGCATTTTCAACGACGCTTTCTACACGGATGTCCGGCCGGTCCTGGCTGAGTGGCGTGAATCGCGCGGCCTGCCCGCGGACCCGATGACCGCGTTCAAGGCCAGTGGCTACCAGAAGAAGATCAACGAGGACCGCGTGGGCGGCCAGCAAGCCGGATGGGGCGCTTAGGCATGAATATGCAGAACACAACCAACAAGACTGTTGAAGAACTGATCGCCCGTTCCAACCGCCTGGGCGCGGACAAAAGGAACACCAACTTCGCCGGAGGGAACACCTCGGCCAAGGGCACGGCACAGGACCCGGTGACCGGGGAGGACGTCGAGCTGTTGTGGGTCAAGGGTTCCGGCGGTGACCTGGGAACCCTGAAGGCGGACAACCTGGCGGTTTTGCGGCTGGACCGGCTGCAGGCACTGAAGGCCGTTTACCCCGGCGTCGAGCGCGAAGACGACATGGTGGCCGCCTTCGATTACTGCCTGCACGGCAAGGGCGGCGCCGCGCCGTCGATCGACACCGCGATGCACGGGCTCGTGGACGCCGCGCACGTGGACCACCTGCACCCGGACTCCGGCATCGCGATCGCGACGGCGGTGGACGGCGAAGCGCTGACTTCCAAGGTCTTCGGCGAGAAGGTCGTGTGGGTGCCCTGGCGCCGCCCCGGTTTCCAACTGGGACTGGACATCGCCGCGATCAAGGAAGCCAACCCGCAGGCCATCGGCACCATCCTGGGCGGACACGGCATCACCGCCTGGGGCGCCACCAGCGAGGAAGCCGAAGCCAACTCCCTCTGGATCATCGAGCAGGCCGAACGCTACATCGCCCAGAACGGCAAAGCCGAGCCCTTCGGCGCCAAACTCCCCGGCTACGGTGCGCTCCCGGAAGCCGAGCGACGCGCCAAAGCGGCCGCCCTGGCTCCCGTGATCCGCGGCCTCGCCTCGGCCGACAAACCGCAGGTAGGCCACTTCAGCGACGACCCGCGGGTCCTGGAATTCCTCGAAGGCACCGAGCATCCCCGCCTCGGGGCGCTGGGCACCTCCTGCCCGGACCACTTCCTGCGCACCAAGGTCAAGCCCCTCGTCCTGGACCTGCCCGCCGACGCCGGCATCCAGGAGAGCACCGCACGCCTGACAGAACTCCACGCCGCGTACCGCGAGGATTACCAGGCCTACTACGACCGCCACGCCCAGGAAGACAGCCCCGCCCTGCGCGGCGCGGACCCGGCCATCGTCCTGGTCCCCGGCGTCGGAATGTTCTCCTACGGCAAGGACAAGCAGACCGCACGGGTCGCCGGAGAGTTCTACCTCAACGCGATCAACGTGATGCGCGGAGCCGAGGCCATCTCCTCCTACGCCCCGATCGAGGAAGCCGAGAAGTTCCGGATCGAATACTGGGCCCTCGAGGAAGCCAAACTCGCCCGGATGCCCAAGCCCAAGTCCCACGCCACGCGCATCGCATTGGTGACAGGCGCGGCGTCGGGCATCGGCAAGGCGATCGCCACCCGCCTCGCCGCGGAAGGCGCCTGCGTGGTCATCGCGGACCTCAACCTGGACAACGCCCAGGCCGTCGCGGCCGAACTCGGCGGTGACGACGTCGCCATCGGCGTGCAGGCAGACGTCACCGACGAAGCCCAGATCGCTGGCGCCATCCAGGAAGCCGTCCTGGCCTTCGGCGGGCTGGACCTGGTGGTCAACAACGCAGGCCTGTCGATCTCCAAACCCTTGCTGGAAACCACGGAGAAGGACTGGGACCTGCAGCACAACGTCATGGCCAAGGGCTCGTTCCTGGTCTCCAAGGCCGCGGCGAAGGTCATGATCGACCAGGGCCTCGGCGGGGACATCGTCTACATTTCCTCCAAGAACTCAGTGTTCGCGGGCCCGAACAACATCGCCTACTCCGCCACCAAGGCCGACCAGGCCCACCAGGTCAGGCTCCTCGCCGCGGAACTGGGCGAACACGGCATCCGCGTCAACGGCATCAACCCCGACGGCGTGGTCCGCGGCTCGGGCATCTTCGCCGGCGGCTGGGGCGCCAAACGCGCCGCCGTCTACGGCGTCGACGAGCAGGAACTGGGCAAGTACTACGCCCAACGCACCCTGCTCAAACGCGAAGTCCTTCCCGAGCACGTGGCCAACGCCGCCGCCGTGCTCACCAGCAACGAACTCTCGCACACCACCGGCCTGCACATCCCGGTCGACGCGGGCGTCGCAGCAGCCTTCCTCCGATGAGCGGGAAGGAGGCCGGCGCCGGCGTTTTCGCCGCCGTCGATATCGGAGCGTCCTCGGGGCGCGTCATGCTCGGCCGGGTCACCGGCGGGCCCGCGTCCGGAAAAACGGTCTCGCTGGAAACGGTGCACCGTTTCCCCAACGGCGTCGTGGAGCTCGACGGCGGACTCCACTGGGACTTCGACGCCCTGTTCGGTGAGGTGCTCACGGGACTTGCGGCGGCCGCCGAAACGGCCGCCGCAAGCGGGGATCGGATTGCCAGTATCGGGATCGACACGTGGGCCGTCGACTACGGACTCGTGGATGCCTCCGGTGTCCTGCGGACCCAGCCGTTCAGCTACCGCGACGAGCGCGGCCGCACCGCCGTCGCGGACGTCCACAAGGTCCTGGACCCGGCGCGGCTCTATGCCACCACGGGTCTGCAGTTCCTGCAGTTCAATACCATCTACCAGCTCGCCACGGAGCGTGAACTGCGCGGCGTCCAGGCTCTGTTGATTCCGGACCTTATTGCGTTCAAACTGACGGGGCAACGCCGTACCGAGGCCACGAATGCTTCCACCACCGGGCTTTTCGACGCCGTCACGGGGGAGTGGGCCACCGAATTCTTCAGGGCACTCGGCCTGCCCAAAAACCTGTTCCCGGCCATTATCCAGCCGGGCGAAACCGTAGGCACGCTGCTGCCGGAGATCGCGGCCCGGACAGGGTTGCCCGCGGAGACTGCGGTGGTTGCCGTGGGATCGCACGACACCGCCTCGGCCGTGGCGGCCGTTCCGGCCCGGCAGGAAGACTTCGCCTACATTTCCTCCGGCACCTGGTCCCTCGTGGGCGTTGAGCTGGACAGCCCGGTCCTGGACGAGTCAAGCCGCTTGGCCAACTTCACCAACGAACGCGGCGTCGACGGCACCATCAGGTACCTGCGCAACGTGGGCGGCCTGTGGCTGCTCAGCGAATGCCAACGCACGTGGGCGGCCGAAGGGCACCGGCAGGAACTCACGGCGCTCCTGGAGTCCGCGGCGGCACTTCCCGCCGGCGGCCCCCAGATCAACGCCGACGATCCCGCGTTCATCGCCCCGGACAACATGCCCGAACGGATCAGATCCGCGGTCCGCGCCGGCGGTGCCGTCCTCCCGGACCGGCCGGCCGCCGTCGTGCGCTGCATCCTGGACAGCCTCGCCGCCGCCTACGCCAGGACCCTGGCGCGCGCCGAAGAACTGTCCGGAAAGCGGACGTCAGTGGTCCACATCGTGGGCGGCGGCTCGCAAAACAGGCTGTTGTGCCAGCTCACCGCCGATGCCACCGGCAAGACGGTTGTCGCCGGCCCCGTGGAAGCCACGGCCCTCGGAAACGTCCTGATCCAGGCCCGGGCGGCAGGAGCCATCAACGGAAGATTGGCGGAACTGCGGGCACTCGTGAGGGCAAGCGTCGGGCTCGAAAGCTACGAACCAAAATTGGCACTTCAGAGTCCCTAGGTCCAGCGCCCTGTTGTGCCGCAAAACCCCTCGATAAACTTAAGGGGCGCCGAAGAGACGCAAGGTTGGTTGCGGGAAAGGCAAGATCATGTCCGACAGCAGCGGCGTCGAAGAACCCACTGAAGATGAGACAAGCGGAGCTCGCGAGGAACCGGAACTCAGGGGCCGTTACGTCGAGGGGGGGTACGGCAAGACGGGAACGGAACCCGGGCGGCACTCCGAAGACGAAGAAGGCCAATACAGCGAAGGAGACTACGGAGCGGCGGGCAGCCAAGGCGGCTTGCCCGAACCCTTGGGTGGGAAAGCCAAGGAATCCGGGCGCTACGCAAAAGCCGACCTCGGTGACGCAGGAACAGTTCCGGGGCGCACAGCAGAGTCGGAAATCGGCCAGTACGCGGAGGGGGACTACGGCGCGGACGGCGCAGTGGGACCGCTACGCGAGGCGGCCAAACCACCGGTGCCAGCGGATGACGACGACGACTGACGCAGTCGAGTGCCCTGGCATCGATTACGTCGGCCGGACCGTGTTTTCTTCAGACTTGGCCCGGAGGAACCTCAGATCCTCGGGGGAGAGGCTGACCTGGCTGTGCTGGTCGGCATCCGGGGTGATGCCGGTTTCCTTATGGAGTATCTCCGTGAGGGTCCGCGGCAAGACCACGCATCCAGGGTTGTCGATTAGCCAATGCCGCGTTTCGGGGCTGAGCATGTCCCAGTGGTCCCTGATGTTCATCTCCATGGATGGCGCCTAACTAAGTGGGTGCAGGGAAATATGGTGGGTGCAGACAAGAATGCCGGCCGAGGCCGGTGCCGGTGCCGGGAACGTAATTAGGATACGCCGCGGCATAGGGGAAAGACAGGCCCGGAGATGGCAACTGAAAGCGACGGCGTAGGCTTCCGATCCAAGCGGGGCCCGATACTCATAGCCCTGATGCTCTCGAGCGGCCTTGTCGCGATCGATGCCACCATTGTGGCGACTGCGGTGCCTTCGATTGTGCATGAAATCGGCGGGTTTGCCTCGTTCCCGTGGCTTTTCTCCGCCTACCTGCTCGCACAGGCCGTTTCCGTTCCGGTGTACGCGAAACTTTCCGACATGGCAGGTCGCAAGCCGATCATTCTCACCGGGATTGGACTCTTCCTGATCGGATCGATCCTCTGCGGCTTGGCGTGGAGCATGCCTGCGCTCATTGCCTTCCGCGTGGTTCAGGGCTTGGGTGCCGGCGCGGTCCTCCCGGTGGCCATTACCATCGCCGGCGATATCTACACCCTCGCCGAGCGTGCAAAGGTGCAAGGCTACCTGGCCAGCGTGTGGGCCACCTCGTCGGTTGTCGGCCCAACACTGGGCGGCGTGTTCGCTTCGCTTGGAGTGTGGCGCGGAATCTTCCTGGTCAACATTCCGCTGTGCCTCGTGGCGGCGTGGATGCTGGTTCAAAAATTCCAGGAGAACATCGAACGGGTAAAGCACCACGTCGACTATCTGGGAGCCGTCCTTCTCACGGTCACGTTGACCTTGACCATCCTCGGGGCTTTGGAGGGTGGACAGGCATGGGCCTGGGATTCTCCGATCAGCATCGCGGTGTTCGCCCTTGGTGCAGTGTTACTCGTTGCCTTCGTCCTGGTCGAGCGACGAGCAGCTGAGCCCGTCCTTCCGCCGTGGGTGGTTTCGAGGCGCCTTCTCGCCACGACCGCCCTGATCTCCTTCGGGGCCGGAGCAATCGTGCTTGGCCTCACTTCTTACGTTCCGACCTTCCTTCAAGGTGCGCTTTCGGTGTCGCCATTGGCTGCGGGCCTGTCATTGGCAGCCTTGACCATCGGCTGGCCCATCAGTGCTTCTCAGTCGGGCCGTTTCTATCTACGGATCGGCTTCCGGGCAACAGCGTTGATCGGGATCACCGTCACCCTCATCGGTTCGGCGGCCCTCGCCGTGACGGCCTACACACCGAACCTGGTGCTCGTCGCGGGCAGCTGCTTTGTCGCGGGACTTGGGCTCGGGCTTCTGGCAACCCCGAGCCTGATCGCCGCCCAGTCCAGCGTCGAATGGCACGAGCGCGGAGTGGTGACGGGCACCAACCTTTTTGCGCGATCCATCGGCAGTTCTCTTGGCGTCGCCGTTTTCGGCGCCGTGGCTAATGCGATCTACGCCGGCAGCCCCGGTGGCGGGAAGAATTCGCAGGCGGTTGTCTTGGCGTCTGCTGCAGTGTTTCTTGCCGTGCTCGTGAGCGCCGCGCTCACAGTCATCGCTGTCTTCGCAATGCCCGATACGGCCCCGGAGGCGCCTGCGCCCCAAGGCAAAGGACCGGCCCGCCTGCTTCAGAAAGTGCGGCGACTCAACGGGCGGGACGGAGGCCCTTAGGCCCGCGTCCTCGGCCGGGCTAGTTCCCCGGCTCCTCCGGAGACTGATTCGCTTCGCGGCCACCCGTACGGACAACGCGGATCTTCGTGGTCTGCGGCTCTGACAGTTCGGGGAGCTGGATGCGGATTTCCAGGACGCCATCCTCATACGTCGCGACGATGCCGTCTTGGCTCACTCCGCGGGGTAAAGGGATGCTTCGGGACCGTTCGCCGTAACGGAGCTCGGTGCGGTAGCCCTTCTTGTCCACGCGTTCGGCATCCTCTTCGCGCCGCGCCTCGATACGCAGGGTGTCGTCCGCAATGCTGATATCGACGTCGGTCTCGGGGTCGATTCCAGGCAGATCCACCCTGACAACGAGCGTGTCCCCCTCTTGGTACTGCTCGATGCGGAGCGAAGGGTCGGATTCGCCTTGAAGGAAGCGTCGGAGCGGCTCCGGTACTCCAAGTCCGCCGCGTCCGAATAGGTTGTCCATGATGACCTCCTGGTAGGTACCGGCTGCGGGCCAAGTTAGACGTGCCGGGATGAGAAAAAAGCTACGCCTAGCATGGTCCCGTGGATAGCCCTTTGTCTCAGCCGACGCGGCGTCCACCACTTAATAGCGCAATCTTGACGACGGCTGTGCCGGGTCGGAGACTGAGCATAGGAGGCGCGCCGTGGGCAATTTACCGTGGATATTCGTGCTGCTCATCCCATCGCTGGGCTTCATCTTCTTCCTGATTTACGCAAATATTCGGCTCTCAGCCAGGCGGAAAGCCCTTGGGTTACCCCCTCTAGGTCTGACTCCACGTCGTTCCAAGACTCGACACCGGAAGCACCACAAGTATGTGATCATCCATCGCTTGAAACACTGAGATCGGTTCCTCTCAGCTTTGATGGAAGTCCGGAGCCTTTGGGGCGTCGAGTATTCCAGCGATCTTCTCTTCCAGGGCGGCGATGGTCGCTTCGGGCAGGACAATCAGCCCATCCAATTCGCGCCGGGCGCGCTTGTAGGCGGTCTGTCGCTCCGCCGGCGTCGCTGCACTGTCAGAAGCGATCCTCAGCAGCTTCCTGGCGGTCGCCAGCCGCTGGCGCTCGGGCTCGGTGAAGTTGCTGTCCTTGATGCGCTTGGCTTCCCGTTCCGCCACATCGAACGCCAGCTCGAAGCTCCGGACGGCCGCGCGATACTCAGCCAGCCGGGCCGCCGTCGTGATTTCTCCCGGAGTTGCCGGACGCAGACCGTCAGCATCCCGCTTGGCCCGAAGAAATTCCACGGTGAGCGGTTCGCGGACATCGGACATGACCGGAAAATCGATGAGCTTAGCGATGTCGAGTTCGTATTCGAGCCATCGCCTGTTCACGGCGTCGTGTGCTTCTTGCAGCCGCACCACCTCGGCCTGGCTGGCGTGCTCCGCTTCCGCCGCGCGGTTCTTGAGCTGATAGAGCTCCACCCGACGGCGGTGCCGCCTTTCGCTGGCCCTGGACCAGGACCGCGCCCACCCGCCAGCCAATCCGCTCAGCGGAAAGATCAGCCACCAGTTGTGGCTGACGAATTCGAGGAAGGGATTCACCGCTTCATCGTCCCACCGGCCCGGACCTGTCTCAAGAGGGCGCAGCCTAGCCGACCTTCCGGAGCCAGTCCGTCAGGAGCGGCAAGACGACGGAGCTACGCATCGCTCCGATGTGATCAAGGCCAGGAAGCACGTGGACATCCCACCCGGAGTCAATGAGTTCTTGCTTGTGTGTCGTCAGGGGCTCGCCGATCTTTACATGAACGTTGCCCCATGCCGGGCCGTAATCGATCAGATCGTCCGATCCTGCGAAGGCAAGGCGGGGCAAACCCGGCTGGACTTCGGCGGCGGAATCGTCGAAGTCTTGAAGGGCCTCGTAGAGAGTGACGAATTGTCGGGTTTGTGCTTTGTTCGTTTGAACGGGCACCGAATCCCAGTCTCCAGGCTCAACGTCGGCGGTCGGTGAAGGAACGACGTCGGCAGATTGTGTGGACATGGAATGTGCTGCTCGCGTGACCGCCAACATGCTCTCGTAGGGTCCATCGAGGGGTGGGAAGCCGCCCATCACCAGCGCCCAGAGCCGGTCAGTGCGGATTGCGAGTTGCAAGCCGCAAAGTGCCAGCCAGGAGTAGCCGTAATAGGCGAAGCTGCCGGCATCAGCGGCATCGGCGATGGCAAGGAGATCAGCCGTGACATTCCGTGGAGTAAGGGTGTCTGGCGCGGGGTGGGCCATCCGGTGGCTTTCATAATCGGCGACGATGACGCGGTGGGATCGCGCGAGTCCGTTCACAAGATTGGGTCCCAGATCCGGATCTGCGCCCCACCGGCGCATCGTTTCGGCTTCCTCCGGCGGATAAGGGGCGAAACGGGCCGGAACCATCAGGGCGCGTCCGTTTCCGTGGATGGCGATGGGAATCGTCGTGCCGTCGTGAAGAACGGCTTCAGCGGTATCAATCACGGCTTACCCTCCATCCAGGTGCGGCCCCTTGTGGTCAAGCTTGCCACCGAATCGCCGGCGGCGGGCGTTCGCGTGGTCGCCCAACTCAAGCCCTTTCCCATCGACAGGCACCCTGCCCAGGAATAGCCTTAAGCCGTCCCATTGACCTACGAGGATGACGGAGAGGTATCCGAACATGGGAGCTACAGAAAACGCCGAATTGGTCCGGCGGGGATATGAGGCCTTTAACACGGGTGATCTGGCGGCACTCAGCGAGTTGTTCGCTGAGGACGCAGTCTGGTACGCAGCTGGGAATGGCGTGCTGTCCGGCACTAAGCAAGGACGCGACGCCATTCTGGCCTATTTCGGCGAGCTGGGAGCACGTTCCCAGGGTACCTTCCAAGCCGCGGTCCAGGACATCGTCGGTGGAGAAAGCCACACCATCGGGCTCCAGCAAAGCCGCGCAGAAAACGATGGAAAAACCCTGGATATTGCAACTGCCATTTCCTTTGTACTCCGCGACGGAAAGGTCGTAGAGGGCCGGGAATTCTTCGAGGACACGGCCAAGGCAGACGAATTCTGGACCTGAATCCCGGATGTGGATCCCGCTTTTGAAAACTCATTGACATCCCGGGCGGCGGGGTCTATTGCTTGGCATGTCCACACCCATCCACACCAGCAAGGAGCAGATATGGAGCCGTACGGAGTGGTGCACTTCTTCCCGGGAGGCACCAAGGACCAATACGAGGCGTCAATAGCCGCTGTTCACCCAGGAGAGGGGCTCTTGCCCGAGGGCCAGACTTTCCACGCAGCAGGCCCGTCGGCGGGCGGTTGGACGATCATGGCCGTCCACGAGT
The DNA here is from genome assembly GCF_036662515.1 of Arthrobacter sp. S2(2024). Lineage (NCBI taxonomy): Bacteria > Bacillati > Actinomycetota > Actinomycetes > Micrococcales > Micrococcaceae > Arthrobacter > Arthrobacter sp. S2(2024). The sequence continues at coordinate 400,795 of NZ_JAYKZI010000003.1, read as the reverse complement.
CGAAAGAAAGTTGGGAGAAATTCCGCGACAGCATTCTCATGCCCCGCATGCAGGCGGGCATCGCGGGTGGATTCGAGTCACCCCCGGAAGAGACCGTCGTCGATCTCTACAAGGTCATGCCCTAACCATTCGAAAAGGCCGCCCCCAGGTCTCGCGGGCGGCTTCCGACTTTCAGCGAGGGAAGTGGAAAGGAAACAGTTTTGGCCTCCATAGTGAACTACTTCGAAGTCGGTTCCCCCGATCCGGAGGGCACGCGGGCCTTCTACGGCTCGCTCTTCGACTGGGGTTTCGGTGAGTCCTCTCCTGCCAGCTACCAGATGGTGAATGGCGACAAGGGCGGGCTGTGGGACACGACCTCGCTCGAGGGAACGTCGTGGGCGATCTTCTACGTCCAGGTTGACGACGTCAAAGCCGCGATCGCCAGAGCCGAGTCTCTCGGTGCAAGCGTAGCCATTCCGTTCGTTGACAACGGCGCGATCGAGTTCGCGCACCTCCTGGACCCGCACGGCAACCGTTTCGGCGTGTGGCGTCCCAAACAGCCGAACTGAAGCGTAGGGATCATCCGCACGACGGCGACACTCGATGAACACGACGGCGACACTCGATGAAAAGGACGAAGTGCATTGACTCTCGATACATTGCCCGTGATCGATTTCTCCCGTCTGGATGCAGGCCCGGAAGAAGCCGCACGATTCCGTGACGAACTGCGAGATGCCATGCATGAGGTTGGCTTCCTCTACCTAGCCGGCCACGGCATCCCGCAGGAGTTGACGGACGCGATTCTCGACGTGTCGCGCCGCTTTTTCGAGCTGCCGGAAGAGGAAAAGCTCGCGATCGAGAATGTCCACAGCCCCCAGTTCCGCGGTTACACCCGCGTTGGTGGCGAGCTCACCGACGGCGGGATCGACTGGCGCGAGCAGATCGACATCGGCGTCGAGCGCGATGCTGTTGAGCCGGGCCCTGGCGTTGCCGAATATTGGCGTCTGGAGGGGCCCAACCTGTGGCCGGAGGCGTTGCCCGAGATGCGGGACATTGTCTCGGAATGGACCGAACGGCTGAGTACCATCTCGCTTGCGTTGCTACGGGCACTGGCAGTTTCGCTCGGAGCACCTGAGGACACTTTTGATGCGGCATTCGCCGAGCGCGCTTTCCCTGTCCTCAAGATTGTGAGATATCCGGGGGAGTCGAACCCGGAACCCAAGCAGGGCGTAGGATCCCACCGTGACGGGGGAGTGCTCACGCTTCTCCTGGTTGAGCCCGGGAAAGGCGGTCTCCAGGTCGAGTACCAGGGGAAATGGATCGACGCCCCACAAGTGCCGGGGACTTTCGTGGTCAATATCGGCGAAATGCTGGAACTGGCCACCAATGGCTACCTCAAGGCCACCCTGCACCGGGTCATCTCACCCCTTCGAGGCACGGACCGGATTTCGCTTCCCTTCTTCTACAACCCCGCACTGGACGCGACCATGCCACAGCTTGCCGTGAGCCCTGAGTTCCAGGCAAAAGCCCGTGGCTTGTCCGTTGACCCGACAAACAGTCCGATTCTGGAAACCTACGGGGACAACGCCCTCCGGTACCGGCTTCGGGCCCATCCGAACGTCGTCGCAGAGCATCACGCCGACCTGCTGTGAGCCGGACAGGTCAAAGCCGGATAATGGGGTCATGGATTTCGAATTGCTCACCATCCAGGACTGTCCCCACAGCTCGGCGGCCCGCGAACTTTTCTCCCGGGCCGTGGAGCTGGAAGGGAACAACCCGGCCTTGATTTCGGTCAGGGAGATTGTGAGCGACGAAGAGGCGGAAATGGCCGGATTCCACGGATCCCCGACGTTCATGGTGGACGGAACTGACCTCTACCCGTCCACCGCGGAACCGGCTATGGCGTGTCGCGTCTACCGTACGGCCGATGGCTTAAGGGGCCTGCCCAGCCTGGAGTCGCTTCGACGGGCGATCCAGGCCAGGCTGGCCGCCTAACGTCAGCCCGGGACGTGTGCCGCTGAAACCACCGGGTGGTCCCGGCCCAGGTTTCCCAGCGCCGAGGCTCCTTGCGGGGATCCGAGTTCCTCGAAGAACTCGACGTTGGCCCGGACATAATCTGCCCACTCATCCGGGACATCGTCCGAATAGTAGATCGCCTCCACCGGGCAGACGGGATCGCAGGCGCCGCAGTCCACACATTCGGAGGGGTGGATGTAGAGCGAGCGTTCGCCTTCGTAGATGCAATCCACAGGGCATTCGTCGATGCAGGCTTTGTCCTTGACGTCCACGCAGGGCTGCGCGATCACGTAGGTCATGACGCGCTACACACCGGTGTAAACGGTCTTGCCCCACGTGAAGAAGTCCAGTGCGGACTTGCCCTGCTCGCGGAAGGTGTTGGTGGAGGAGTCCTTCACGCCACCGAACGGCACGTTCAAGTCCAGGCCGGCCGTGGGACGGTTGACCTTGATCACGCCCGCCTGCGCGCGTGCGGCGAAATCCGTGGCCAAGGCCAGGGAGTCGGTGCAAATGCCTGCGGTGAGGCCATAGCGGGAATCATTGATGGCGGCGAGTCCGGCCTCGTAATCGGGGACCTGCAGGACCGCGACTACCGGACCGAAGATTTCCTCGGTCACGGCAGCGTCGTCAAACGCAATATCGGTGAGCACCGCGGCAGGGAAGAGCAGCGCTCCGGAGGGGTCGCCGTCGTACTCTCCGTGAAGGAGGGTGGCGCCGCGTTCGACGGCGGTGCGCACCGCTGCCTGGTCCTGTTCGAACTGCTGGCTGCTCACCACAGCGCCCATCTTGGCGCCGTCGAGCCCGTCACCGGCGGTGTAGCCCGCGGCCTCGGCAACAAGGGCTTCGAGGAACGCGTCGCGGACACCCGGGGTGACGTACACGCGGGACGTCGCGGTGCACGCCTGGCCCGTGAGTCCGAACGCACCGGCTGCGACTACCGCGGCGGCCTTCTGCGGATCGGCGTCGTCGAGCACTAGGACGCCGTTCTTGCCGCCCATTTCAAGCTGGACGCGGGCGCGGCGGGCGTTCAGGATTTCCTGGAGCCCAAGCCCCACTTTGGTGGATCCGGTGAAGGACAGCCCGGCGATGCGGGGATCGCGTGCCAAAGCGTCTCCCACCACGCGGCCCTTTCCGTGGACCACGTTGAAGACTCCTGCGGGTACACCGGCGTCGTGGAGGGCGCGGGCAAGGTGCGTCGCGGAGAGCGGGGTGAGTTCGGCCGGCTTGATGACCACGGCGTTACCGCTGATGAGTGCGGGGGCGGCCTTCCATGCCGGGATGGCGATGGGGAAGTTCCACGGGGTGATGAGCCCGACGACGCCGAGCGGCTCGCGCCGGGTGGTAATGGTGGTATCCGGGAGCCCACTGGGAAGTACTTCGCCCGTGGCGCCCCAGCCGAGGGAGCCGAAGAAGCGCAGCACGTCCGAGGCACGCTTGACCTCTCCCTTGGCTTCGGCGAGGGTCTTCCCTTCTTCGCGGACGAGGTCCTCGGCGATCGCGCTTTGGCGCTCGAGGAGCAGGTTGCCGGCGGTCATGAGGATGGCGCCGCGGGCAGGGGCGGGCAGGGCTGCCCAAGCTGGCTGGGCGGCGGCAGCGGCGGTGATGGCCTCGTCGACGTCGTCGGCGGTGCCTCGCGGGGAGAGTGCGGCGAGTTCATCAGGGCGGGCCGGGTTGATTCGCTGGATTTCGGGTTCTCCGGTCCATTCGCCGTTGATCAGGTGCTGCGCGGCGGCAACATCCTGGCGGGCGGACGTTGCCGATTCGGTGGCGGTGGAAGTCATGGTCATCCTTTGGCTTAGCGGTTGGGATTGGGTGTTGGGGCTGTTCGGGAGGACGGCCGGACCTAGAGGCTCCGGATCAGGCCCCCGTCGCAGCGAAGCGCGACGCCGGTGATGTAGGAAGCGGGGGCGCTGCAGAGGAAAGAAGCGGCGGCGCCGAACTCCTCCGGTTCGCCGTAGCGTCTGGCCGGAATGGTCTTGCGGGATTCGAGTTGGATTTCCTCGGGCGTGGTGCCGCGGCGCTTGGCCGCCGCCCGGTCCAGTTCGGCGACGCGATCGGTGGCGATGCGTCCCGGCAGGATCATGTTGACCGTGACGGCGTCGAGAGCCACTTCCGCCGCAAGGGTTTTGAGGTAGCCCGCCAATGCTGCGCGGCCCGTGTTGGAGACGGCAAGGTTGGGCAGGGGTGCCACAACGCCGCTGGATCCGATGGCAAGGATCCGTCCCCAGCGCCGCTCCCGCATCCCCGGCAGGATCTTCGAGACAAGCGCGTGGTGCGGCTTCACGAGCAGCTCGAACGCGGCGGTGATGTCGTCGGCGCCAAGGCTCGCGGCCGCCCCCGGCTTGGGACCGGGGCCGTTGAGGACAAGGATGTCGATGGGACCGAGTAGTTCCACTGCGCGTTCGACGGCGGCGGTCACTCCGTCCGCTGTGCTCAGGTCGGCCTCGACAGCCACGGCGCTGTGGCCGTCGGCCTGCAGCTCTGCTGCGATCTTCTCGGCCAGCTCGCCGCGGCGGCCGGTGATGGCAACCCGGACGCCTTCGGCCGCGAGCCCGCGGGCGACGGACAGTCCCAGCCCTCCCGTCGAGGCGGCGACGAAGGCGGTCTTGCCGCTGATTCCGAAATCCATTAGAGCCTTCCTGCTGTCTGCTCGGCGGGGGTAAGGGAGAGATCCAAAGCGTGGGCCGCTTCAGCCAGATGCGTCAGCATTCCGTTCCTGAGGACCTCCGGGAAAGGAGTCGCCGGCGGCCGGACGCCGGAGTCCTTGATGAAGCCCCGCTCACGGAAGCACTCCTTCCGGACCGCCAAAGCGATCCGGGCCTGCTGCTCGAAGTTGATGAGCGGCAAGTACGGGAGCAGCGCGTCCCGGGCAGCGTCGTAACCGCCCGATTGCCACGCGCGGACGCAGGCAACGAGGGCTTCCGGGTAGGAGAACCCCGTCATGGCGCCGGCGGCGCCGGCCACCAGCTCGTCCAGCAGCCCTTGACCTCCCAGCCCGCCGAACACCGAGACGTCGACGGCGGCCGACAGTTGGGCGATGGCCACACTGGTCGGCGGGGCCTCGGCCTTGACCGCGACAACAAACTTGCACGCCTGGACCACGTAAATGAGTGCTTCGGTGCCGATGCTGACGCCGCTGGCCACCGGGTAGTCCTGCAGGACGACCTTGGCCCCGGTGGACTGGTGGATGGCGTTCAGGTGCGCGATCACAACTTCCGGCCGGGCCGAATTGGCCTGCACCATGACGGCTGCGAGCCGGTCGCCAGCCACGGCCTGGGCGGCGCGGATTTCTTCGACTGCCGTGCCCGTGAAGAGCGAGGTCACACCCACCACGAGAGGCAATCGGGTTTCTTCGACCACCACTTCCAGCGCCAGGCTGCGCTCCGCTGCGGTCAGGGCGGCCGCCTCGCCGAAGACACCCAGGACAGTCAGCCCTGTCGCACCGATGGATTCATAGTGCTCCACCAACCGGGCCAGGCTGTCGGTGTCCAGATCGAGGGTGCTGCCCTGGAATGGAGTGGCGACGACGCCCCACACTCCGGGTGCTAGTGCTTCCCGCATTGGTTTGTCCTTCCGTTCGTGCTGAAGTTCGGGGTCTTGCATCTGTTCATGCTGCATTCAGCGGCCCGGCCACACAGGCGGGCGTTTTTCCTGGAAGGCGAGCACGCCTTCGGCGGAGTCTTCACTGTCGAGTGCGGCCATGAGTGCCGGCAGCCTGAGGCCGCGGGCTTCCGCCGCGCTCAAGTGGCTCGTCCTGCTGACCATTTGTTTGACGGCCCGGACGGAGCTGGGTGCACAGGCGAGAATCTGGTCCACCCAGCGCTGCACCGCGGCGTCGAGCTCTTCGGCGGGGACCACCTCGTTGACGAGGCCCATCGACTGCATCTCTGCAGCCTCGGCCTTGCGGCCCGTGAGGAGCATGCCCATCGCTTGCGTGTAGGGGACGCGGCGCACCAATTGGTGGATACCGCCGTCGAGCGCCAAGCGCCCGACCCGCGGTTCGGTGAGGCCGAAGCGGGCCGAGTCCGCGGCGACCACAATGTCGGCGCCGAGCACCATCTCCATGCCGCCGCCCAGCGCATAGCCGTTCACCCGGGCAATCACCGGAATGTCCAGGCTCGTGCGCAGGCTCAGTCCGCCGAAACCGTTGGGGTCAAGCTCCGCCCAATACTGCAGGCCGGTCTTGTCCACGGCAGAGGCGGACATGTCCGCCCCGACGCAAAACGCCCGCGTGCCGGCCCCGGTGATGACGACGGCGCGCACGTCAGGATCGGCTTCGATCTGGCTCCAGATCTCGTTGAGCCGGGCTTGTGCAGTCCCGTCGACGGCGTTGAGCACGTGCTGGCGGTCGATGACCACCGTGGCCACGTAATTCTCGATGGTCAGCGTGACCTGGTCGACGATCGTCTTCTCTTCCATCGACACGGTCACCGGAGCACTCCCAACTTCTGCAGGCGCTCGATGGTTTCAGCGTCGAAGCCGTTCTCCAGGAGGACCTCCACATTGTGCTCACCGAGCCGCGGCGCCACGCGCCGGACGGAAGGCGGGGTAGCAGACAAGCGAATGGGTGCGTTGAGCATCTTCACGGTGCCGACGCCCGGGTGCTCGGCTTCCACGATCATGCCGTTGGCCTCCGTCTGGGCATCGGCCAGTGCTTGTTCCAGGGTGTGGACAGGCGCGTTGAGCAGGCCTTGGCTTTCCAGTTGGTTGGTCCAGTACTCGGTAGTGTTTGTGGCCATCCGCTCCCGGAAGATCGCCTGCAAGGCCGGCTTGTGCTTGAACTGCTGCTCCAGGTTGGCGAACTCCGGCCGCTGGGTGAGGTCCTCGTCCAGGCCCAGCGCTTCGGAAATCCGAGCGAGCGGATCAGGCGTGAAGCCGCCCACCATGCAGACGGCGCCGTCGGTGGTTTCGAAGACACCGCTCAGCGGCATGGCGCCCCAATTGACTTCGTAGCCGCGGTTTAGCTGCATGCACGCCTCTTGCATCTGCAGGTGGAGCATGGAGTCGTACATTGTCACCTCGACTTTTTGCCCGACGCCGGACGCCTCCCGGGTGCGCAGTGCCAGCAGGATGCCCTGCATGAGGTGCATGCCCGTGATGTAGTCGCACAACGTGGTGGGGTAGATGGCCGGCTTCTGGTCGTCCGACTCGCGCCGCCACATCACGCCGGAGTACGCCTGTGCGATCGCATCCTGGCCGCCCTTGTGCGAGTAGGGTCCCACCGGGCCGAAGCCCGTGCCGGAGGCCCAGATGATTCCGGGGTTCCCCGCCTTGAGTTCCTCGTAGCCGAAGCCCATCCGCTCCATCACGCCGGAACGGAAATTGCTGACGACGACGTCGGCGTCAGCCATGACCCGGCGGAGGACGGCTTTGCCCTCGTCGGTGCGGGTATCCACGGAAACGCTGCGCTTGTTCCGGTTGATGGACAGGAAGATGGGGTTGTCCTGGCCGTCCTTGTCCGGGAACGAATTGCGCGAAATGTCGCCGGCGCCCGGACGTTCCACCTTGATGATGTCCGCGCCGTAGTCGCCCAGGAGCTGGGTGCAGGACGGTCCCATGAACACCTGGGTGAAGTCCACGATCTTGATGCCGTCGAGCGGAAGCGGGATGCCGTTGGACTTGGCGGCGCCGGCGGGCGCCGCCGTCGTGGTTTCCTCAAACTCATCGAGAAGCGTGTCGGTGCTCATGCCCCCACCACCGCTTCGCTGTCGACTGTAGCGTTCGACGACGGGATGTCGCCCGGGTCCGCACCGTGCCGGCGCATGCCCTGCTGGATGTCCAGCGCGGAAACGTCGCGGACGAGGGTGCCGTTTTCGACCGCGAGAGCCGCGGCGACGCCGACTGCCTGGCCCATGGCCATGCAGGGCGGGATCTCGCGGGACATCTTCTGCGCTTCCGGGGTGGCGGAGTAGTGGCGGCCGGCGACGAGGAGTTGGTCCACTTCCTTGGGAAGCAGCGAGCGGTACGGGTAGTAGTAATCGCGGCCGCGGGCCACAGTGTCCGCGAAGTGGCGGCGGGAGGTGACATCGTCCTTGGTCATGACGTATTCGCCCTCGAGCAGGCGGGTCTGCCGTACGCCCATTTGGGAGGCGACGTCCAGCATGTAGCAGTTCTCGAAGCCGGGCAGGTGGGCACGGACGTACTCCACGGCCTCGGTGATACGGTCGCGCGCGGCAAACTCTGCGGCGGTCATGTCCGCCGGATCCACGCCGTCGTACCCGGTCATGTGGGGAGCGTTGCACCAGACGACGCCGTCGATGGGCGTCTTGAGCCACCACAGTTCCCAAGCGCCGCCAAGGAGGCGCTTGATGGTGCGGTTGATGGCACGGGCCTCCTTCGGGTTGGCCTGCTCGAAAGCTTCTGCGGCGGCCGTGTCCACGTTGCCCAGGCGGAAGACGAGGGTGGTGAGATAGCTGTCCTTGATGTGGCTGGCGCCGGCACGGGAGGCGACGTCGATGTCACCGGTCGTGTCGATGACGATGTCCGCCATGAACGCCTGCGGGCCGGACTTGGTCTCGCAGATGACGCCCTTGATCACGCCGTTGTCCACGATCGGGCGGGAGAACCACGAGTGCAGGCGGAGGTTGACTCCGGCTTCGCGGACAAGGTCGTTGGAGACGCGCTTCCAGCCGTCCGGATCGAAGGCTGCGGCGTAGCAAATCGGCTTGGGGTTGGTGTGGGAGTGGAAGTCGAAGGTGCCGTAGCGGCCCCACTTGTTCCAGAGTTCCTCGGAGGTCTTGCGGTCATCGGCAGGCGGAACGATAGCAAGGCCGAGCTTCTGCAGCCGTTCCACGTACTCCGAAACGATGCCGGTCACCGTGATTTCCTGGCCGTTGATCATGTCGTCGAGCACCAGGACCATGCCTCCGGAGGCAAGTCCACCGAGCGAGGAGTAGCGCTCCAGGAGCGTGACGGATGCGCCGGACCGTGCTGCGGTAACTGCGGCGGCCACGCCGGCGGGCCCACCGCCGACCACGAGGACGTTGGAGCGGGAGATGACGGGTGCGGTGAGGTCCGCCGTCGTCGTACTGAGTTCCAGTGACGATGTGGTGGCAAAGGAGTTCATGGTGGAGGATCCTTACTTCCCGGCGGGCATTCCGTTGGAACGGTTGCCGGGGTATAGACGGGGTGCTCAGGAGGAGCCCGCGGCGATGTGCGCAGCGGACCAAGCCTGGCGGAGGGCATGCCGAGTAGAGGTCATGGGGGACCTGGACACGGAAGATTGAGATGTTTGCGAACGGACGTCCAAGGGTCCGTACGTGTATGGGAGCGAGCGGCGGCTAGCGCCGGCTGGTCACCATACGTGAGGGGCGTTGACCCAGATAGCTACGCATACCTCTTCGTAGCTGTTTTTGTACCAGTGAGGCGTATCCGAGGAGAAGGTGATCGAATCGCCCGCCTCAAGCGTGTAGCACTCGCCGTCGAGGAAGATGTCTTTCTTTCCCGACAAGATGATGCCGAACTCCTCGCCGCTGTGGCGGAAAGGGGTGGCGCTGGTGTCGTGGCCTGGCGGACTCACGATCCATTGGGCCTCCAAGGCGCCATTGAGGTCCGGGGTCAGGAGTTCATAGACTGCCTCTCCCACGGACTTCTTGGTGACGCCTTTGAGGTTTCGCCGCTCGGACTTGCGGACAACCGGCGACCTGGTTTCTTCCTGGCCGAGGAAGAACTTCCCCACAGGAATGTCCAGGCCGTGAGCCAGCTGCGCCAAGGTGGTGAATGATGGGTTGGCCAGCCCGCGTTCGATCTGGCTGACGATCGCCGGGCTGAGACCGGTGATCTCCGAGAGTTTGGAAAGGGTCATCCCCTTGTCCTTGCGCATCGTGCGGACCTTGTTGCCGACAGTTGCCAGAAGCGCGCTCGTGCCGGCAGGTGAGGATGCCGTGATGATCTCGTTGGTCATGATCCAGCTTTCTCTCGGTGAGCTGACTCACATAACTATAGTGAAAAATTTTAGCGAATCAATGGTTCGGCGAAATTTTCTCGTTCTCCGAGTTCACTGACGCCGCTGCCGCGGCAGACTCTTCAATGCACGCGGGGCAACGAAGGCTATTTACCAAAAAGCATTGACCTGGTGAATATCTTCAATATAGTTAAGTGAGTCGCATCACTTGGGGAAGTTTGCAACACGATCAGAGACGTTGGCGCTTCAGCCTTCTGGCGGAAGGCCCAGCCCGGCCCCACGTCCACCCTCGTGTTTCCCTTTCTGATCCTGCGGCACCCAGGCAAGCCGTCCACGCTCCCTCTTACGGGACTGGGTGTCCCCGTTTGCTTCAAAGCGCTACGAAGAGGCACGCGTAGCTATCTGGGCTAACTCGCTTCCCATGAGGTGAGCTGGTTCGGCCTTGCCGGACCAAGCCAAAATGATAGTTTCGATCACCGTCGATTCCCCCTGGATGTCAACGGTGATCCGTACCCTCACGCACCGCGAAGGTGCGGAGGAAGGAAAGAATCATGACTGACACTGTCGTCAAGAATGGCCCGGAAAGCGCCCGGAAATCCCGGCTCTCTCCGGAAATCCGCCGTGGGCTGCTGGGCCTCGGACTCGGGAACACCCTTGAGTGGTACGACTGGATGGTCTTCGGACTCCTGTCGGCCTTCATCGGGCCAAAGTTCTTCCCCTCGCAGGACCCCACCGCCGCAACGCTTAACGCCCTGGCCGTCTTCGCCGTCGGCTTCGCCTTCCGTCCCTTGGGCGGCGTCCTGCTCGGTACTTTCGCCGACAGAATCGGCCGTCGAAAAGTGATGCTCTGGTCCATCATGATGATGGCAATCACCACGCTGATCATCGCCCTGTGTCCGACGTACCAGCAGATCGGCGGCGCCGCCGGCGTCATCCTCTTGGTCTGCCGCATCGTGCAGGGCATCTCCACCGGTGTTGAAGCTCCGCTTTCCACCGCGCACGCCGTCGAACTGGTTCCCGTGGGACGCGAAGGGTTCGTCGCGGGCATCATCTCCTTCTTCGTCAACTCGGGCATTCTCCTCGCTTCGCTGGTCAGCTACCTGTGCAGCCTGATGCTGAGCGGGGCTGTCATGGCCGACTGGGGCTGGCGTGTTCCCTTCATCGTGGGAGCGATCTTCGGCTTCATCGTGGTCTACCTTCGGCGCACTCTTCCGGAAACCATGCGGCCCGAGGAGCTCGCGGAGAACTCCTCCAAAGCTGTTTGGGGCGGCGTGCGCAAGCATTGGCTGAGCGTGCTGGCCATAACCTTCGTGGTTGGAGCAGCGCAAGCCTACAACTACGCCTGGAACACCGGCCTGCCCACTGCGGCCCGCAGCGGCTTCAAAGAAGACGCCACCGCTGTCTTCGCCCTCACCACCATTCTTGGAGCCGTGCTGGTTGTCGGCAGCCTGGTAGTCGGCAAGTTCGCAGACGGCAAGTCGATTTCGAAGTGGTTCCTGATCACCCGCGCACTGTCGATTCCGTCGGTCTTCCTGATGCTGATGTACGTCCGTCCGGGCATCGGCGGGTTCGCCGCGGTCCTCCTGGGCGGCTCGGTTGTCCTTGTCCTGAACATGACCCTGTACAACGTCGTCACCAGTTCCCTGATGCCCAAATCATGCCGAGGCGCCGGAACTTCCCTTGGTTACGGGATTGGTGTGGCCGTCTTCGGTGGTACGGCTTCCTATCTCCTGGTCTGGCTCCAGTCCATGAATGCATCGTGGATCTTCCCGGTTTACGTCGCGGTGCTGTCCGTGCTGAGCATTGTCTTCTACCTGCTGGCACGCAGGAAGAGCGGCATCTTCATTGGAAGCTAGGAACGTGATCTCGTTTGACCTCAGTCAGTCCGACGTAGAGCTCTACGCCGCGGCCCGCCAACTGCTCCTCACGGCTCATCACAGCGAGAACCATCGTGTCGCTGCCGCGATGCGGGGCGCGTCAGGGGCGATCTATCTGGGCCTTCACATCGGTTCCAAACGAATCAACGTGTGTGCCGAATCCAGCGCCCTCGCCAATGCCCGCATTGCCCAGGAAGCCTCCATCGAGTCCTCCGTCGCAGTCAGCATGGACGAACACGGAGAACCGCAGGTCACGAATCCTTGTGGCGTCTGCCGGGAGCTGCTGCGGAACTACGGAGCCGGGGCAACGGTCCTGGTTGATGCCGGGGGAGAGGTTGGAACTGTCGGTCTAGCCGAACTCCTGCCATATCCCTGGATGCGGGCCACCGAGACCGAATGGGCCACCCAACCACCGGAAGCCACGAAGATGCACTAAATGCAACGGAAAAGTCCGGGTCCGCACTCTGAAGAGTGCGGACCCGGACTTTTATCGTGAAACTGTTCCCTCGGCAACTGTTCGCTGAGGAACGGCGCCCTTTGGGAATTGCGGCGTTATGCCGAGCGGCGTTCCCCGCGACGTTCGCGCAGGATGTTCAGGCGGTCTTCGAGGATCTGCTCGAGCTCGGGAAGGCTGCGACGTTCCAGCAGCATGTCCCAGTGGGTGCGGACGGCCTTCTCGTTGGTGTCAACGGGGCGTTCACCATCAACCAGGAGCGCTTCCTTGCCGGTCTTGGAAACCCAGACAGGAGGGATCTCGGCTTCGGAGGAGAAGGTAACGAAGACCTGCTCTCCGTCCGCGCAGCGGTATTCAACCCTCTGACGCGGCGCCGGCTCCACGCCGGATTCGGTTTCCATGCTCTGGGCGCCAAGACGCATGCCCCGCAGGCTGCGATCGCTCATGATTACTCCCTCTGTCTGTTCGCGGAACCATGCTCCGCGCTAGCCGGACGCCGCGAGGCGTCGCCCGGACTACTGTCTGCACACGTTGCATCACTAGATGAAACGCCTGACCAAGCGTTAATGTTCCGTTCGGATTGAACCGGCCGGACAAATACACCATTATACGCGGATCGAAGCTGACAGGACAAAGCGAAAGGGACCGGCCAGAGAGATTGTGGCCGGTCCCCGTTCAAACTGTCGGTAGTTACGCGGACGGTTCTTGTTTGGAATCGCTGAACAGGTCAGCGACGCCGGATCCGCCGTTGGCGCCACCGAGCGCTCCGCCGATGCCCTTGAGGGCCTCACCGACCTCGCTCGGGATGATCCACAGCTTGTTGGATGAGCCCTCCGCAATCTTCGGCAAGGTCTGGAGGTACTGGTAGGCAAGCAGCTTTTGATCCGGGTTGCCTTTGTGGATGGCGTCGAAGACCTTCTGAATGGCCTGCGCTTCGCCATCGGCGCGGAGGATGGCCGCCTTCGCGTCACCCTCTGCAGCGAGGATTGCCGCTTGCCGCTGGCCTTCGGCCGTGAGGATCGCCGATTGCTTGGTGCCTTCGGCCGTCAGAATCGCAGCACGCCGGTCGCGCTCGGCCCGCATCTGCTTCTCCATTGAGTCCTGAATGGAGTGCGGCGGGTCGATTGCCTTGAGCTCCACGCGGGAAACGCGGATTCCCCAGCGTCCCGTGGCTTCGTCCAGGACCCCGCGCAACTGGCCGTTGATCTGGTCGCGCGAAGTGAGTGCTTCTTCAAGATTCAAGCCGCCCACGACGTTACGGAGCGTCGTGGTGGTCAGCTGTTCAACAGCCTGGATGTAGTTGGCGATCTCGTAGGTCGCTGCCCGCGGATCCGTGACCTGGAAATAGACCACGGTGTCGATCGATACAACCAGGTTGTCTTCGGTAATCACCGGCTGCGGCGGGAAGGAAACCACTTGTTCTCGAAGGTCCAACAGCGGCAGCAAGCGGTCGACAAACGGGATCAGGATGGTGAGCCCGGGGTTGAGCGTGCGCTGGTATTTACCGAGGCGTTCCACGACGCCGGCGCGCGCTTGCGGGATGATCCTGATCGAGCGGACCAAAACGATAATGACGAATATGACGAGAACTAGCAGCACGATCGCGGCTGCAGTTCCTCCCAAGCTGTCCATACATCTCCTTCATTCCCCAGTTACGTTTTTGATGCGGTATGTGTGCGGCAAAATGCCGGTCGCCAGTCGCCGAACGCTCGTCGTCGAACGTCGTGGCGTAAGCCATGGCGGGACGCTGCTAGTGCGGGCTGTTTTCCGCTGTCGGGGCGACTACCGCCGTCGCGCCGTCAATCCTGGTGACCTGCACGGTCTGGCCGGCGTCGATGATTTCCGCCGCGCTGCGGGCGCTCCACACATCGCCACCGATTTTGACGAGTCCCGCCGTCGCGCTGACGGGCTCCATGACCAGCGCCGATTGGCCGATCAAGCGGTCCACGTTGGTGCGTTGCTCGGCGGGCCCTATGTGCAGATGCTTGAGTGCGATAGGACGGACGAACGCGATCATCAGCAGGGACACGATGCAGAGGACCACAATCTGCAACCACAGATCGGCTCCGGCAAGGTCAGCGACGAGTGCAGCCAGCGCGCCGGCCCCGAGCATGATGAAGAAGAAGCTGAGCGTCAGCATCTCCACCACGGCGAAAGCGAGAAACACCGTGAGCCAGAGGGCCCACCAGTTGCTGCCAAGCCATTCAAACATCGTTCCCCCTGTTTCCGGACTTGCGGCGGCAGCCGGCCTGATCCGGACTGCAGCGTCGGCAAGATCACAGTCGCTATTTTTCCATCCTAGCCCGGCGCGAAGGTTCCCGTTAGGCGCCTTGCTACGGCGCTGTGAAAACGCCGAGGGTGAACTTCGCGGTGGCTTGAACGGACGTTTCCGAGGCCGTTGACGCCAGAAGGGCGGCGCGTTCCAGGTGATGACCCGCCGGTCCCATGAAGGCGACATCGGCGATGTCCCGCCCACCGAGCTTGAGGTCCACGTCGAGGTGAATGGTGTCCGCGAGAGTGAAGAACTCCTGCATGGACTCGGTAAGTCGTTCTTCTTTTCCCGGCTCAATGTTGAGCATTCCGGTGCGTTCCGCAATCTCCCCAAGGTGTCCGTTGCGCGGAGTCACCACGATCACCCGGCCGCCTGGACGCAGGACGCGGGCGAATTCCGGGGGGTTCCGCGGCGCGAAGACCACGATGATGGCATCCACGGAGTGGTCGGCGATGGGCAGTGGTCGCCAGATATCCCACACCAGATTGACGGCGCCGGGATTCAGCCGTGCGGCCCGGCGGAGGGCGAACTTCGAGATATCGATGCCAATGGCTGCCGCAGGAGTGCGTTCCAGCACTGTCCGCAGGTAGTGGCCGGTGCCTGTCCCCGAATCGAGGACCAGGGAGCCCGGCACCGACAGGACCGGAGCCGCCTCCTCCGCGATGGCTTCGGCGAGCGGAGCGTAGTGGCCCGCGCCCAGGAAATCGTCGCGGGCCGCGACCATCTCTGCCGTGTCCGCCTCGAAGACGGTGCCCTTTCCCGTGAGCAGGTTGAAATAGCCCTGTTTGGCGGCGTCGAAACTGTGGCCGGCGACGCAAACCAGGGAAAGCGGCGCCGCCCCGCTTAGTCCAAAAGGACCCCTGCAGACCGGGCAGCGCAGGGAAGGGACGGCGTCGGAAAGCATAGGGACAATCCTACGGCGGCCGGAGTGGCAGATATCGTCACGCCGTGGCGGCCGCTAGGCTCACCAGCGTGAAAGCCGAACAACTCCCGCTGCTGAATTCCGTCTCTGCTCCCGCCGCCCATCCCGATGGGACCCGCGCCGTTGTGTCCGTAACGCGGCCCGATTTCGATGCTGATGCGTACGTCGGGCAGCTTTGGAGCGTTCCTTTTGACCCTGCGATCCCGCCCCGTCGGATAACCCGTGGGTTCCGGGACACCGCACCGGCATTCTCGCCCGACGGTACGGTATTGGCATTCCTCAGGGCGACGCCGGACGGCAAGCCGCAACTGCACGTGGTGGAGGCCGACGGCGGGGAACCGCAAGCGATCACTGAGCAGAAACTGGGTGTCTCGGACTTTTCCTGGGCACCCGATTCTCACAGGATTGTTTTCTCTTCGCGGGTTCCCGAGGAAGGCCGTTACGGAACGGTTGACGGCGTCGGGCCGGGCAGCGAAGACCCCCGATTGATCACCGACAACCAATACAGGCTCAATGGACTGGGTTACACCGCCGACAAGCCCGCGCAACTGTTCGTCGTCGACGTTCCCGAGCCCGGAGCGGAACCGCCGGTGGCCCCCGCCGGGAGGGCCGCTAAAGCCCTCGGGCCAGAGGCCGCGAGCCTGGTGCCGCGGGCCATGCAGTTGACCTCCGGCGACGTCGACCACACCTCGCCGTCGTTCAGCCGCAACGGCGAGAGCGTTTACTACGTCGCCTCGCTTCACGAAGGCCACGACGCCGATCTCGCCTCGGGTATCTATCGTGTCCCCGCCGCGGGAGGGGACATCACCGCGCTGCGTCCGGACGCTGCACCGCAGTCTGTCCTGGAAGTCTGCGAGTCCGTGGACGGCGAATGGCTGTTCTTTACGGCACAGGACCTCGGCGATGACGGCCTGGATTTCGTCGCGAGGAACACAGCGCTATATGTCATGCCGGTCCGGGGTGGCAAGGCGACGATGCTGAGCGATGTCGAAAACCAGGACGTTGGCGGCCCCCTCGAAACCGTCGGAGCGGATGGGGTGCTGGCGCCCAACACGACTCGTGGGAACGTGCAACTGATCCGCTGGACGGCCGACGGCGGGGCCGAGGTACTCGTCGAGGGGCCCCGGGTGGTGATCGGCGCTTCCGCGGTGCGAGACATCGTGTCTGTCTCTTTCGGTGACGCGTTCAGCAACGGTGAGCTCGGCGTTCTGGAGAACGGTGAATTCCGGGTGCTCACCGATTTCGCCAGGGCGCTCCGAGGCGAAGCAACCATTCTTGAACCGCACGAGTTCACAGCCACCGGCCCTGACGGCTACCCGGTCCATGGCTGGGCGGTCCTGCCGGAGGGGCCAGGCCCGCACCCCGTGCTGCTCACCATCCACGGCGGCCCTTTCGCGCAGTACACGGGAGCCTTCTTCGACGAAGCCCAGGTTTACGCCGAGGCGGGATACGCCGTGCTGATGTGCAACCCGCGTGGTTCCGCCGGGTACGGCCAGGCGCACGGCGGGGCCATCAAGGAAAAGATGGGCACCGTGGACATGGCGGATGTACTCACCTTCCTGGATGGTGCCGTGGAAGCCTTCCCCGCGATGGACAAGGAATCGATCGGCATCATGGGCGGGTCCTACGGCGGATACCTGACGGCCTGGGTCATCGGCCACGAACACCGCTTCAAGGCAGCCATCGTGGAGCGCGGATTCCTTGACCCCGTCAGCTTTGCCGGATCATCGGATATTGGATGGTTCTTCGGTGGCCAATACACGGGCGGCTCGCTGGAACAGATGGCGGCCCAAAGCCCCATGGCCGTGGTGACCGCAGTCCGGACACCCACGCTGGTAGTCCACAGCGAAAACGATCTCCGATGCCCGGTTGAACAGGGCCAGCGCTACTTTGCCGCCCTCAAGGCGCAAGGCGTGGAGACGGCGTTGCTCCTCTTCCCGGGTGAAGATCACGAACTATCGCGCTCGGGCACGCCACACCACAGGCGACAGCGTTTCGAGCAGATCCTCGCGTGGTGGGCAAGGCACCTGCCTTCAGCAGCAAACCGGCCCCGCGAGGCCGGTTCAGCTACGGATTGAGGAAACCAAGCCCGCGGCGTGCCTCGTCGACACCGGGGTACGCCCAATGTGCAGAGTATTCTGCATCGTTCGCCAGGGACCGCAACTCGGCGCGGTCCACATAGAGTCCGCCTTGCAGGTGGTCGGTCTCGTGCTGGACTATCCGTGCCTGCCATCCGGAGAATCCAGCCGAGGCTGCACTGCCGTCGGGACGCTGATAATGCAGGCGGACATCGCGGTGCCGTGTGACCACGGCCTGGAATCCGCGCATCGACAAACAGCCTTCGTAGAACGACGCCGTTGCAGTCCCCTCGGGTTCGTAGCCGGGGTTCAGTATCGCGAAGAAGCCCAGCGGTGTCCTTTGGCGGATCTCCGAGGCCACAGGGTCAACATCGAAATGGTCTTCGAGCACGGCCAGCTGCAAGGGGATGCCGAGCTGCGGTGCGGCGAGGCCCACACCGGGAGCGGCGTGCATGACATCCCGCATCCGCTCGACCAGTTGCGCCAGTTCGGTGTCGTCGAGCTGGCCGTCATAGGGCGCGGCGCGCTGGCGCAGCACGGGATGGCCGACCTGCACGATGGGCGGGAGGCCTTCGAGGCCGAGCAAGTCCTGGACTGCGCTGCGGATTTCCGAGGCAGTAAACGTGGTGTCCGGGCCGGCAGCCAGAGGGCGGGTCTCAAAGTCCATGGATTGAGCTTAGTGTCAATGCATCGTGAATCTACGGGCAACAAGCTCCGAGAACATCGGCAAGGTGATGGCTCGGCCGATCACCGCGTTCCTTGCGTTGAGGACCTTCGGGGGCAAGGGGCGGCCCAGCGCCATGTTGAGGCTGGCCTGCCAGATGGCTTTCTTCGCTGCACGGTGCCGGTCCCGCTCGAATCCAGCGAGTTCCTTGGTGGCAGGGCCTCCCGCGGATGTTCGCAATGCTTCGCTGATGATCGGCGCCAAAGCAACGGCGTCCAACCAGCCCAGGTTCATCCCTTGGCCGCCGATCGGGCTGATCTCATGGGCGGCGTCTCCAATCAGGGCGACCCGTCCGTGGATCATGCGGGAGACCATCCGGGAGGTGACGCCGAACGCGCTGATCATCGTATTGCTTGCGGAATCCACCGCGCTGCCGGTCCGCTTCTTGATAAGTGCGGCGAGCGCATGGGGAGTGGGTTCCTGGCACGGCGCGCCAAGCCGGACCACCCACCGGCGGATGCCGTCGGGCAGGGGGAAGGACTCCACGATTCCTCCGGGCTCAAGGAAGAGGACGGCGTTGTCGCCGTACGTCGATTCATCCCGGAAATCGCCCATGACGTAGTAGTCGGGATAGGTGCGGAGACGCGGCTCCAAACCCAGTCCCTCACGGACGGCGGAATGGACACCGTCGGCGGCCACGACGAAGCGGCCTAGAAATTCCACCGGAGCCCCCGATTGCTGTCCCCGCAGACGCAGGTGTCCGCCGTCGTCGACGACTTCCTCAACCTGCACCCCGCGGTGGAGGGCTCCCGGATCGAGGTCGATCACCCTGGACTCGAGGGCGTGGGTGGTGAGGTATTGCGGAACGGAAAGGATGAAGGGGTACTCGGCGGAGGGGCGGGCGAAGTCCATGTCGGCAACTTTCCTGCCACCGCTGTAAGCCGCACCGTGGGTGATGCGGACCCCGGAAGAGACCAAGGGATGTGCGGCACCTACTGCGTCCAAGGCCGCCAGGGCGGGAGGATGGATTCCTATGGCGCGCGTCTGGCGGCCCGACGTCGCGCGCCTTTCGAGAACCGCGACGCGGTGCCCGTTTTGCAGCAGCAGGGCTGCCATATATAGCCCGACAGGTCCGGCTCCAACCACCACGACGTCAAACATCATGGACCTCGCCGGGCCGGTAGACCAGCAGGTTGTGCCACAAGCCGCTCGGTTCAACCGTCCAGGCCGGGGGAGTGGCGGCCTGGAGTTCCGTTGCCGTGTAGCTGCGCCTGATGGACGTGAGGCCGTCGCCGTGGATGTAGGAACCGATGCCGAGGGGCCAGGATCCTGCCCAGAAAAGTGCGTAGGCCATGCGGCTGCGTTTGAGGTCGTTGTGGAGGGCAATCCGGCGGCAAAGCTGCTCGGAATCGTGAAGGAACGAGGCGAGTTCCGGGGTGGTCAGGTGGTGCAGGACATGGTTGGAAATAACGACGTCGAATGTGCGACCTTCTGACACGAGCTCCGAGCTGAGGGCCTTCCGGTAGCTCACGCCCTCCACCGGCGGAGCGGAGTTGGCGAACTGGAAGGCGCGCTCGTCCGGGTCGATTCCGGTGATTTCCAGCTGATAGCCGTCCGCCGCGGCACGACGAGCGAGGTTACGGGCGACGTCTCCACCGCCGCAGCCGATGTCAAGGACCGTGGTGGGCACCGCCGTCGTGAGCAAAGGCTTGATCCGTGAGCTGTAGGTGGCCCGCCAGCCGGAAACTACGGCGTTGACGATCGGAAACCGCGCGTAACTCCGGTTGAGCCGGTCAAGCTCGCAATCGGGACGGTCCATGTCTTCCACCGCGGTCACATCCCGTTCGCCGAGAAAGCCGCCAGCGCGGGGGTGGGCGAGCATCAGAGACCCGGCATCACAGAGTCGGGGAAACCCTGGTGAACAGTCCCGTCTCCACCGTGAGGCCGGGGCCGAATGCCATGGAACAGATGCGTTCCTCCCGCTCTGCCGGAGTTTGTCCCAGGATCTGTTTCAAGACGAAGAGCACAGTGGCGCTGCTCATGTTGCCGTAGTCGCGAAGGACGTCGCGGGCGGGAATCATCTGTTCTTCGGTGAGTTCAAGCTTCGATTCGACTTTGTCGAGGATGCTGCGGCCGCCGGGATGGATGGCCCAATGTGTAATGTCCCGGTAGGGGAGTCCTGCCAGGGAGGGGTCCCGGGCAAGCAACGGTTCGAGCGCTCCTGTGATGTGTTCCTCGATGATGTGGGGCACGTACGTGCCGAGAACCATTTCGAATCCTTCGTCTCCGATGTTCCAGGCCATGGCTTCTTCGCCGACTGGCGTCAGGACAGTCTCGAAGTGATCGAGCCTGATCACCGGGTCCGGCCCTTCGGGTTCGCGGGAAGTCACGACGGCGGCTGCCGCGCCGTCCGCAAAGATCGCCGAGCCCATGATGGTGTCCGGATCGTTTGAGGTCCGGACGTGGAGCGAGCAAAGCTCCACGCAGATGACGAGGACGACGGCAGAGGGGTCGGCCTGGCAGAACTGCCGGGCTGCGCGGAGGGCGGGGAACGCGGCGTAGCAACCCATGAAGCCGAGGTGATAGCGCTGTACCGCCGGGCTGAGTCCGAGGGCCCGGACTACTTTGTAGTCGGGGCCGGGATTGAAAAATCCCGTGCAGGAAACAGTGATGACATGGGTTATGTCAAGTAAATCGATATCGGGACATTTCCCGACGGCGGCCTTGGCGGCCTCGATGAACAATTTGGTGGCTTCGACGGCAAAGATTTCGTTGCGGACTTTGGTGCTGGGGCTAAGTACACGGCCTGTGGCGGGGTCGAAGAACGAGGGATTCTCGGAGTGGTTATCAAGGGACAATTCGGCGACGGCGGTGAATCGGGTATCGATTGCTGCTGAATCAAAACAGGTTCGCACCAGCCGGGATCCAAGCCGTGTCAGGCCGGGTTGAGATGCAAAAACGTCGCGCGCCTGTGGTTGCACAAGCACTGTGGGCGGTACGGCAGTTTCCAGAGACCTCACGTAGACCGGCATGCTTCATTGTTGGCGACGAAGATGCCGTTGACAATGGCAGGGCGTGGAAATGTGGACGTTTTGAGGGGCATCGGCTGTTTTCCGGGGAGCTGCTCCTCGACCGGTTTCCGGGTTTTCAAAGCTTCTGCGCCACAAATTGAGGCGATGGGCTACTAGTTCTAGTAGGAGCCCATTTGTCCGTTTCGCTGAGCTCACCGAGCGGCTGGACCGGTTGGCAATCGACAAAGGAACGGGTTCTCACAGCTACTCCCACTCTCGTGGTTTTAACGCCGATAATCTACATTATGTAAAGTAGCGAAAGACCGTTCGCCCGTTTCTACGAATACATCCGCTTCTTCCGACGGCCGCACAGGTGCCGAAATCGGTCCTGCCAGACCCCCGCTTCTCCCCGGGGCGCAGTGGCAACCAAACCGGCGAACGAAGCCCAGTGACAAAGCCGCCGACCACGTATACGCTCCGATCAGCTTCCATCTTCAGGGGGATTCGATGAAGCATTCACGATTGTGGCAAAACACTTTTCGCCTGCTATTTTTCGTCCTGCTAATGACTTCTTGTGCATCGGGCCCGGTAGGCGAAACAAGGCCGGACGTCCCAGCGCCTTCCCCGACCGTTTCCACGCCTCCAGTGGTTCCGTGCACGTCGTTCCTGCCGTCCGCCCCATGTTCGCAATACGTCAGCATTTCGGGGACATCCGACGGCGTCACCCTGCCTTGGGTGGCGGCAGGCGGGCTGAGAGTGGAACTGTATTCCGTCAACGGGGTGCTTCAGTTCGCGGCGAAAACCCCGTGCAATCCGATCAGTGGACCGGCGACCATCACAGCGAACACTCTCACACTCGGCAAACTCGCGGCTGGAGCAATGGGCTGCGCCGGCGAGTCTTCTGCTCAGGAGCAATGGGTCACGCAATTCCTCAGTCGCCCCATAGAAATGTCGTTCGTGAAGGACACTCTGACCTGGACGGCTGGAGCGGACACGCTCAGCTTTAAAAGCAAATAGCAGGCGCTCGTTGTGGCGTTACGCTGCCCACCAGGCGGAATTCCCGGCGGGGCTCCGCTGGTCCAGCATGGGGCTCCTCCCCCACCAGGATCCAAACCGCGATCGTTTCGAGTCCATATTCACGCCGCAACGCTTGCCACACACCGGCTGCCTCAGAACACATCCTCCGGATCCAGCGTGGATGTTGCGTACTCCGGACACCCGGCGGGTCGATAACTCTGGATGGTGATGCCCCGGGGCGTCGTACGTGAGCTGAGCAGCTCCAGCGCCCGGTCCGGACCGGATTCGGGGAACAACCGCGTGCCCTGGCCGACGATCACGGGATAGGTGAGCAAATCGAGTTGGTCGACGAGGTCGTTGGCGAGCAGCCATCGGACCAGGACGCCGCTGCCCGGGACCAGCCGGTCGCCGTCGTGATCTGCCTTCAGTTCAGCGATCGCCGCGGCGAGGTCGCCCGCCAGCACCGTGGTGCCCGACCATTGCGGGTCGGTGAGGCTCGTTGATGCCACGTACTTGGGCCGACTGTTCAACGCGGCCGCGATCGGGTTCGCGCTGGGCTCGATCATCGCTCCCCAATAAGGGGCGAAGATCTCGTACGTCCGCCGCCCGAAGAGAAACGCGGTCGCACCGCCGTAGACCTCGCTGAGATAGTCACCTGTTTCGGCGTCGAGAAGAGGTATGGCCCATCCCCCGCACTCAAAGCCGCCTCTGCGATCTTCGTCGGCTCCGCCCAATCCCTGCATCACGCCGTCCACCGAGACGTTGGTCGTTGTCGTCAACCTCATGTCGTTTCACCCCGTCGAACAACGGCCGCGGACCCCTTCTGGATCCACGCTACGTGCCCTCATTCTCCCAAGCCTTTACGCCCTTTGCCCGGTAGCGCCGTCGAACGCTGAATTCGGTCATGGCGGCGGCTTCCGTGCGACGATATCCGGATGGAACCGACCCCGGATGTGCTGCGCTATGCCGCCTTTACCGATACCCCCGAAGGAGGAAATCCGGCAGGAGTGGTCCTGGATGCAAGCGGCCTGGACGACTCACGGATGCAGGCAATCGCGGCTGACATCGGGTACGCGGAAACGGTCTTTGTCACCGAGATGGCCGTTGACGGGGACGCCCGCCGAAACCGTGTGCGGTACTTCTCCCCCATCGCCGAGGTACCGTTTTGCGGCCACGCGACTATCGCTTTGGCTGTCGCGCTCTCAGGACGCGACGGTGCGGGAACCTTTGTATTCGACACCGAGGTAGGGCCCGTGGTGATTGAGACGGCGGGCCGCGGCACTGAGGTCACGGCAAGCTTCACGAGCGTGGAACCCCAAATTGCCGAGTTCTCCGACGGCGTCCTGGATTCCCTGCTCGGATTGCTCGGCTTGGGCCAAAGCGAACTGCACCCGGGCTACCCTCCGAAGGTCGCTTTCGCCGGAAACTGGCACCCCATCCTGGTCTTCGCCGAACGGAGCACCTTCGACTCCTACGTGTTCAACCCGGATGCCATGCGCGCGCTGATGGATGCCCAGGGCTGGGCCGGCACCGTCACGACGCTCTGCGAGATTGCTGGCGGCGAGTTCGACTCGCGCAACCTTTTCCCCGTGGGAACCATCACTGAAGATCCGGCGACAGGTTCAGCCGCCGCGGCTTTCGGCGCATACCTCCGGTTGCTTTCGCTCGTGCAGACCCCAACCCGAGTGATTGTGCACCAAGGCAGCCACGTCGGCCGCCCGAGTGTCCTCATGGTCGATATTCCCCCGCAAGGCGGAATTGTCGTGAGTGGCGAAGCTGTGGAGATCGCCGAGCCCAGATAACCAGTCCAGGCCCCACAAAACCAGGATAGTAAGGCAACCTTTTCAGTTTGCCTTACTATCTGCTAGCGTCGTTGTTATGAACCCCCACCCGGATACAGACGCGACGGGCATGCTCGAAGCTGCCGCGGAGCTTCGTGTCCTCATTGGCCAGTTGACCAGGCGGCTGCGTGAGCAGTCCCAAGTGGACAACCCGACCCAAGTGGACAACCTGACGAATGCGCAAAAGGCCGTGTTGATCCATTTGGATCGTGACGGTCAGGCCACCCTGTCCGCGCTGGCCCGCGCAGAGGGAATGCGTCCCCAGTCCATGGGCGCCATCATTTCCGCCCTTTCCAGCGCAGGACTCGTTGAGAGCGGCCCTGATCCGGCAGACGGCCGCCAGCGGATCTTGTCCCTCACAACCGAAGCCCGGAGGAGCATCAGCGCCAGCCGGGCGGCCAAAGCTGATTGGCTCTACCGCACCATCCAGTCCAAACTCACGCCGGACGAGCAGGAACTCTTGCCCGGCGCTATCCACCTACTCAAACGCCTTCTGGAGCCGTGATACCCATGCCCATCACCACGTTGGACCCACAGACCGCCCTCATCATCGTTGACCTTCAGCGGGGAATCGTTGCGTCCCCGAAGGCTCATCCCCTTGAGCCAATCGTGCGGAACTCCGCTGCACTGGCTGACGCCTTTCGCAGCCACGGACTGCCCGTGGTACTGGTAAACGTCACCGGCGGCGCTCCGGGCCGGACAGATCAAGGCAGCACTGCAGGAAGGGAGTTCCCCGCCGATTTCGCCGAACTCCTGCCCGAACTGAACCAGCAACCGAGCGATCACCTTGTCACGAAGAAGACCTGGGGCGCCTTCACCAACACCGGTCTTGGCACGCTCTTGGAAGACCTCGGAGTAACGCAAGTTGTCCTGACGGGTGTCGCCACGAGCATTGGCGTGGAATCCACTGCGCGGAGCGCCCACGAATCCGGCTTTAACGTCACCCTCGCACTCGACGCGATGACTGATTTGACCATGAACGCCCACGAAAACTCCGTCAGCACGATTTTTCCCCGGCTGGGCGAGACCGGCACGACGCAGGAAATCCTGGGCGTGCTCAAAGCCACCCGGTCGTGACCGCGCGGGACGCCGCCCAACCATCGAGCCCCTCAGCTGACACGGGCAGCCGAGGGCTGACTCCCCCACGGAACGCGGCCGGCGCTCCGGCTGCAGGCCACGGGAACCCGCCGTCAAACCCGCTCGGCTGGAGGTTCACGGCACCGCTGCTGCTTGGCTCCACCCTGAACCCGATCAACAGTTCGATGATGGCCACCGCGCTGGTGGGCATCGGGGCTGACTTCCGGTCGAGTCCGGGCGCCACCGCCGGGCTCATTTCCGTCCTGTATCTATGCAGCGCAGTGGCCCAACCGACCATGGGGAAACTCTCCGTTCTCTTCGGGCCCAGGCGGGTGTTCCTTTCCGGCGTCGCTATCCTTCTGCTGGCCGGAGTCGTCGGAGTGCTGGCGCCCAACCTGGGCGTGCTGCTCATTTCGCGGGCACTCATCGGCATCGGAACCTCAGCGTGCTACCCGACGGCGATGGCGCTGGTCCGCCGGCGGGCCGA
Source organism: Arthrobacter sp. S2(2024) (assembly GCF_036662515.1). Classification (NCBI taxonomy): domain Bacteria; kingdom Bacillati; phylum Actinomycetota; class Actinomycetes; order Micrococcales; family Micrococcaceae; genus Arthrobacter; species Arthrobacter sp. S2(2024). The sequence continues at coordinate 375,197 of NZ_JAYKZI010000003.1, read as the reverse complement.
CCAGTCCGGCATTGGCGTACCGGGCCGCGTCTTGGGCAACTTTTCGATCGCGGCCCAGGTGACCGCCGTCGTCGGCTTGCCGCTCGGCGGAGTGCTGGCCGGCGCGCTCGGCTGGCGGGCCCTTTTCGCACTCAACATTCCGTTGGCCCTGCTGGCCTTCACCTTCACCTTGCTTGGAGTAGCGAAAGACGCGCCGGTGCGCAAACAGGGCCTGGTTAGCCTGCTCACCATGCTGGACCTGCCGGGGATCGCCCTCTTCGCCGGTGCGATTGTCTCGCTGCTGGTGTTCCTCTCGGCGCTCACGACGCCGGCCTGGTGGCTTGCGGTGCTGGCCGTGGTGCTCGCGGGGGTGCTGCTGTTGCGGGAGCGGCGTGCGGGCAGTCCACTGATCGACGTCCGGATGCTGGGCAGGAACGGACCGCTGCAGCGTACCTACCTGCGTACGATCCTGGCCGCCCTGGCCACGTATGCCTCGATGTACGGGACCAGCCAGTGGATGGAACAAAGTATGGGGCTCAACCCCGCGGCGGTGGGGCTGATTCTGATTCCGTTAAGCCTGCTGAGCATTGTCGTGGCACGGGTCGTCTCCAGCCGGGCGTGGGTCCGCTGGCCGTTGATCCTTGCAGGCGTCGCATTGACGCTGTCCGCAGGCGTGATGCTGCTCGTGAACCACAGCTCCGGCGTCGGGCTGCTCATTGGAATGACCTTGCTGCTGGGCCTGACCAACGGTTTCAGCAGTTTCGCGAATCAGGCGGCGCTGTACCTGCAAACGACTGCCGCGGAGATCGCGGTGGCCTCCGGGTTGCTGCGGACGTCAATGTACTTGGGCGCGATCGGCTCCTCCAGCCTCATCGGCATCGCCTTCGGGCCGTCCGCCACCGACGCCGGTTTCCACACTTTGGCGTGGATCCTGGTCGCAATCGGCGCCTCGATGGTTCTCCTGACGGCGTGTGACCGCAGCGTTCCGGCCGTCGCCGCGGAGCATTGAGCCCGACGGCGGAAGCACTGGACGGCAACGGGTGCGCCCCTCGAGAAACGCCGCGATGATCAGAAGGGATGACGCAAAGGCGCGCGTCATCCCCGCTCAGCTGTTTGCCGAAACCGCAGTCCCCAGGCCAAGTGCCGTGAGGATCGCGGCAGACGTCCGTTCGAGTGCTTTCGTCACAGATGGCCTCTTCAGCCAGAGAACCGCTTTGGTCGCCACCAGGGACAGGACGCCGAGGTAGAGCATCGAAATGACGAAATCGATGACTCCTAGCAACATCGTCAGTCCAAGAGACGCTTCCCCCGGAGGAAGGAACTGGGGCACCACAGCGAGGAAAAACAGGCCCACTTTGGGGTTCAGCATGCACGAAACAAGTCCCGCCAGGAAAGTCGAACGCAGTTTGGGGCCCGCCTCGACAGAGTCCTGTTCCTGGTGGGCTGGCTGTCCTCGCCGGCTGTGGATAAAGGCGCTGATCCCTAGGTAAACCAGATACAGGCCACCGATGATTTTCACTACCCTGTATGCCTCGGCCGACTGCTCCAGAAGGGCCGCCAATCCTATGCCGACAAGCCCTGCCCAGAAGATGCTGCCGAGCGAGGACCCAAGGCCCGCCGAGAGGCCGGCCTTGACGTTCGACAGGCTGTACCTCAGGACGAGGAACGAGTCGGGCCCCGGTGTGAGGGCCAAAATCACGCACAATCCGACGAACGCCGCAAGTGAACTCAGAGTCATGTTCCATTGAATCATTGCGCGGGATCTGCCCTGCTGCCGCGGGCCTCACGGAAGCTTCCCAGAGCCCCCGGCTACAATAGGGCCGTCCGTATTTCCCCTGGAGAGGTAGTTCCCTTTTGGTCACTCGCCACGATGCACCCAGCCCGGAGCCGGGTCAGTCACCCCCTGTTGCCTACCCGGGCCAGGGAAAACTGGCTGCCCGCAGCCGGCGGTTCAGCTTTCGCCGTTCGCCCCGCTGGTTCAAAATCACCAGCGCCGCAGTGGCCGTCTTGCTGATCGCAGTCATCGCGTTTGGAGGGTATTGGGTATGGCGCCTTCAGTCCAACATCTCATCGTCCGCACTCGGTGCCGGTGGCGTCAGGACGGAAGGACCGGTGGACGACAGCAAGGACCGTCTCCAAATCCTCGTTCTGGGTACCGATACCAGGAGCGGTAAGAACGGGCAGTTCGGCACCACGGACCAATCCTCCGGCTACGGCCAATCGGACGTCATGATGCTGCTGGATATTTCCGCGGACAACAACCATGTCAACGTGATCAGCTTCCCGCGCGACTTGTTGGTCGACGTGCCGGCCTGTACTGACAACAAAACCGGCAAGCAATACCCTGAACGGCAAAATGCGATGATCAACAGCGCGATGGCCGAGGCAGGCATCGGCTGCGCTGTTGACACCGTCAACAAGCTCACGGGTTTGGAAGTTGACCACTTCATGATGGCCGACTTCAACGCCGTGACCGAACTATCCAAAGCCGTCGGCGGCGTCGACGTCTGTGTGAGCACCGCCGTCAACGACCCTGACTCCGGATTGCATTTGCCCAAGGGCACCTCACAGGTGGAAGGTGACCAGGCACTTGCCTTCCTGCGCACCCGCCATGCATTTTCCGACGGCGGAGACCTCGGACGGATCAAGGCCCAGCAATCGTTCCTTGGTTCCCTCGTGCGGAAGCTCAAAGCTGACGGCACGCTCGGAAACCCCCAAAAGATGCTGGGCATCGCCGATACGGTCACCAAGAACCTCACGGTCGACAACGGTCTCGCCTCGGTCCCGGCCCTCTTGACCATTGCGGGCAGGCTGAAAAACATTGACCCGGCCAAGGTCAACTTCATCACCGTGCCCAATGTCCCTGCCGCGTCCGATCCCAACCGGCTCGACCTCGACCAACCGGCTGCGGGCAACTTCTTTGCTGCCCTGACCAAGAGCCCCGACCTCAGCCAGCCCGCACCAAGCGCCGCGGCGTCCCCTGCTCCATCCACGGAAACGTCGAAGGCCGGATACGACAAGGCGCTTCAACCGATCACCGTTGCAAATGGAACGGGCGTGACCGGCAGAAGCCAGGAGATCGGAGCGCTTCTCTCCGCCGGAGGCTTCACGAAGCTGGCCAGGATCCAAGCCGACTCCCGGCCGCAGACCATGGTCTACTACGGTGCAGGCTTTGCCGACGTTGCCGCGGACGTCGCCGCAATGTTCGGGTTGCCGGCGACGAGCGTGCAGCAGGTCGCCAGCGTCCAGGGAGTCCAGCTCTACGCCGGGCAAGATTTCGCCGCAGGCAACAAGCCGACGCTTCCGGCCCCTAAGCCCAATGACGTGGTTGCCCAGACCGCCCAAGACCAGACGTGCCAGACGACCAACCCGGTCGGATAGCCCGATAAGACAGAAAGCGCCCTCCGTGCCGCATTGCGCGGCGGAGGGCGCTTCTGTTCTTGGCTTACTGAGGCTGCTCCCCCGACACGTTGACCAGCCAGGCAATGCCGAACTTATCGGTCAGCATCCCGAAGATGTCTCCCCACGGCGCCTTCTCCATCGGCACGGTGACCGTCCCGCCGTCGACCAGCCCGTCCCAATAGCCGCGAAGTTCTGCTTCGTCGTCGCCGCTGAGCGACACCGAGATGTTGTTTCCCGGGCTGTAGTCCACGCTATTGGGGGTGTCTGCGGCCATGAGCAGCAATCCCTTGTCTGTTTTGAGCGCCGAGTGCATGATCTTGTCGCTCTCGGCGGGGTCTTCGCTCGCGTGGAACTCCGCGAAGGTGCTTTGGGTCAACTCGCCTCCAAAGACCGACTGGTAGAAGGCCATGGCCTCCTTGGCGTTGTCCCGAAAGCTGATGTAGGGGTTGAGGTTCGTGGTCATTACATGGCTCCTCGGTGTTTGGGGGCAGCACGATCAGCTACCTTTTCGTCATGCTAACAGCGCCCGCCGGGACCATCTACAGGCAAACTTTTTCCTGCCCGACGGCGGCTGTCAGCTCCCGGGGCCCCGCTTCCTAGCTGCCGCTTGCCTGCCGGCCGACCAGCCCGACTGTGTTGCCCTCGCTGTCCTTGATAAAGGCCATCCACTCATCGCTTCCAACTGGCCCGAGGCTTCCATCGACATGGCTGTAGACCAATTGTGGCTCCTGGACGATCTTCGTTCCCGAGGCGCGTAGGTCTTCAACAGAGAGCCGGAGATCCGGGACGTCGAGGTAGATCAGCGACGACGGAGCGCCGCGATCCAGGAGAAGCCTGACGCCGTCGAGATCGAAGAAGAGCAGGCCGGGCGGATCGAATCTTCCGCTCGGCGCACTGCCCAGCAACCGGGAGTAGAACGCCGATGCCCGGTCGAGGTCCACCGCCCGCTGGGCAACCTGGATCAACTTCATGTTGCACCTCCGGAGGTTGGCGTCGCTTCACGTGTCGTAGCCACATCTTCCGCGGTACTCGATCCCGATTCAAGAGGTGCTGGTTCAAGGGTGCGGGTTCAAGAGGTGCCGGTTCCGGGGCCTAGTGGCATGCGCAGGACTTTCGGTTCGAGTTCGGGCATCAGTGCGGGATAGTGTCGTTTCCATGCCTGCTGCAAAACCCGCCCTGCCCCGCACCGCTCTCATCGCCGGCCTGGCCGACGCCATTCTCATTCTTGTTTTCGCGGCCATCGGCCGCGACGCACACCAGCGCGCCGATGTGGTGACCGGGGTCTTTTCCACGGCATGGCCGTTTCTTGCCGGTGCCGCGATCGGATGGCTTGCCGTGCGGGCCTGGCGGGCACCCCTGCAGATCTGGCCGGCCGGCGTCGGCGTATGGATTGGAACCGTGGCCGGGGGCATGCTTTTGCGTGCGGCTACCGGGCAGACCGTGGTGCTCGCGTTCATCATTGTCGCCTTGATCAGCTTGGCGATTCTGCTCCTCGGCTACCGCGCCGTGATCGCCCTCGTGGTGCGTGCCCGTCGACGGAGCCGCCGGTCCTAGGCACCGGCCGATGGACTAGGCTTGCTACGTCCACTGCTGCACTTCGGAAAGGCCGCCCCCAGTGATCACCGCTTTTGTCCTGATCAAGACCGACGCTTCACGCATCCCGGAGACGGCCGAGGAGATCTCCGCCATCCAAGGAATCAGCGAGGTCTACTCCGTCACAGGCGAATGGGACCTTATTGCCGTGGCGCGCGTGGCGAAGCATGAGGAGTTGGCGGACGTCATCGCCGACAAGCTCTCCAAGGTTCCCGCGGTGGTGCACACCACCACCCATATCGCCTTCAGGGCCTACTCGCAGCATGATCTGGACGCGGCGTTTTCACTGGGCTTCGAGCAGTAACCGCCTGAAGCCGGGCGCCTTGCCTACCTTTGGGTGAGTCCCACCCACGTGTCGAGGACCCGGATGGCTGCTCCGGAATCGATGGATTCCGCAGCCCGCAGCCAGGCCGACTTCATGCGGTCCAGGAACGGTCCGTCGGCTGCAGTGTCGAAGGCCACCAGGCCTGCGGCGGCGTTGAGCAACACCGCGTCCCGGACCGGGCCCGGCTTCCCGTCAAGCACTTCGCGTACGACGGCGGCATTCGCCTTTGCGTCGCCGCCTCGAAGATCGGCGACGGTCGCCGCAGCGATCCCCAGATCCGCGGGCGAGAACCGCTGCTCGCTCACTTGCCCGTTCCTGATTTCCCATACCGTGGATGGACCCGTAGTGGTGAGTTCATCTAGTCCGTCTTCCCCGCGGAATACCAATCCGCGGCTCCCCCGCCGGGCAAGGACCCCTGCGATCAAGGGAGCCATGGTGGCGTTGGCAACACCCACGGCCGAAGCCTGGACATGGGCCGGGTTGGTCATGGGTCCCAGGAAGTTGAAGGCCGTGGGAATGCCAAGCTCCGCCCGCACCACACCGGTATGGCGGAACGACGGGTGGAACACCTGGGCGAAACAGAAGGTGATTCCCGCCTCTTCGGCGTTGCGGGCTACGCGTTCGATCGGCAAGTCGAGCCTCACGCCCAAGGCTTCCAGGACATCGGCAGAGCCCGACGACGACGATGCCGCCCGGTTCCCGTGCTTTACGACACGCGCTCCCGCGCCGGCCGCCACGAGGGCAGCCATGGTCGAGATGTTGACCGTGTTGAGTCGATCGCCGCCGGTGCCTACGATGTCGAGCTTTTCACCCGGAATGCTCACGGGCTTGGCGTTGGAGAGCATTGCCTCCACCAGTCCGGTGACCTCTTCCACCGTTTCCCCCTTGGCGCGCAGGGCAACCAGGAAACCGGCAATCTGGGAAGGGGCGGCTTCTCCGGACATGATCGTGTTCATGGCCCATGCCGTGTTCCCGACCGAGAGGTCATGCCCGTTGATCAATGCGGAGATGAGTCCGGGCCACGAGTTGCTTGCCTGCTCTGCAGATGCCTGTGAAGTCACCACTTGATGCTAGCGATCCACCCTGCTCCGTGACCAATGCTAAGGACGCCGGGAACTTTTCCGCGCGAATTCGCGTGTTTGTAGAAAAAGTCTCCCCAAATGGCGGTTCGCATTGGGAAGTCCGGACTTTTACAGACATAATGTCCTTGTGACATCTGCGACCCATGCCCCCAGTACCCCGGCGCACCCGACGCTGAATCGCCCCAATTTGGTTTCCGTTGGAACCGTTGTGTGGCTTTCCAGTGAGTTGATGTTCTTCGCCGGTCTCTTCGCCATGTACTTCACGCTGCGCTCCACGTCGGGCGCCTTGTGGGCGGAAGAAACCGGCAAGCTCAACTTCCCGTTTGCGCTTGTAAACACCATCGTCCTTGTGTCGAGTTCCTTCACTTGCCAGATGGGTGTCTTCGCCGCCGAGCGACTTGAGCCGCGCCGTCGAGGTGGTGTGCTGCAGTTCACCCGCTGGGGCATGAACGAATGGTTCATCCTGACGTTCATCATGGGCTCCTTCTTCGTTGCCGGGCAGACCACCGAATACGCGATGCTTGTGTCCGAGCATGTGACGCTCTCGGCCAATGCCTACGGTTCCTCGTTCTACATCACAACCGGCTTCCACGGCCTCCACGTCATCGGCGGCCTCATCGCCTTCCTGTTCATTATTGGCCGTGCCTACGCCGCCAAGAAGTTCGGGCACTTCGAAGCGACCTCGGCAATCGTCACCTCGTACTATTGGCACTTCGTGGATGTTGTGTGGATCGGCCTCTTCCTGGTCATCTACGTACTGAAGTAGCCCGGCACCCACTCTTGTTCCACAAGAGGATGAATTTTAAAGAAGCGGCTCTTGGAGCCGACGCAGGATCGAATAAAGGAACCACCACGTGAAGGCACTCTCGCAGAAGCGACGTCATCCACTGGCAGCCATTGCGCTGCTGCTGATGGGACTCCTCGTCACTGGTGGGCTCTACGCCGTTGCCACAACGGTCAACCAGGCGAAGGCAGATACCACTACCTTCAGCGCAAGCGACGCCCAGGAGGGCGGCAAGCTTTTCGCCGCCAACTGCGCCACCTGCCACGGCATGGGCGCCAGCGGAACCAAGGACGGCCCCTCGCTGGTCGGCGTGGGTGCTGCTGCGGTTGACTTCCAGGTTGGCACCGGCCGTATGCCCATGCAGATGAACGGACCCCAGGCCCAGGAAAAGCCGCGGCAGTTCAACGACCAGCAGACCCAGCAGCTTGCGGCCTACGTCGCTTCGCTCGGCGCTGGCCCGTCAATTCCCGACGCATCGCTGCTCGACGAAAAGGGAGATGCCGCCAAGGGTGGCGAACTCTTCCGCGTGAACTGCGCGATGTGCCACAACGCCGCAGCCGCCGGCGGTGCTTTGACCCGTGGAAAGTTCGCTCCGGCACTGGCTGGCGTCTCCGGCCAGCACATCTATGAAGCCATGGCCACTGGTCCGCAGAACATGCCCGTCTTCAACGACGCCAACATCTCTCCTGAAGGCAAGCGCGACATCATCACCTTCCTGAAGAAGATCGAAACCAACGGCTCGCCTGGTGGAAACGATCTCGGAGGATTGGGTCCGGTATCCGAAGGTCTCTTCGTCTGGGTTGCAGGCCTCGGCGTCATCATCGCCTTCACCATCTGGCTGACGTCGCGTACGTCCTAGGCCAGCGCACTAAAGAACTTCTGCTGTCCCCACAGCAGTTTTGAATTGAACATTAACCCGGTTACGGCCGGGACAACGAGAGAAGGATGAGGCGAATTATGGGCAACCATAGTGACGGCAGTCCGAACCACTCGGGCACCGTAGCTACGGCTGGTCAGAATGTTGTGGAGAAGTTCCAGGATCCTGGGCTTCCTCCGCACCGTTTGCGCCTGGCTGACACGGACCCGAGAGCCGCTAAGCGAGCCGAGCGACAGGTGGCCATACTGTTTGGCATCTCCGTCATCGGCACGGTGATCTTCCTGGTGTCGTACTTTGCCATTGATCTTGGGCAAGACTCCACGATCGCAACAATCCGCACCCAAAACCTGTTGCTCGGCCTTGGCACCGCATTTGCGATGCTGGGCATCGGCACCGGCATCGTGCACTGGGCCAAGGCCCTCATGCCGGACCACGAGGTTTCGGAAGAGCGCCACGCCATCCGCACCGAGGATGACCGGCAGGCAGCCGTGCGAATCGTCGAGGACATCGTCGAGGAAACCGGCATCAAGCGTCGCCCGCTGATCCGCAACACCCTTCTGGGTGCCGTGGCACTGGCGCCCCTCCCTGCCTTGGCAGTGTTCGGTGACCTGGGTCCCCGCCCGGACAACACGCTCGCGCACACCATGTGGGCTCCCCAGGACGGCAAGCTCAAGCGCCTCACCCGCGACCCCGACGGAACTCCGATCAAGGCATCGGACGTGACCATCGGTTCCGCCTTCCACGTGATCCCGGAGGGCCTCAACGAACTCCAGGAGGGCAAGCTCAACGCGAAGGCCAAGGCCGTCGTTTTGCTCATGCGCCTCAACCCGGATGACTTGACGATCTCCAAGGGACGCGAAACCTGGAGCTACAACGGAATCGTTGCCTACTCCAAGATCTGCACCCACGTTGGTTGCCCCGTTGCCCTTTATGAGCAGCAAACGCACCACCTGCTGTGCCCGTGCCACCAGTCAACCTTCGACCTCACCAAGGAATGCAAGGTTATCTTCGGCCCCGCCAGCCGTCCGCTCCCCCAGCTGCCCATCGCGGTTGACGCTGAGGGCTACCTCGTAGCCACGAGCGATTTCAAAGAACCTGTAGGACCGAGTTACTGGGAGCGTGACGAGCATGAGCGCCTCATCAACAGCTGAAGTCCCCTTCGTACCCAAAACCAAGGTTGGCCGGATCACGGACTTCGTTGACGAGCGCGTCGGCGGATCCGGAATCCTGCGTGAATTCGGCCGGAAGGTCTTCCCCGACCACTGGTCCTTCATGTTCGGTGAGGTGGCGCTGTATTCCTTCGTCATTCTCCTGATGTCGGGTACCTTCCTGACCTTCTTCTTCGACCCGTCCATGGCAGAGACCCATTACTCGGGTTCGTACACCCCTCTGACGAATGTCGAAATGTCCGTCGCGTACAACTCGTCGCTGAACATTTCCTTCGACATTCGCGGTGGCTTGTTCTTCCGCCAGGTCCACCACTGGGCGGCTTTGCTGTTCGTGGCATCGCTTGGTGTGCACATGCTGCGCGTGTTCTTCACGGGCGCTTTCCGAAAGCCGCGTGAAATGAACTGGGTAGTGGGCGGCGTCCTGCTCATCCTGGCCATGGCTGAAGGCTTCACCGGATACTCTCTTCCCGATGACCTGCTCTCCGGTAACGGCCTGCGAATCATCGACGGTGTCATCAAGTCCATCCCGGTAATTGGAACGTACATCTCGTTCTTCCTCTTCGGAGGCGAGTTCCCGGGTACGGCCATCATCGGCCGACTGTACGTGCTGCACATCCTCCTCGTGCCAGCCATGATCCTGCTGATGATCGTCATCCACCTGTTCATGGTGGTTGTGCACAAGCACACCCAGTACCCCGGCCCGGGCCGCAACGACGGCAACGTCGTTGGTTACCCTCTCGGTCCGGTTTACGCTGCCAAGGCCGGCGGCTTCTTCTTCATCGTGTTCGGTGTGGTAGCGCTCATGGCTGCGATGTTCACCATCAACCCGATCTGGAACTACGGGCCGTACGACCCCTCCCCCGTGTCTGCAGGTACCCAGCCTGACTGGTACATCGGCTTCGTCGATGGTGCCCTGCGACTCATGCCTGGTGTGGTCAACGACTTCCACTTCGAATACATCATTTTCGGCCACGTGCTGACGCTGAATGTGCTGCTGCCCGCGTTGGTTCCTGCCGGCATCATTTTCACGGTGCTGTTCATGTACCCGTGGATCGAACGCTGGATCACCAAGGACAACCGCGAGCACCACGTTCTGGACCGTCCGCGTAACGCTCCTACCCGCACTGCCATTGGCGTCGCAGGCTTCACCTGGTACTGCGTCATGTGGGCCGCTGCCGGCTCGGACCTCATCGCAACGCATTTCCACGTTGCCCTGAACGACGTCACGTACTGGCTGCGCACGCTGTTCTTCATCGGCCCGATCATTGCGTTCATGGTCACGAAGCGTGTGGCGCTTGCGCTGCAGCGCAAGGACCGCGAGATTGCCCTGCACGGCCGTGAAACGGGCCGGATCGTGCGCCTGCCGCATGGCGAGTTCATCGAGGTACACGCACCGCTGGACGACTACAAGCATTACAAGCTTGTGGGCTTCGAGTCGCCTTCCCCGTTGCCGGCCGAGCCGAACGAGCACGGCGTGGTCACCCCGAAGGAGAAGCGCCGCGCGGCGTTGTCCAAGTGGTTCTTCGAAGACCGTGTTGCCCCGGCAACCCCGGCCGAGCTTGAAGCCGCTCACGGACACGGCCACCATGAGGCCATCGAGTCCGCCGAAGAGCACAAGAGCCTTAGCCACTAGCTCCCGCAGATAGCACAAAGAAGGCCCCGTCCATGTGGACGGGGCCTTCTTTCGTTTGCGGGCTCAAGCGGCCGGTTCCCGGGCTTTGAGCTAGTGGGTACGGTACCCCGTGGATTGGCTTCGGGTGGACCGGACGCCCGGCCGCTGCAACGGGACCCACAACTTGTACCGGTCGGCACGGTAGTAGGACACGGAGTAGTCCACCATGGCACGGGCAACGAATGCGTGGCGCTGAATCTTGAGCAACGGAGTACCGACGTCTACGTTCAACAGCCGCGCCGTTGATGGGGAAGCTGCCGTCGCTTCGATCATGTCCTCTCCCCACTCCATCACCAACCCGTATTTCTCACTCAGCACGTTGTATAGCGAAGTGGGGGGCGCATCGTCCAGGAGGCCTGGCACGCGATGGGCCGGGATGAAGTTCTCATCCACGCTCATGGGTTCGTTGTCCGCGAGGAGGAGTCGGCGGAAGCGGACCAACGGCGTGCCTTCCTCCAGCTGGAGTTCCCTCGCCAGGAAGGCGCTGGCTGCGATCTGTTCAAAGCTCAGCACCTTCGCTGCCGGAACCATGCCGCGCCGTTGCATTTCCTCGCTGTAGGACGTGAGCTTCACCTGGAGGTCCAGCTTCGGTTTGCGGACGAAGGTTCCCAACCCAACCACGCGTTCAATGACTTCTTCGCCGACCAGGGCGTCGATGGCCTGCCGCACCGTCATCCTGGCAAGTCCGAATCTTTCGGAAAGGTCCCGCTCCGAAGGCAACGCCGCACCGGGTTTGCACGACGCGGAGATATAGCTGCGCAGGATCTCGCGCAACTGAACGTAGATGGGAGTGCCGCTCTTGCGGTCGATCTCCCCCGCGATGCGGGATGCCTCAGCGGGCACAGCGGCCCCCGGCCACGAAATCTATCATGAAATAAGCGTAGGCCAATCCACCGGCAGGTCTAGACCAGCTCGGCACTGTAAACGCTGGCGCCGTGTGGCGGCGCTACGCTTGTAGGGATCAAAATCGCAGTCGGCATCTGGCCGTCCGAGTCAAAGGAGCCGGTTTGCCCGAGCACAAAGCCATCGTCGCCGCAGAGATCGGCCTCCATGCACGGGCTGCCGCCGTGTTCGTGCGGGCTGTGACGGCCACGGGCCTTCCGGTGACGATCCGTAAGCCCGGGCAGCAAGCGGTGGATGCCCGGTCTTTGCTCGAGGTCATGACCGAGGATTTTGGCCATGGGTGCGAAGTGGTTCTGTCCGTCTCCCGAGAAGCGCTGCAAGCCGGCCGCACGCTCAATGAGGTCAACGATGCCTTGGCCGCTCTTTCGGCCGTCCTGGAGGCCGTAGAAGGGCAGTGAGCGGGCCAGTGCGCCTACGACGCACCGTCATGCAACATCCAGATACAACGACGGCGGGCCCCACCAAGTGGTGGGGCCCGCCGTCGTTGTTCAAGTACTTCTAGTGCGCGTGGTCTCCACGGCTGTATTCGAAGACCCAACCGACCAAGGCCACGAGGGCCAGGCCAGCGGCGACAAACGTGATCCAGAAACCTACGGCGAGGCCAAGGAAGCCACCGGCACAGGCCAGGCCGAGGACCAACGGCCACCAGCTCCAGGGGCTGAAGTGTCCCTGCTCGCCGGCGCCCTCGTGGATCTCAGCGTCCGGACGGTCTTCCGGGCGCATGCCCACTCGCTTGCCTGTGAAACCGAGGTAGCCGCCGATCATGCCTGCCAAGCCACCGACCAGGAGAATGCCGAGGGTTCCGACCCACTCGGACCAGTGGGTCAGGAAGCCGTAGGCCACCGCGACGGGGACGAAGAAGAAGGTCCCGGCTCCGAAGATCCATGATTCGATTTTCACTTGGCGTCCTTCTGATCAGCGTTGCCGAGTACCTTTGCTGCCGGCTCGGGGCTCTGTGCAGTGTGGTGCTGGGCGAGTTCCGGGTGGTGGAGGTCCAAAGCAGGACGTTCGGAACGAATACGGGGCAACGAGGTGAAGTTGTGCCGCGGCGGCGGGCAGGATGTGGCCCACTCGAGCGAAGCGCCGAAGCCCCAGGGATCGTCCACTTCTACCTTCTTGTTGCTGCGCCACGTGATGTAGACGTTCCAGAAGAACGGCAGGAGCGAGGCGCCAAGCACGAAGGACGAAATGGTGGAGAACTGGTTCATCCAGGTGAAGCCGTCCTGCGGCATGTAGTCCGCGTAGCGGCGGGGCATGCCCTCGACGCCGAGCCAGTGCTGGATCAGGAACGTGCCGTGGAAGCCCAGGAAGAGGAGCCAGAAGTGGATCTTGCCGAGGCGTTCGTTGAGCATCTTGCCGGTCCACTTGGGCCACCAGAAGTAGAAGCCTGCGAACATGGCGAACACGACGGTTCCGAAGACGACGTAGTGGAAGTGCGCTACGACGAAGTAGGAGTCCGAGACGTGGAAGTCAAGCGGCGGGGAGGCCAGGATGATGCCGGTCAGGCCACCGAAGAGGAAGGTGACCAGGAAGCCGATGCTCCAGAGCATGGGGGTCTCGAAGGTGATCGAGCCTTGCCACAGTGTTCCGATCCAGTTGAAGAACTTCACGCCGGTGGGTACCGCGATCAGCATCGTCATGAAGGAGAAGAACGGCAGCAGCACCGATCCGGTGACGTACATGTGGTGGGCCCAAACGGTAACCGACAGGGCGGCAATGGCGATGGTCGCGTAGACCAGGCCCTTGTAACCGAAGATCGGTTTGCGGCTGAATACCGGGAAGATCTCGGACACGATGCCGAAGAACGGCAGCGCAATGATGTAAACCTCCGGGTGGCCGAAGAACCAGAACAGGTGCTGCCACAAGACAGCTCCGCCGTTCTCCGGGTCGAAGATGTGGGCGCCGAAGCGGCGGTCGGCACCGAGCGCGAAGAGCGCGGCGGCGAGCGGCGGGAAGGCCATGAGAACCAGGATTGCCGTCACAAGGGTGTTCCAGGTGAAGATCGGCATGCGCCACATCGTCATGCCGGGAGCGCGCATGCAGATGATGGTGGTAATGAAGTTCACGGCACCCAGGATGGTTCCGAAACCGGACAATGCCAGGCCGAAGACCCAAAGGTCTCCGCCCACGCCCGGGGTGAACGTCGTGTCCGACAAAGGCGCGTAGGCGAACCAGCCGAACGAGGCGGCACCTTGCGGGGTGATGAAGCCGGACACCGCGATGGTGGAGCCGAAGAGGAAGAACCAGAAAGCCAGCGCGTTCAGTCGCGGGAAGGCGACATCGGGGGCGCCGATCTGAAGCGGCATGATGACGTTTGCGAAGCCTGCGAACAGCGGCGTCGCAAACATCAGCAGCATCACGGTGCCGTGCATCGTGAAGAGCTGGTTGTACTGTTCCTTGGTCTGCAGGATCTGCATGCCGGGCTCGAAGAGCTCGGCACGGATCAGCAGCGCCATGACGCCACCCAGGCAGAAGAACACAAAGGACGCGATCAGGTACATGTACCCGATGGTCTTGTGGTCAGTGGAGGTGATCCAGTTGACGACGATGCGTCCCTTGGACTTCGGTACTACCGGAGCGTCAAGGACTCCGGCGGATTGAGTGTAAGTAGCCACGTCGCTTCCCTTAATTCTTTGCGTTCAGGTTCGGGTTGCGGTCGTACTTCGAATCGAGAAGACCGGTGTTGCCGCTCTGGCGAAGCTGGTCCATGTGAGCCTGGAACTCAGCCTCGGAAACGACCTTCACGCGGAACAGCATCTCTGAGTGGTATTCACCGCAAAGTTCGGCGCACTTGCCGTCATAGGTGCCCTCCTTGGTGGGGGTCAACCTGATGTAGTTGGTCTTGCCCGGGATCATGTCGCGCTTCTGAAGGAAGGCGGGTACCCAGAAAGAGTGAATGACGTCGCGGGAGTTCAATTCAAGGTCAACAGACTTGTTGACCGGCAGGTACAAGGTGGGGAGCTTGTCCTTGTCCACGTTGTTGCCCGTGAGGTGCGCCTGGACGCCGGCCTCGTGAAGGTCTTCGGTGATGACCGGGCCCTTCACGTAGTTGAAGTCCCAAGCCCACTGCTTGCCGCGCACGTCAATCGTGACGTCGGCCGCCTGGGAGCGGTCATCGATTGCACGCTGGTCCTGGTCGGTGAAGTAGAAGAACACCAGCACCATGAACAGCGGAATGGTCAAATAAAAGACCTCCAGAGGGAGGTTGTAGCTAAGCTGCTTCGGGAAACCCGTGGTGCCCTTGCGGCGGCGGTAGGCGATGATGCACCAGACCAGCAGGCCCCAAGTAATAATGCCGACGGCGAGGGCGGCGATCCATGAGTTGACCCAGAGGTCCATGATCCGATCGGTGTTGCTGGTGGTTCCACGTTCCGTGGGCAACCAGCCTTTTTCTACCTCTGGTGAACATCCGGTCAAAACCAACGCGCCGGCTAGTGCCAAGCCAGTGATCGAGGTGATCTTTATGCGTCGGCTGCCGGTTCGGTTCTGCGAACTCACAGACGGCCCTTCCTCTTGTTGCTGCAGCCCGGCCGGCCGGAAGCCCACCGGGCACACTAAAGTTTTACTACCCGATGTAGAGCTTACCGCTACCGAGCGGTTTTCGCCGACATGCTGGCCCAGTGCGTCGGACCGGGTTCAACCCGTTCCTGAACTGGGCCAACAGCCTGCGAATGCCCGGGTTAGTGGAACGAATCGCCGCAGGCGCAAGACCCGCCGGCGTTGGGGTTGTCGATGGTGAAGCCCTGCTTCGAGATCGTGTCCTCGAAGTCGATGCTGGCACCGCTCAAGTAAGGCACGCTCATCTTGTCGACAACCACTTCGACGCCGTCGTAATCGCGGACGGCATCGCCGTCGAGCAGGCGCTCGTCGAAGTAGAGCTGGTAGATCAGGCCCGAGCAGCCGCCCGGCTGAACAGCGACGCGGAGCCGCAAGTCCGTGCGGCCTTCTTGTTCGAGAAGGCTCCGGACTTTACCTGCGGCGACATCGGTCAACTTGACCTCGTGCTCAGGAAGCTCGCCGCCCGCGAGCTGCGCTCCGGTGCTGTTTTCGTTGGTTGCAGTGCTCATTGGCCTACCTTCTTATGAAGCTCTTGGCGGCTGCGCCTTCGCGCGGCCTGCCCTTACCCAAATACGTGCGGGCTATAGCTACATGCTACGTCGAGCCGACGCATAGCTATAACTCCTAACGTAACCGGCCGGACCCTTACGTTGTTCCCGGTCGATGCAGGCGCGGGCTCAGAGGCCTTCCGTGTTCAACCGGGCGAGCATCAGCGCCTCAGCGAGCACAGCGTTGCGGAAATCGCCGATGTGGAGCGATTCGTTGGCGCTGTGGGCCCGTGAGTCGGGGTCCTCGACACCAGTCACCAGGATCTGGACATCCGGATAGGTTTCCGTCAGATCCGCGATGAACGGTATGGATCCACCGATCCCCATTTCAACGGCGGGCACGCCCCATGCTTCACCGAGTGCCCACATAGCGATCCGGGCTGCAGCTGACGTTGTATCGGTGGAGAAGGCGTTGCCCCGCTCCCCCGGCACAAACGTCACCTTCGCACCGAAGGGCGCGTTCGCCTCCAGGTGCCTGCCGACTGCGTCCATGGCGGCATCGGGATCCTGCCCAGGAGCCAGGCGCAGGCTGAACTTTGCCCGCGCGGCGGGGAGCAGCGTGTTGGATGCGACGTCGACGGCGGGTGCGTCGATGCCGATGATGGACAACGCGGGCTTGGTCCAGAGCCTCGAAGCGATGCTCCCGTTGCCTGCGAGCCGTACGCCGTCGAGCACTGAGGCGTCAGCGCGGTACTGTTCCTCGTCCACGTCCTCAACGACGTCATCCTTGGCAACCAGGCCCTCGATGGCCACGTTGCCCTCGTCGTCGTGCAGGGTCGCGATGAGTCGGGACAGAAGGGTCGGCGCATCCAGTACCGGACCACCGAACATGCCGGAGTGCACGGCGTGATCCAGCACCCGCACTTCGAAGGTGCCGTCCACCAAGCCGCGGAGACTCGTTGTCAGCGCGGGAACACCGACTTTCCAGTTGCTTGAATCCGCCACAACAATGACGTTCGCCTCGAGGAGCTCGCGGTGGGTTTCGAGGAAAGTGCGGAACGTCGGCGAGCCCGCTTCTTCTTCGCCCTCGAAGAACAAGGTGACCCCAAGGCCGAAATCGTCTCCCAGCACCTGGGTTACGGCGGCGTAAGACGCCAGGTGGGCCATGATTCCCGCTTTGTCGTCGGCTGCGCCACGGCCATAAAGGCGGCCATCGCGTTCCTCTGCGACGAAGGGCTCGCTGTCCCACAAGGTCACATCGCCCGGCGGCTGCACGTCGTGGTGCGCGTAAAGCAGGATCGTTGCTTTGCTCGGCGCGGCGACGCGGCGCGCAACTATGGCAGGTCCACCGGGATTCCCGTCGGCCTTGTCGCAGCGCAGGATCTGGACGTCCTGGAAGCCCGACTCGCGGACCAACGCAGCAACAGCCTCGGCACTCCGCTCCAGCTCCGCCGGGTCAAAGCTGGGCCAGGCGATCCCAGGGATAGCGACCAGGGCTTTCAAACGGGTCATGGTCTCGTCGAAGGAAGCATCGATCGAGGACTTGAGCGCATCAACATTGATTGTGCCGGAGCCGCTGGAAAAGGTCTGCGGGATCTCCGCATTCATTGAAGTCATGGCGAAAAGACTACCTCCGCGAGTGGTGCCGGGGAACCGGACCGGGCGGCGTGGCGGGCCCATTCGGGCGGCGGCACGTCACGGCGACTTTGGCGCGGTTCCTGCGGGGTATTCTGTAGTGGTGTTTGGACGTAAAAAGGATGAGCCGAGCGCTCAAGACCAAGTAGACCAGCTTGCCGCCGACGCTGCCGTGAAAGGCGTTGGCAAGGGCGCTCCCACGCCCAAGCGCAAGGAACAGGAAGCGGCCCGTAAGCGCCCCCTCGTCCCGACGGACCGCAAGGCTTCGAAGGAAGCCGAGCGCATTGCCGTGCAGGATCAGCGCCAGAAAATGCGCCAGGCCCTGGACACCGGGGACGAAAAGTACCTGCCGCTGCGGGACAAGGGACCCCAGAAGCGTTTTGCGCGCGACTATGTCGACGCCCGTTTCAGCCTGGGTGAGTACCTGATGTTCGGTGCCCTGCTTTTCGTGGTCATCTCCTTCATCATTCCTTCAGGAAGCGACGCCCTGAGCTATATCCTGATCGGCTTCTGGGTCATGTTCCTCGCGGTGTTCGCGGATGTGTTCATCCTTTCCCGCAAGTTGCGCAAGGGCTTGACGCAGAAGTTCGGCGACGTCGAGCGGGGCACCGTCTGGTACGGCAGCATGCGTTCCCTGCAATTCCGTCGCTTGCGCCTGCCGAAGCCGCAGGTACAGCGAGGCCAGTACCCCGCTTAAGGCCCCCGATCCCCGAGGACAAGCGTCCGACGAAGCAGAAGGACCCTGGAACAGCTGTTCCAGGGTCCTTCTGCTTGACCGCACGTGGCTGTTCAGGAATGGTCCAGGTGTCTGGTTATCGGTTCCCTGCCTGGCGGCGACGCTTAACTGCGCCGTTTGGCCAAGGCCCTGTTGATGCCGGCGGCCCAGAATGGACCTTCGTAAAGGAATGCCGTGTAACCCTGCACGAGGGTTGCTCCGGCGTCAAGCCGCTCCTGGACGTCGGCCGCGGACTGCACTCCGCCGACCGCGATGAGCACAAGGCCCTCCCCCACCGCGGCCTTCAGTCGGCGCAGAACCTCAAGCGAACGCGCCTTGAGCGGTGCGCCGGAGAGTCCGCCGGCACCGCACGCATCCACTTTGCCCGGGTCGGTTACCAGGCCTTCCCGGCCGATGGTGGTGTTTGTGGCAATGATCCCGTCGAGCTTGAGGTCCAAGGCGAGGCGGGCGACGTCGTCAATGTCTTCGTCACTCAGGTCCGGTGCGATCTTGACGAGCAGCGGCACATGGCGGCCGGCGGATTCGTCTGCGGCATCGCCGACGGCGCGAAGGAGCGGGCGAAGCGATTCGACGTTCTGGAGCAGGCGCAGGCCCGGAGTGTTGGGCGAGCTGACATTGACTACGAGGTAGTCGGCGGCGGGTGCCAGGCTGCGGGCACTGACCAGATAGTCCTCGACTGCGTCGTCGAGCTCGACAACCTTGGTCTTGCCGATATTGACTCCGATCACGGGCCGAACCCCTGAATGCGTCCGCTGCAATGCCGCCCGAGCGGCCTTGAGCCGCGGGGCCACGGCCGCCGCGCCGTCGTTGTTGAAGCCCATGCGGTTGATGACGGCCTTGTCCTCGATCAAACGGAAAAGCCGTGGCTTCTCATTGCCGGGCTGCGCCTGGCCGGTGATTGTTCCCACTTCGACGTGGCCGAACCCCAGTTCAGCGAGGGCCTCGATTCCGTGGCCTTCTTTGTCGAAGCCGGCCGCAAGGCCAAAGGGCGACGGGAACGTCAGCCCGAAAGCCTCCGTGCGCAATGAGGGGTGCGGGGCCGTCATTTTGGCCAAAACGCGTCCTGCGCCTGAGCGGTGTGCGAAGCGGATCGCCTGGAAGCCGATCTTGTGGGCTTTTTCGGCATCCATCCAGGAGAAGGCCAGCTTGAAGAATGTGGGGTAAACGCGCATGCTCCTAGTTTTCCGGTTTACGGGTCGCGCACCAAACCAGGGCAGTTACCGGGCGGTAGCATGTACGAATGCCGAGCAATCCACGTGATGGAGTTCACTCCCAGGCAATCATCCAAGCCGATGTCATCGTTATTGGCGCAGGATTGTCCGGACTGGTCACCGCGGCCCAAGCCTTCGCCGCCGGCAAACGGGTTGCTGTCCTGGACCAGGAACCGCCCGCTTCCGTGGGCGGCCAGGCTCACTGGTCCTTCGGTGGCTTGTTCCTGGTCAACTCTCCCGAGCAGCGGAGGCTGGGCGTCAAGGACAGTGCCGAACTCGCCTTGGGCGACTGGCTGGCGTCCGCGGCCTTTGACCGGCCGGAGGACTCGTGGGCCAGGTTGTGGGCGGAGGCCTACGTGGATTTTGCCGCCGGCGAGAAACGCCGCTGGCTGAGATCGCTCGGCGTGCGGCTCTTTCCGTTGGTGCAGTGGGCTGAGCGCGGCGGCTACGGTCCCCAAGGCCACGGCAACACGGTCCCGCGGTTCCACGTCACCTGGGGCACGGGACCCGGCGTCGTACAGCCTTTCCTGGCAAAAGTGAACGAAGGCGTGGCCCGGGGAAGGATATCCCTCCACTTCCGGCATCGCGCCACGGAAATGACGACGACGGCGGGCGGCGTCACCGGGGTCGGCGGCGAGATCCTTGGGGCGTCCGGCGCCGGACGCGGCGAAGCATCGTCCCGGACCGTCGTCGGGCGCTTTGAGGCGACCGCCGGAGCCATCATCGTGACGACCGGCGGCATCGGCGGGAACCACACTTTAGTGCGGAGGCAATGGCCCGACGGCGGTGCGCCGGAACATATGCTGAGCGGTGTACCCGCCTCCGTTGACGGCGCGTTTCTGGCCGCCGCCGCAGCCGCAGGCGGCAGGCTCATCAATGGCGACCGCATGTGGCACTACCCCGAAGGTATCCACAACCACTCCCCAGTGTGGCCTTCGCACGGTATCCGCATACTCCCCGGTCCGTCGGCGCTGTGGATTGACGCGACGGGCCGGCAGTTGCCCGCCCCGCTATTTCCAGGCTTCGATTCACTGGGCGCCCTCCGGCACATCCTTGCGGGCGGACACGGACATTCATGGTTCGTGTGCAACCGCACCATCGCGCTGAAGGAGTTCGCCCTGTCAGGCTCCGAACAGAACCCGGACCTGACTGACAAGGACATCAGGCTCCTTGTTTCCAGGCTCAACCCAGGCAGCGATTCACCATTGCGCCTCTTCCTGGACCGTGGCGTGGACTTCCTGCACGCCGCGACGGCCACCGAGCTCGCCGCGAAAATGAACGCGCTCACGGGTTCAGCGCTGATAGATCCCGCCCAGCTCGATTCACTCATCCACGATCGGGACGTGCAAGTGGCAAGCGGACTGGGCAAGGACCCGCAGCTCGCCGCGATCCGCGCGGCGCGGCGTTTCGCCACCGACAAGATCATGCGAGTGGCGCCTCCGCACCGGCTCACCGACCCGGAGCACGGCCCGCTCCTGGCTGTCCGGCTCTCCGTCCTGACCCGTAAGAGCCTCGGCGGACTGCAAACGGACCTCCGTTCGCGCGTGCTTGACGATTCCGGAGTTCCTGTCCCCGGCCTGTATGCGGCGGGTGAGGCCGCCGGTTTCGGCGGAGGAGGAATCCATGGCTCCCGGGCATTGGAAGGGACGTTCCTTGGCGGCTGCCTGTTCTCCGGACGTGCAGCCGGGCGCGATGCCGCGGCGAGTGTCTAAGCTGTTCCCATGGAGTGGCAGACCGATATCCTCGGTGCGGACTTCGAGAGTTGCGCCTTCGAGGCGGCCGGACCTGATGGCGTCGTCCGGCGCGCAACGCTGGTCCGGCATGTCCCGCGCCAGGGCGCGGACAGCCCGGGTGGCTTTCCCCCGTCCGCCAACCGTTCGGTCCTGTTCCTGCACGGATGGAGCGACTACTTTTTCAACGTCGCCTTGGCGGAGTTCTGGACGGGACAAGGCTTCCATTTCTACGCGTTGGACATGCACAACCATGGCCGCAGCCTGCAAGCGGACAGGCCTGGCGGTTACGTTGAGCACCTGAACGATTACGACGCCGAAATCAGCAAAGCCATCGATATGATCCGCTCTTCGGATGGGCATGGGCAGGAGCCCGGCTCGTTGACCCTGATGGGGCATTCCACCGGAGGCCTCGTGGCCGCTTTGTGGGTCAGCAGCCACCCCGGCTCCGTCCAGTACCTCGTCCTCAATAGCCCGTGGCTTGAAATGCACGGAAGTTCCGTGGTCCGCCGCGCCGCCCAGACCATGGTGAAGCCGCTGGCACGCTTCCGGCCCACGACCATCCTGCGCTTGCCCGAACGCGGCTTCTATTACCGCAGCATCAGCAGCTCGGCCGAAGGCGAGTGGCTCCTCGACGATAAATACCGCCCGCCTTTGGCTTTCCCCATGCGCGCCGGTTGGCTCAGCGCGGTCCTCAGCGGCCACACGAGGGTAGCCCGGGGGCTGAGAATAGACATCCCGATCCTGGTCTTGATTTCCGGAGCGAGCGCCAACGGCATGGTCTGGCAGGAGTCCATGCGGCATTCGGACGCCGTGCTGGACGTCAACACCATGGCCGTCCGAGCCATGACCCTTGGCCGGACCGTCACCCTGGAACGGGTGGACGGCGGCCTCCATGATGTCTTCCTGTCGGCCGGCCCGGTGCGCGCCGATGCCTACGACAGGCTAGCGCGTTGGATTCACGGGTACATCACCAACGAGCCGCGGACGGAACCTCCGGCAGGCTACGACCTTGGACAAGCGGGGGAAACGCCATGACCACTGAACTGGGGGTGCCGGTCTGGCAACATGACTTCCTGGGCGGTGGTTTCGAGGCCTTGGAGCTGGAACTTCCACCGGACGAGGAGGGTCCGGTCTGCGCCACCCTCGTCCGGCACGTCCGCCCGCTCGCCACGCAGACGGCGCCGCACGGACTCTTGGATGCCTTGACGGCATTCACTCGACGACGGCGCCGGCGCGACGTGCCCGTCACCCACGGGCCGCCGAGGGTGGTGCTGTACCTCCACGGCTGGGCAGACTACTTCATGCAGACAGAACTGGCCGAGTTCCTCGGCGCCTCGGGTTTCCATTTCTATGCCCTTGACCTGCGCAAGTTCGGGCGGAGCCTGCGGCCGGGCCAGACTCCCGGCTACACCACCGATCTCTCGGTCTATGACGAAGACCTTGACGCCGCCCTTCGTGCCATCCAGCAGGATGTTGCCGAACTGACGGGTAGCGCGGAGGTACCCACCGTCCACCTCCTGGCCCACTCTCTGGGCGGACTGATCGCGGCGCTGTGGGCTGACCGGAATCCTGGCCGTATTGCCACCCTGACGTTGAATTCGCCGTGGCTGGAACTCCAGGGCAGCAGCCTGATCCGCAGCATGGCGATGCGTCTGGTGGAACCGTTTGCGCGTACCGATCCCAAACGGCCCTTCCGTTTCCCTGAGATGCCGGCCTACTGGGAAAGCGTCAGCAATCTGGCCCACGGCGAATGGACCCTGGATCCGGAATGGAGGCCCCGGGCTTCCTTCCCGATCCGTGCAGGGTGGACAAAGGCAGTCCTGGCCGGGCACGCCGCCGTCGAACGCAAACTCAATATCGACGCTCCGGTGCTCGTGCTGCTTTCCGGCCGGACTCGGATCCAGGCCGAGTGGACCGCGGAGCTCATGCGCGTCGACGCCGTGATCGACGTCGAGCAGACTGCCCGCCGGGCGCTGGGCCTCGGGCGCCGGACGGCGGTTTTCCGCTATCCAGGTGCCCTTCACGATGTATTCCTGTCACGGCGTACCGTCCGGCAGCAGGCCTACCGGGACGTGGCCATCTGGTTGGCATCCTATCCGGACTGAACGGTCTTACGGCGCGCTCGTGTTAACACGGTGCGCTCGCGCTAAGTCGGTGCCGCGTTCAGCGGGGTGCCGCAGCGTCGACCGCGCCTCCGTAGCGGCGGTCCCTTTTGGCATAGATCTCGACGGCGTCCCACAAAGTCCTGCGGTCGACGTCGGGCCACAGGGTATCCATGAAGACGAATTCCGCATAGGCGGATTGCCATAAGAGGAAGTTCGAGAGGCGCTGCTCGCCGGAGCTTCGCAGGAACAGGTCCACATCCGGAAGATCCGGCTCATCGAGGTATTTCTGGATGGTCTTCTCGGTGACGGAGCCGGGCTTGAGGCGGCCATCAGCGACATCCTGGGCAATCGCGGCTACGGCGTCGGCGATTTCAGCGCGGCCGCCGTAGTTCACACACATGGTCAGGGTGCACGTGTCGTTGCCGCGCGTGTACTCCTCGGCTTCTTCCAGCTCCTTGATGACCGAGCCCCAGAGCCTGGGCCGCCGTCCCGCCCAGCGGATCCGCACGCCCCATTCATCAAGCTGATTGCGCTGCCGACGTAGCACATCCTTGTTAAATCCCATGAGGAAGCGCACCTCTTCAGGAGAACGGCGCCAGTTTTCGGTGGAGAAAGCGTAGACGCTGACGTACTTGATGCCCAGTTCGATCGCGCCCGCCATCACATCCAGCAGGGCCGGCTCGCCGGCTTTGTGACCCTCAATGCGCGGGAGTCCACGTTGGTTCGCCCAGCGGCCGTTGCCGTCCATGACGATGGCCACGTGCTGCGGTATCAGTTCTGCAGGTATGGCCGGCGGCCTGGCGCCCGAAGGGTGGTGGTAGGGGGCCCTCACCGGGGTGGTCCGCGCCGTTGCCGTCTTCTTTTTTCCCAGTGCCACTTTCAGCTTCGCTCCACATGTTTGAGGGACTTCAATGCTCGTTCAAGGTGCCATTGGAGGTAACTCGCCACCAATCCGGCTGCCTCGCGGCGATGCAAGGATTCGGACACATCCGCCGTAGCCCAGTCCCCCGTCAGCAGCGCACCCAGCAAGACGACGGTCTCGGGAGCGGGTGCCGGCGAGCCTGGCGGCCGGCAATCGTTGCAGATCATTCCGCCCAAGGGAGCGGAGAAGGCTGTGTGCGGACCCCTCGCCCCGCAGCGGGCGCAATCCGTGAAACTGGGCGCCCAGCCGCCGGTCGCCAAAGCGCGGAGCAAGTAGGAGTCCAGAATGAGCTCCGGCGGGTGGTCGGAACGGCTCAACGCGGCAAGTGCCCCGACAAGCAGGTTGTACTGGGCGGTTCCCGAATCGGCGTCGGCGTCGGTCAGCTTTTCTGCCGTTTCCGTCATGGCGGCGGCAACGGTGTACCGGGAGTAGTCGGCAGCGATCGAGCTCCCATAGGCGCCCTTCGCGACAGCCTGGGTGACGATGTCAAGAGTGCGGCCGGAAACGAGTTGCAGGTCGGCAACCATGAACGGCTCCAGCCGGGCACCGAACCGGCTGCTGGTCCGCCGTACGCCCTTGGCAACTGCCCTTACTTGTCCGTGGTGCTTTGTCAGCAAAGTGATGATGCGGTCCGCTTCGCCCAACTTGTGGGTGCGCAGCACTACGGCATCGTCCCGATAGGACCGCGCTGCAAACGACGAAGGATTGGCCACAGTTAATCTTCGCACCACAGCGGACCTTCTCGGAGCCGGCGAAGCCGTGCGGCGCCGTGTTGACGACGCCGCACGGCAAATGGCTATGCCCGGACGGCCCTGATGGCCCGGTTGACGGCAGAGATGACTGCCTTGAGTGCCGCGGTGCTCGTGTTGGGATCGATACCGACTCCCCAGAGGACCCGCTCGCCCACGGCGCATTCAACGTATGCTGCGGCAGTGGCGCTGCCACCTTCGGAAAGGGCATGTTCGGAGTAGTCCAGGACGCGGACGTCCACGCCGTCTTGACGCAGGATGTCCAGCATGGCCGCGATCGGGCCGTTGCCCGTGCCGGTCCGCTGGACCACCGTGCCGTCAATGCGCAGGGCCGCATGCAGGGTCAATTCGCCGGACTCATCGGTCTCGGTGCGGATGGAACCCAGCGAGTAGCGTCCCCACTGGCCATCGGCCGTGCTGGCCGGCAGGTACTCGTCCTGGAACATGGCCCACAACTGGGCACCGCTGACCTCGCCGCCCACAGTGTCGGTGCGGTGCTGGATGACGCCGGAGAATTCGATTTGTGCGCGACGCGGCAGGTCGAGGCTGTGCTCGTTCTTGAGCAGGTACGCCACCCCGCCCTTGCCGGACTGCGAGTTGACGCGGATGACGGCCTCGTAGCTACGGCCCAGGTCCTTGGGATCGATCGGCAGGTACGGAACCTGCCAGGTGAAGTCATCCACGGCCTTGCCAGCGGCGGCGGCGTCCTTCTCGAGGGCTTCGAAGCCCTTCTTGATGGCGTCCTGGTGCGAACCGGAGAATGCCGTGAACACCAGGTCGCCACCGTACGGGGAACGCTCGGGAACGGGCAACTGGTTGCAGTACTCGACCGTCCGGCGGACTTCGTCAATGTCCGAGAAATCGATCATCGGATCCAGGCCTTGGACGAACATGTTCAGGCCTAGGGTGACCAGGTCCACGTTGCCGGTACGCTCGCCGTTGCCGAACAAGCAGCCTTCGATGCGGTCGGCGCCGGCCAGGTAGCCCAACTCAGCGGCGGCAACACCCGTGCCGCGATCGTTGTGCGGGTGGAGGGAGATGATGATGCCTTCACGCGGGTGCAGATTCCGGTGCATCCATTCGATGGAGTCGGCGTAGACATTGGGCGTGGCCATTTCCACGGTGGCGGGCAGGTTGATGATGACCTGCTTGTCCGCGGACGCTTCGAAAACGTCGGCGATCGCGTTGCAAACACGTGCTGCGTACTCGAGCTCGGTTCCGGTGAAGGACTCCGGCGAGTACTCGTACGTGATGTGTGTGTCCGTGAGGGTTTCCTCGTATTTCTTGCACAAGCGGGCACCCTGGAGGGCGATGTCCAGGATCCCGTCCTCGTCCTGGTTGAACACGACGCGCCGTTGCAGGACCGACGTGGAGTTGTACAGGTGGACGATGGCCTGCTTGGCGCCGACGAGGGATTCGTAGGTGCGTTCGATCAGGTGCTCGCGCGCCTGGGTCAGGACCTGGATGGAAACGTCATCCGGGATGTGGCCGCCTTCGATGAGCTGCCGCACGAAGTCGAAGTCTGTCTGCGAAGCGGACGGGAAGCCGACTTCGATTTCCTTGTAGCCCATCTTGACCAGCAGTTGGAACATTTTCAGCTTGCGGGCCGGGCTCATGGGGTCGATCAGTGCCTGGTTGCCGTCACGGAGGTCCACTGCGCACCAGCGGGGAGCCTTGGTGATGACCTTGTCCGGCCAGGTGCGGTCCGGCAGCTCGACATTGATCTGTTCCTGGAAAGGCAGGTACCGATGAATGGGCATTCCGGAGGGCTTTTGTGCGTTGCGCATGACTTGGGGCCTTTTCTCTTAATCTTTGATGGAAGATTGGCCGGGCATAGCTAACTCCGCAGCGAGGGTTGGCCTAGCGAATGATCGCCTACGAGGCCCCGCCGCGGCAGCTAAGGAGAAGCATTCCTGCACGCACCATTTCACAGTAACACGGGTGCGTATGATGACAATGCAATACCAGAAGCAACGTCCACTATGCAGACGCGTGAACGGTAGTGAGCCGGTTCCGCTCGTCGTCCGAAGGAGTTCTTGTGCCACAGTCGGGGATCACACTGTCCAACATCGATGAAAGCGTCAGGCCGCAGGACGACCTTTACCAGCACGTCAACGGGGCGTGGCTGAAGTCGACGGTCATCCCGGACGACCGACCGCTCGAGGGAACCTTCACCGCGCTCCGCGACGGCGCGGAACTAGCAGTCAAAGCGATCATCGAGGAAGCTGCAGCAAAGGGCGAAGACGCCAGCGGCATCGAGCGCAAAGTAGGCGGGCTCTACAACAGCTTCATGGACGAGGAAGCCACCGAGGCCAAGGGCATGGAGCCTATCCGCGCCCGGCTCGCGGAGGTCTTTGCCACGGCGTCGCCAGCCGAAGTGGTGGCCCTGACGGGGCGCCTGTTCCGCTCGGATGTTTCCGGCCTCTTCTCGATCTATCCCGCTCCCGACGCCGGGAACCCGGACCGGATCCTGTTGTACATCGGCCAGGGCGGCCTGGGCCTTCCCGACGAATCGTATTACCGGGACGAGAAGTTCGAAGGCATCGTCAGCGCCTATGCGAAATACGTCGCCAAACTCTTCGGCCTGGCGGGCATTCCCGACGCCGACACTGCCGCGGCGCGCGTCGTCGCCCTTGAGAAGGCCCTTGCTTCGCACCACTGGGACAACGTCACCCTGCGCGATCCGCAGAAGACCTACAACCTCAAGACCGCGGAAGAGGGCCGCGAACTGTTTCCACACCTTGACGCATGGTTCGATTCGGCCCGCATTGAAGCGGACAAGTACACCGAGCTGGTGGTCAGCACCCCGGACTTCTTCACCGGTGCGTCCGCCCTTGTCGAGTCCGAGTCCCTTGCCACGTGGCAGGAGTGGCTGGCCCTGCGCGTGCTCAATGCCGCCGCCCCTTATCTTTCGTCGGCGTTCGTGGACGCAAACTTCGATTTCTACGGCACCACCCTGAGCGGCACTCCACAGAACAAGGACCGGTGGAAGCGGGGCGTCGCCGTCGTCGAAGCCGCCCTTGGGGAGGCGGTAGGCCAGATCTACGTGGAACGCCACTTCCCCGAAGGCTACAAGGCCAGGATGCAGACGCTGGTTGCCAAGCTGATCGAGGCCTACCGCGAGAGCATCACGGCCCTCGACTGGATGGGCGAAGACACCAAGGCGGAAGCGCTGAAAAAACTTGAGGCCTTCCGGCCCAAGATCGGTTTTCCGGACAAGTGGATCGACTATTCCGCCGTCGAGATTGACCCGAGCGACCTTTTGGGCAACGTCGAGCGGGCACACAACGCCGACGTCGACCGTCACCTCGATGAGGTCGGCAAGCCGGTCGATCTCGACAAGTGGCTCATGACCCCGCAGACCGTCAACGCGTACTACCACCCGATGCTGAATGAGATTGTCTTCCCCGCCGCGATCCTGCAGCCACCCTTCTTCACGGCGGAAGCTGACGACGCGGTCAACTATGGAGGCATCGGCGCCATCATCGGTCATGAAATCGGCCACGGCTTCGACGACCAGGGCTCCCAGTTCGATGGAAGCGGAGCGCTGCGGAATTGGTGGAGCGAGGAGGACAGAAAGGCCTTCGAAGGACTGGCGGCAAAGCTCGTAGCCCAATTCGACGCCCTTGCCCCCTACGCCGCCCCTGAGCACAAGGTCAACGGGAAGCTCACGCTCGGCGAAAACATCGGCGATCTCGGCGGCCTGACCATTGCCTACAAGGCCTACCTCTTGAGCCTTGACGGTGCTGAGCCGCCGGTCCTTGAAGGCCTGACCGGACAGCAGCGCTTCTTCATGTCCTGGGCTGCCGGCTGGCGCCAAGTCATCCGTCCCGAGGAGGCCATCCGGCGCGTCGCTACGGACCCGCACTCCCCCAACGAGTTCCGAACGAATGCCATCGCCAAGAACCTGGATTCGTTCCATGAGGCGTTCGCGGTGGAAGCCGGGGATGGAATGTGGCTGTCGCCTGAGGACCGCGTCAGCATCTGGTAGGCAGCAGCAGCTACCTCGCGACGAGTGCGGGGTTGACCGCCTGGCATTTCACGTCGCCTGCGGTCTGCTTGACGACGTCGGCCGGAACGGAGGCAACTCCGTACTTGGTTCCCGAATCGAAGTCACTGCCGATATAGACCTGGACTCCCACGATGCCGTTGGATGGTTCGACTTGCGAGGCCGGGATCCCCAGGAGATTCGCGACATCCGGCGCAACGTCGGCATAGCCTGCCCCGTAATACACAACGGTCCTGGGAACGGCAGCCGCGAGGAAGTGTGCGGCTTTCGTGAATCCGCCGCCAACCAGGGCGGCTGCGATCTCCTGGCCGCGGGATGCGATGCCTGTTCCGTCGGCAACGGTCACTGTCTGAAGGGCCTTGTCATAGGCGGGAACAGGCGGAGCGCTCGGCGCTGGCGCCGCGCTGCCGGACGGTGCCCCCGAGGCCGCAGGCGAGGGACTGGCCGAGGGAGCGGCCGTAGCCCCCGGGGTGGTCAGGTCGAGGTTCGCGCGCATGGCTGCGAACAGCTGGGTGGCCTGCGGTTGAACCAATTCGAGCCTGTTGGGATCGACGGCGGCGGGCTGGGTGGGAACCGACACGAACGCGACCTTGGACAAGTCAACGTCCTTGAGGCGGCTCCCGATGGTCAGCAGCGACTGGACGGACGCCAGGCCTTCGTCCACGGTCAGGTTCTTTGTCACGGCATCGGCAATGGACAGCAGGCTCTGCGGATTGCCCAGCGTGCCATCAGACTTGATCTTCCGGGTCAGCGAGGAGAGGAAACCCTGCTGCGCCTGGATACGGCCGAGGTCGCTTCCATCGCCAAAACCGTGGCGGGTACGGAGGAAGGCCAGGGCTTGTTCCCCTTGGACGCTCGATGTTCCCTTGGGGAGCCGGAGTCCGGAATCGGGGTCGTAGACGGCGTCGCTCACGCACACATTGACTCCGCCTACGGCGTTGGACAGCTCCTTGACGGCGTTGAAGTCAGCCATCATGAAGTGGTCGATTTGCAGTCCCGTGAGCTTGTTGACTGTGTCCACGGCGCAACCGATCCCGGCTTCTGCCATGGCCGAGTTGATCATGACGTTCGAGTGGGGTTGATACACGGTATTGGTCTTGGGATCAGTGCATGACGGGACATTCACCAGGAGGTCACGGGGAAAGCTCGTGAGGCTCACTCTCTTGTTGTCCGCTGAAATGTCCAGCAGCATCATGACGTCTGACTGGCCGTAACCGGTGGAATCCTGCGTTGAACCGTATTGCGAGTTCTTGCCGTCCCTCGTGTCGGACCCGAGGATGAGGATCTGCAGGCGGTCCGTTGCGTCGTTGGCCGCGGCTTCGGTTCTCGTGGCGCCCGCCGACAACGGTGCTTTGCTGATGTTCGATTGCAAGCGGATGACCCAGTAGGCGGCGAAAGCGATACCGGCAACCAACAGCACTGACACCGTCACGGCAGTGACCTTGAGCCAGAGCGGGAGGCCCTTCGGAGCATTCATGTGGCGGGGGGTGCCGGGAGCTTCCCCGTGGCGTGCAGCGCCGCGGGCACCAAGGGTGCCGGGCTCTTGTACGCGTGCATCGCGACGTCGCACGACTCGCTCAACCTTTCCTCGGAAAATGGGATTCGGACCATTTTACGGGCCCAAACTGGGAAATTCCCCAGCGGTTAGAACCCCAGCTTCACGAGTTGCTTCGGGTCGCGCTGCCAGTCCTTGGCCACTTTCACGTGCAGGTCGAGGTAGATCTTGGTTCCCAGGAGGGCCTCAATGCCCTTGCGGGCGTTCGTTCCGACTTCGCGCAGCCGGCTTCCGGCCTTGCCGATGATGATGGCCTTCTGGGACGGGCGCTCAACATACAAATTGACCCGCACGTCGAGGAGCGGATTGTCTTCGGAGCGGCCCTCGCGGGGCAGGATTTCCTCCACCACCACGGCCAGGGAGTGCGGAAGCTCGTCGCGGACGCCTTCCAGCGCTGCTTCCCGGATAAGTTCGGCGACCATGACGGCCTCCGGTTCATCGGTGAGTTCACCGTCCGGGTAGAGCGGCGGAGAAGGCGGCATGTGGCCGATGAGGACGTCGGCGACCGTATTGACCTGGAAACCGTCGGTTGCTGAAACCGGAACGATATCGGCCCAGCCTTGCTCGCCGAGGACTTCGCGGCCCAATGCGGCTACAGCCAGGAGTTGCTCGGTCAGGGCCTGGCGGTCAACAAGGTCGGTCTTGGTGACCAGGGCGATGATGGGCTTGCGTCCCACCGCGGCGAGCTGGGCTGCGATGTACTTGTCGCCCGGTCCGATCTTCTCGTTGGCGGGCAAGCAAAAGCCAATGGCGTCCACCTCGGAGAGGGTGTCCGCGACGAGATCGTTGAGCCTCTTGCCAAGGAGGGTGCGCGGGCGGTGGAGTCCCGGGGTGTCGACAAGGATCAGCTGCGCGTCGTCCCGATGGACAATGCCGCGGATCGTGTGCCTCGTGGTCTGCGGTT
Source organism: Arthrobacter sp. S2(2024) (assembly GCF_036662515.1). Taxonomy (NCBI): domain Bacteria; kingdom Bacillati; phylum Actinomycetota; class Actinomycetes; order Micrococcales; family Micrococcaceae; genus Arthrobacter; species Arthrobacter sp. S2(2024). The sequence continues at coordinate 343,806 of NZ_JAYKZI010000003.1, read as the reverse complement.
TTGCCGAGGTGATGGCCACCTTCTGGCCGACCAAAGCGTTGGTGAGGGTGGACTTGCCGGCGTTGGGACGCCCCACAAGAACCGAGAATCCTGCGTGGAAGCCGCCGAAGTCCTGATCGGCGTCGAACTTCTTATTGTGCTTGCTCACGTGGAACTCCCTGTTGCGTTGTGTCGGCCTCGTCGAGAAGGTCTTCAAGGTCAGTGTCTTCTTTTGGAATGGCTGCCGCAATGATATGGCTGACCCGGTTTCGCCGGCCTTCCAGCCTATCGGCTTTCAAGGAGATCCCATCCACGTGCACCGCGCTGCCGACGATGGGCACCTTGCCCAGGGTCTTGGCCAGGAGGCCGCCTACGGTGTCCACTTCGTCGTCGTCGAGGTCAATGTGGAAAAGTTCGCCGAGGTCGTCGATGCTCATCCGCGAACTGACGCGGTACGTGCCGTCACCAAGGTCAGTGACCTCGGCATCGTTCGAATCGTACTCATCGACGATCTCCCCGACAATTTCCTCAATCAGGTCCTCCAGCGTCACCAGTCCGGCCGTGCCGCCGTATTCGTCTATGACGACGGCGACGTGCGTGGACTCTTGCTGAAGCTCGCTCAGGAGGTCGCTGACAGGCTTCGATTCGGGAACGAAGCGTGCCTCGCGGGCTATGGTGTCAACGTCTTGGCGGACTGATGGTTGTTCGGGGCGATGCAATGCGGCAGCGACGTCCTTCAAATAGAGAATGCCGCGGATCTGGTCCGCGTTCTCGCCGATGACGGGGATCCTTGAGTACCCGGAACGGAGGAACAAGGCCATGGCCTGCTCCAGGCTGGATCCGGACTCGATGCTCACAATGTCCGTTCGAGGAACCATCACCGAGCGCACCAAGGTGTCGCCGAAGTCGAAGACCGATTGGATCAGTTCGGCCTCGCTGTCCTCGATCATGTCGGATTCCGTGGCCCTGTCCACGAGTTCACGGAATTCTTCCTCGCTGAAGAATGCTTCGTCGCCGGTGGGCGCGCCGGGCGCTACCGTACTGCCGATCGCCACGAGCCAACCAGGGATGGGACCCAGGATCCAGCACAGGAACCTGATGAGTGGTGCCGAGTAGCGAACCACCCCGCCCGAGTGGGCGCGTCCGAGTTGACGGGGCGAGACGCCCACCAGAACGAATCCAATGACGGCCATGATGCCTGTAGCCGCCAATCCGGCAAGCCAAACGTTCTCTAGGAGGCTGTGCATGACGACGGCGACGGCCACTGCTGCCGCCATCTCGAACCAGACACGCCAGAACCGCAGTGCGCGAATGTGCGCAACGGGCTGGGCGAGGATACTGCGAAGCGAATTTCCCCTGCTCTTGACGATGGCTTGCTCCGCGTCGTGCCGCGGCAGGAAGGTGAAGGCAGCTTCAGCCGCGGTCAGCAGGGCGACGAAACTGAGGAATACCAACGCCATCCCGACCAGGATGAGCGAGGTCACAGCATGGTCTCCATGGGGGCGTCCTTGCCGAGGAACGCGGACAGCAGCTCACGCTGCAGACCGAACATCTCTTCCTTTTCCTCCGGCTCCGCGTGGTCGAAACCGAGGAGGTGAAGGATTCCGTGCGTGCAAAGCAGGAGCATTTCATCCTGCGTTGAATGACCGGCGTTGCGCGCTTGAACCTCGGCTACCTGCGGGCAGATGGCGATGTCGCCCAGCATGCCCTGTGGAGCCGGCTTGCCGGGAGTACCTGGAGTCAGCTCATCCATCGGAACAGACAGGACGTCCGTGGCGCCGGGTTCGTCCATGAGCTCGATGTGGAGCTTTTCCATGGCGGGCTCATCCACCAGGAGGATGGAAAGTTCGGCCTGCGGGTGAATGTAGAGCCGCTCGAAGATGAAGCGCGAAAGCGTCACCAATTGTGCCTCGTCCACCTGGACGCCGGACTCGTTGTTGACCTCGATGCTCATCGGTGTTCTCCCCGTTTGTCATGGATGGGCGTGTGCTGGGCACGCACCCGGTGCTTTTCGTCCCACTTGCTGTAGGCGGACACAATGTCAGCGACGAGCCGGTGCCTGACGACGTCGGAAGCGTCCAGCATCGTGAAGTTCACGCCGTCGATCCCGCTGAGGATCTCCTGGACGATGCGCAGCCCGGAAGTGGCGCCGAAGGGCAAATCCACCTGGGTGATATCCCCCGTGACAACCATCTTGGATCCGAAGCCCAAACGGGTCAGGAACATCTTCATCTGTTCCGCCGTGGTGTTTTGCGCCTCATCGAGGATGATGAACGCGTCGTTGAGCGTGCGGCCGCGCATGTACGCAAGCGGTGCTACCTCAATGGTCCCGGCAGCCATGAGCCGCGGAATCGATTCCGGATCCATCATGTCGTGCAAAGCATCGTACAAAGGACGCAGGTAGGGGTCGATCTTGTCGCTCAACGTTCCCGGCAGGAACCCGAGGCGCTCACCTGCCTCGACGGCGGGCCTCGTGAGGATGATGCGGCTGACTTCCTTGAGCTGCAGTGCCTGGACGGCTTTGGCCATCGCCAGGTACGTCTTGCCGGTGCCCGCAGGGCCGATCCCGAAGATGACGGTGTTGTCATCAATGGCATCGACATAGTTCTTCTGGTTGAGCGTCTTGGGCCGAATGGTGCGCCCGCGGCTCGAAAGGATGTTGTGGGTCAGGATTTCCACGGGGTTTTGCAGCGATTGGCTCCGCAACAAGGAAACAAGCTGCTGGAGCACGTCCGGGGTGATGACTGTCCCCTTGCCGACCAGGCCACGGACTTCCTCCAGAAGCCGCATGATCCTGGGAACGTCGCTTGACGGTCCGCTGAAGGAGAGCTCGTTGCCGCGCACGTGGAAGTCGACGCCGGGGAACTGGGCTTCGATGTAGCGCAAGGCCTCGTCATGGCTGCCAAGGGTCTGAACCATCTGATCCGAGTTGTCGAAGATGACAACTTCCGTCCGGGCGCCCGGGACAGAGTGGGGAAACTCGGCCGGACCTGTCTCAACGCTGCCGGCCTTGGGCCGCCCGTTCAATGATTCTGTCATAGTGCTGGCCTCGCGGCCTGTGCTCCTCCGGCTTGGTGATGTCCATCGATTTTCTCCGATGTCCGTCTGCTGGATGGGCGCAGGATCGTGGGCCTCGGATTGCTTTCAATCCTACGCCAGCCAGTCTCCGGGATGGGTCCGGACCGTGCCCGGCGGGGCTGCGGACGGCGGATTCGTGCCGCTTTGGTATCAACTCGGCATCGACCTCGTATCAATCGGATTGCAGTTGTCCGCCCGGGTATCGAAACGCCAGCCGGGGCCCCGGAGACTATGACAAGCTGATTCATGGGCAAAAATGCCCCTGTGCCCGGCCGCCGGGCGCATGACTCCCCCGCGCTACAGCGGCCGAACACGATCAGGAATCCAAAATCACCAGGCCAGCCGTCACCCCTCACGGCACACGCATCCGGAAACGTTCCGCGATGCTTGTGACCGCCTTGACGGCTGCCTTGTTCCTTTCGGGATGCATTGCCGATCGCACTGGACAGGGATCCACGACGCCGGTCCCCACCCCGACCGCTGCCCTGCAGACGGCCCCCGACAGCAATGCTCCGCTCGAAACGACCCAGGCCTCCAACAAGATCCCCGTGTACTGGATCGGGCGCAGCGACACGGACACCTTCCTGTACCGCGAATTCCGTGACAACCCAGGCAACGAGAACCCCATCACCACGGCGCTGCGGATCATGATGTCCCAGAAGCCTCTGGATCACGATTTCTTCACTCCCTGGCAGAACCCTGGCAGCCTGGCGACCTCGATTTCCGGTAAGAACGTGGTCACGGTCGATGTTTCCCGCGACGCGTTCAACTCCAATCTCGATGCCGGGATGGCACAGCGGGCGGTCCAGGAACTCGTCTATACCGCTACCGCTGCGGCCGCAAGTTCGGGCCTGATCGATTCAGGACAGCAGATCAAGGTGACCATCCTGGTTGACGGGCACACGGACTACATGGCATTCGGCCAGGTCAAACTCGGCGATCCGATGGTGCGCGACGCCTCCATGGTGGCGCCGGTGTGGATCATCGACCCGCAGGAGGACCTGACCTTGCCTTCCGGTCCGGTCAAGTTCAACGGCCGAAGCACGGACCCCTCGAAGAAGCTGCATTGGCAAATCCTTCGCGAGAACTCAAACGGCGACAAGTCCTCGTACCTCGCCGGGCAGGTCACTGCCTCGACCGTTCCGGGACAGGGTGGAACCTTCAGCTTCACAGTGGGGCTCGGAGCGGGCCGCTACGAATTGCGGGTCTCCTTGATGGGACCCAACGACGCGGACATCGCGACTGATACCCGTACTTTCACCGTTCGCTGAGGACGTCCGCTGATCTAGGACGTGCTGCGGGCTACCAGCGCCCCAGGATGTCACTGGCGAGCACGACGGCGGCAGGACCCGCCGTCGACGAGCGAAGCACGTGGTGGCCCAAGAGCGCGGTGACGGCGCCGACGTCGCTGAGTTTCGTCACTTCGCGCGGTGAAATGCCGCCCTCCGGGCCGACAATGAGCAGCACTTCCCGCCCAGCCCCGGCATCGGCGTCGGAAACCCCGCCGTGCCACTTCTCCAGGACCTCCCGCAGCGGACGTTTCGCGTCCTCGTGCAGGATGATCGCCAGATCGGCGGCGGCAACGGCCGCAGCCAGGCCGGAGCCGTCGACGGCGGCACGCACCTCGGGAATCCACGCGCGCCGCGCCTGCTTGGCGGCTGCCGTGGCGACAGATTGCCATTTCGCGTGGGCTTTGGCCGCCCGGTCACCCTTCCAGCGCACGATGGAACGTTCCGCCTGCCAGGGCACGACGGCGTCGATCCCGAGTTCCGTTGCCGTTTCGACGGCGAGCTCGTCCCGGTCGCCCTTCGCGAGGGCCTGGACCAACACGAGCCGTACGGCTGGCTGGTGTTCCTCCTGGACGGCGGAGGCAAGGACCGTCAGGGTTCCCTGCCCGGATTCGGCCACGGTGCCCGTGAGCCGTTTGCCGGCGCCGTCGGCGATATCGACGGCTTCGCCGATTTCCAGGCGCTTGACGGTGACTGCATGCCTGGCTTCGGCGCCGTCAAGCATGAAAGAGTCGCCAGGGCCTAGCCCATCAAGCGATCCGGCAGCTGTGAAGAATACGGGGTTGCTCACCGCTACAGGTTACCGAGCTTGTCCCGCAGCTTCGCGAACATACCTCCACTGGCCACAAGCTTGCCTTCGGTGAACTGCTCCCCGCGCAACTTGGCCAGTTGGCGAAGCAGGTCTTCCTGTGCGGCGTCGAGCTTGCCGGGCGTCTCAACGTGAAGGTGCACCTTGAGGTCTCCCCTGCCGTAGCCGCGGAGATGGGTGACGCCCAGCCCGCGCAGGGTGATGACTTCGCCGGACTGCGTGCCGGACTTGACGTCGATTTCCTGGGGACCGTCGAAAGTCTCAAGCTGGAGCTCGGTACCCAGCGCCGCGGCGGTCATGGGGACGCTCAGCGTGGCGTGGAGGTCGTCGCCTTCGCGGATGTAGGTGGAATCGCTGTTGACCCGGATCTCCACGTAGAGGTCGCCTGGAGGCCCGCCTGCGGGGCCTGCTTCGCCTTGCGACGACAGCTGGATGCGGGTCCCGGTAGCGACGCCGCCAGGCACCTTGACGGTCAGTGAACGGCGGCTGCGGATGCGGCCCTGGCCGTTGCACTCATTGCAGGGATCCTTGATGATCGAGCCGAAACCTTCGCACGATCCACACGGCGCGGCGGTCATGACCTGGCCGAGGATCGAGCGCACGGCCCGCTGGACCTGGCCCGAGCCGCCACAGATGTCGCAGCGTTCCGGGTGGGTGCCCGGTCGGCAGCATGAGCCTTCGCACGTGGGACAGATGACTGCAGTGTCCACTTCGAGCTTTTTGTTGACACCGAAGACGGCTTCGCGCAGGTCGATGCGGACACTGATCAAGGCGTCCTGCCCGCGGCGCATGCGTGATGCGGGGCCTTGCATGCCGCCACCTCCTCCGCCGAAGAAGGTGTCGAAGATGTCCTGGAAGGCGAATCCCTGGCCCGCGTAGCCGCCGCCGAAACCGTTGTCGGTCCCGTTCTCGTTGCCGGTGGCGTCGTAGACGCGGCGCTTCTGTGGGTCGGAGAGGACCTCGTAAGCGTGAGTCACCGCCTTGAATTCCTCTGCAGCGCCGGCCCCGGGGTTCACATCGGGGTGCAGCTTACGTGCGAGTTTGCGGTAGGCCTTCTTGATCTCCTCGCCGGTTGCTTCCGGCGAGACGCCCAGAACGTCATAGTGACTGCTCAAAGTCGGTATCTCTTCCTTGTTTACGGTTCCACTGCGTTTCTTGCGGGGCGGTTTCCAGCCGAGGCCGTCAGCCGCCCAGAATGCGGGAAAGGTAGCGAGCGACGGCACGGACGGCCGCCATGGTGTTGGGATAGTCCATGCGGGTGGGTCCAAGAATGCCGATCTTGGCACTGCTGCCCGGACCGTAGCCCGTGGCAACCACCGAAGCCTCGGAGAGGCCGTCGTAGGGGTTTTCGCGGCCGATACTCACCGTGACGCCCCGGGGGTCTTCCGCCATGTCGGACAAAAGCCGCAACATGACAACCTGTTCCTCAAGCGCTTCGAGGACCGGACCGATGCTCAGCGGGAAGTCCACGTTGGAGCGGGCCAGGTTTGCCGTGCCTGCCATGACCATGCGTTCGTCGCGGCTCCGCTCGGCAAGCCTTTCCAGGCCGTGGGCAAGGGCGCCGGCAAGGTTCCGAAGCCCCGGCGGGCACAGGGCAACCACCGATGGCAGCACTTGCGGCATGAGGTCGAGCTGGGAGCCGGCGATGCTTCCAAGGAATCGCGCCCGCAAGGCCATGAGTTCGTCGTCGGTGGTGTCCGTCGCTGCGTGCACAACGCCCTGTTCCACCTTGCCCGAATCGGCGATCAACACCGCCAGGACCTGGCGCGGTGCCAAAAGGACAAACTCAATGTGCCGGACGCGCGCGCGGCTCAGGTGCGGATACTGCACGACGGCGACCTGGTTGGTCAGTTGGGAGAGGAGCCGGACGGTGCGCTCAAGGATGTCCTCGACGTCGTCAGGTCCCTCAAGCAAGGAGTGGATGGCCCGGCGCTCGGCGGCCGAAAGTGGTTTGACCTCGGAAATACGGTCGACGAACAGGCGATAACCCTTGTCCGTGGGAATGCGGCCGGCGCTCGTGTGCGGTGCGGCAATGAGGCCTTCTTCTTCCAAGAGGGCCATGTCATTGCGGATGGTTGCGCTCGACACTCCCAGATGGTGCCGTTCAACCAAGGCTTTGGAACCGACCGGCTCGCGGGAGTGAACGTAGTCCTCCACGATGGCGCGTAACACTTCAAGCTTGCGTGGTTCGCTCACTGCCCACCTCCAATCAACATTTCAACAGTTAGCACTCAACATGCCCAAGTGCTAACAAGTCTAGTATGAGCCACCTCGTTGTTAGCATTGGTACCGCTCGCGGCGAACATGATTCCCGCGCGGTCCCACGCAATGCCACGGACCGTGACCGATCCCCTAGCGCAAAGTGGTGTGAAGACCGTGTCTTACGACAATTGGGGCCCACAAGACCTCTCCTCGCCTGCCAAACGGCAACTGCCTGAGGTTCCTGTTGAACGCGGAATGGTTCTCGAAGACGTCCAGTCCGGCTGGGTCGGGGCCGTGACCAGGGTGGAGAAGTCCGGAGGCATGCACATTGTGGTGCTGGAGGATCGACGGGGAAAGGCCAAGTCGTTCCGGCTTGGCTTCGGATTCCTGCTGGAGGGACAAGCCGTGAAGCTCCTGCCGCCTGCCCCACGCCCGGCCGCCGCCAAGAGGGCGGCGCCAGCAGGCAGGACAGCATCAGGATCCGTCCGAGTCGCCGGCCAGCGGGCCCAAGTCGCCAAGGCGAGCCGGATATGGGTGGAAGGTAAGCACGACGCCGAACTTGTGGAAAAGGTGTGGGGAGATGATCTCCGGGTGGAGGGTATCGTCGTCGAGCCGTTGCACGGCGTGGACGATCTCAAGGCGGCAATAGCCGCATTCTCCCCTGGCCCGGGCCGCCGTCTCGGGATCCTTGTGGACCACTTGGTCCCGGATTCGAAGGAGTCGCGGATTGCTGCCGACGCCATGACCCTGCCGGGCGCCGCGGGAAACGTCTTGATCGTGGGACACCCCTACGTGGACGTCTGGCAGGCAATCCGGCCCAAGGTGTTGGGGATCGAGCAATGGCCGACCATCGCGCGGGGCACGGATTGGAAGACCGGGATCCTGAAGGCGTTCGGCTGGCCGCATGAAACGGCCGAGGACGTCGGACTGGGTTGGCAGAAGCTGCTGGGCGCCGTCCACAGCTATGCCGATTTGGAGGCGTCTCTGCTGGGTCGCGTGGAGGAAGTGATCGATTTCCTGACCGTTCCGTGATGAATTACCTGCGTAGGGGACAGCAGTTGGTCGGCTGACCGCGTGCCAAGCAAGTATTCTGGGACAGCAACACTGCACCGATAGACACTCGAAGGAAGAAACTGTGGCAGACAACGCTCCTGACGATCGGGACGGCACCTCGGGCCAGTCCCAGTACCACGGCGTTCCTGCCAACGCGCTGCCCTTGACCGCCTCGGAAGACCGGCAGTGGGCAACCCTGGCGCACTTTGGAGGAATCCTCGGCTGCGTGCCTTCGCTCCTGATCTACCTGATCTTCCGCGAGCGTGGCCCGTTCACGGCCCAGGAATCCAAGGAAGCGCTCAACTTCACTTTGCCTCCGACGATTGCCGCAGTGCTCGCAAACATCCTGGTCCTGCTCCCGGTGGTGGGAAACCTGTTCGCGGTTTTGGCCACGGCGATTTGGGTCGCAGTGACCTGCTTCTCGGTGTCGGCCGGAATCCGCGTCAACCACGGTCAGCCGCACCGCTACCGCTTCAACCTGCGCTGGATCAAGTAGCCGGTCCTCGCGGCGGGCGCCTATGTAGCCTCCCGCTCCGGGCGCTGACGCCTGCCGCTAGTCCGGAAGGATCCGGCGGACCACGGCATCGGCGAGTAGCCGGCCCTTGAGGGTCAGGACCAGCCGTCCTTGGAAGGCCGCTGCGGGTTCAACCAGGCCGTCGGCAATGAGGCCTGCAACGGCGTGGCGGCCCACCCTGTCGAGCGCGTCGACTTGAAGCCCGGTGCCGAGGCGCGCCTCCAGCATGATGCGTTCCACTTCCCGGGTTCCGGCGTCGAGCGTTTCCCGTCCAGCGGCCGGCGAGGCCCCGCTACCGAGCCTGTTGGCATAGGCGGTGGGGTGCTTGACGTTCCACCAGCGGACGCCGCCCATGTGGGAATGCGCACCGGGTCCGATGCCCCACCAGTCGTCTCCCCGCCAGTAGGCAAGGTTGTGTTTGCACGCCTGTTCGGGCGTACGGGACCAATTGCTGACCTCGTACCAGTCCAGACCGGCGGCGCTGATCAGCTGATCGGCGAGTTCGTACTTCGCGGCGTGGTCGTCGTCGTCGATCCCGGGAACCTCGCCGCGCCGGATCTGTGCCGCCAGCTTGGTGCCTTCTTCCACAATCAGCGCGTAGGCGCTGATGTGGTCCGGACTGTAGGACAAGGCAGTCTCCAGGGAGATCTGCCAATCAGCCATCGACTCGCCGGGAGTGCCGTAGATGAGGTCGAGGCTCACGGCAAGACCGGCGTCGCGCGCCCATTGGACCACCAAGGGGACGCGGCTGGGTGTGTGTGTACGGTCCAGGACCTTGAGCACGTGAGGGACTGCCGACTGCATGCCGAAGGAAATCCGCGAAAAGCCGGCATCCGCGAGCAGCTGGAGGGACTCCGGCGTCACGGAGTCCGGATTCGCTTCAGTGGTGACTTCGGCTCCGGCTTCCAGTCCCCAGTGCCCGACGGCGGCCGTCAGGATGCGTGCGAGATCTTCAGCAGGCAGGAGGGTCGGCGTGCCGCCGCCGAAGAACACCGTGCTCAGGGGCCGCTGCGGCAGCCCGGAGGCTTCCATGGCCCGGACGGCGAACTCCACTTCCGAAATGGCAGTGGACGCGTAGGCGTCCTGGGAGGCGCCGCCGCCAAGCTCAGTGGCGGTGTAGGTGTTGAAATCGCAGTATCCGCAACGCACGGCACAGAAAGGTATGTGGACGTACAGTCCAAACTTGCGCGAATCGACACCGTCGAGCACCTGCGGAGGCAAGATGCCGTCCGCAGGTGCAGGATCCCCAAGGGGAAGAACGCTAGGCACGGAACTCCCTCCGGGGCCGTTCTGTGCCCGCCTGTACCGCAGTGTTCCGGGCGGACAGCCGCATTACTTCTTGGCCTTGTCCTTGGATTCGTCGGTGGTCAGCGCTGCGATGAATGCTTCCTGTGGAACTTCCACGCGGCCCACCATCTTCATGCGCTTCTTGCCTTCCTTCTGCTTTTCCAGAAGTTTGCGCTTACGGGTGATGTCACCGCCGTAGCACTTGGCAAGGACGTCCTTGCGGATGGCGCGGATACTCTCGCGGGCGATGATCCGGGAGCCGATGGCGGCCTGGATGGGGACCTCGAACTGCTGGCGGGGAATGAGCTCGCGCAGCTTGCCTGTCATCATGACGCCGTAGGCGTAGGCCTTGTCCCGGTGGGTGATAGCGCTGAAAGCGTCAACCTGCTCACCCTGGAGCATGATGTCCACCTTGACCAGGTCGGCAACCTGCTCGCCGTCGGCCTTCCAGTCCAGCGATCCATAGCCGCGGGTCTTGGACTTGAGGATGTCGAAGAAGTCGAAGACGATCTCGGCCAGCGGCAGGCGATACCGGATTTCCACCCGGTCTTCCGAGAGGTAGTCCATGCCGCCCATGACCCCGCGGCGGCTCTGGCACAGCTCCATGATGGCGCCCACAAACTCGTTGGGAGCCAGGATGGTGGCAGACACCATTGGTTCGCGCACCTCGGCGATTTTGCCCGTGGGGTATTCGCTGGGGTTGGTGACGTGCAGGACGCGTTTGTCCTCCAGCGTGACCTCGTACTCAACGTTGGGAGCGGTGGAGATGAGGTCGAGGTTGTATTCTCGCTCGAGGCGTTCACGGGTGATTTCCAAGTGCAGCAGGCCCAGGAAGCCCACGCGGAAACCGAAGCCCAGGGCGGCGGACGTCTCCGGCTCGTAGACGAGCGCGGCGTCGTTGAGCATCAGCTTCTCGAGGGCATCCCGCAGAACGGGATAGTCCGTGCCGTCCAAGGGGTACAAGCCGGAGAAGACCATGGGCTTGGCATCGGCGTAACCGGCCAGGGATTCCGAAGCGGGCTTGGCCAGGTTGGTCACGGTGTCGCCGACCTTCGACTGGCGGACGTCCTTCACGCCGGTGATGAGGTAGCCTACCTCGCCGACGCCCAGCCCCTTGGAGGGAGTGGGTTCCGGAGAGCTGACACCGATTTCCAGGAGCTCGTGGGTGGCGCGGGTGGACATCATCTGGATCCGCTCGCGTGGGTGCAGCATGCCGTCCACGACACGGACGTAGGTGACCACGCCGCGGTAGGTGTCATACACGGAGTCGAAGATCATGGCGCGGGCCGGAGCGTCCGGGTCGCCGACAGGGGCTGGAAGATCGCGGACGATCTTGTCCAGGAGGGCCTCCACGCCGACGCCGGTCTTGCCGGACACGCGCAGCACGTCCTCGGGATCGCCGCCGATCAGGTTGGCGAGTTCCGCGGCATACTTTTCGGGCTGGGCGGCCGGGAGGTCGATCTTGTTGAGCACCGGAATGATGGTGAGGTTGTTTTCCATCGCCAGGTAGAGGTTGGCCAGGGTCTGGGCCTCGATGCCCTGGGCGGCATCCACCAAGAGGACCGCGCCTTCACAGGCCGCAAGGGAACGGGAAACCTCATAGGTGAAGTCAACGTGGCCGGGGGTATCGATCATGTTCAGGGCGTAGCTGGTGCCGTCGAGTTCCCAAGGCATGCGCACAGCCTGGGACTTGATGGTGATGCCACGTTCGCGTTCGATATCCATGCGGTCCAGATACTGGGCCTTCATGTCGCGGGACTTAACGACGCCGGTGTACTGCAACATGCGGTCGGCCAGGGTGGATTTACCGTGGTCGATGTGGGCGATGATGCAGAAGTTCCGGATGATGGCCGGATCTGTCGCGGCGGGCACCGGTGCGGTGCGGGCCATGGGAGACACGCAGGGTCCTTACTGTCGATACTCACACGGCCGGACTCCGGACTGGTCTGGACCATTCCGGCCGAAGCCGCATATCTGAACTAATAGTCTCCCATGAACATGACGCGGCTTGTGCACTGTGATCGGGCGCCGTCGCAATGTGGGAGACGTATGTGCACGACTTGTGTGCGAGGCGTTTTGTGCGACCCGGCACGGCAAGGGAAAGTACGGTAGTTCCATGGCACCGGATACACATTTGCTTGGCAGACTACTCAGAGGCTCCCTGGGCTACCTCCGACGGATCATCGGATCCCCGGCTGGCACACCCCCTCACCGGTCCCCGAAGGCCGGGGCCCCGGCGAAGGCGGGCCAAGCCCGGAGCGCAAGCACCGGCGTCGGGCAGCTCTCCCGCTCCTACCCGGGCGACTTCCGCGGCGCCGTGACTCCGCGGTACTGCCCCAATCCGGACGGCAAACCGGACCCCGGAGAGATCGCGTGGTCTTGGGTTCCGTACGAAGAGGATTATTCCCAGGGCAAGGATCGCCCGGTCCTGTTGATAGGGCACGACGGCGCGTGGCTGCTCGGGCTGATGCTGACCAGCAAAGACCACGACAACGGCCGCCGTTCAGATGACTACGTCGACATCGGAACTGGGTCCTGGGACCCCCAAGGCCGGCCCAGCGAGGTCAAGGTAGACCGGGTGGTTCGCATCAATCCGGCGGACGTCCGGCGCGAGGGTGCTGTCCTCGACAAGCGCGCTTTCCAAGTTGTGGCGCGTCGGCTCAACGGGCAACACGATTCGGCGTAGACCCGAAATCCCCGGAAAAGGGCCGAGTCTGATAATATTTATGGCTGTGTGTCCGTGCAGGTCGACGGCCACTCATGGTTGGCTGCCATAGGCATCCCCACGCCGCTCAGTCGATGGCCAACCTGAAAACCCTCTAGACCATTTTCCGCATTAAAAAGAGAGTTCACACACGTGGCTAATATCAAGTCCCAGAAGAAGCGCATCCTCACCAACGAGAAGGCTCGCCTGCGTAACAACGCCGTCAAGTCTGAGCTGAAGACGGCCATCCGCGCCGTTGCCACCGCCGTTGAGTCCACGGACAAGGATGCCGCTGCAAAGGCTCTTGTTGCTGCTAGCCGTAAGCTGGATAAGGCTGTCAGCAAGGGCGTTATTCACAAGAACAACGCTGCAAACCGCAAGTCGGCGATCTCCAAAAAGGTCAACGCACTCTAAGGTTTATCCAGTTCGACTGAGCTGAACGTGAGGCCGGCACCCATTTGGGTGCCGGCCTCGCGTCTTTAAGATTCGAGGCACGCCGGCGGACGGGCGGGGCTTACTGACGACGCGGAAAATGCCTATCGACCCAGGTATTCGGGCGTCGCCAAGCATTGCGCGTAGCGCCCGACAGTCTGGGTGTCGCGCGGACCTAGCGTCCGCGGGCCGAGGTGGCAATGACGGTGACAGCGTGCTCCACCGCGTACACAGGATCCCGCGAGAGGCCCTTCACTTGGGCGTCCGCTTCAGCCGTGACCTGAATGGAACGGATCAGGCCCTCGGGAGTCCAACGGCGAACGTCGCGTTGGGCCTGTTCCACGAGCCATGGCTGCATGCCAAGCTGCTTGGCGATCTGTGCCGACGATCCCTGGGCGCCGGCTACCTTGGCCAGGGTGCGGAGCTTCGCGGCGAGGGCGGCTACCAGTGGCACCGGGTCAACCCCGGTGGCGAGGGCATGCCTGAGGCTGGACAGCGCTTGCGGCCCGTTGCCGGCCATGGCGGCGTCAGCAACCTTGAATGCCGTGGCTTCCACGCGGCCACCGTAGTAGCGTTCGACGGTGGCTGCGTCCACCGTGGTGGTGGCGTCCGCGATGAGCTGGTTGCATGCCGCAGCGAGTTCGGAGAGGCTGGCTCCGACTGCATTGACGAGGGCTTGGACGGCTTCCGCTTCGATGCGGCGGCCGCCTGCCTTGAATTCCGAGACGACGAATGCTGTTTTCTCGGCGTCCTTTTTCAAGGGTTGGCAGTCCACCACCGGCCATCCGGAGGACTTGATGGCGTCCAGGAGTTTCTTTCCGCGCACCCCGCCACCGTGGCGAAGGACCAACACGACGTCGTTCTCCGGTTGGGCTACGTATTTCAAGGCATCGGCAAGGAAGGCATCGGTCATGGACTCGAGGCCCTCGATCTCGATGAGTTTTGCCTCATCGAACAGTGACGGCGTGACCGCCATTGCGAGGGAACCGGACTCGTAGCTTCCGGCATTGAGCTTGCTGATTTCCACTTCCGGTGCTGCGGCACGCACTTGCGATCGGATCCGATCCATGGCCCGGATTCCGAGGTATTCCTCAGGGCCGGTGATGAGCACTACCGCGGATGGGGTAACGTCCCGCCAGCTGGCGGTGTTCGCCGCGGAAGTTTTAGCCTTGGAGACCTGGGCAGCAGCCAATGTTGCTTCCTTCCAGAAGGGTTTTGCAGAATTCCAGTCTCCCACGTTCAGCGGGTCTATCGGCGACGAAGAGACGACTCCCCTGCGGCTATGAGGAGCACCAAGCGGCCGTGCAACCACAGTACGGCGGAGACCACCCGCGTCGGATGCAAGACCAGCCACACAAGCAGGACTGTCCCAACAGACCAGAGACTCATGGTGGCGATTCCAGCGGGACCTTCCGGCCACGGCAAGGACGCTCCGGGAAGCCCGGCGAAGAACCTGGCGATTGCCGCCACCATTCCCGCGCTGGCCCCGGCAACGGCTATCGGAACAATTGCAAGCCAGGGAAGCAGCGGGACAAGGGGGACAGCAATGGTTCCCAGGATCGTCACGGGTGCGACAAACGGAGCAACTGCGATATTCGTCAGCAATGAGTAACTGGAGAACTGCGGTTGCAAGGCTACGATGACCGGGCTGCACAGAAGCTGCGCCGCCAAGGGGACGGCGACGGCGGACGCTAGCCAGGAAGGTACCCAAGACGGAGCCCAGGAAGCGATAGGCCGTGCCAACAGGACAATTCCCAGGGTAGCGAGGACGGACAAGAGGAACCCCACACTCGTACCAAGTGAGGGATCCAGGGTGAGCAGCCCAGTGACCGCGAGGCACAGAAAGCCCAGGCTCCTGCCCTGCCGGCCGCTACTTAGCGCGGTGAGGCCGATAGCACCCATGACCGCTGCCCTCAGGACGCTTGCGTCCGGCCCCACCATCATGACAAAGGCCGCCAGGCCACCAAGGGCCACGATTGCCGCGACTCCCCTGGCAAGCCTAAAGCTCCTTGCCAGTAGCACCAGGCCGCCAAGAATGAGGCTGCAATTTGCGCCGCTGACCGCGGTGAGATGGGTGGTGCCGGTGGTTTTCATCGCCGTCTCCAGGCTTTCGTCCAAGCCCGTGGTGTCGCCCGTGACCATTCCAGGCAGGAGACCGGCGGCGTCGCCCTGCAACCACTCGGCGGCGGAACTGAATTGCCTTTTCAATTGGGCGGGACCGTGGGGAATGTCGGCAGGTCCTTGCGTCGGGTGCCTTGCTTCTGGCTTGTTCTGTGTGTCTGGCTTGTTCTGTGTGTCTGGCTTGTTCTGTGTGTCTGGCTTCCGCTGTGAGTCCGGCCGCATGGGTGGGGTGGCGGCGGCAAGAACACCAGCCTCGACTTGTCCTGGCTTTGCAGGCTTCAGTTTTCCGGCTGTTCTTACCTCCTGTCCCGTGACAACCTGCCCCCAGCCTTCGCCTCCGGTCAGCAGAATTCTGGTGCGGGAGCGGATCAGCATGCCGTCGGCCGCAATATCAATCACTTCGGCCGGCACGGCCCACCGTCCCGATCCACGGGAATCCGTGCCTAACTCGCGAGGATCACCCACGATCAACACATGAATGACCACCGAATCGCGCGCCGCTGCAACGTCGGCAACCGGTCCGTCGTCGCGCTGTCCGGCTTGCATTGCGGCGTGGGCGGCCACGGCCGCGCCGAACAAACACGCAACGGCCAACGTGGCAGGAAACGTCCTCAGGCTACGAGGAGCCCTGGCCCGAGTGGCGAGAAGAAGACACGCGGCGAGGGCCAAAGCCACGCACACAACTCCCGTCCAGAGGGAAGGTAGATAGGCGGCCGCAAGGGAGACAGCCCACGTGAGAACGGCAGACGGGGCCAGCCGAAGGTCTACGCGGCCGGGGCTCAGCTTGACTCCGCTCACCCTAGACCGTCACCAAGGGCAGAAGCGATTCCATCATCTTGGGACCAACACCATCCACGGCATCGAGGTCCTCCACGGCAGCGAACGGGCCGTGCTGCTGCCGCCATTCGACAATGCGTTTGGCCAGGACGGGGCCGACCTTGGGCAAGGCGTCGAGCTCCTCGGCCGTCGCGGTATTGAGGTTGACTTTTCCACCGCCAGAAGTCCCGGTTCCCGCGCCACCGGCTGTGGGCGCACCGCCAATTGGCCCCGCAAGCTGTGACGGAACAGCCTCACCCAGCCGCGGAACATGAATCTTCGCCGAGTCCTCCACGATGGCGGCAAGGTTGAGGCTGTCAAGCTGGGCAGTTGTATCCGCACCACCAGCTGCGGCGATCGCGTCGAATACCCGCGCACCGGCGGGCACCCTGACAATCCCGGGGTTCTTCACGGCACCCGCAACGTGGACTATGAGGAGTTGAGCTCCATCGGGTGATTCCAAGCCCCCATCGACACCGCCATTTCTACTTCCCGCGCCCGCTTCGGGATTTCCTCCCGCATGTGAACTTCGAACGAGGGGCTCAGCCATCGGCTGCCCGGACCAGGACTGCCAGAAGAACCAAATCACCAGCAACAAACAAGGCAAAGCCAACAACACGGCTACCCGCCATGGAGTGCGCCACCGAAGCCTCGAGGAAGGTCCTGCCTCCTCGGACACCCCTTCGGTGCCTGACTGCTCCCCCACATCGGCCATACCAGGTCCGGATGTCATCAAGGCCTGCAATGGAAGCAGAGGCTCCGTTTTGTTGACGTGGCCAGGCTGAGCCTCGGCCTCGTGGTCCGTCGGTGACGCAAGACGAGCAACGAATCGGAGCCGGGCGGCACTCGCAGCATCATCCGCGGGTGAGGCTCGGTTCCTACGTGGCATATCCACGAGACTAGAAGGTCCGAGCCCGCAGCAGCAGCCCGGACCGGTGCTATGTGGACAGGCCCGCCGCAGAGTGCTTGTGGAGGATAAGTGGGCACGGGAGAAAGCCCATCGCGGGACTCATAACTGGAAGTAGTGGTTTCTCCGGGGTTTGCGGTGCGGGTCGATGTGCGGTGGCGGGATGAACCAGGGCACGCCCGCTTGGACCTGGATGTGCCAGTCTTCCTTGTGGATCAGGTGGTGGTGATGGCTGCAGAGCAGCGTCCCGTTCGCGGCGCTCGTGACTCCGCCGCGGGACCAGTACTCGATATGGTGGGCCTCGCACCAAGGGGCCGGCATGGTGCACCCGGGGAAAGCGCAGCCCTTGTCCCGCGCAGTGATGGCTTTGCGGATGTGCGGCGGGAAGATCCGTGAGGCCCGTCCGATGTCCAGGACCTGGCCCTCGCCGCCCAGGACCACGGGGATGATGTCGGCGTCGCAGGCCAGTTTGCGCACCGTGGCGGCCGGAACGGGCCCGGTGAACGTGAAGGACCCGGTGCCCAGACCTCGCCCGGGTTGCCCGGGCCGGGCGGGTACGCCAAAGAGTGCGGGGTGGCCGGGCCGGGAAGGCTGCCCGTCTTGCGAAGCTTGCCCGGTCTGCGGATCCCGGTGGTCCTGGGGGAAGAGGTCGCGGTGGTCGATGGTGGCCAGGATCTGCGGGCGGTGGCCGCCCGTGGCAGGCAGGGATCCCGTGGCCAGGGCGATCTTGCAGGCACCGACCAGACCGTCCAGGAGCTTCTGCGCCCGCGACCGCCGGTCCGGCGCCCCGGCACTCCCGGACGACTCGCCGGATGCCTCGCCGGACGAATCGCCTGAGGAATCGCCGGATGGTCCCCCGGACGAATCGCCGGAAGGCTCCGCGCAGACCTGAGCTGTGCCCTGGGTTGCCGTGCCGTGGGGTGTGCGGTTCCGGGGGTTGGTGGCGGTGTTCATGACCGTGAGCAGGTGTTCGTATTGCTCGGTGGTGGCGAAGATCTCCACATGCGCCAGGCCGTGTTTGGGGCGGCGCAGGAACGCTCCTTGGTGGTGGCGCAGGGATTCTTCGGACGGTTCCGGGCCGTCCTGGTCGATCGCCTCGATCCAGCGCCGGGCCACCCTGGCCAGGAAGTCCTGGTCGTTTTCCTCCGCGGTGCGGGCCAGGGCGTGTTCCATCTCCGTGGCCTTCTCCGGGCTGCACAACGGACGCACCTTCGCCACGGCCATCGTGATGATCCCGGCCGAGCGGGACCCGATCACCCCGGACGCCAGCGCCGCGGCCGTTTCCACGTGCCGGGCAGGGACCGTTTGCCCGGTGAGGCTCCGGCCGGGCAGCAGCTCCCGGGCGAGGGCGAGGGCGAGCCGGTGCCTGGCCTCGGCGGCACTGATCCGCAGCAAGGACCGCAGGTGCTCGGCCGTGGACCTGAACTCCCCGCCCCGGGCGCTGCCCGTTCCCGGGGAAGGAGCCGCACCGGCCTGCGCGTCCGCGTGGGCCGCGGTGGTTCCGGACGTCCAGCCCGCGCCGGCGCCTGGATCCGCGCCGGCGGCCCAGCCCGTGGTCCAGCCCTGCCGGCTGGCGGGTTCATCGTTCCGGGCCCTGTCCAGCCCGGCAGCGGCGGCCACCTGGAGATAGTCCAGGGTCCGGGAGAGCTCCTCCACCCCGGACGCGAACGCAACAGCCTCCTCGAAACCCAGGACTCCGACGTCGTCCGCGGCTTTGCCCGCCAAAGACCTCACCGCCGCCACGGCCCCGTCCAAAACGGCCAGCCGGCCGCCACCATCCGGCGGATCCACCAACACCAGCCCGCCCGGGACCGCGGCAAGGGACGCGGCCAGACGCGGACGACGGGCATGACGGGACACTCCGAAATACCCGCGGGACCCAAGGCCCTGCCGGGTGTCGACGCATCCGATCGCTTCCATGGAAACACTCTGCCAGGAGGCTACGACAAAATAGGTCCGTCGCTCAGGATGCGCATTGCCTGACTCGAAAATGGATGGTGAGTCGCTTCAGGTTGCCGCTGCGGTCTGATGGATGGGATCGAAACGGACGGTCAGGCCGAGTGCGTTGGCGTGTTTGGTGATGCGGCGCATGACATGGGTGGGCTCGCGTCGGGTGAAGTGGTCGGGTCCGAGTTCAAGGTAGTCGAGGTTGTTCATGAGCACGTGCCAGATCGCGGTGAGGAGAGAATGCTCGATCGCGACGATGGCTCGTTGTTTGCCTCGTCTGGCAGCGAGGCGGTAGTAGCGTTCGCGGAGGTAGATGTTTTTGGTCCGGGCCGCGCCCATCGCCACGTTGCCCAGGGCAGCTCTGAGTGCTTTGTTGCCGTTTCGCCGGCCTCCTGGCTGGCCAGCAGGACGAAAGAGTCTGACTCACGTGCTCGAAGCAACAAACCGAAGTTCCTGTCAGCGGCCTCCGGTCGCCAAACTCACTTGCGGGCTCCAACCGCACCAAGTCAACGCGGGGTCACCGGGCGACCCCGGAATCTTCCTCCATCCGTGGGGCGGGGTAGGCGGCCGATCAACTCATTTTAAAACTTACGCCTAGCGCCGCCATTCGAAAGTGTGGCGGCAGTTAGGGGTTATGCCCATTTTCATGGAGCTAACGACGGACCGGCAAAAAACTCAGGACCTCTGCCCGCGAAACTTGACCGCGGTTACGGTTTGCTCCGCATAGTGTTCGCCGGATCCGTTGCGGCTTTCGCGCTGTCACCCAAAAGCGTCGCGGCGCCAGGCGTACTGCTTTCCCCCACAACCACGGCCAATACGCCGAGCCCGGCGTGGGCCGCGAGAACGGCCGGCAGGGCGCTGATCTGTGCAGGCGGGCAATCGGGGCACCCCTCGCCCAGCCGGGCCGCGAGCCTCTCTGCCTCTGCCAGGTTTCCAAAGTGATGCACGGCGAGCCGCGATTGTCCTGGCGGCCGGGAATTGACATCGGCGGCAACGATTTCTTCCAGCCGGGCAACGGCCTTCGCAGCCGAGCGCACCTTCTCGAGCGGTACGATCTTGCCGTCGGCGACCGCGAGGATCGGCTTGATGGACAGCATTGTCCCGAGCCAAGACGCAGCAGTGCCGATACGACCCCCGCGCCTAAGCTGCTCAAGGCTCGGCACATAGAAGTAGACCTTGGTGCGGCCCAATCGCTCCTCGGCAAAGTGCCGGACTTCGGCTGCCGAACGGCCGTCCGCGGCGGCAACCAGCGCGCTTTGGACGCCCATGCCTTGAGCCATTCCTACGGTGCGGGAGTCAATGACTTCGACCGGAATGGAGACGCGTTGCGCAGCCAGCCTGGCGGCGTCCGCGGTGCCGGACAACCCGGCGGAAATGTGGATGGAGACGACGGCTTCGAAACCGCGGTCCCGTGCGGCTAGATAAGCCTGTTCGAACTGGCCGGGTGAAGGACGTGAAGTCTTTACGGACGATCCCGCGGCCAGGGCCAGCGCGAGCGTCTGGGTGATGTCGTCCTCCCCCTCGCCGTAGATCTCTTCGCCCACCATGACGGGCATCGGCACGACGGCGAGGCGGCCGTCCGCGACGAAAGCCTTGACCCACTCGGCCGGCAGAGCGGCAGCCGAGTCGGTGACGACGGCGATGCGCACGACGCGCGCCGGCTCTGCTCCGGCGCGTCCCGGCGTCGTGGACTGGCGCAGGCGGGCCAAACGTTCCTTGAGCCACAACCAAGCGGGTGGTTCGCGGTCCGTCAAGGGAGCCTCCTGGAGCTGGTGGCCGGCCGCCGGCAAGCGCCGGCGGCCGTTTCCCGACTAGGCCGGGACGATGTTCACCAGTTTAGGCGCGCGCACGATCACCGTGCGGATGCCGCGGCCATCGAGTGCACGCTGTACGTTTTCGCTTGCGAGAGCGAGCTCTCGCAGCTCATCCTCACTGATGTCCGGCGAGACGTCCAAACGGTCGCGGACCTTGCCCTGGACCTGCACGACGGCCGTCACGGTGTCCTGGACCAGAAGCGAAGGATCGTGGGAAGGCCAGCCGGCGTTCGCCACGGAGGCCGGGTGGCCCAACTGGTTCCACAGGTCCTCGGCCGTGTATGGCGCGAAGAGGCTCAGGATGACCGCCACGGCCTCGGCGGCTTCACGGACGGCGGGGTCTGCGCCACCGGCACCGGAGTCGATGGTCTTGCGGGTCGCGTTGACGAGCTCCATCAGCTTGGCGACCACGACGTTGAACTTGTTGTTGTCCAACAGCTCAGCGGCGTCGGCAATGGTCCTGTGGGTGACGGTGCGCAGCGTGCGGTCACCAGTGGAGACATCGACGCCGGGCTCGCTTGCGACATCCTGGCCAAGGCGCCAGGCGCGGGCGAGGAACTTCGCGGAGCCCGACGGCGAGACGTCCGCCCAGTCGACGTCGTCCTCCGGCGGCGACGCGAAGACCATGGTCAGGCGGACGGCGTCGACGCCGAACTTATCCAGTTGCTCGCCAAGGTCCACGCCGTTGCCGAGGGACTTGCTCATGGCCTTGCCGCCGTTGAGGACCTGCCCCTGGTTGAGCAAGGCGCTAAAGGGTTCGTCCGCGTCGAGCATGCCCATGTCGTGGATGACCTTGGTGAAGAATCGCGCGTACAGCAAGTGGAGGATGGCGTGCTCGACGCCGCCCACGTACTGGCCGACCGGCATCCAGTCGTTGATCTTGGCAGGATCGAACGGTCCCTCGGTGTAGTGCGGGGACACGAAGCGCAGGAAGTACCAGGAAGAGTCCACGAACGTGTCCATCGTGTCCGTGTCGCGCTGGGCGGCGCGTCCGCAGTTCGGGCACTCGACGTTGACCCATTCCAGCGCCGCGGCCAGGGGTGACGTGCCCCTCGGCGACAGCGCCTCGCCGCGCAGGTTTTCGGGCAGCGTGACAGGCAGCTGATCGTCCGGCACCGGCACTTCGCCGCATTCGGCGCAATGGATGATGGGGATCGGGGTACCCCAGAAACGCTGGCGGCTCAGGAGCCAGTCGCGCAGGCGGAAGTTGACGAACTTCTCCCCTGTACCCAACTTCTCCAGGATGTCGATGGCTGCGGGGATGGCATCGGCCTTGGACAAACCGTCCAGTTCGCCGGAGTTCATCAGGGTGCCCTCGCCGGCGGTCGCAATGCCGGTCTCCGCCGGATCTTCCCCGCCGGTGTTGAGGACCGGACGCACCGGCAGGTCAAACGCGCGGGCGAAGTCGAGGTCGCGCTGGTCGTGCGCAGGCACTGCCATGATGGCGCCCGTGCCGTAGTCGGCGAGCACGTAGTCGGCTGCCCACACGGGCAGTTTTTCGCCGTTGAGCGGGTTGATGGCGTAGCGGCCGGTGAACACGCCGGTCTTCTCGCGCTCAGTGGACTGGCGCTCGATGTCCGACAGGGCCTTGACCTTTTCGCGGTACGCCATGAGGGCATCGTGTTGTTCGGGCGTGACCAAGTCCAGCGCCAGGTGCGCGTCCGCGGCGACGACGAAGAACGTTGCCCCGTACAGGGTGTCCGGGCGCGTGGTGAAGACAGTGACTTCGCGTTCGGGGCGGCCGTCCGTGGCTTCGATCGCGAACCGGACGTGGGCACCCTCAGAGCGGCCAATCCAGTTGCGCTGCATTGCCAGCACCCGCTCGGGCCAGTGTCCCTGGAGCTCGGACATGTCGTCGAGCAAACGGTCGGCATAATCGGTGATCTTGAAGTACCACTGATTCAGGGACTTCTTCGTGACAGGGGTCCCGCAGCGTTCGCACGCGCCGTTGACTACCTGCTCGTTCGCCAGGACGGTCAGGTCCTTCGGGCACCAGTTAACCGGGGAATCCTTGCGGTAGGCCAGCCCGCGCTCGTAGAACCGCTTGAACAGCCACTGCGTCCAGCGGTAGTACTCCGGGTCCGAAGTGTGCAGCCGGCGGGACCAGTCGGCAGAGATCGCGTAACGCTTGAACGACGCGGCCTGCGTGTCGATGTTTGCGTACGTCCACTCGCTGGGGTGTGCGTTGCGCTTGATGGCGGCGTTCTCCGCGGGCAGGCCGAAGGAGTCCCAGCCGATGGGGTGCAGGACGTCGAAACCCTTCTGGCGGAGGTATCGCGCCACGACGTCGCCCATCGCGAAGGCCTCAGCGTGGCCCATGTGGAGGTCGCCTGAAGGGTACGGGAACATGTCCAGGACGTAGCGCCGCTCGCGGGAGCCGTCGTCGACAGGAGTGAAGACTTTGAGGTCTTCCCAGACCTGCGGCCACTTGGCCTCCATCGAGGCGAAGCTGTAGACACCCTCCTCGGGCGTCTCGCCTGCCACTGTTGACTGTGCTCCGGTTTCTGTCTCCGGCTGAACGCTCACTGCTGCCCTCTTCTGTTCTTCCATGACGGTTTTGCCTCCTGCTCCGGGCCCCGGAAGGTCCCGGACACACAAAAGCCCCTCGGCAAGGAGGGGCGGCCGCTCGGTTCGCGATGCTTTAGATCGACGTATACCGGGCGGCTAGCTAAGCAGAAGGATCGCACGCATAAAGCCACCTTACCGCACCAAACCCTTGGCGTGGTTTCAACGGCTGCGCGTAGGTGAAGGTTGAGGGAGGCCGCACTTCGCCCGGGTGTGGTGGGCACCGCGAAGCGGGCGGGGCAAGTGCGGCCTCCCTCAACCGAGGTGAGACCTACTTAACGTCCTCGTCCACCCAATCCATGGACTTGGTAACAGCCTTCTTCCACAGGCGCATCTGGCGCTCCTGCTCTTCGGCCGGGAGCTGCGGCTCCCAGCGCTTGTCCTCGCCCCAGTTTGAGCTGAGTTCGCCGAGGTCTTTCCAGAAGCCGACGGCGAGGCCCGCCGCGTAAGCGGCACCCAAGGCCGTGGTTTCCACGACCTTCGGACGGACCACAGGCACGCCCAGGATGTCGGCTTGGAATTGCATGAGCGCCTCATTGGCGACCATTCCGCCGTCGACCTTCAACTCAGTCAGCGGAACGCCCGAGTCCGCGTTGACGGCGTCGAGCACCTCGCGGGTCTGGAATGCGGTGGCCTCGAGTGCCGCGCGGGCGATGTGGCCCTTGTTGGCAAAACGGGTCAGGCCAACGATGGCACCGCGGGCGTCGGCGCGCCAGTACGGGGCGAACAGTCCGGAGAACGCGGGCACGATGTAGACACCGCCGTTGTCCTCGACGCCTCCCGCTAGCGTCTCCACTTCGGGAGCGGAGCTGATCAGGCCGAGGTTGTCGCGGAGCCATTGGATCAGTGATCCCGTGACGGCGATGGAGCCTTCCAATGCGTAGTGCGGTTTCGCGTCGCCCAGCTTGTAGCCCAGCGTGGTCAGCAGGCCGTTCTTCGAGTGGACGATCTCCTCGCCCGTGTTGAAGATCAGGAAGCAACCGGTGCCGTAGGTGTTCTTGGCTTCGCCCGCCTGGAACGCCGCCTGGCCGAAGGTTGCCGCCTGCTGGTCGCCCAGGATGCCTGCGACGGGCACTTCGCGCAGCAACTGCGAGGTGTGCACCGTGCCGTAGACCTCGGAGGAGGACTTGATGGCGGGCATCATTGACGCCGGCACGCCGAACGCGTCGAGGATGTCCTGGTCCCATTGCAAGGTGTCCAGGTCCATGAACATGGTGCGCGAGGCGTTGGTGACGTCTGTGGCGTGTACGCCGCCGTCCACGCCGCCTGTCAGGTTCCACAGGACCCAGCAGTCGGTGTTGCCGAAGATGAGGTCCCCGGCTTCGGCCTTGGCCCGCGCTCCTTCAACGTTGTCCAGGATCCACTTGATCTTGGTTCCGGAGAAGTAGGTGGCCAGGGGAAGGCCGACCTTTTGCTTGAAGCGCTCTGGGCCGCCGTCCTGGGCCAGCTCGTCCACGATGGACTGCGTGCGGGTGTCCTGCCAGACGATCGCGTTGTAGATGGGCTCGCCCGTGTTCTTGTCCCACACGACGGCGGTTTCGCGCTGGTTGGTGATGCCGACGGCTGCGATGTCGTGCCGGGTCAGGTTGGCCTTCGACAACGCAGAGCCGACGACCTCCCTGACGTTGTCCCAGATCTCCACCGGGTTGTGCTCTACCCAACCGGCTTGGGGGAAGATCTGCTCGTGCTCCATCTGGCCGGTGGAGACAATGTTGCCTGAGTGATCGAACACGATGGCACGCGAGCTGGTGGTTCCCTGGTCAATGGCGATGACGTATTGCGACATTTTGACGTCCTTGTCTGCTTGCTTTGGTGTGGATGCGGTCTAGGTACTGAGCGGTTTGCTACTTGGCGACAGTGGCCATGATCGGTATGGAGTGGGCGACGAGTCCGGCGATGGTTCCACCCAGGAGCGGGCCGACAATCGGAACCCAGGAGTAGGCCCAGTCGCTGGAGCCCTTGCCCTTGATCGGCAGAAGTGCGTGGGCGATACGCGGACCGAGGTCACGGGCGGGGTTGATTGCATAGCCCGTCGGGCCGCCAAGGGACGCGCCGATGCCGACGACGAGCAATGCCACCGCGAGCGGCCCTAGGCCGGAGGGAGTGCCGCCGAAGGTCAGGATCACGAAGACCAGTACAAACGTGGCGATGATTTCGGTGACGAGGTTCCAGGGGTACGAGCGGATGGCCGGTCCCGTGGAGAATACGGCGAGCTTGCTGGCTGCCAAGGGCTCGGCGTCGAAGTGCTGCTTGTGCGCGAGCCAGGCGAAGACAGCGCCTAGGAAGGCGCCGAGCAGTTCTCCACCGAAGTAGGTGAACGTGGATGCCGCACTTACGGCCACACCGGGGGCGAACTCGGCCTTACCGTCAACCAGGAGACCAAGCGTGACCGCCGGATTCAGGTGCGCACCGGACATGGCCGCTACGTAAACGCCGGCAAATACTGCGATGCCCCAGCCAAAATTCACCATCAGGAACCCGCCGCTGTTGCCCTTTGTGCCCTTGAGCGCGACGTTTGCCACAACGCCGCAGCCAAGGAGGGTAAGCATTCCGGTTCCGAACACTTCGGAAAGGAAAACAATTCCGAGAGACATCTTTGACTCCTCATTTTCTTCTGTTGTCAGCCCTGCAGGTTTTGTGGGGGCCGTTGGGCCGGCGTCTGTTAGCGCCGTCCCGGTTGCGGTCCCCCCTTCCGGAGCGGAAGACCGCAACCCTTGTGTCCAGGCTTCTTGGCCGGAACAATCAAGCTGATGTGACGTACATTACGTTCATGCGACGAGGCTGTGAACAGTCACGCCATGAAAACGTAGAAGCACCTCCTGGGCATGCTGGATTTCCGCTTGACGCTTCGCCGAATCCCAGCCAAGCTGCGTGGCGAGGACTTCGGCGATTTCGTTCAGGAGCTCTCCGGTCACGAGTCCCCGGAAGGCCAGCGAGGTGCGGCGGATGAGGACATCCACGAGGTGCCCGATCTGTTCGTTGGCGGCCATGAACTCGAGTTCCCGGACGCTGAGCTCGTTCGTCGAGCGGAGCTTCCGGTCTTCGCCTGCCCCTAGGTAGGCGATGACGTCCTCGGCGCGCGTGCCGTAGCGAGTCAACAGGCCGCTGACCCGGTCGGCGTCGAGCCCGGGAGCCATGTGCTTCTTGACCCAGTCCTGGATTCCGTCTTCGCTGTCCGGGAAATCCAAGCCGCCTCCGATGGCGAGTTTCGCCGTCGAGACCTTCCGCTCCAAGCCCAGCTCGCGGAGGACGTCGTTGCTCAGGTGTTCGGCGAGGGCCCGGAAAGTGGTCCACTTGCCGCCGATCAATGAGAGTACGACGGCGGCCTTGCCGCCTTGGGCGGCCGCGGCACCGGAGGCTTCCCGTCCGCTTCGCTCGATGCGGTAGTCGCGGGATACGAAGCCCGGCTGCGTGTCATCGTGACGGGGAAGCGGCCGAACGCCGGCGAAGCTGTAGACGATGTGGCTGCGCTCAACCTTGATGGAGGGGAAGACGTGGCCGACCAGGTCGAAGAAGTAGTCGATCTCGGCTTCGGTGCACACGGCATCCTGCGCCATGTCCGCCTCGACGTCGGTGGTGCCCACCAGGACGCGGTCACCCATGGGGTAGATCAGGACGATCCGCCCGTCGGTGTGTTCGAAGAAGATCTCACGGCCGCCGCACGCTGCGAGCAATTCCGGGTGGTCCAGGACGATATGGGATCCCTTGGTTCCGCCCATGAAGCGGCTCGCGGCACCCATCGCCGCGTTGGTGAGGTCAACCCAGGCGCCGGTGGTGTTGACGATCACGTCGGCCTGGAAGCTGAATTCCTCGCCAGTGAGCTCATCGCGCAGCAAAACAGCGCCGGCTGAGTCGTCCGCGGAGGCCATCGAAACAAGGGAGACGTAGTTGCTGGCCCGGGCGCTGCCGCCCGGCAAGCCGCTTCCGATGCCCGCCTTTTCGCCGTCCTGCAGCACATCGAGCGTCAGGCGCTCCGGGTTGTGCACGGACGCGTCGAAGTAGGTGGCTGCGTATTTGATGCCGGGGTGCAACCGGGGCAACTCAGCCAGGGCCTTCTCCTTGCCACGGAACTGATGGCGGGGGACGCTGCCGCCGTCGCGGGAGAAGAAGTCGTACATGCTCAAGCCGAGCTTGATGAGGAAGGCGCCGCGCTCCTTCGGCTTGCCTTGCTTGTGCGTGAGGAAGCGGGTGGGGGCGGAAAGTATCCCGGAGAAAGTGCTGAAGATCGGGATGGTCGTCTGCAGGGGCTTGACGTAGTGGGGAGCGATCTTCAAAAGTCGGTTGCGCTCGACCACCGATTCCTGGACGAGGCGGAATTCCCCGTTCTCGAGGTAGCGGATGCCGCCGTGGATCATGTGGGATGAGGCTCCGCTGGCGCCCTGGCAGTAATCGCCGCGTTCCACGAGGGCGACGTCCACGCCTTGGAGTGCCAAATCGCGGAAGGTTCCGACGCCGTTGATGCCGCCTCCGATGATCAGCACCTGGGCCTGCGGCCGTTCGCGGAGTGCCGAAACCGAAGCCCGACGTGGTGATCCTGCTGCGGAACCGGAATTGCTCGTGTATCCCAAAACTGCTCCCTTGGGCTTTGGTGTATGCGCTGCATCACTTGACGTCGCACCTTGCACAACTATTCTTCGAAGGAATGGAAAATGAAATCAAGCTAGTTGCACAAACGTGCAGAACGGAATTGAGATGCCACGATCACGACATTCAGAGGCCCTCCGGGCGGCACAGATGTACTACCTCCAGGACCTCACCATGGACGCCATTGCCCGCGAGCTTCGGACCTCGCGGTCAACCGTTTCCCGCTTGCTGTCTTCGGCCCGCGAGTCGGGACTGGTCCAGATCCAGATCCGCAGTCCCCTGGATTCCGCCCCGGAACTGGAGCGCATGATCCGCAACCACTACGGGGTCGATGTGCACGTGGTGCCCGTCCTGGACACCTTGAACGAGGCGGAAACCCTTGACCGGGTGGCGACGCAGGCGGCAAAGACCATTGGTCCCCTGGTGGATTCCAACGCCATCATCGGCGTGGCCTGGGGTGCCACCATCAGTGCCGTCAGCAGGCACCTGACACGCAAGATCACGCACGGCAGCACCATCGTGCAGCTCAACGGCGCCGGCAACATGCAGACCACCGGCATTACTTATGCCAGCGACATCATGCGCCGTTTCGGCATCGCCTTTGGTGCGCGGGTAGAACAGTTCCCGGTGCCCGCCTTCTTCGACCATGCCTCCACGAAGACCGCCATGTGGAATGAGCGCAGCGTCCAACGCGTGCTCGATCTGCAAGCCAGGATGAGCATCGCCATCTTCGGTGTCGGCTCGGTGCATTCGGACTACCCCAGCCACGTCTACGCAGGTGGGTACCTCGATGAAACGGACTTGAACTTGTTGGCCAGCTCGGACGTCGTGGGCGACGTTGCCACCGTCTTTTTCCGCGCCGACGGCTCTTCCGACGGCATCACCCTCAACGAGCGGTCAACAGGCCCAAGCCACGAGCAACTACGGCAGGTGCGTCGCCGGATCTGCGTCGTCTCTGGTGCATCCAAGATCAACGGGCTTCGTGGAGCACTCGAAGCGAAACTGGCAACAGATCTGATCCTGGACGAGGCCACGGCGAAGCGCCTGGTCAGTTTCGGCAGCCCTTCCTGAATAATTGAAGGACCCTGAAACATTCCCGGCATCGAGGTAGGTAGAGTCTTGGCTATGAAACCCTCGCCTAGGCTCAGTCTCAACAATGGTGTCTTGATTGACCAGTTGGGGTTCGGGCTCTACAAGGTGCCGCCGGTGGATGCCACTTCTTTGGTCGCCACTGCGCTGGGCGCCGGCTACAGGCATTTCGATACAGCGTCCATGTACGGCAACGAGACCGGGGTCGGACGCGGCATCGGCAGTGCGGTCATACCCCCGCCCGGCATCGACAGCAACACGGGAGGCTCCGGGGAAGGAACTCACGGCCTCTCCCGCGAAGACGTCTTTGTCACCACCAAGCTCTGGAATGACGACCAGGGGTACGACTCCACGCTGCGCGCCTTCGATACCTCCATGGCCAATCTCGGCCTCGACTACGTCGACCTGTACCTGATCCATTGGCCTTGCGCTGGGCGCGGATTGTTCCAGGAGAGCTACCGGGCAATGGAAACCCTGTACCGTGAGGGCCGGGTGCGCGCGATCGGCGTCTCCAACTTCCAGCCGGCCCACCTCGAAGCGCTCATGCAAAAGGCCGAAGTGGTCCCTGCGGTGAACCAAATTGAGCTGCACCCTTGGTTGCAGCAGACCAGGCTCCGGACCCTCCACGAGCAGTTGCGCATCCGCACGGAGGCGTGGAGCCCGTTGGGGCGCGGCCAGGTCCTCCAGGATCCGGCAGTCAGCGCGCTCGCGGATAAATATGGAAAGACACCTGCCCAAATCATCATCCGCTGGCACCTCCAGCTCGGAAATATCGTGATTCCCAAAGCCAGTACCGCGGCACGCATCCAGGAGAACTTCGACGTCTTCGGCTTCGAGCTTGATGCCGACGACATGGATGGCTTGGCCGCCCTCGAACGCCACCACCGCACCGGGTCACACCCGGACAACGTCAACTAGGACCTGCCGAATGGAACAAGTGGACACCAACCACTCCCCCGAACCCGCACCAGCCTCCCCACGGGAGTTCTTCAGCAAGGCCTTGGCCTCCAGGACGAGTGCCTCGGACATCGACCTCGACGGCAGCAACGTCGCCTATTGGTGCTACGAACCGGTCACGGTGACCCCGGCGACGCGCACCATACTGGTCATTCACGGTTTCCGCGGCGACCACCACGGCCTGCTCCGCGTAGTGGACCACCTGCCGGAAATGCGCGTCATCATGCCCGACCTTCCCGGCTTTGGCAGCTCGGAGCCTTTCGCCGGAGACACCCACACCGTGGAACGCTACGGGAAGTTCATCACCGGTTTCATGGCGGCCTTGGGCCTCGGAGCGGACACGGTTCTCTTGGGGCACTCCTTCGGATCCATTGTCGCCAGCCACTTCGCCGCGGCGAACCCGGGCGCCATCCGCCCGCTGATCCTGGTCAATCCCATCGCCGCTCCCGCGCTTGAGGGCCCCAAAGGCCTCATGACCAAGCTCGCGGTCCTGTACTACCAGGTCTCCGCCAAGCTCCCGCGCCGGCTTGGACTCGCGGTCTTGCGCAGCCGCCTCATTGTCCGCGTCATGAGCGCCGCGATGGCCAAGACCCGGGACAAGGAACTCCGGGCTTTTGTCCATGGCCAGCACGATGCGTACTTCTCCGCGTTCGCCGACCGCGCTAGCCTGCTGGAGTCTTTCCGGGCTTCGGTGTCCAGCCATGTGGCCGAGGTCGCCGGGCAATTGGACCTTCCTGTGTTGTTGGTGGCCGGCGAGAAAGACGAGATCGCCCTGCTCAAGGACCAGCACAAGCTGCTGGAGATGCTCCCGGACGGCGCGCTGGAAGTGATTCCCGACGTCGGGCATTTGATTCATTACGAGACACCGGCGCCGGCCGCCGCCGCCATCCGCAGTTTCCTGGAGGAACACCCCGCGTGAAAATCGTCATAGATGCCCGCTTCACCCGCACGGACCATCATGACGGGATCAGCCGCTACGGATCGAGCCTCATCGCGGCGACGTCCAAGATCGCGGATGTCACCATGCTCATCAGTGACAAGCGCCAATTGGCGCTCCTCCCGGACGTCCCCTACGTTCACATCAGCAGCCCGCTGTCCCCCCGCGAACTGTTCGTGGCGCGTGAAGTCAACAAGCTCGGCGCCGACGTCGTGGTCTGCCCCATGCAGACCATGGGAACCTGGGGCCGCAAATACGGGCTGGTCCTGACCCTGCACGACCTCATCTACTATGAGCACCCTGCCCCTCCGGGCTTCCTGCCCGCACCCGTGCGGCTGCTCTGGCGGCTCTACCACAAGGCCTACTGGCCGCAGCGATTGCTTCTCAACCGGGCCGACATCGTGGCGACCATCAGCCACACCACCGAGTCGCTCATGGCGAAGTTCAATCTCACGCGCCGCCCGGTCCGGATCGTGGGCAACGCGCCACAGCCGGGCCAGAAGCCGCGCGATCCCGCAGCCGGCGCCGAGAAATCCCTGCTCTACATGGGCTCGTTCATGCCCTACAAAAACGTGGAGACCATGATCCAGGGAATGGCCGATTTGCCAGGATTCACGCTGCATCTGCTCAGCAGGATCACCCCCCAGCGCCGTGCGGAGCTGGAGCCCCGGGTCCCGCCTGGCGCCCAGGTCGAGTTCCACAACGGCGTCACGGATGCCGAATACGATTCCCTCCTGCTCCGGGCCACCGCCCTCGTCAGCCTGTCCAAGGCAGAAGGTTACGGGCTGCCCCTGGTCGAGGCGATGGCACTTGGCACTCCCGTGATCGCCAGCGACACCCCCATCTTCCGTGAGGTCGGCGGGGACGCCGTGAGCTACGTACACCCCGAATCGCCCGGCGAGTTCGCCGCAGCGGTCAAGGCCCTTGAAGACGGCGAATTGTGGCAGGCACGGTCGCGCCGCTCCGTGGAACGCGCGGCTGATTTCAATTGGGACGAGTCGGCACGCCAACTGCTGGCGGTGGCCGAAGAGATCGTTGCGATGCGGAGCCGCAAACGGCGCTAAGGACGCTAGAGGACGTCGACGCCGTCGAGCCGTAGTTGCACCGGTCCTGAGGTGCGCTTCGCCGCACTGGCGGCTTTGACGGCCCTCATGGAACGGGTGGCAACAACTGCTTGTGCATAGGGAATGAAGATCAGCGTCCGGACGTCCGGATCGTCGTCCCTCCCAGAAGCGCGCTGCGCCGATAGTGCAAGGGAGACCGGCGCTGGGCCCGCAGTGCGGAGCTGGATGGTGTCGGCCAGGCTTTCGGTGAAATGCACGACGTCGGCCCGCTTGCCTGTCACTGAGGCGATCCGCACGGCGGGCGGTAACTGGAGTTCCTGCCGCAGTGCCAGTTCTCGGGAGGCATATCCAGCGGGGTCCCAGCGCAGCAGGGCACCTGTCGCGGCGGTGTCGTCTGCGGTGACAACGACGAGCCCGCCTTCGTTCGCGGGCCGCACGAGGGCCGCGGCATTGAACCATCGCCGAACGGTGTCCTCCCCGGCGCGCAGGTTTTCCCTGCGCAGGAGCGAATTGCCATCCAGGAGCAGCGCCGCTGCGTAGCCGCCGGCTGCGATCGGCTCAGCCCCCACGGTCGCCACCACCAGGGCGCGGGCATCGGACACTGTGGCTTTGACTTGGTCTCCCGACGATGTCACCACAGCCTTGCCTGGAAAAGCCCTGCCCAGTTCTTCCGCTGTCCGCAGCACACCGGCTGCTCCTCTGCGAAGGCGGCCTGCGCCGCAATGCCGGCAACGCCATTCCGGGGCCGGCGTGGAGCACCAGCGGCACTGCGGCAGGGCCGATTGTCCGGCGATTGCGAGGGGTCCCTGGCAGTTGTTGCACCTGGCGGTTTCGCGGCACTCCTCGCAGACAAGGGAGGGGGCGTAGCCGGCCCGGGCCACCTGCACCAGGACGGGGCCGCGTTCCAGTCCCTCTTTGGCGGCCCGCCAGGCGGCGCCGGGCAATCGTGCGATCTTCGCCAAGGGGTCGTGCTCCTGCTCGAAGCTGTCAGCCGTATTGAGCACCCGGGGCGTCCTGGCGCGGACCACTTGCCGGGGAGCTTCCACCGGCACGGCCCACCCGCCCTCAACGAGCCGTTGAAGCTCGGTGCTGCGGCTATGCGCAGCCATGAGGCACGCCGCTGATTCCTGTTCGGAACGCAAGAGCAGGATTTCCCTGGTGTGGGCGTAGGGAGCGCGCTGGTCAATGTGGAGGTCGTCGCCGTCGTCCCAGCACACCACGAGGCCAAGGTCCTGCACCGGAGCGTACGCGGCGGAGCGGGTGCCGACAGCCACCTGTGCCGCGCCGCTGAGGAGCCGGAGGTAGCTCCGGTACCGCGGCGTCTGGCCGTCGTCGGCCGTCAGCCGCGCGACGTCTCCTGGTGGCAGGACAGCGCGCAGTGCCGCCTCCATGCGGTCGAGATCACGATAGTCGGGAACGACGACGACGGCGCCCCGCCCTGAGGAGCGGACTGCCGCCACCGCGGATGCCACGAGCTCGGGCCAGCCTGCGGTTCCAAAACCCTGCGTTGCCGTCAAGACCGCGCGGGGTGAGCCACCCCCGGCCAGGTGTTGCAAGTATGGCGCTCCGTTGGTGTAGGAAGCCCACGCCGCGTGCGCCTGCGAGGCCGAGCCCTGGGACGGGATGCCCTGGGGCGCCTCGGTGTGTTCGGCAGGGGTGGCCGGCTCGTCCGAAAGGGAATCGCCGGACAGGAGCAGCTTCTCCAGCCGCGCGACGCGGGGCGGAATGGCGGTCCGGAGGACATCGCTGCGCGTTCCGGCGTAGCGGGCCGCGACACTCGTGGCAAGGTCCAGCAACGCCGGAGTCAGCACCGGGACGGCTGAAACCACCTTGAGAAGGGGAGTCAGGGCATGCCCGGCTTCCGACGATTCCATGCGCTCCAGGACGTAGCCGCTGAGTTCCTGGCCGCTGAAGCGGACTTTGACCCGGACGCCTGCCAGGGCCGTCCCCTCCAACTCGGCCGGGACACTGTAGTCAAAGGGCCTGTCGAGATGCGGCAAGGATGATTCGATCAAGACCCGCGCCACCGGGTTGCTCGCCGCGAGCGGCGGTCCGCCGACGTCGTTCCCGCGCGAGGGGAAGCCTTGGAGCAAGGACGGCTGACGGGCCGGCGAAGACGACACCATGGCAAACGGAAGCAACGAACCATCGCTCATGCTTGTCACCTCCCTGGAGTGCCGGATGCCTTCGTCCAATCCAAGCAGGCCCCACCGACAATTCCGGATTCCGGCCGGCACGGCAAGCCGTTTCAGGCGTTGAAGAATTCCTTCAATTCGTCCACGCGGTCCAATCGTTCCCACGTGAAATCCGGCTCGTCGCGGCCGAAGTGGCCATGCGCCGCCGTCTTGGCGTAGATGGGGCGCTTGAGGTCGAGGGCGTCAATGATGGCGCGCGGACGGAGGTCGAAGATCTCCGCAATCGCTTCGCTGATCTTGGCCGGGTCGACAGTCTCGGTACCAAAGGTTTCCACGTAGGTACCCACCGGACGTGCCTGGCCGATCGCGTAGGCGATCTGGATTTCGGCCCGCTTGGCCAAGCCTGCTGCCACAACGTTCTTTGCTACCCAGCGCATCGCGTAGGCCGCCGAGCGGTCCACCTTCGACGGATCCTTGCCGGAGAAGGCACCGCCACCGTGGCGGGCCATGCCGCCGTACGTATCAACGATGATCTTGCGGCCTGTCAGCCCGGCATCGCCGACGGGACCGCCGATGACGAAGGCGCCGGCGGGATTCAGGATATTCGCGACGTGGGAGATATCCAGGTTGGCCGCAGCCAGGACGGGGTCGATCACGTGCGAGGCGAGATCGGCGCGCAAGAGATCGAGGTGGGTTCCCTCTGCGTGCTGGCTGGAGATAACCACCGTTTCAACGGAAACCGGACGGTCACGGTCGTAGCCGACCGTCACCTGGGTCTTGCCGTCGGGGCGCAAGTAGGCCAGTTCGCCGCTCTTGCGGACTTCGGTAAGGCGCTCCGAAAGGCGGTGTGCGAGCCAAATGGGCGTCGGCATGTAGGACGGGGTCTCATCGCTCGCGTAGCCGAACATGATGCCCTGGTCACCGGCGCCCTGAAGGTCGTAGTCGTCCTTCTGGCGGCCTTCGCGGGCTTCGAGCGAATTGAAGACGCCACCGGCGATGTCGTTGGACTGCTGTCCGATGGAGACAGACACGCCGCAACGGGCGCCGTCAAAGCCATTGGCCGACGAGTCGTACCCTATTCCGAGGATGGTCTCGCGGACGATCTGCGGGATTTCAACATACGCGTCCGTCGTGACTTCACCGGCTACATGCACCAAGCCCGTGGTGGCCATGGTTTCAACAGCCACGCGCGACTCAGGGTCTGCCGCCAGGAGCGCATCAAGGATGGCGTCGCTGATCTGGTCGCAGATTTTGTCCGGGTGCCCTTCCGTAACCGACTCCGAGGTGAAGAGCCGGAGCTTGGACGGGGTGCCGTGGGATTCATGGTGCAGCGGTAAAGTCACTCGACTACCTTACTCGGTTGGGGGCGGCCGGCTTCCGCCGTATGTCCCTATGCTAAGGATGGACCAGCCAGGAAATGAGCCTCGCCCGGCGCCTACGTCGCCGGGCGTACTCGGCTTAGTTCAGTGCTGATCCGGTCAATGACAGCGGCCGCGACGTCGGATTTGGAACCCGCCGCCGACTGCGGCGCCGCGCCATGGCCGGAGAGAATGATCACAGAATTCTGGTCCTGGCCGAACACTCGCCCGACGCCGACCTGGTTGACCACCAAAAGGTCACAGCCTTTGCGTTTGAGCTTGGCTGTGGCGTGTTCCAGGACGTCGCCGTCCTCGTCCCCGGTTTCGGCTGCAAATCCGATGATCAACTGCGTGGATGCCGCGGCGTCGCGGCGCACTACCAGTTCATGCAGGATGTCCGGGTTCTGCACGAGGCGCACCACGGGGGCGTCGTTGCCGTTGACCTTCTTGATTTTCGTGTCTGAAACCTCGGCAGGACGGAAATCCGCGACAGCCGCGGCCATGATCACGACGTCGGAGCCGACGGCGGCTTCCAGCGCGGCGTCACGGAGCTCCAGTGCGGATTCAACCTGGACCAGTTCGACGCCGGCAGGTGCCTGGACGTCCATGTGGGCAGCGAGGAACCTCACGTGGGCTCCTGCGTCAAGGGCCGCGGCGGCCAGCGCAACACCCTGCTTGCCGGAAGACCTGTTCCCAAGGAAACGGACCGGATCCAGGGCTTCCCGGGTGCCGCCTGCGGAAATCGTGATGGTGCGCCCTGCCAGGGGTTTGGGTCCAGCAAGCGGGGTTGAGGGCGAGGAGGCGTCGACCAAAGCCATGGCGGCCGCGAAGATCGCTTCCGGCTCGGGCAGCCTGCCCGGCCCGGAATCCGCTCCTGTCAGACGGCCCACCGCGGGTTCCAGGACGGTGATACCCCTGCTGCGCAGTGTTTCCACATTCGCCTGGGTGGCTTGGTTGCGCCACATTTCGGTGTGCATCGCCGGAGCGAAAAGCACCGGACCATGCGCCATGAGCAGTGTGTTGGTGAGCAGATCCCCCGCTTGGCCGGTTGCCGCCTTGGCCAGCAGGTCGGCAGTTGCCGGCGCGACCACAATGAGATCTGCTTCATGGCCGAGGCGGACGTGGTTGACCTTGTCGACGTCGTCAAAGACGCTGTTGCTCACCGGATTGCCCGAGAGGGCCTCCCACGTAGCCACGCCGACAAAGCGGATGGCGGCCTCCGTGGGAATGACCGTGACGTTGTGTCCGGCTTCAGTAAAAAGCCGGAGGAGCGATGCAACCTTGTAGGCTGCGATCCCTCCCCCGACTCCGAGGACTATGCGCACGTGACCTCCGTCAACAGGCAGTCTGTTTACTCTGCGGGCTCGATGGGCGTGGAAACCAGCAGGCCTTCGTTGATCTCGCGCAGGGCGATGGAAAGCGACTTCTCGTTCAGCTTGGTGTCGACCAGCGGGCCAACGTACTCGAAGAGGCCCTCGTGCAGCTGGGCGTAGTACGCGTTGATCTGGCGCGCGCGCTTGGCGCCGAAAATCACCAGGCCGTACTTTGAATCGGCAGCAGCAAGCAGCTCGTCGATCGGCGGGTTGATGATGCCTTCAAGGTTCGTGGACACGAATTCTCCAAATTCTAACGGGCTGACAAGTGCTAGCGCTTAGCGCTGGTGCGGGGTAAGCCCCATGAGTGAAACAAGCTCGTCCGCTGCCCGGCGTACGTCGTCATTGATGACGGTGTGGTCAAACTCCGGTTCAGCGGCAAGTTCCAGTTTAGCGGTTTCCAGCCGTCGCTGCTGTTCCTCCGGGGTTTCGGTGCCGCGGCCCACCAAGCGGCGGACCATTTCGTCCCAGCTGGGCGGAGCGAGGAACACGAAGTTGGCGTCCGGAACTGCCGCCTTGACCTGGCGGGCGCCCTGCAGATCGATCTCCAACAGCACGGACCTGCCTTCGGCGATGGCGGCGTCCACGGTGCTGCGGAGCGTGCCGTAGCGGTTCTTTCCGTGGACGACGGCCCACTCAAGCAACTGGCCGTCCGCAACGAGTGCGTCGAATTCTTCGGCGGACTTGAAGTAGTAGTGGACACCGTCCTTCTCCCCCGGACGCGGTGCGCGGGTGGTGGCTGAAACCGACAGCCAGACCTCGGGGTAATTGTCCCGGATATACGTGGATACTGTTCCCTTGCCAACGGCAGTGGGGCCTGCGAGGACGGTCAGTCCCGGATTCTTGCTCACATCGTCCTTCGTGGAGATTCTATATATGCTGCGTATCTTCTAAACGCCGCATTTGTTGAACGCTGCATTCGTTTAAACCCTGTATTTGTCTTCCATAAAATCTATCAGCGACCGGGATTGGTGAATTCCCAGGCCCCTGAGCCTGCGTGAAGGAGCGATCCCGATCTCCGCCATGATGGCCGCTGCCCGTACCGGGCCAATGCCCGGTACGGCCTCGATCAGCTCGGAAACGCGCATTCGGGCGATGGCCTCGTCAGTCTGCGCCGACTTGATCAGACCGGCAATGCTGAGTTCGCCCGTCCTGAGCTGTTCCTTCGCGAGTGCGCGTCTTGCCCGGGCTCTCGCTGCCTTTTCCAAGGCATCGGAACGTTCCTCTGGCGACAGAGCCTTTAAGGTCACTGACACATCCCCCTTTGGCCGGCATCGAGTGCGTAGCGGATTGGACTGATCCCGAAGCTATCGCGTGCCCAGTGCGGAGCGCAATGCATTGGACCGACGAAGATCAGGCTCAGGCTTCCAGCAAGCCGTCGCGGGTGGACTCGGTGGCGGATCGTAGTCCGGCAATCGTTGGACCAGCCGCCAGGATTCCGCGGCTCGACGTCCCGAGGACCGCCGGGTATGCCGCGCCGAAAGTGGCACGCAGATCCGCCGGCGTGGCTCCTTGCGCGCCCAGCCCGGGCGCAAGGATGGGCCCGTGGACGGCGTCGAGGTCCAGCCCGAGTTCCACGAGCGCCCTGCCGATCGTGGCACCCACCACGAGACCGACAGACCCCATGGCACCGGGATAACGGCGGTTCTCCTCGGCCGCGGCCTCGGCGATCCGCCGGGCCACCGATTCCGTACCGCCAACATGCTGCACGGACTTGCCCTCCGGGTTGGATGTCAGGGCGAGCACGAAAACACCACGGCCGGACTCCGCCGCGAGGTCGAGCGCCGGGCGCAGCGACTCGAAGCCGAGGTACGGGCTCAGCGTCACCGAGTCTGCTGCCAAGGCGGAGCCATCCCGTAGCCAGGCGTCGGCGTAGGCAGCCATCGTGGAGCCGATGTCTCCGCGCTTGGCGTCGGCGATGCTCAATACTCCGGCGTCCGATGCGACCGCGAGGGTCCGTTCCAGGACCGCCATGCCTGCCGAGCCGTGACGCTCATAGAGTGCCACCTGCGGCTTGACCGCGGCAGCGAGCGTTGCCACGGCCTCCACGACGGTGAGCGAAAAGCGCTCCAGGCCGGCGACGTCGTCGTTCAATCCCCAGTCCGCCAAGAGCCCCGGGTGGGGGTCAATGCCGACGCACAAGGGGCCGCGGGCTGCCATTGCGGCAGCCAGGCGGGAACCGAAAGGCTCCCTTCCCGGCTGCGCAAGTGAACGCTGCCCGGCTGCGGCAGACTCAGGCATTGACGGCCTCGGCTGCCGCGGCCTGGGAAGCTGACAGTGCCGCTGCGTGCTCCTGCAGGCTCGTCACCGACCACTCGTAGGTGCGCAGTGCCTCGATGGCCTGCACGGCGGCGTTGAACTCGGCAACCGTAGTGATGCAGGGGATGCCGATGGACGTTGCGGCCGCCCGGAGTTCGTAGCCGTCGCTGCGGGCCTCGCCGCCGGAAGGCGTGTTGAAGACCATGTCGATTTCGCCGGCGATGATGAGGTCCGCGATGGTTCCTTCGCCTTCGGCGCTGCTGCCTTCGGCGACCTTGCGGACCGGGGTGGCCTGGATGCCGTTGCGGCGCAGGACATCCGCGGTGCCACCCGTCGAGACGATCTCGAAACCGAGATCGGACAGGCGCTTGACGCCCATGATCACCGATCGCTTGTCCCGGTTGGCCACAGAGACGAAGATCTTGCCTTCGGTGGGCAACGCGTTGTTGGCCGCGGCCTGGCTCTTGGCGAAAGCGGTGTCGAAGTGCTTGTCGATGCCCATGACCTCACCGGTGGAGCGCATTTCCGGGCCGAGCAGCGAGTCCACTACCTTGCCTTCCGGGGTCCTGAAGCGGCTGAACGGCAGCACGGCCTCCTTCACCGCGACAGGCGCGTCGAGGGGCAGGGTTGAACCGTCGCCCGTCTCCGGCAGCATCTTGTAGGCGCTGCGGAGCTGGTTGATGGTGACGCCGGTGCCGATCAGGGCCGCAGCCTTGGCCATTTGCACGCCCGTTGCCTTTGAGACGAACGGAACGGTGCGGGAAGCGCGCGGGTTGGCCTCGAGCACGTAGAGCACGTCTGAAGCCAGCGCGAACTGGATGTTGATGAGGCCACGGACGCCGACGCCTTCAGCGATGGCCCGGGTGGCCGTGCGGACGCGTTCGATCACGTTGCTGCCCAGGGTGATCGGGGGCAGGACGCACGCGGAGTCACCGGAGTGGATGCCGGCTTCCTCGATGTGCTCCATGATGCCGCCGAGGTACATGTCCGTGCCGTCGAAGAGCGCGTCGACGTCGATTTCGACGGCGTCCTCGAGGAAGCGGTCGATCAGCACCGGGTGGTCCGGGGTGATTTCGGTGGCGTTGGCGATGTAGCGCGAGAGGTTGGCCTCGTCGTAGACGATCTCCATGCCGCGTCCGCCCAGCACGTAGGACGGACGGACGAGGACCGGGTAGCCGATTTCGTCGGCGATCTTCTTCGCGTCCTCGAAGGACACAGCGGTGCCGTTCTTCGGGGCGATCAGTCCGGCCTGGTCAAGCACGCGCGAGAACATGCCGCGGTGCTCGGCAAGGTCGATCGCTTCCGGGGAGGTACCCAGGATCGGCACACCGGCGTCCGCCAGCTGCTGTGCGAGCTTGAGCGGGGTCTGTCCGCCGAGCTGCACGAACACGCCCATGACGCCGCCCGTGCGCTCCTCGGCCGCGATGACTTCGAGGACATCCTCGAGAGTCAACGGTTCGAAGTAGAGGCGCGTTGAGACGTCGTAGTCCGTGGAGACGGTTTCCGGGTTGCAGTTGACCATGACGGTCTCGTAACCGGCCTTGCGCAACGCCATGGAGGCGTGGACGCACGAGTAATCGAACTCGATGCCCTGGCCGATGCGGTTCGGTCCCGAACCCAGGATGATGACGGAAGGCTTGGAGTGCAGGCCGACCTCGTCCTCCTCGTCATATGACGAGTAGTGGTACGGGGTGTAGGCGGCAAATTCAGCGGCACAGGTGTCCACCGTCTTGTAAACCGGACGGATGCCCAGGGCCTGCCGGACGCCGCGGACAACGGCCTCCGGGTTGTGCGTCAGGGCGCCGATCTGCTCGTCCGAGAAACCGTGGCGCTTGGCGTTGCGGAGCATGTCTTCCGTCAGGGCGCCGGCCTTGCGGATCTCGTGGGACATTTCGTTGAGCAACTGCAGCTGGTCGAGGAACCACGGATCGATCTTGGTTGCGGCGTAGAGTTCCTCAACCGAGGCGCCGCCGAGCAGGGCGCGCTGGACCTGGTGGAGGCGGTCCGTCGTCGGGCGCTTGGACTTCTCGATGAGTTCCGGAACTTCCCATTCGGGAACGTGGCTGAAGTCCAGCTGCGAGCCCTTCTGCTCGAGGGAGCGAAGGGCCTTCTGCAGGGCTTCCGTGAAGTTGCGGCCCATGGCCATGGCTTCACCGACGGACTTCATGGTGGTGGTCAGCGTGTTGTCCGCGGCCGGGAACTTCTCGAACGCGAATCGCGGAACCTTGACGACGACGTAGTCGAGCGTCGGCTCGAACGATGCCGGAGTCTTCTGCGTGATGTCGTTGGGGATCTCGTCCAGGGTGTAGCCCAGGGAGAGCTTGGTGGCGATCTTGGCGATCGCGAAGCCGGTGGCCTTGGAAGCCAGCGCCGAGGATCGCGAAACCCGCGGGTTCATTTCGATGACGACGACGCGTCCTGTGTCCGGCTCAATGGCGAACTGGATGTTGCAGCCACCCGTGTCGACGCCGACTTCGCGGATGACGGCGATGGAGATGTCGCGCAGCCTCTGGTACTCGCGGTCCGTCAGGGTCAGGGCCGGGGCAACCGTGATGGAGTCGCCCGTGTGGACACCCACCGGATCGAAGTTCTCGATGGAGCAGACAACAACGACGTTGTCGTTCTTGTCGCGCATCATCTCCAGCTCGTACTCTTTCCAGCCAAGGATGCTCTCTTCGAGCAGGACCTCGGAGGTGGGGCTGTACTGCAGGCCCTGGCCCACGATGCGGCGCAGGTCGTCCTCGTTGTACGCCAGGCCCGAGCCCAGGCCGCCCATGGTGAAGGATGGGCGGACAACCATCGGGTAGCCGAGGTCTTCCGCCGCAGTCAGTGCTTCATCCATGGTGTGGATGATGTGGCTGCGCGCCGACTCGGCGCCGCAGCGTTCCACGACGCCCTTGAACTTTTCGCGGTCCTCGCCGAGTTCGATCGCGGCAATGTTGGCACCGATGAGTTCGACGTTGTACTTCTCGAGCACGCCGTTCTTGTCGAGCGCGATGGCCGTGTTGAGGGCCGTCTGTCCACCCAAGGTAGGCAGGACGGCGTCCGGGCGCTCCTTGGCGATGATCTTTTCCACTACCTCCGGGGTGAT
Organism: Arthrobacter sp. S2(2024); assembly: GCF_036662515.1. Taxonomy (NCBI): domain Bacteria; kingdom Bacillati; phylum Actinomycetota; class Actinomycetes; order Micrococcales; family Micrococcaceae; genus Arthrobacter; species Arthrobacter sp. S2(2024). The sequence goes on along the minus strand of NZ_JAYKZI010000003.1, from coordinate 301,443 downwards.
GGGCTCCACGTAGGTGGCATCGGCGAACTCGGGGTCCGTCATGATGGTGGCCGGGTTGGAGTTCACGAGGATGACGCGCAGGCCCTCCTCTTTGAGCACCCGCAGGGCCTGGGTTCCGGAGTAGTCGAATTCGGCCGCCTGGCCGATGACGATCGGGCCGGACCCGATAACGAGGACGCTCTTGAGATCTGTACGCTTTGGCATTACTTGGTGTCCTCGTTCTTCGCGGAGTTCGATGTCTGAGTGTCGGTGCCCTGTGCGGCGTCCTGGCCGTTCTTCGTGCTCTCCATCAGCTCGATGAAGCGGTCGAAGAGGTAGGCGGCGTCGTGCGGTCCGGCCGCGGCTTCGGGGTGGTACTGGACCGAGAAGGCCGGAATGTCGAGGCAGGCGAGTCCTTCGACGACGTCGTCGTTGAGGCTCACGTGGCTGACCTCGACCCGGCCGAAGCGCTCTTCGGGAGCCATGGTGGCACCGTCCATGGGAGCGTCGACGGCGAAGCCGTGGTTCTGCGAGGTGATTTCGACTTTGCCCGTGCGGCGGTCCATCACCGGCTGGTTGATTCCGCGGTGGCCGTACTTGAGCTTGTAGGTACCGAATCCGAGGGCGCGGCCCAGGATCTGGTTGCCGAAGCAGATTCCGAAGTACGGCAGCTTCTCATCGAGCACGGACCGGAGCAGTTTCACCTGGGCATCCGCCGTGGCGGGGTCGCCGGGGCCGTTGGACATGAAGAAGCCGTCAGGGTTGACTGCCTTGACGTCTTCCAGTGTTGCGGTGGCCGGCAGGACATGGACACGTACGCCGCGTTCGGCGAAGCGGACCGGGGTCATGGCCTTGATGCCAAGGTCGATCGCGGCGATGCTGAATTTCGGCTCGCCGTCCCAGCCATGGTCCGCGGGCTCGACGACGTATGCTTCGTCGATGCTCACTTCTTCGGCCAAGCGGGCACCTTCCATGGGTGCGCTGGCCAGGACGGTGTCCAGGAGCTCCTTGTCGGTGGCCTGGGCTGCCTCGCCGGAGAAGATTCCGGCCCGCATGGTCTTGTGCTCACGCAGGTGCCGGGTGATGGCGCGGGTGTCCACGGCCTGGATGCCGACGATGCCCTGTTCGACGAGCTCTGCGTCGAGGCTGCGCTCCGAGCGCCAGTTCGATGGGCGGCGCGCGGCGTCGCGGACCACGTAGCCGGCCACCCAGATGCGGCGGGACTCGGCGTCTTCTTTGTTCACACCGGTGTTCCCGATATGCGGAGCCGTCTGGACCACCAGTTGGCGGGCGTAGGAGGGGTCCGTAATGGTTTCCTGGTAGCCGGTCATACCGGTGGCGAAGACCGCCTCGCCCAGGGCCACGCCTGTGGCGCCGTAGCTGCGGCCGCGGAACGTGCGGCCGTCTTCGAGGACCAGCACTGCCGCGGAGGACTCTGCTGGGTTGGTATTGCCTGTCACTGCGTTGGTGTCCGTCACTTTGTTACTTTCCACTATCGGCATCTGCCTGGGGGGCTGCAGAGATCAATTCTTGAAGTGCTTCGAGGAGCGGTTGCTTGTCAGCGGCGCGCCTGGGCCTGAATCCGGTATCGAGTTCGTGTTCTCCAAGCATCCAGCTCAAGACCACGAGTCCATCCTTTTCCACGAACTTGCCTGCCATTCCGTTGGCGCTGCCGCAATCGGTCACCGCTTCCGCCGGAACGAACAATGGTGAGGTCCCCTTCCGGTCGAAGAGGATGCCTTCCGGATGGATGCTCATTTCCGCGTTGCCGCGGAAGCCAAGCCCGTGGACGGCCACCCGGTCGAGCCAGTCTCCCGCCGTCGTCGTGGCCACATACTGCCCTTCAGCCACAATGCCTGCCGGGCCGAGCGGTTCAGGTACATCCGGAAGCTGCCCGAGGCCGGCCTGCCGCTTGAGCCTGCCGCGCCAACCTATCGCAATGAGTCCGGCCGCGACCGCGGCGAGAACCACAACGAGGAGCAGCGAAGCAATCTTGGTGTCCATCAGTTGCTGCCGGCGCCGGCCGGCTCCGCTTCGTGGCGGTACGGCGTGTTGAGCTTTCCGTCCAGCACGGTCGGGTGGCCCTTGAAGAAGGTGGCGACGACGGCGCCCGGCAGCTCTTTGCCCGCAAAGGGTGAGTTCCGGCCCATGGTCGCCATCTTATGCGGATCCACGGTCCACCGGGCAGCCGGATCCACGAGGATGACGTTCGCGGGCTCGCCGGCCTCGAGCGGACGTCCCTGATCCGCCACGCGGCCAATGGCCGCGGGAACCGTGGACGTGACCCGGGCGAAGTCGGCCCACGTCATGAGCCCCGTTTCGATCATGGTTTCCTGGACTACCGACAAAGCAGTCTCCAGTCCCGTCATGCCCATGGCCGCCTGTGCCCACTCGCACTCTTTGTGCTCGCTCGGGTGCGGGGCGTGGTCCGTGCCGACGACGTCGATGGTGCCGTCCGCGAGCCCGGCACGGAGCGCCTGGACATCCGCGTCGGTGCGCAGGGGCGGGTTGACTTTGTAGACGGGGTCGTAGCTGCGGACCAGTTCGTCGGTGAGCAGCAAGTGGTGGGGTGTGACCTCCGCGGTGACGTTGATCCCGCGTTCCTTGGCCCAACGGACGATCTCCACCGAGCCGGCGGTGGATACGTGGCAGACGTGGAGGCGCGAACCGACGTGCTGGGCCAGGAGGACGTCCCGGGCGATGATGCTTTCCTCGGCGACTGCCGGCCAACCGGCCAGGCCGAGGACCGCGGACACGGTGCCCTCGTTCATCTGGGCACCCGCGGTGAGGCGGGGTTCCTGCGCGTGCTGGGCTACGACGCCGTCGAACGCCTTGACGTACTCCAGGGCGCGGCGCATCAGCACGGGATCGTGGACGCAGATGCCGTCGTCGGAGAAGACCCGGACCTGCGCGCGGGAGTCCGCCATGGCGCCGAGTTCGGCGAGCTGCTCGCCGGCGAGCCCGACCGTAACGGCGCCCACCGGGCGGACGTCCACCCAACCGGAGGCGCGGCCCAGGCTGTGGACCTGCTCGACGACGCCGGCCGTGTCCGCCACCGGGTTGCTGTTGGCCATGGCGTGGACCGCGGTGTAGCCGCCAAGGGCCGCGGCGCGGGTACCCGTCTCCACGGTTTCCGCGTCTTCGCGGCCAGGTTCGCGCAAGTGCGTGTGGATGTCTACCATGCCCGGAAGCGCCACGAGGCCCGCGGCCTCGATCACGGTGGCACCGTCGGCGGTAAGGCCGGTGCCGCGCTCAGCGATGACGCCGTCGCGGATCAGCAGGTCCTCGGCGTCGCCACCCAGGATGGCCGCACCTCGGATCAAATAGGTACCCGTTGCTGTCCCTGTTGAGGTCTGGGTCATCAGTTGCTCTCCTTATCGGAACGGGCGGTGCCCGGCATGGGGGCGGCTTCACGGGAATCCCCCGAGAGCAGCAAGTACAGGGCGGCCATCCGGACCGACACGCCATTGCGGACCTGGGCCAGGACGGTGGAGCGCGGCGAATCGGCGGCGGCGGAAGAAATCTCCAGCCCGCGGTTCATGGGGCCGGGGTGCATGATGATGGTGTCCTTGAGCCCGAGGTCGTCGAGGGCGCGGAGGCGGGCATCGTCGAAGCCCCAGCGCCGCGAATACTCGCGGGTGGAAGGGAAGAAGGAAGCGTTCATGCGCTCACCTTGGACGCGCAGCATCATCATGGCGTCCACTCCGGCCTCGAGGGTCTCGTCGAGGTTGTAGCTGACCTTGCAAGACCAGTGTTCGACGCCGATCGGCAGCAAAGTGGGCGGGGCCACCAGGGTTACTTCCGCACCAAGCGTGCGCAGGAGCCACACGTTGGAGCGGGCGACGCGGGAGTGCAGGACATCGCCGGCGATGGCGACGCGCATGCCCGTGAGGTCGGCGCCTGTGGACGCCGAGCCGTGCAACGAGGACCAGTGGCGACGCATCGTGAAGGCGTCCAGGAGTGCCTGCGTGGGGTGTTCGTGGGTGCCGTCCCCGGCGTTGATGACGGCCGCGTCGATCCAGTCGGTGGCAGCCAGGCGGTGCGGAGCCCCGGAAGCCCAGTGGCGGATGACTACCGCATCGGCCCCCATGGCGGCGAGCGTCTGCGCGGTGTCCTTGAGGGACTCGCCCTTCGAAACCGAGGAACCCTTGGCCGCGAAGTTGATGACGTCGGCGGACAGCCGCTTCGCCGCGGCCTCGAAGGAAATGCGGGTGCGGGTGGAGTCCTCGAAGAAGAGGTTGACCACGGTGCGGCCGCGCAGGGCGGGCAGCTTCTTGACCTCCCTGTCCCCCACTGCAGCCATCTCTTCGGCGGTGTCCAGGATCCGGATGGCGTTCTCGGCGCTCAGGTTCTCGGTGGAGAGCAGGTGTTTCATGCGCCCGCCTCGATCACTACTTCATTGATGGGCTGGCCATCAACGGAATCGAGTTCCTCGAGGTGGACCCGGACCTTTTCCGAAGAAGACGTGGGCAGGTTCTTGCCGACGTGGTCCGCGCGGATCGGCAGTTCGCGGTGCCCGCGGTCCACGAGGACGGCAAGGCGGACGATGCGTGGCCTGCCGAGGTCGATGATGGCGTCAAGGGCTGCCCGGATGGTGCGGCCCGAGTACAGGACGTCATCGATGAGGACAACAACCTTGTTGTCGATGCCGGACAACGGCAGCTTGGTGGGGTATGGAGGCCTGGCGGGCTGGTGCGAAAGATCGTCACGGAACATGGTGACGTCCAGCTGACCGACAATCGCGGAAGCGTTGACGGACGGATCCGCGGCGGCGATTTTCTCTGCCAGCCGCACTGCCAGCGGATAACCGCGGCGCGGGATGCCCAAAAGAACCAGGTCCTGGGAGCCTTTGTTGGCTTCGAGGATCTCGTGGGCGATACGAGTGAGCGCACGATCGATATCCGCGTGGTTGAGAACAACCCGGGACGGCACCGGCGCAGTGACTTCAGTCATCGCTCGTCTCCCCTTTCCCCGCCTCACGGGACGGAATTAAAAAAGGAACATTTGCTCTTCAAAATTACCACAGGGCTCAGGCCCGCCGGACGCGCCCGGGGCCAGGGCGCTGCGTTTTAGCTCACAGTTGCGGGTACGACGAAGGGCCGGTGCCCGCGGTTTCCCGTGGCTCCGGCCCTTCGTCTGCTTCCAATGCCGCTTATGCGAGCAGTGAAGGCTTCAGCGTCTGCAAGCGGCCGAGGAGGCCGTTGATGAACGCAGGAGATTCGTCGGTGGACATGACCTTGGCCAGGGCTACCGCTTCGCTGACTGCTACGCCGTCAGGCACGTCGTCGTTGTAGAGGAGTTCCCAGGCGCCGATCCGCAGGATGATGCGGTCTACCGCCGGCATCCGCTCCAAGGTCCAGCCCTGGGCGTAGGTCTGCAGGAACTCGTCGATGGTGGGCTGCATGGCAACCACGCCTTCCACGATGTCCACCGTGTACGGGTTGACGACGAGGTCGGTCATTTCCCGGCGGGCCTTCAAGACCTCGAAAGCGGAGGCGGAACGCTGCTCCGCCTCGAACAGTACTTCGAGGGCCCTGTTACGGGCCTTACCACGGGCGCTCACTAGTCGTTGACCCGGCCCAGGTAGCTGCCGTCGCGGGTGTCGACCTTGACCTTGGTGTTGTTCTCAACGAAGAGGGGCACCTGGATCTCGTAGCCGGTCTCGAGGGTAGCCGGCTTGGTTCCGGCCGAGGAGCGGTCGCCCTGCAGGCCCGGCTCGGTGTAGGTGATTTCGAGGACAACGCTCGGGGGCAGCTCGATGTAGAGCGGGGTGCCCTCGTGGATGGCGATGTTGACCATCTGGTTTTCCAGCATGAAGTTGGTGGCGTCGCCTACCGTGGCACCGGAAACCGTGATCTGGTCGAAGTCCTGGGTGTCCATGAACACGAAGTCCGCGCCGTCCTGGTACAGGTACTGGTAGTCGCGGCGGTCAACCGTGGCGGTTTCGATCTTGAGGCCGGCGTTGAAGGTCTTGTCGACCACTTTGCCCGACATGACGTTGCGCATCTTCGTGCGCACGAACGCGCCGCCCTTGCCCGGCTTGACGTGCTGGAACTCAATGATGTTCCAGAGCTGGCCCTCGAGCTTCAGCACGGTTCCATTCTTGATGTCATTTGTGGTTGCCACTAGTATCCTCTGGTTTCTCTCACTGGTGCTAGCTACTGGTTTAGCTTCCAGCCGACTATGCCAAGCAGGCATGCCGTGACGGCCGCCAGCGCGTATTTATCAAAAATCCAAAGTCCATTCTACCGGCAAAATGCGCCGCGCCTGCCCGCGCCCATGTCAGGAGGCGAACTCGAGGACGTTCCGGGCGCGCTGCAGGGCCACAGCAGAGGAGTAGATCAGCGAAGCGTCGGCCGCCAAGGCGACCCGCAGGTCCAAGGCCTTGGTAAACGATTCTGCAGCGGCGACGTGATTGCCGGCAACAAAATAAGCCCGCCCCAAGTATTGGTGGACGACAGGTTCCTTGGCGGTGCCGTGGACTTCGCCCAGGAGTTGGCGGAAGAGCTCCACGGCCCGGTCAAAGCGGTTGGTGGCACGGTGCAGTTCGGCCTCGAAGATCCGTAATTTGAACGACTCGGGATCGTTGTAGCGCGCCTCGGCCAACAACTCGGCGGCTTCACCCGGGTGGCCTTCGAGCATGAGGGCCATGATGCGGTCGGCCGGATCGCTCGACTCGGCCAGTGCGGACTGCATGGCTTCCTCGTTGACGATGGCCGGCAGGAGGGTGTCAGGGTTGGTGCGCACCCCGGGGAATCCGCCCGTGGGCCAATCGCTGATGCTGCTGAAGGTCTCGGTGGTCATGATGCGATCTCCTGGTAGGCAGCGAAGAGCAACGAGGTGTCCGGGACGTCAAGGATTCCGGGCTTTGCGACGCCGTCGAGCACCACGAAGCGCAAGAGGTCTCCGCGGGATTTCTTGTCACGGCGCATGCCGTCCAGCAGGCCCTGCCAGCGGTCCCGGCGGTAGGTGACCGGCAACCCGAGTCCCTCCAGGATGGTGCGGTGCCTGTCGGCGTCGACGTCGGAAAGCCGGCCGACGCTGCGGGCGAGCTCGGCGGCAAACATCATGCCGACCGAAACCGCTGCGCCGTGGCGCCACGAGTAGCGTTCCACGAGTTCGATCGCATGGCCAAGGGTGTGCCCGTAGTTGAGGATTTCACGCAGGCCGGATTCCTTGAGGTCTTCGGAAACCACCTTCGCTTTGACCGCGATGGCGCGTTCGATGAGCTCGCGGAGCACCGCCGAGCCTGGATCGGTGACTTCCTCCGGCTTGTTTTCGACGAGTTCCAGGATGGCGGGATCGGCAATGAATCCGCACTTGATGACCTCCGCCATTCCGGAGATCAACTCGTTCTTGGGCAGCGTCTGGAGTGTGTCCAGGTCCGCGAGGACAGCCGCGGGCGGATGGAAGGAACCTACCAGGTTCTTGCCTTCGGCCGTGTTGATGCCGGTCTTGCCGCCAACCGATGCGTCCACCATACCGAGGAGGCTCGTGGGCATGTGGATGACCTTGACGCCGCGCAGCCACGTTGCGGCGACGAATCCGGCGAGGTCGGTGACGGCGCCGCCGCCGACCGCCACGATGGCGTCGGAGCGGGTGAAGTCGTTCTGGCCAAGCACTTGCCAGCAGAAGGCGGCAACCTGGATGTGCTTGCCTTCTTCGGCGTCGGGGATCTCGGCTGTGAGGGCCGTGAACCCGGCAGCCTCGAGTTCGGCGCGGACCGTATCGCCCGTGAGGCGCAGGGCACGAGGGTGGATCACGAGAACCCGCCGGACCCGCTCGCCCAGCTTCGCGGGAAGGGTCTCCAGGAGCCCGCGCCCGACAACGACGTCATAGTTCTCGTTGGCGGACTGGCCAGTGACCTTGATGACAGTTGCTTCGTTGCTCACTTTTGCACTTCCTCTTTCAAGGCCGCGTATTCACGCAGTCTTTCCTCCACGTGGAGGGCGATTTCCGCCACTGTCCCGGACCGGACGTCGACGATGATGTCTGCAAGGCGTTCATAGACTGGACGCCGGGCGGCAAAAAGGGTCTCCCAGCGGGCCATGGCGTCGCCGGCCAGGAGTGGCCGGCCTGTGTTGCGGGCAATGCGCTCGGCGACAGTCTCGGCGTCGCACTCAAGGTAGATCACGGTGCAGTCGCCCAGCAGCTGCTGCGTGCCCGAATCGAGCACTGCGCCGCCACCCAGCGAGACTACGGCACGGTTGATGTTCGCAGCGTCGACGGCGCGTGCCACCGTCCTGGCCTCGATCTCCCGGAATGCGTGTTCTCCGCGACCGGCGAAAATATCCGCAATCGTGCCGTGGTGCTCAACGATGACGGCGTCCGTGTCCACGAAGGGCACGCCCAATTGTTGGGCGAGTTGCTGGCCGATGACCGACTTGCCGACGGCCATTGGCCCAACCAAAACGATCGCGCGCCCATAACCGGCGCCCGGGTTACCGCGGACCACTAGTGGCCGACCGAGTCCAGGGTTGCCGGGATGCTGTCCAGGTAACCCCGAAGGTTCCGGGCGGTCTCAGCGACCGAGTCACCGCCGAACTTCTCGGCAACGGCCTCGGCCAACACCAGGGCAACCATGGCCTCGGCCACGACACCCGCCGCCGGAACGGCACAGACGTCGGAGCGCTGGTGGTGCGCCTTGGCTGCCTCACCGGTGCTCACGTCAATGGTCTTCAACGCACGCGGGACGGTGGCGATGGGCTTCATGGCGGCACGGACACGCAGGACTTCGCCGATGCTCATGCCGCCTTCGATGCCACCGGCCCGGTTGGTCTTGCGGACGATCCGGCCGGTCTCGTCCTTCACGATTTCATCGTGCGCGGCGGAGCCACGGCGGGCCGCTGTCAGGAAGCCATCGCCGACTTCGACGCCCTTGATTGCCTGGATGCCCATCAGGGCAGCGGCCAGGCGGGAGTCGAGGCGACGGTCCCAGTGCACGTAGCTTCCGAGTCCCGGCGGAAGGCCGTAGGCCAGGACTTCGACAACACCGCCGAGGGTCTCGCCTTCCTTGTGTGCTGCGTCGACCTCGGCCACCATGGCGTCGGAGGTCTCCCGGTCGAAACAACGCAGAGGATCGGCGTCGAGGGCCAGGACGTCGGACGGCACGGGCAGGGGGCGGCCCTCGGGCACGGTCACGCTCGCGATGGATACGGTGTGGCTCACGAGCTCGATGCCAAGCTGCTTCAGGAATTGCGAAGCGACGGTACCCAAGGCGACACGCGTGGCGGTCTCGCGGGCGCTGGCGCGTTCCAACACAGGGCGGGCCTCAGGGAATCCGTACTTCTGCATGCCTGTGAAGTCCGCATGGCCGGGCCGCGGACGTGTCAACGGCGCATTGCGGGCTTGGTCCGCGAGGACTGCGGGGTCCACCGGGTCGGCAGACATGATCTGCTCCCATTTGGGCCATTCGGTGTTGCCGATCTGGATCGCGACGGGGCCACCCTGCGTCACGCCGTGCCTGACGCCGCCAAGGATGGTCACTTCGTCCTGCTCGAACTTCATCCGGGCGCCGCGGCCATAGCCGAGACGGCGACGCGCCAAGGCGTCACGTATTTCCTCGCTGGTGAGTTCAACACCGGCGGGGACGCCTTCAACAATTCCGAGCAGTGCCGGGCCATGGGATTCACCGGCAGTCAACCAACGCAACATATATCCAATCCTGCCATGTAAGGCCCTTACTAGACCCGCCGGGGAAGCCCGACTGAGTCACACATCACATCTATGACATCGGCGGTGACGTCGGCTCCTGAAAACAAGCGGATTTGCTCCACGGCCTGATAGAGCAACATCTCGAGGCCCGGAACCACCACTCCGCCCCGCGAACGCCATGCTTCGGCAATACGGCTGGGCCAAGGATCGTAGGCCACATCGAGCAGCACACCTGTGCCGACGTCGGGAAGCGTGCCGACGGGAAGCTGCCCAAGCTGCGCCGCAATGCCGTCCGCCGCCCGCGGCGGAAGCGTGGAGATCACCAGATCCGCTCCTGCCATGCCAACAGCCGCTTCGGTCATCGGCCGGAGGTGGATGGAAAGCCCGACGGCGGCTGCCGCGGCTTTCGCCTCGGCGGCCCGCCCGGCGTCGCGCACAAAGACGTCAACGTGTTTCGAGCCGAGCTCCCGGAGCGCCGCAATAGCCGCTGCCGAGGTCCCTCCGCCGCCAAGGACCGCTGAGCCCGGCTGCTCCTTGACTCCTGCATTCCTGACGGCGTCGACTATGCCCGCCACATCCGTGTTGTGGCCGACCCGCCGCACGCCGTACTCAGTCGCTTCGAAAGCCACCGTGTTGATGACGCCCAAGTACGCACCGGCCCCCCGGACCTCGTCGACTTCGTCCACCATGGCGGTCTTGAGGGGCATGGTGACGGACAAACCGCACCAGTCATCCCCGTCCACGAGGCCCGCCATGAAGGCCGGGAGCCGCTCCACCGTTACATCGATCGCCGAGTATTCGATGTCGAGCCCGAGCTTCGCGTAGGCCGCTCGGTGGAGCGCTGGTGACTTCGAGTGGCTGATGGGGTGCCCCAGGACGGCAGCACGTCTACTCACACGCACCGTCCGGCGTTGGCAGCACACCAGGCGTTGTATTGGTCAACGTATTTGAGGTGTTCCGCCAGGGTGCTGGAGAACTTGGTTTCCTTGGTGTCGAGATTGATCGTCACCCAGTAAAGGTAGTTGTTGGCTGTCGGCTTGGCGGCGGCATCGATCGCCGTCTTGCCGGGTGAACCGATGGGGCCGACCGGCAGGCCCACGTTGGCGTAGGTGTTGTAGGGGTTGCCCTTGTCGGCCTTCTGGGCGTCGGTCAGGTGGAAGGTCTTGGTACCCAGGCCGTACGTAACGGTGGCGTCGGACTGGATGAGCCCGTTCGTCTCGGTGTTGCCCGGCTTGAGCCTGTTGTAAATGGCGCCGGCCACGTTGCCGTAATCGGCCTGCCCGCCTTCAGCCTGCACGATGCTGGCCACCGTGATGGTCTGGTACTGCTTGGCGGGATCCGTGACACCCTGGGCCTTGAGCTCGTCGGTAGTGGCCGTGACCAGCTTCTGGAGGATGTCCTTGGCAGAGGTTCCAACGGGGAAACGGTACTCCCCCGGTGCCAGGAAGCCTTCCAGGTTCTTTGCCTGGGCAGGGACGCCAAACTGGGCCGGCGAGTCGCTGAGCGCCTTCAATTCGGAGAGAGGTATGCCCGAACCCTTGGAGATCGCGTCAAGGGATTCACCGATGCGCAATCCGGCACTCAATGCGAAGTACATGACCTTGGAAGAATCCTTGCCGAGGAGCACATTCACCGCATCGGAGTTCTTCATTTCCGTTTTGAAAGTGAAATCACCGGGTGAGAGCTCACCACCGGCGGCAGTGAAGGCTGCCACGAAAGAATCGGCGTCGGCAATGACGTGCTGGCTCTGGAGGTTGCTCGCGACCAGCTTGGGGCCGGAGCCCGGGGCAACCGTGATGGTGACCGAGCCGGTGCCCGGGCCTGGGTAGTCGCTGACCTTGTCCATCCCGAGCAATGGCTTCAGGAACTGTGCACCAACGGCAACCGCTGCGACGAACACCGTGAGGGTGAGCAGGAGCGCGACAAGCCGACGGCGCCTGCGGACTTTCTTCGAGGGGACCTTCGGCGCAGGAGTCGCAGCTGCCATGAGGTCGTGCGCACCGTGCTCCTCGTGGACCCCGTAGTCGAACTGGGGGTCGTGGTGCGCATAACCTTCGTCATGGGCCTGCAGGTCGTGAAACTCGTCATCGTGTGCAACGTCGTAGCTGTGAACAGCGTCGTGCTCGACGACATCGGGGTGGAGAGTATCGTGCCTGACGTCGTCGGGGTGCGCCACGTCGTAGTGCTCGACCTCTGGCTGCACTGTGTCGTCGATGGGGTGCACGGCGTCAACGGGCTGCAGGGGAACTTCAGGCTGCGCCGGGTCAGGGTGCTCCTGCAGGTCCTCTTGGGACCGGACTGCTTCTCCATGGTTACCGTCGCCATGGATACCGTCGTCGTGGAGGTCAGCGGCGTGCGTGGTCGCTTCCGGGGCCGCCGGCGCATAGTCCGGGACGTATGCAGGCTGCGGTTTCGGGACTGCGACAGGTTCAAAGTGGACAGGCACAGGTGGTGGCAACACCTCCTGGTTCTGCGTCTCCAGGAATCGTTCCCTGGCACGGATTTCACGACGCGTCAGAGGCCGGGTACGGTCTTCTGCTGCGTCGTTGGAGGGGTCGTTGTTGACCGGGCTCACTATTGTCTTCCCCTCGTTGGAGAGTGTGGATCAATGCCGGAGGCCGGCAGCGGCGCACTGGCACCGTCAATGTGTTGGGGTGGCATCGGCGCCTGCACGCGCCTGCCCACATCCGCACCTCTGGCTTTTTGCATGTCGATCGCGTGCTGCAGAATTCCGGCAGCGGCAACCTGATCCACCACTTTACGATGATCCTTGCTGCTCATGCCAGCTTCATGGAGATTGCGGTGGGCCGTCACAGTACTGAGCCTCTCGTCCACCATGTTGACTGGAACATCGAGTCCACGGCGCTGCAAGTGGGCTGCCAGCAAGTCCGCGTAGTCCGTGGCCATGGCCGCAGAAGCGTGTTCTTCGCCCTTCATCGTCCGCGGCAGGCCGACGAAGATCTGGACTACGCCGAGCTCATCGGCATGCCGGACAATGACCCCGATATCGGAATTCTTCTTGGCGTCCCGGCTTACCGTCTTGAACGGCGTGGCCAGGATCCCGTCCGGGTCGCAGATGGCGACTCCCACACGGACGGTCCCGACGTCTACCCCCAGTTTGATGCCCCGGGGGTAGTCGTCGTTGCTCGCAATGGCCTCCAAAATCAGCGCTTGGCGATCGCGTCCACAACGGCCGCAAGGGCCGGTGCGATCTTCGCGGCGTCGGTTCCGCCGCCTTGGGCGACGTCGTCCTTGCCGCCACCGCCGCCACCGAGGATTCCTGCGGCCACGCGGACAAGGGCGCCTGCCTTGACGCCCGCTTCACGCGCTGCCTCGTTGGTGGCGATGATGATGACCGGACGATCGTTGCTGACACCGGCCACGGCAACCGTGGAAGCTTCGGAGCCGAGCCGGTTTCGCAGGTTCATGGCGAGGCTGCGGAGGTCGTCCGCTCCCCCGACTTGGCCGGCGTCGTGCGCCACTACCCGGACGCCTGCGGCATCCTGGGCCGTGGCAACGAGGTTCGCAGCGGCTGCGGTCAGCTGTTCCTTGCGGAGGCGGTCGAGTTCCTTTTCCGTTGCCTTGAGCTTGGCCAAGGTGCTGGAGATCCGGTCCGCCAACTGGCCCGACGGGACCTTGAGCATCTCCGTAAGCTCGGTGACCAAGGCTCGCTCAGCTGCGAGGTGCCGGAAGGCGTCGAGGCCGACGAAGGCTTCTACGCGGCGGTTTCCCGAACCCACGGATTGCTCGCCGAGCAGCGACAGGCTCCCGATGAGGGAGGTGTTGGCCACATGGGTGCCACCGCAAAGCTCACGGGACCACGCGCCGTCGATCTCCACGACCCGGACTTCGCTGCCGTAGTTTTCGCCGAAGAGGGCCATGGCGCCCAGGGCCTTTGCCTCGGCGAGGCCCATCACCTTGGTGTCCACCCGGAAGTTATTGCGGATGGCGATGTTCGAGACCTCTTCGATCTCGGACTTCGTGGCCGCGCTCAATCCCTCGCCCCAGGCGAAGTCGAAGCGCAGGTAACCGGCCTTGTTGAAAGAGCCACGCTGGGTGGCTTCCGGGCCGAGGATCTGGTGCAGGGCGGCGTGCACGATGTGGGTGCCCGTGTGGGCCTGCTCGGCGGCGTGGCGGCGTTCGCGGTCGACGGCGGCACGCACCAAAGCGTCCGAGGCGATCTCGCCTTCGCGGACGATAGCCTTGTGGACGCTCAGGCCCTTCACGGGGCGCTGGACGTCGAGGACCTCGACGACGAAGCCGTCACCGGTGATGAGGCCCTTGTCGGCCGACTGGCCACCCGCCTCTGCGTAAAACGGGGTCTCGTTGAGCACGAGCTCGATTTCGTCGCCCGTGGAGGCGTGGGCAACACGCCGGCCCGAGCTCACGATGCCGCGGACCCGGGCCTCGCCTTCCAGTTCGGTGTAGCCGGTGAAGACCGTCTCGCCCTCGGCCAGGAGCTCCTGGAAGGCCGAGACGTCGGCGTGTCCACCCTTCTTGGCCTTGGCATCCGCCTGGGCGCGCTGGCGCTGCTCCAGCATGAGGCTGCGGAATTCGGTTTCGTCAACCTTCAAGCCGGCCTCCTCGGCCATTTCGAGGGTGAGGTCGATCGGGAATCCGTAGGTGTCGTGAAGGGCGAAGGCATCCTCGCCGGACAGCGGCTTCCCGGCGGCCTTGGAGAGCACCACGGCCTCCTCGAGGCGCGCGGTGCCAGAGGCGATGGTGCGCAGGAAGGCTTTTTCTTCGGCGTAGGCGATGCGGCTGATGCGATCGAAGTCGGTCTCCACCACGGGGTAGACACCCTTCATGGCGTCGCGGGAAGCCGGGAGCAATTGCGGCAGGCAGGCTTCTTCGACCCCGAGGAGGCGCATCGCACGGACGGCACGGCGGATCAGCCGGCGCAGGACGTAGCCGCGGCCTTCGTTGGACGGGGACACGCCGTCGGAAATGAGCATGAGGGCCGAACGGATGTGGTCGGCGACGACGCGCATCCGGACGTCGTCCGTGTGGTGCGGGTCGTCAGCGGACTCGGCAGAGGTGTATTCCTTGCCGGAAAGGGCTGCGGCCTTGTCAATGACGGGACGGACCTGGTCCGTTTCGTACATGTTTTCGACGCCCTGCAGGATCATCGCGAGGCGTTCCATGCCGAGGCCGGTATCGATGTTCTTCTTGGGCAGTTCGCCAACGATGTCGAAGTCCACCTTCGAGCGGACGTTCTCGATCTGGTACTGCATGAACACGAGGTTCCAGATTTCGACATAGCGGTTTTCGTCCGCGATGGGACCGCCTTCGGCGCCATAGGCCGGGCCGCGGTCATAGTAGATTTCCGAGCACGGGCCAGCAGGACCAGGCTGCCCGGTGGACCAGTAGTTGTCCGCCTTCCCCATCCTCTGGATGCGCGAGGCAGGGATGCCGGTGTTCTTGAGCCACAAGTCCTGGGCTTCGTCGTCTTCCTCGTAGACGGTCACCCAGAGGCGCTCAACGTCGAGTCCGTAACCGCCGTCGTCGACGCTCTTGGTGAGCAACTCGAAGGCGAACTTGATGGCGTCTTCCTTGAAGTAGTCCCCGAAGGAAAAGTTTCCGCACATCTGGAAGAACGTGCCGTGGCGGGCGGTCTTGCCCACTTCCTCGATATCGCCGGTGCGGATGCACTTCTGGACGCTCGTGGCGCGGTCGAAAGGCGGCTCCTCGCGGGCGGTGAGGTAGGGAATGAAGGGAACCATGCCGGCCACAGTGAAGAGTAGGGAAGGGTCGCTAGATACGAGCGACGCTGAGGGGACGGCTGTGTGGCCCTTGCTGACAAAAAAGTCCACCCAGCGTTTGGTGATCTCCTGCGACTTCATTAGCTGATTACTTACCCTTCTCAATTCACTGCACATGAGTTTGTGCGCGGTTCTGGCATGCGCCATTGCCGCAGCTTCTAATTCTGCCCTGTTGACGGCCGCTTGGGCGAACCGCGGCTGCTAGCGGCTGCCGGCGTCGGACTCTACGATGCCAAGCGCGGCCCTGAGGTCGACTTCGCGTTCATTCATTCCGGCGCGCACGGCGTCGGCGAAGTCGTACACGCCGTCGGCCAGCCGCGCAACGGCACGGTTCAGGCCTTCGGGGCCAATGGCGGCCTGTGCTTGGGTGATCTTGCGGAAGGCGATGACTCCGATTGCCATGCCGATCCCCATCCAGACAATTCTTTTCACAGTTTTCCTGACATACGAAGGTCGTGACTTACGAACGGATTCAGCGGCTGCGGCGGCCACTGCCCGGTTTGCGGCGGGCGGCAAAAGCCGAGCGCACTCCATAGCTGAACGCTGCCACCTTGATGAGCGGCGAACCGACTGTTGCGGCCACCAGCGAGGACAAGGCAGAGATGTTGGCGGAGGCGTCGGAAACGTTGGAGGTGATGCCATCCACCTTTTTCAGCTGCTGGTTGGTGGTGGAAACCGTCGCCGTGACCTCGTCCATCAGGGGGGTCGCTCCGTCGCTCAAGGAACGGATGGAGGTGCGGACCTCATCGAAGACCCGCCCGAGTTTGAGGATCGGCACGGCCAACAGGACTACAAGGAGCGCGAAAACTCCGGCTGCGATCAGGCCTGCAATATCGCCACCAGTCATGGATACTCATCTCCTAGCATTTGTTGCTTTGCCGCTGGTTCGCCATGTGGTTCTACACAGGCACCCCGGCGTGGCTTCCCCAAGTACCTTACATACAAAGAAGCCCGCGGCGCGTGCCACGGGCTTCTTTGTATGTGCTTGCTGGGAATTAGCGAGCGTAGAATTCGACCACGAGCTGCTCTTCGCAGGTCACGGGGACCTCGGAGCGCTTCGGGCGACGAACCAGGCGTGCCTGGAGGGCGTCGATCTTGACGTCCAGGTATGCCGGAACGACGTTCAGGACGTGTGCGCCGGCAGCTGCAACCTGGAACGGAGCCATGACTTCGCTACGGCTGTGAACGTGGATGAGCTGGCCTTCCGCAACGCGGAACGACGGGCGGTCCACGCGGATGCCGTCAACGAGGATGTGGCGGTGCACAACCAGCTGGCGGGCCTGGGCGATGGTGCGGGCGAAGCCGGCACGCAGCACGAGGGCGTCGAGACGCATTTCGAGCAGTTCGATCAGGTTTTCACCGGTCAGGCCCTTGGTGCGACGTGCTTCTTCGAAGGCACGGGTCATCTGGGCTTCGCGGATGCCGTACTGGGCGCGCAGACGCTGCTTTTCGCGCAGACGTACGGCGTAGTCAGAGTCCTGCTTCTTGCGGGCACGGCCATGCTCACCGGGGCCGTACGGACGGCGCTCCATGTACTTGGCGGCCTTGGGAGTCAGAGCGATGCCGAGTGCACGCGAAAGGCGTGCGGTACGGCGAGCACGAGTGTTGTTAGCCACTTGTGTCCTTCCAATATCTGCGGTGTGTCAGTGTTACTGGCCTCCATGAGGGAGAGCATCGGCCAACCGCTGCCTTTTGCTACGGGGCGCAGGGCACAGCATCAAAACCTGGATTTTGATGGATTGTGCGCCCGAGCCTTGCCAGACAAGCATCTAGCCTACCATGACGGCTACTTGCCCCGGATGATCCTGCGCAGCCGCTCAAGCCTCGGAGCAATATCCCGTTCGGCGCCGTTTGCCGTGGGCTCGTAATAGTCCCTGCCGACCAGATCGTCCGGAGCGTACTGCTGGGTGGCAACGCCATGCGGGGCATCGTGGGCATACTTGTAGCCTTGGCCGTGGCCAAGGCCTTTCGCTCCTTGGTAGTGCGCGTCCCGCAAATGCACCGGAATCCCGACCCCCATCCCCGCACGCACATCTGCGATGGCTTTGTTGATGCCCAGGTAGGCGGCATTTGACTTGGGCGCAGTCGCCAGATGCACCACCGCTTCGGCGAGGATGATCCGGCCTTCGGGCATGCCGATCAACTGCACTGCCTGGGCAGCGGCGACGGCGGTCTGCAGCGCCGTCGGATCCGCCATGCCGATGTCCTCGGCGGCCGAAATGACGATCCGGCGGGCCACGAAGCGCGGATCCTCGCCCGCTTCAAGCATGCGGGCCAGATAGTGGAGGGCCGCATCGACGTCGGAACCGCGGATCGACTTGATGAACGCACTGGCGACGTCATAGTGCTGGTCGCCCGCGCGGTCGTATCGGACGGCAGCCACGTCCAGCGCCCGCTCCGTATGGCGGAGTTCGACGACGACCGGAGCCTCGGGGGCGCCGTCACCTGCCAGCCCTTCCTCTTCAGAAGCGTCTTCGGACGCGTCGCCGTCGTCGTGGTTCCTGTCACCGTAGGCGACGCCGGCAGCGGCCTCGAGCGCGGTGAGCGCACGGCGGGCATCGCCCCCGGACAAGCGGACCAGGTGCTCCAAGGCTTCCGGGGTGAGCTCCACTCCTCCTGCCAAGCCGCGGGCATCGGCAACGGCGCGCTGCAGCAGCGCTTCGATGTCGCTATCGGTGAGCGGTTTCAAGGTAAGCAGCAGTGACCTGGAAAGCAGCGGCGAGACCACCGAGAACGAAGGGTTCTCGGTGGTAGCTGCGACCAGGACCACCCAGCGGTTCTCGACGCCGGGAAGCAGGGCGTCCTGCTGGGCTTTGTTGAAGCGGTGGATCTCATCCAGGAACAGCACCGTGGTGGTCCGATAGAGATCCCGGGCAGTCAAGGCATTTTCCATGACCAGGCGGACATCCTTGACGCCCGCGGTAATGGCGGACAATTCGACGAACTTCCGGCCGGGTCCGCGGGCAATGACGTGTGCCAGCGTCGTCTTGCCCGTACCCGGGGGTCCCCACAAGATGACCGAACTCGGGCCGGCAGGACCGGCGGCGTTGGCCCCTGCGGCAAGCTGCCGCAACGGAGACCCCTGGCCCAGCAAATGCTGCTGGCCCACAACGTCGTCGAGAGTCCGGGGCCTCATACGGACAGCCAAAGGGCTCCGCGGCGACGCCGGACGCCCTGTGCCTGCGCGTCCATCGCTGGAACGGTCCGAATCCGCCTGGCTGCCGGCGTCGTCGTCATTGTCCGCGTCGGCACCAAAGAGATCTTCCACATGGATAGGCTACTCATGATTCCAGCGAAGGAGACATCGACGTGGAGACCCGGCCGTCCGGCCCCAACGAAAAGCCGCCGCCAGGGGCGGTGCGCACCGCTTTCATCCCCGGTCCGCGGTTGACCGGCTGGGTGGAGCGCTTCGCCGCGAGCCATGGCGCCGTTAAGGAAGAGCCCGACGACGGCGGCACGCTCCTGCGGGCGGCCGATGGCGCTACCGCTCTACTAAGGGCCCCCTGGCCTGTCGATGGACGGCCCGGGAGGGGCGCAACCGCGGTTGAGCGCCTGGCCTCGCTTGCTTCGCAGGAACGGCGGCTCGGAATCATCCTGGTGCGCCGGGGCGGCTACGCGGTGGGGGTGGTGAGTGGCGGCAAAGTGGCCGCCTCCAAATCGGGCTCACGTTACGTACAATCCCGCTCGGCTGCAGGTGGATCCTCGCAGCAGCGCTTTGCCCGTCGTCGTGAGAACCAGGCCAACGCACTGACGGAAGCGGTGGCCGGTTATGCCGCCGCTGTGTTCGCCGGAGACAGTATTGAATATCTCGTTCTGGGCGGAGACACCGCACTCTCCGCGGCGGTCCTCGAAGAAAAGGCGTTGAAGGAATATTCGTCCCGGGCGAAGCTCGCGTTCCTGACAGTTGCCGACCCCAACGCAACCGTACTTCGCAGGGCTGCGGCAGATGCCTGCGCCGTGCGGATCGACGTCACGGATCCGTTGTAGGAGGGGCGCCGGGCCAGCTAACAGCCCGACAACGCCCGCTGCGGCCGGGCCTGCCGGTAGAGGTACCTGCCGTGCTCTGCGAACCCCGCGCCTTCGTACAGGGCCCGGGCGCCGGTATTCGAGGCCATTACCAGTAGCCAGAACTCGGACACGCCTCGGTGGGCGCCCGCTTCCAGAAGCGCTTCAAGCACCTGCCGCCCGTAGCCACGGCGGCGGTGCTTGGCCGCAGTTGCCATGCAGTAGATGCCTCCCTTGCCTTCCACCAGGGCGAGGCGCCCGACGGCGGCCGGGACGCCGTCGTCGTCCTTCGCGAGAGCGTAGACGGAAGGGCAAGACACCAGAATCCTCCGGGCGATGTCCAGCTCGGCGTCTCCCCCGCGGCCGTCAACGGACCACCACAGCCGGAGCCACTCTTCGGAAGGCTCCTCCGAGATCTCGACGCCGGTTGCCGGGCCACCGGGCAGGGTAGCTGGAAAGGCGCCGCCCGGACGGACCATGATGAGGGTCTCCGACTGCCGGGTGAATCGCTGCGCATCGAGCACACTGTTGAGGCCCGCGCTTCGCTCATCGTCGAAAATCTGGAAGATCAGCGGCAGGCGCCGGGAGCGGTACCACTGCGTGGCGGCCCGTACTGCCGACTCGTGGTCGCTGGCCTGCTCCCTGGGCCAGACCGAGTTTGCCCGCTGTGTCACGCCTCCGGCGGCCCGCATGACCCATCCCCCGGTGTCCTCACGGTCCGGGGCGGGCCATGCCCGGTCCATGAGCTCCTCGATCGATGCAAGGCCCATTTCCTGTGTCACGCGTCCTCCTCGAATTCAGTCGACGACATGCTACGCCGAAGGCCCCCACAATGTGCGAGGGCCTTCGGGCTACTTCTACGGTTCCAGCTACTCCGGCTTGGCTGCCGCTGCCTGCGGCTTGGCTTCAGGCTTGAAGTCGACTCCGGCTTCCTTGCGCTGCTGCGCCGTGATGGGCGCAGGAGCAGCGGTCAGGGGGTCGTAGCCGCCGCCGGACTTCGGGAAAGCGATGACGTCGCGGATCGAGTCCACGCCGGCCAGAAGGGCCACGACCCGGTCCCACCCGAAGGCCATGCCGCCGTGCGGAGGTGCGCCGTACTTGAATCCCTCGAGCAGGAAGCCGAACTTGGTCTGCGCGTCTTCCTTGTCCAGGCCCATGAGCTCGAAAACGCGCTCCTGGACATCGGCCTCGTGGATACGGATGGATCCGCCGCCGATTTCGTTGCCGTTGCACACGATGTCGTAGGCGTACGACAGGGCCGCTTCCGGGTCCTTGTCAAAGGAGTCCAGGAACTCGGGCTTCGGGGAGGTGAAGGCGTGGTGCAGGGCCGTCCACTGTCCGCCACCCACCGCGACGTCGCCGGAAGCGACGGCTGCGGCAGCCGGTTCGAACATCGGGGCGTCCACGATCCAGACGAAAGCCCAGTCCTTGGGATCGATCAGGCCGGTGCGGTGGCCGATCTCGACGCGGGCAGCACCCAGCAAGGCGCGGGATGGTGACTTCTCGCCGGCGGCGAAGAAGATGCAGTCGCCGGGCTTTGCGCCGACGGCGTCAGCCAGGCCGGCACGCTCCGCGTCCGTGAGGTTCTTGGCAACGGGGCCCGTGAGCTCGCCGTCTTCCTTGAACAACACGTAGGCGAGACCCTTGGCGCCACGCTGCTTGGCCCATTCCTGCCAGGCGTCCAGCGCGCGGCGGGCCTGCGAGGCCCCGCCAGGCATGACGACGGCGCCAACGTAGGGCGCCTTGAAGACACCGAAGTTCGTGTCCTTGAAGAACTCCGTCAATTCAGTGAGCTCCAGGCCGAAGCGCAGGTCCGGCTTGTCGGAGCCGTACTTGGCCATCGCCTCGTGGTACGTCATGCGGCGGATCGGCGTCGGGATCTCGACGTCGATCAGCTGCCATAGTGCCTTGACGATGCCTTCGCCGAGCTCAATGATGTCGTCCTGGTCAACGAAGCTGGCTTCGATGTCGAGCTGGGTGAATTCCGGCTGGCGGTCCGCACGGAAGTCTTCGTCGCGGTAGCAACGGGCGATCTGGTAGTACTTTTCGAAACCGCCAACCTGGAGCAGCTGCTTGAAAAGCTGCGGGGACTGCGGAAGCGCATACCAGGAACCCGGTGCCAGACGCGCCGGAACCACGAAGTCGCGGGCGCCTTCCGGCGTCGAGCGCGTCAGCGTGGGAGTCTCGATCTCGACGTAACCCTGCTGGTGAAGCAGCTCGCGGGCCACACGGTTCGCTTCGGAACGCAGGCGCAGGTTCCGGGCGGGGCCGGGGCGGCGCAGGTCAAGGTAACGGTGCTTGAGTCGCGCTTCTTCACCGACCTCCACGTGCTCGTCGATCTGGAACGGAAGGGGATCCGAAGTGTTGAGGATCACCACTTTCTCGGCGATGACCTCGATCTCGCCGGTGGCGAGGTGCGGGTTCTCGTTGCCCTCGGGACGCTTGCTGACGGTGCCCACGATCTGCAGCACGTATTCATTGCGCAGGCCGTGGAAGACCTCTTCCTCGCGGACAACCACCTGGGCGACACCGGACGCGTCACGCAGATCGACGAAGGCCACGCCACCGTGATCTCGGCGGCGGCCTACCCAGCCAGCCAGGGTGACGGTCTGTCCAATGTGCTCGGAACGCAGGGATCCGAGGTCATGTGTGCGCAGCACAGCATTCCTTTCAACATGATTTTCAGGACCATGACAAAACGATCCCGTTCGAGTTTACCCGTATGAACGAAGCGTGGCCCCACCGGGCGCGGCCCGCTCCCGCCCGGGCCCGCGGGCTTTTGCCTTGAGGCGCCGGTTCGTGGCTATCGCGTGGTGATGCGGACGTGGAGATCCTCGGGTGACGGCTCCCAGCTGGCCGGATCCGCGTCGACTTGCTCCCCGGTGCGGATGTCCTTCACTTGGTGCTTGCCGTCGTCGTCCGTGAACCAGACGAAGGGAATGCCGCGTCGGTCGGCGAATTTGATCTGCTTGCCGAACTTCTCGGCCTTCGCCGCAACTTCGGTGGCGATCCCCCGTCCACGCAGCTGGGCCGCCACATCCTGGGCCGCAGACCAGCTGTCGTCGTTGTTCAGCGCCACCAGGACTGCCGTGGGAACCGAGCGCGACGCCGTCGCGAATTCCTGGCTCAGGATGCGGGAGACCAGGCGGGTCACGCCGATCGACAGCCCGACGCCGGGGAACTTGCGGTTGCCCTTGCTGGCGAGGGCGTCGTAGCGGCCGCCGGAGCAAATGGAACCGAGTTGCTCGTGTCCCACCAGGACGGTTTCGACGACCGTACCGGTGTAGTAGTCGAGGCCGCGGGCGATGCTGAGGTCGGCAACAACTTTGCCGGGGGCGCGCTGCACGGCAGCCTCGATGACTTGTTCCAGCTCGCTGAGGCCCTCTTCAAGAAGCTCGTCCGATACGCCAAGCGCACGCACCTGCGCCACGAAGGACGTGTCCTCGGTGCGGATGCTGGCAAGTTTCAAGGCAAGCGCTGCCTGCTCATCCGTGGCGCCAAGCTCGCTCCTGAGCAATTCGGCAACTTTCGCTTCGCCGATCTTTTCGAGCTTGTCGATGCTGCGAAGCACGCCGGCAGTGTCGGTGAGGCCGATACCGCGGTAGAAGCCCTCGGCGAGCTTGCGGTTGTTGATGCGCAGGCGGAAGTCCGGAATGGGAAGGGCGCTCAACGCTTCCGCGATGACGAGGGCGATCTCGACGTCGTAGCGGAAAGGCAGCTCGCCGTCGCCCACGACGTCGATGTCCGCCTGCGTGAACTCGCGGGCGCGGCCCTCCTGGGGCCGCTCCCCCCGCCACACCTTCTGGATCTGGTAGCGGCGGAACGGGAACGCCAGGTAGCCGGCGTTCTCGACGACATAGCGGGCAAACGGCACCGTGAGGTCGAAGTGGAGCGCCAAGGCGTTGGGATCTGCCTTGTCCGACTTTCCGCCTTCGCCGCCGTCCTCGTCTTCCTGCAGCCGGCTCAGTCCGTATACCTCTTTGTCTATCTCGCCCTTGCGGAGAAGCTGGCCGACGGTTTCGACAGCGCGCGTCTCGATGGAAGAGAAGCCGTGGAGTTCAAACGTCTTGCGCAACGTGTCCAGCACATGCAGTTCCACCAACCGTTCCTGGGGAAGCCACTCGGGGAATCCGGACAGGGAGGCGGTACGGGCCATGGTGGAAATTTCTCCTCAATGATTGCGCGGGCCGGACCCAGCGCCACGAACCACGGGCCGATTCGGCTCAGGATGGGCTGGCGTCCAGCCAGTCATGCATAAACTATGTGCGGCAGCCAGTTTATGCTTTCGGCGCCTGCACATCTAATGCGGGCGCCCGGGTTCGGCTTGCTTGCGAGGGAAGCTTGTCCAGACAACCAGGAGGACCATTGTCTACAAGGCCGCGGGACAACCGTGAAGCCAAACGGCGCATCAGGCAGATGGAAGCCAAGCGCGAGCTTCGGCGTGCACAGGGCAAGCGCCGCCGCCGGGACAATGTGATCGCGGTCAGCGTGGGTGCCGCCGCCCTGATTGCCGCCGTCGTGCTCCAACTCACGGTGTTCAACTCGAATCCGAGCGAATCGGAGTTCGCAGCGGCCCAAGCCGGGCTGAGTTCGCCGTCCGCCTCTGCCAACCCCTCCGCTTCGGCCGCGGCGACGGGCTCGAATAGCGCCGGCATTCCCAAAGCGGACACGGCCGCAGGTAAGACTTTCACTGGCCAGCTCAGCCTCAATGGAGGGACAGTCGGCGTCGAACTGGATGGCACAACAGCTCCCCAGGCCGCAGCAGTGTTCAAATCCCTCACTGACGCGAGTTATTACAGCGGCCTCAAGTGCCCTCGATTGACTACCGCCGACAATTTCTCGGTGCTGCAGTGCGGAGCCAAGGGGACGGACACCACAGACGACCCCAACTTCCACTGGGGACCACTTGAGAACACCCCGGCGAACAACACCTACCCGGCCGGAACCATCGCCGTCGCCAGGACCGGCAACAACGCCTATGGCAACGGGCACCAGTTCTTCATTGTGTACAAGGACACCGTCATTCCCCCGGACTCCGCCGGCGGGTACACGGTGGTCGGCAAGGTGACGAGCGGCATGGACGTGGTGACGAAGATCGCCCAAGCCGGTACTAATCCGGGGAGCAGCGCCACCGACGGCACCCCTGTGGCAGCTGTCACGATAGACTCGTTTTCTCTGAAGTAACTAGCCCGGACCATGGTCCACGGCGCATTACCTTAGTAATCCCTCCAAGCGAAAGACTTTTAGCGGTGACAGACAGTCAGAAATCCGACGAAACTGCAGTAGTGGCCAACGACGAAGAAACCCAGGCTCCCGTAGCTGAGCAGGCCGGCGTTGCGCCGGTTGCCCCGGTGGCCGACGCGGCAGAACCCGACGCCCCGGTGGCCGACGCGGCAGAACCCGTCGTCCCGGTGGCCGACGCGGCAGAATCCGACGCCCCAGTGGCCGACGCGGCAGAGCCCGCGCCCAAGCCTGCCTCTCCGGCGCCACGTCCGGCCCCCTCGCATGCGCCTTCCCCCGCAGCATTTGCTGCCCGCCCCAAGGCAGCCGCCAGTGTTATTCCGGCCGCGCCGGCAGCCCAGCCTACGGCTGTGTCCCTGGCGGAAGCCGCCAAGTGGGGGCGCGCCGAGGGTGACGGCCACGTCTTCCTGACCATCGACGGCGAAGAGCAGCCGGTGGGACAGTACCCGGGAGTGAGCACCGACGAGGCGCTGGCATACTTCGCCCGGAAGTACGACGACGTTGTTGCGCAGATCGTTTTGATGGAACACCGCGTGGAGTCCAAGGCCCCGGCCACGGACATGCAGAAGACGGTCGAGCACCTGCGTGAGCAGCTGGCAGAGCGAAACATGGTGGGCGACATCCGCACTGCCGAGGCTCGACTCGATGCCTTGGCTGGACAGATTTCCGAGTTGGAGAAGTCCGAGAAAGCTGCACACGACGCCGCACGATCCGCGGAGCTCGCGGCACGCGAGGCGATCGTCGCCGAAGCCGAATCCATCGCATCCCAGGATCCGTCCCAGGTCCAGTGGAAGACGTCCAGCGCCCGCATGAACGAACTCTTCGAGAGCTGGAAGACAGCCCAGAAGAACGGCATCCGGCTTGGACGAAGCAACGAGGACGCGCTGTGGAAGCGGTTCCGCTCGGCCCGTACCGTCTTTGACCGCCACCGCCGTGCGTACTTCTCCCAATTGGACAGCACCAACTCGGCGGCCAAGGTCGCCAAGGAACAGCTGATCGTCGAGGCCGAAGCCCTCTCCAGTTCCACGGATTGGGGATTCGCCGCCGGCGAATACCGCCGTCTCATGGACCAGTGGAAGGCTACGCCTCGCGCCAGCCGCAAGGATGACGACGCCCTCTGGCTCCGTTTCCGTGCCGCGCAGGACGTATTCTTCAGCAACCGCCAGGCTGCCAACGACGAGATCGACCAGCAGTACACGGCAAACCTTGCCGTCAAGGAAGAGCTCGTTGTCGAGGCACAGGCCCTGCTGCCGATCACGGACCTCAATGCTGCCAAGAAGGCCCTGCAGTCCATCCGCGACCGCTGGGAAGAAGCCGGCAAGGTCCCCCGCGCCGACATGGGCAGGATCGAAGCCGGCCTTCGCAAGGTTGAGGACGCCGTCCGCGACGCCGAAGAGGACAAATGGCGCCGGAGCAACCCGGAGACGAAGGCCCGCACCAACAGCGCCTTGTCGCAGCTGGAAGCGGCTATCGCCGGCCTGAGGGAAGACCTGGAAAAGGCCGAAAAGGCCGGAGACCAGCGCCGCATCAAGAACGCCCGTGAGGCCCTTGAAGCACGAGAGGCCTGGCTTGACCAGATCCAGCGTTCGGCAAGCGATCTCGCGTAGTAGTAGTTGTAGTAGTTGTAGTAGTAGTAGTAGAGCTTGAACCAACAGGCCCCGTGCCGGTTATCCACATAACCGGCACGGGGCCTGTTCCCGTTGCGGCAGCCACGCGATGATTGCTGAATGGCCCCGAGATTACCGCCTCCGCAGCAACAGGACTTCCCTGCCCAAGAGCTGTACGCGCCCAGCCCGCAGTTCACGTGGGCCGAGCTTCAATCAATGGCTACGGACGGCGTGCTCACACCACTCTACGAGAAGAGCTTCACTCCCTCGGGGCTGGATGTCACGCCTCGGCTCCGAGCCCGCGCGGCCGCCCTGGTGGTTCCGGATCGCATTCGCAGGAAGGTCATCGCGGGGCGCATGACGGCGGCCTGGATTTACGGTTGCGCGGATGCCCCAGAGAGGCTTTCGCTCCTCGTGGACGCCAAACACCGTATATCGAGCTTGCGTTCGGCCCGCGGCTGTATCCTGCACGAAGTCCGTTTGGGCCAGCTGGACGTGGTCAGCATCGGCGGGCTGCTCGTGACCAGTCCCCTGCGGACGGCCGTGGATGTGGCCCTACACGTAGAAGCCAGCAGGGCCTTGCCCGCACTGCGGATGCTGCTGTCCCGGGATGAATTGGGCGTCCGGCTGCGGCTCTTGACCCTCGCGGTGGAGGCGTCCACGAGGGTGCCCCACAAGAAGGCTGCACTGCGCAAGATTGCCGCGTTGGCTCGGACCGCTGACCCGCTGTCTTCCGACGTCTTGCCGCCTAAGGTAGCCGCCTGAGTTGCTAGGTTCAGCTTCTCCTGCGGTTGCCCGTGGTCCGGTAGACGTCAAAGACCCCGTCGATCCTGCGCACGGCACTGAGCACGTGGTGAAGGTACTTCGGATCGCCCATTTCGAACGCGAAGCGGGAGATGGCTACCCGGTCGCTGGAGGTATGCACGGAAGCAGCCAGGATGTTGACGTGGTTTTCCGAAAGCACGCGGGTGACATCCGAAAGCAACGACTTCCGGTCCAAGGCTTCCACCTGGATCTCCACCAGGAAGACGCTGGATTGGGTCGGAGCCCATTCAACCTCGACGATGCGATCGGGCTGGTCACGGAGGTCCGAGACATTCGTACAGTCCGTGCGGTGTACCGACACCCCCGAGCCGCGGGTCACGAACCCGAGGATCGGATCAGGCGGTACCGGCGTGCAGCAGCGGGCCAGCTTTACCCAGACATCCCCCACGCCGCGGACAATGACGCCGGAGTCCGAGTACCGGGTCTTCTGGAGTTGCGAGGGAATGCTGACTTCGTCCAGGTCCTCATCGGGCGTCTCATGCCCACCGAGGTGCTCCATGAGCTTTTCCATGACGGACTGCGCCGAAGTG
Organism: Arthrobacter sp. S2(2024); assembly: GCF_036662515.1. Lineage (NCBI taxonomy): Bacteria > Bacillati > Actinomycetota > Actinomycetes > Micrococcales > Micrococcaceae > Arthrobacter > Arthrobacter sp. S2(2024). The sequence goes on along the minus strand of NZ_JAYKZI010000003.1, from coordinate 273,840 downwards.
TGCCCGTCTCCGACGCCGGCATACAGTCCGGAAATGTCGACGTAGTGGAATTCCTCGGCCACCGTGGACAAGGCGTCATGTGTCATGAGACGTTGCAGGGGCAGGTTCTGCTTACGCATGGCGCGGGTCAGCTGGTCCTTGCCGCGCTCGATGGCCTCTTCGCGCCGTTCCTTGCTGAACCACTGCCGGATCTTGTTGCGCGCCCGGGCGCTTTTGACGAAATGCTGCCAGTCCTGGCTCGGTCCTGCGCCCTCGGCCTTGGAGGTGAAGATCTCCACCCAGTCGCCGTGATTGAGTTCACTGTTGAGCGGAACCAGCTTGCCGTTGACGCGCGCACCGATGGTCCGGTGACCCACTTCGGTGTGCACCGCGTAGGCGAAGTCCACCGGTGTCGATCCTGCGGGAAGGGCCATGACCTCGCCCTTGGGGGTGAAGACGAACACTTCCCGGGCATTGATTTCAAAACGCAGCGAGTCCAGGAATTCGCCCGGATCCGATGTTTCCTGCTGCCAGTCGACCAGGGAACGCAACCAGCCCATGTCGCCGTCCTTGGGGCTCCCCGGACCTACGGCGGTCCGGTTGGGCTGGTCCTTGTACTTCCAGTGTGCCGCCACGCCATACTCGGCACGGCGATGCATTTCGTGGGTACGGATCTGGATCTCAACGGGCTTGCCCCCGGGCCCGATGACGGTGGTGTGCAAGGACTGGTACATGTTGAACTTCGGCATGGCGATGTAGTCCTTGAACCGTCCCGGAAGGGGGTTCCAGCGCGAATGCAAGGTGCCAAGAGCCGCGTAACAGTCACGGACGGAATCCACGAGGACACGCACGCCCATGAGGTCGTTGATGTCGTCGAAGTCCTTGTCCCGGACAATCATCTTTTGGTAGATCGAGTAGTAATGCTTGGGGCGGCCCGTGATGGTGGCCTTGATGCGGGCGACGCGCAGGTCTTCGGCAATCTGGTTGCGGATGACGCTCAGGCTCTTCTCGCGCTCTGGAGTGCGGTCCCCCACCATCCGGACGATTTCTTCATACACCTTCGGGTACAAGGCGGCGAAGGAAAGATCCTCAAGTTCCCATTTGATGGTGTTCATACCAAGGCGGTGGGCCAGCGGCGCAAAGATCTCAAGTGTTTCGCGCGCTTTGCGGGCGGAAGATTCAGCGGAAACAAAGCGCCACGTACGGGCGTTGTGCAGCCGGTCCGCCAGCTTGATCATCAGTACCCGGATGTCCTTGGCCATGGCCACGACCATCTTGCGGACGGTCTCGGACTGTGCGGCCTCACCGAATTGGACTTTGTCGAGCTTGGTGACGCCGTCCACGAGCATCGCGACCTCGGGGCCGAAATCACGCGTCAGGTCAGCGAGGGTGTAGGGAGTGTCCTCCACGGTGTCGTGCAGGAGTGCAGCAGCAAGGGTTGTGCCTGTGAGGCCCAGCTCGGCCAGGATCGTGGCCACCGCAACGGGGTGGGTGATGTACGGATCGCCGCTCTTCCGCTTCTGGCCCTGATGGCTGCGCTCTGCCACGGTAAAGGCCCGCTGGATGAGATCGAGGTCTTCTTTGGGGTTGTTGGCCCTGACGGTCCGCAGGAGCGGTTCGAGGATGGGCGAATAGGTGCTCGTGCCCCGTCCTGTCAACTTCGCCAGCCTGGAGCGCGTCCGCTCGCGTCGTCCGGGGAACGTCGGGCGCACGCCCGGGCTGTCCACGGGCACACCGTCCACGGTGCTTCCCGTAGCTGCAGTTGCGGTGCCGGGCACGCGGCTCAGGCCGTCCTCTCCGCCCGCCGGCGGCGCCGACGTCGTACGTTCCTCCACAAAAGCACCTCTCACGACTGACTTAATTCTCCCAGTCTATTCCCGCTGGTGAGCTCTCCAAGAACCGGTACCCAGATGACGGAGCCGGGAACGCAAAAGGGCCGGTCACCACTTTTCGGCGGTGACCGGCCCTTCAAGGGGAAACGAGGCTAAACGGCCGCTGCTTCCGAGTTCGCGCTGATGGCTGCCGCGCGCCGGGTCGCCACCTTCTTGGCCTGCTTCTGCAGCTCGGGTTCGCTCTGGCGCAGCCACGCGTAGAGCGGAGCCGCGATGAAGATCGTCGCCGCCGTACCGATCAGGATGCCGACGAACAAGGCGAGGGACAGGTCGCGGAGCGTGCCGGCGCCCAACAGTCCGGCGCCGATGAACAGAATCGCGGCGACCGGCAATACTGCCACCATCATGGTGTTGATGGAGCGCACCAGGGTTTGGTTGACGGCAAGGTTGACCTCTTCGGCGAAAGTGCGCCGGCTGGAGGTCGCGATGTCCGAGGTGTTTTCACGGATCTTGTCGAAAACCACCACGGTGTCGTACAGGGAGTAGCTGAGGACCGTCAGGAAGCCGATGATGGCCGACGGTGTCACCTCGAAATCGCTCAAGGAGTAGACACCGGCCGTAGTGAACATCGTGACCAGCATGCCGGCAAGGGCAGAAACCGACATCTTCCAGGTGCGGAAGTACAACGCCATCAAAAGAGCGGCCAGCCCAACGAACACCGCGAGGCCGATCAGGGCCTGCTTGGTGACATCCTGCCCCCAGGTGGGGCCGATGAAGGTCGAGGTGACCTGGTTTTCGGTCACGCCGTAGGCCTTCGCGAGATCCGTCTTGATCTTGATGGTCTGGTCATCGCTGAGTTTGTCGGTCTGGATGCGCATAGTGCTACCAGCGACGTTGGCGACGCGCGGAACGGCACCAGCAACGACGTCGTGGACTGCCTTCTCGCCCGGGGCGGATTCGGTGGTCTTCACGTTGGACACCGTGAACTCGGAGCCGCCCCGGAAGTCGATTCCGAGGTTGTACCCGCCCTTGACCACCGGCAGGAGGATGGAGATCGCCACCGCTACTGCGGCGATGATGAACCAGATCTTCTTGCTGGAAACGAAGTTGTAAGAACGCTTGCCCGTGTAGAGCTCGTTGCCGAACTTTGCGAAGCTCGTGGTCATTACTTCTCCTCCTTGGTGCCGTTGGAAGAACCAGTCAACTGGGCCTGCTTCTCGGCAAGCCGGCGTTCGGCGATGGTCATGCGGCGCTCGGCTTCAGCGGCAGCACCGGTGTTGCGGGCGCGCACGACGGCGGGCTTCTCCGTTGGCGTGCGGAGCCGGCCGGCACCGCGGTACAGCGGCACGGCGCCCAGTCGCTCAGGGTCGAGGCCGGAGAAGCGGTGCCCCTCGCCGAAGAACTTGGTCCGGGCCAGCACCTGGAGCGTGGGGTGCGTGAACATGAACACGACCAGGAGGTCTGCCAGCGCGGTGAGGCCAAGGGTGAAGGCGAAGCCGCGGACGTTTCCAACAGCGACGAAGTACAGCACCAAGGCCGCGAGCAGGTTGACGGCCTTGGACGCGAGGACCGTGCGCTTGGCGCGCTTCCAACCGTTAGCGACGGCGGACACGAGGCCCTTGCCCTCACGAAGTTCGTCACGGATGCGTTCGAAGTACACGATGAAGGAGTCGGCTGTCTGGCCAATGGCCACGATAAGACCTGCCACACCGGCAAGGGACAGCCGGTAGTTTTCAGTCCAGCCGAGGATCGCGATGGCTAGGTATGTCAGTCCACCGGCCACAACGAGCGAGAGGATGGTGACAAAGCCCAAGGCCCGGTACTGGAAGAGCGAATAGACCACCACGAGCAGGAGCCCGATCACACCGGCCATCAGGCCAAGACGAAGCTGCTCGCCACCGAGGGTGGCGGAAATCTGTTCCTCGGACTGGATATCGAAGCTGATGGGCAAAGCGCCGTAGCGAAGCTGGTCCGACAACGCCTGTGCCGAGGCCTGCGTGAAGTTACCCGTGATCTGCGGCTTGCCATCGGTAATGACTGCGAGGGCACGCGGCGCGGAAATAACCTGGTCATCCAGGACGATGGCGAACTGCGCCTTGGGGTCGTTGCCGCCCTGCGCCTGCGATGCCACGTAGAACTGGTTGAGCCTCTGCGTAACGTCCTTGAAAGTCTTGGTGGCGTTGGCATCGAACGTGATGGTCACGCCCCACGCATTGGTGACCGAGCCCTGCGCGCCCTGGACGGGATCGAAGGAGGACGACACGATGTCCTGGCCCTTCACTTCGACCGGGCCAAGGATGTACTTGACGGCAGGAGTCTTGGCCGTTGCCGGCTCGCAGGTCACCAGCGGCTTGGCGGGATCCGACCGCGGCTGCTTATCCTGGGCCGGGTTGACGCAGTCCAAGGCTTCGAAGGCCTTGTAGACGTCGGCTGTGACCCAGTTGCTGTCGCTGGCGTTGGTCGGCGCAGCGGTGGGCTTGGGCAGGCTCGCGTCCGGCGTGCGGGATGCGACCGGAACGGCCGCAGGGTCACCGGTGGTGATCACTGGGCGGAAGTTCATGTCGGCAGATGCCTGGATCAGGGCACGGGTTTCCGAACTTGGCGTACCGGGAAGGCTTACCACGACGTTACGGCCGGACTGCGTGGTGATTTCCGCTTCGGCGACACCGGAGCTGTCAACGCGTTGGCGGATAATCGCGACGGCCTGGTTCAACTGTTCTTCGTTGATGCCGGTTGATCCTTCGACCTTGGGCGCGAGAATCATTTGCGTGCCGCCCTCGAGGTCAAGCGCGAGCTTTGGGGCCCAGCTGGCGTGACCAGTGATGACGCCGCCACCGAGGACTGCTGTCAGTACAGCGAATATTGCGACAAGCCAGATCAGCACCCTGCGGGCTGCATTTTTGTGGCCGGTTCGTGCCATGTTCGATCTTCCTGTTGATGACGGAACAGCCGCCGACGTGCACGGGTGAGCGCAGGCCGGCGGCGATTCATTGCCGTAGAACTATTCCCGCTTGTAGAGCGGGTACGGGCTAGTTGTCCTTCTTGCCCTCGTCGTTGAGGCGCTTGAGGGTCTCGTCCGGGGTCTCCGCGGATGCAGATGCATCGGCATCCGCGGCCGTCAGCGATGACGCGTCGTCCGGAACGTCAACTGCGGCCTCCTCGGCGGGCTCAACGATCTTGGTGACGGCCTGGCGGTGCACCGTGGCGAGGTTGCCCGGGGACAGTTCCAGGACAACCTTGTTCTCGGCGTCGTCCATCGAGACGATTCGGCCGAACAGTCCGAAACTGGTCATGACGTCAACGCCGGGGGCAAACTGGGACTGCAGCTTGGCCTGCTGTTGCTGCGTCTTCTTGTTGCGGCGGAACATCATGAAGATGAAGACGCCGAGCATGGCGAACAGCAGGATTGTCATTGGATCCACAGGGAAGTTCCGTTCTTTACTTACGTTTTTGGTTTCACGGCCATGTCTGCCCGGTGGATCCGGCGGCCGTGGAGCTTTCGCCCACTTGGCCGCACAATGCTCCGACGGGCGGGCACAGAACCAAGGACTCGAACGTGCCGAGTGTCATACCAGTCTAGAGGGTTAAGCTGAATGGATCGTGCTAACGGCCGGTGTCGATGCTTTCCGCCCCGTTTTCGCTATCCTCGAACAACGCCAGCGGGTCCTGCCCGAACACTCCTGGCGGCACGGCGTATCCGAGGTGCGTCCAGGCTGACGCCATGGCAATCCTGCCGCGCGGCGTCCGTCCCAAGAGGCCTTCGCGCACCAGGTACGGCTCAGCGACCGTTTCGACGGTCTCCGGTTCCTCCCCCACGGCGATAGCGAGGGTGGAGAGCCCTACGGGACCGCCGTTGAACTTGAGGATCAGGGCTTCCAGCACAGCACGGTCCAGGCGATCCAAGCCACGCTGGTCCACCTCGTACATGTCCAACGCAGCGGAGGCGGCACGGGCATCGATTTGTTCGATGCCGTGTACCAAAGCCCAGTCCCGGACACGGCGAAGCAGCCGGTTGGCGATACGCGGGGTTCCGCGGGAACGGCCCGCGATCTCGCTGAAGCCTGCCGAGTTGACCTTCAGGTCAAGCAGTCCGGCCGAGCGGCGCAGTACCAGTTCCAGCTCCGCCACTGAGTAGAACTCCAGGTGCCCGGTAAAACCAAAGCGGTCACGCAGCGGTCCAGGCAGCAGGCCGGCCCGCGTGGTGGCGCCCACGAGGGTGAAGGGCGGCAGCTCAAGCGGAATGGCAGTGGCGCCTGCGCCCTTGCCCACCACGATGTCCACCCGGAAGTCTTCCATGGCCATGTACAGCATTTCCTCTGCGGGCCGGGACATCCGGTGGATTTCGTCGAGGAAGAGCACTTCGCCTTCAGAAAGCGAGGAGAGGATGGCCGCAAGGTCTCCGGCGTGCTGGATGGCCGGCCCGCTGCTAATGCGCAAGGGAGCGTTCATCTCGGCGGCGATAATCATGGAGAGAGTGGTCTTGCCGAGCCCAGGAGGGCCCGAAAGCAGGACGTGGTCCGCGCTGCGGCCGCGCATCCTCGAGGCTTCCAGCACGAGCGAGAGTTGCTTTCGGACACGGTGCTGGCCTACGAAGTCGTGGAGGTTCTTCGGGCGAAGTGCGGCTTCGATGATGCGCTCTTCGGGTTCCTCCCCCCCGGTAACGAGGGACTGCTCAGCCACGGCTGCCTACCCGGTTTCCGGCGCGGGCGCCGTCCTGCCCGAGCCAGCGAAGGGTTGCGCGCAGGATCTGGGCGACGTTGCCGGCGTCGGCAAGTTCCGGGGAATCGGCCATTGCCTTGTCGATGCTGCCGGCAGCGTCCTTCTCCGACCAGCCCAGGCTCGTCATCGCGGCGACCACCTGCGGCTTCCAGACAGACTCGGCCGCGACGGCGGGGGCGGCCCCGGGCGCGGTGCCGTGGGGAACGAGTTTGCCCGCCAGTTCCAGGACGATCCTGCCGGCCACTTTCGGGCCGATACCGGGGACCTTGGTGAATGACTTGGCATCACCGGAATGCGCGGCCACCCGGATCGCCTCGGGCTCGTGGACGGCCAGGACTGCAAGGGCGAGGCGCGGCCCCACCCCGCTCACACTGAGCAGGACATCGAAAACTTCGCGTTCGTCGTCGTTCGAGAAACCAAAGAGCGTCAGGGAGTCCTCCCGGACGATCAACGAAGTGAACAGCTTCGCTTCGTCGCCGACGTGCAGGTGGCTGAGGGTTTGGGGCGTGGCGTAGACGCTCATACCGGCGCCGTTGAGATCGATGACGGCCGTGGAGAGACTGACGTGTGCCACGGTTCCGCGGAGAAAACTGATCAAGACCCGGCTCCTGAAGTACTGCCCCGCGCATGCTGCGCCGCGGGCTATCCGAACATATCTACGAATACCCTAGCAAGGGCCACCGACAATTACCGGGCGCGGCGCGCTTTCGCTTCGGCTTCAGCCCAGGCTCGCTGGGCGGGCGTCAATGCGCTGCTCCCCGGTCCGGTGGTGGCAACTGCGGCACCGCTGCCGGCCCGCCACGCGTGGGTGACAGCGAGGGCCAACGCGTCCGCGGCGTCGGCCGGGCGGGGCGGGGCGTCAAGACGAAGGATCTTGGTGATGAGTTTCGTCACCGCTTCCTTGTTGGAGGTGCCGCTTCCCGTCACGGCGGCTTTGACCTCCGACGGCGTGTGGAGCGCCACCGGGATGCCCCGCCGCGCGGCGGCCGCGATGACGACGCCGGATGCCTGGGCAACGCCCATGACCGTACTGACGTTCAACTGGGAGAAGACCCGTTCGACCGCGAGAACGTCGGGTTTATAGAGGTCCAGCCATTCATCGATGGCCTTGGCTATGACCAGCAGTCGCTGGTCCAATGATTGCTCCGGGGAGGTTCCCACGACGCAGACAGCCACCATCGTGGCGCGGCGGTTCCGTTCGACGTCGACCACTCCGATGCCGCAACGGGTGAGGCCCGGATCGACTCCCAATACGCGAAGAGTCAAGTCCGGGCCTCCCTGTTTGTTGTGAAGCTGTGTGGCAAGCGGGCGCTACTCGGCTTCGAGCGCAGCCTGGACTTCCTCGCTCATGTCCGCGTTGGTATAAACGTTCTGGACGTCGTCGAGATCCTCGAGGGCGTCGACGAGCTTCATGAACTTCTTGGCACCGTCAAGGTCCAGCGGCACCTGCATGGACGGGACGAATTCAGCTTCGTCCGTGTCGTATTCGATGCCGGCCTCCGTGAGGGCTTCGCGGATTGCCGGGAGATCGGTGGGTTCCGAGTGGATCTCCCAGTTGTCGCCATTGTCCTTGACTTCTTCTGCGCCGGCGTCGAGCACTGCCATCAGGATGTCGTCTTCGCTGAGCCCGTTCTTGGGCAGGTTGACGACGCCCTTGCGGGTGAAGAGGTAGCTCACGGAGCCGGGATCGGCGATAGTGCCGCCGTTGCGGGAAATCGCCAGGCGGACCTCGGAGGCGGCACGGTTCTTGTTGTCCGTGAGGCACTCGATCAGGAGGGCGGAACCCTGCGGGCCGCGAGCCTCGTACATGATCTCCGTGTAGTCGACCACTTCGCCGGTGAGGCCGGCTCCGCGCTTGATGGCGCGGTCGATGTTGTCGGCGGGGACCGAGGTCTTCTTGGCTTTGGTCACAGCCAGTTCGAGGCTCGGGTTGCCGGCAAGGTCCGGTCCGCCCATGCGGGCCGCGACTTCGATGTTCTTGATCAGTTTGGCGAACGACTTGGCCCGGCGGCTATCGAGGATGGCCTTCTTGTGCTTGGTCGTCGCCCATTTGGAGTGGCCTGACATGCTTTAAACTTCCCCTCTGATCATTCGAATAAACAATTCATGCACGCGCTTCTCCCCAGTCACTTCCGGGTGGAAGGAGGTGGCCAGCAACCGACCTGAGCGCACTGCAACAATTCTAGCCAACCCGTGCAAAGTGTCCGTGTGGGTCGCTTTGCCCGGTTCCACCTGCGCAAGGATTTCGACGCCGGGTCCGACCCGTTCCACCCACGGTCCGCGGATGAAGACGGCGTGGACGGGGTCGACGCCGGACTCGCCTGCGCTGAACTCGAGGCCTTTGAAGTCAAGATCGGTTTCGAAGGACTCGCGCTGCCGGCCGAAGGCATTGCGACGGACCGTGATGTCCAATCCACCGAAAGTCTGCTGCGGATTTCCGGCGAGGTCCGTGGCGGGATCGGCGATGTCGTCCGCCAGCAGGATCATGCCGGCGCAGGATCCATACACCGGCAGCCCGGACGCGATCTGCTTGCGGATGGGATCGGCGAGTTCGAAGATCCGCGCCAGCTTGTCGATGGTAGTCGACTCGCCGCCGGGAATGATGAGGCCGTCAATGTCGTCGAGCTCCGCCGGACGCCGGATGCCGACGCCGGTGGCACCGGCCGCTTCGACGGCGTGGATGTGCTCACGAAAATCGCCTTGTAGTGCGAGGACGCCGATGCGCAGGCCAGCGCCCACGCTTGATGACGCCTCGGAAGGGGGATTGGTCATTCGACCATCATAATGCGCTGCCACTGCCGGGCTTGCGCCGGCAACCCGATCGCGGCTTTACGGCACGTGGTTTATGCACCAACTGGGATATATTACAGAGCATGTTTTCGTTCACCGTTCCACTCGGCAAGCTGGTCCGTGCTGTGTCCCGGCTGCGCGGCGGGGGTTCGGCTTTGCCCGGCCTCGTGGTCGAGAAGATCGACCCCGGCTTCATGCAGAGGACGCTGTCCTCGCTCCCCCACGGTGTGGCGGTGGTGAGCGGAACCAACGGCAAGACGACCACCACAAAAATGGTGGTGGAGCTCCTGGAAAGCCAGGGCTTGAAGGTCTTCACCAACCGGACGGGCAGCAACTTCACCCGTGGCGTTGCGGCCGCTCTCCTGGGTGAGGTGGACTGGCGCGGCAGGTTGGACGCCGACGTCGCGGTGTTGGAACTCGACGAGGCACACGCCGTGCATTTCGTGAACAAGGTGCCGCCGCGCTATTGCCTTCTCCTCAACGTCCTGCGCGACCAACTGGACCGTTTCGGCGAAATCGACACCACGGCGCTACTCCTCCAGCGCATCGCCGAGCGAACCACCGGGACCGTGGTCCTGAACCGCGAGGATCCCCGGGTCGCCCGTATTGCCGGAGCCGTGAGCGGCCCCGAGGTGCTCTACTTCGGATTGGACGAATCGCTCCGCAGCACCTTCCCGAACGACGACGACATGCGGGCCGCGGCTCCGGAAACCAGCCCCCGCGGTGAGGTCCCCGCATCCCCGGCGGCCGACGTCGTGCTCCGCCGGGTCGGTACCGACGACGCCGACTTCGAGTTCGACGGAACCCTTGTGTCCACGCACATGAAACTCCGCGGCGTCTACAACATCTTCAATGCCGCGGCCGCGTTGGTCCTCGCCAGGAGCATCACCGGGGCAAGCGGGCGGCCCGGCGACTCCGCCAAGCTGGTCAAGGCGCTCTCCGAAGTGGCTCCGGCGTTTGGCCGCGGGGAGAGCCTGACGGTGGACGGCCAGCCTTTTGAGTTGGTCCTCGTGAAGAACCCGAGCGGTTTCCGCCTGGGCCTGAAGTCTTTCCCGGCGAAGGGCTACGCGTCCATGATCGCCATCAATGACAACTATGCCGACGGCCGGGACATGTCGTGGCTTTGGGACGTTGAATTCGACTCCCTGCGCGAGGACGGTGTCGAGGTCGTCACCGGCGTCCGTGCCTATGACATGGCACTGCGCCTCCAGTACGACGAGGTCCACTTCGGCTCAGTGGACACCGACATCACTGCGGCCTTGGCCGAATTCATCCGGGGTTCGGCCGGCAAACCGAAACGCGTATTCTGCACGTACACCGCGATGTTGGCCATCCGGCGCGAACTCTCCAAAATCACCACAGTAGAGGTGGTCTCATGACCCCGGCCGAAGGTACCGCTCACACTAGCAAGGGCACCATCCGGGTCCTGCAGCTGTACCCCCGGGACATGAACATCTACGGGGACTGGGGCAACGCACTCGTCTTGCGGCAGCGCCTGCTCTGGCACGGTTACACGCCCGAACTCCTTGAATACAATGTGGGCGACGACTTCCCCGAAGATGTCGATCTCATTGTCGGCGGTGGCGGCCAGGACAGCGGCCAGGTAGTCATCCAGGACGATCTCCAGTCACGCGGCGAGCAACTGCGCGGGATGGCCGAGGACGGAACGCCCATGCTGGTCATTTGCGGGCTCTACCAGCTTTTCGGCAAGTTCTTCAAGACGAAGAGCGGACCTGTTATCCCCGGTATCGGCATCCTTGACGTCGAGACCATCGGTACGGACGAACGCCTCATCGGAAACGTCACGCTCACTTCACCCGAGTTCGGGGAAATCATGGGCTACGAAAACCACAGCGGACAGACCTCCCTGGGTGCCGGCGTCGAGCCGCTCGGCACCGTGTCCAAGGGCGCCGGCAACAACAGCAAAGACAACCACGAAGGCGCCAGGCACCGGAATGTGGTTGCCAGCTACTTGCACGGTTCCCTGTTGCCCAAGAATCCGGCCATCGCCGATTTCCTGATCCGGACCGCCGTCGAACGCAAGTACGGTACTTTCGTCCCCGGAACGCCCGACGACGACTTTGCCCGCCTCGCGCGCGAACACGCAGCGCGGCGGCCGCGCTAACACGGGGAAAACCGTTGTGGGTGGGGCCCCTGCATGAAAGGGTTGCTTCATGACGAACCCCCTCTTGGAGCCGAGTACCCTTCCCTTCGGCTTGCCGCCCTTCGCAACAATCCAGGACAGCCACTTCGCCGAAGCCGTTGATGCGGGCCTCGTTGAGCACCTGGCCGAGATCCAGTCCATCGTCGACAACCCGGAGCCCGCATCCTTCGAAAACACGGCGGTCGCGATGGAACGCTCCGGCCGCCTGCTGGAGCGGGCAGCGGCGGCCTTCTTCACATTGGTTTCCGCCGACGCCTCGGAGGCCATCCGCGAACTCGAAACCGAGCTGTCTCCCCGGTTCGCGAGCCATCAGGACACGGTCTACCTCAACCACGGACTGTACGGGCGATTCGCGGCCATAGACACTTCAGGACTTGATGACGAAGCCACCCGCCTGGTGCAGGAGTACCTCCGCGAATTCCGCCAGTCGGGGATCCAGCTCGACCCGGCTGACCAGGAAAAACTCAAGAGCCTCAACGCGGAACTCTCCCGATTGGGAACGGAGTACGGGCAACGGGTCAAGGAAGCCATGAAGGCGGCCGCCCTGGTGGTGGATGACGCCACAGAACTTGCCGGCCTGCCGGCGGACGACATCGCCAGTGCTGCGGAGGCCGCACGCACTGCCGGGCACGAGGGAAAATACCTCCTGACCCTCATACAGCCGAGCAACCAGCCTGCTTTGGCTTCTTTGCAGAACCGCGAGCTCCGCCGTCGCCTGTTTGAGGCGTCCGTTGCGAGGGGAAGCGACGGCGGCAGCCTGGACGTCCAGGAACTGGTGAAGGCGATGGTGCGTTTGCGGGCCGAGAAGGCGACACTCCTCGGGTTCGGCAACTACGCCGAAATGGTCATGGACCGCCAGACCGCCCCCGATTTCGCGGCCGTGCAAGCGATGCTCAACCGACTTGCTCCGGCCGCCATCCGCAACGCCGACGCAGAAGCGGCTGCCCTGGCGGAGAGCGCAGGGCACCCATTGGAAGCATGGGACTGGGCGTACTACTCCTCGAAGGTCCGGCGGGAGCGCTACGAAGTGGACGAACAACTCCTTCGGCCCTATTTCGAATTGGACCGGGTACTCGTGGACGGCGTGTTCTTCGCAGCCACGAGCCTCTTCGGTATTACTTTCCACGTGCGGAATGACCTTGAGGGGTACCACCCCGATGTCCGCGTCTGGGAGGTGCGAAACGGAGACGGCTCCGAGCTTGGTCTCTTCCTGGGCGACTACTACGCGCGGGACTCAAAGCGCGGCGGCGCCTGGATGAACTCGCTCGTCGAACAATCAGCACTCCTGGGTAACAAGCCGGTGGTGATCAACAACCTGAACATCTCCAAACCGCCGGCCGGAGAACCCACCCTGCTTACCCTGGACGAGGTCCGGACCACGTTCCACGAGTTCGGCCATGCCTTGCACGGACTCTTCTCCAACGTCATGTATCCCCGGTTTTCCGGCACCTCGGTCCCCCGGGACTTCGTGGAGTATCCGTCGCAGGTCAACGAGATGTGGATCATGTGGCCCGAGATTATCGGTAACTACGCCCGGCATCACGCGACTGGCGAAGCGCTTCCCCAGGACATCATCGACCGCCTCAACGAGTCCAAGCTTTGGGGCGAAGGCTTCGCCACGACGGAATACCTCGGCGCCGCCCTTTTGGACCTGGCCTGGCACGTGCTGGACGTCGACGGCGTTCCTCAGGACGCGCTGGACTTCGAAGCCAAGGCATTGGCTGCTGCAGGCGTGGCGCACTCCCTCATTCCGCCCCGGTACCGCACGGGGTACTTCCAGCACATCTTCGCCGGGGACTTCTACGCCGCCGGGTACTACTCGTACATCTGGAGTGAAGTGCTGGACGCGGAAACGGTGGACTGGTTCACGGAAAAAGGCGGGCTGCTGCGCGAGAACGGCGAACGATTCCGTTCGGAGCTGCTCTCCCTTGGCAACAGCCGCGATCCGTTGGAATCATTCCGCACGCTCCGCGGCCGCGACGCCTCCCTCGAGCCGCTCCTCAAGCGCCGCGGCCTCGAGTAGCTGCTGGGGTTAACGCACGACGCCGGCCGGTCACCGAAGAAGGTGACCGACCGGCGTCGTACTTAGCGGGAGAGCGGTGCGAGGGACGGTGCGACCCGCCAACGCAAGGCGCCGTACTTAGCCGCGGTTACACGTAGGCGGCGCAGCCGCGGCAGCGAGTCGCGGGGAATAGCAGGCCGAGGATCAGCGCCGTCCGGCGCCAACAAACCGCGCCGTCTGGCGCGTCGCCTTAACGAAGACCTACCAGCCGCGCTCGGCGAGGCGGTGGGGTTCGGGGATTTCCTCGACGTTGATGCCCACCATGGCTTCGCCCAGGCCGCGGGAGACCTTGGCGATGACGTCGGGGTCGTCGAAGAAGGTGGTGGCCTTCACGACGGCGGCGGCACGCTGGGCCGGGTTGCCGGACTTGAAGATGCCCGAACCGACGAACACGCCGTCGGCGCCGAGCTGCATCATCATCGCAGCGTCGGCCGGGGTGGCGATGCCGCCGGCGGTGAACAGCACGACGGGGAGCTTGCCGGTGGCGGCGATTTCCTTGACGAGCTCGTACGGTGCCTGCAGTTCCTTGGCCGCAACGTAGAGTTCGTCCTCGGGCAGGGTGGAGAGGCGGAGGATCTCGGCGCGGATCTGGCGCATGTGGGTGGTGGCGTTGGAGACGTCGCCGGTGCCGGCTTCGCCCTTGGAGCGGATCATGGCCGCGCCCTCGTTGATTCGGCGCAGCGCCTCGCCGAGGTTGGTGGCACCGCAGACGAAGGGAACGGTGAAGTTCCACTTGTCGATGTGGTGGGTGTAGTCGGCCGGGGTCAGGACCTCGGACTCGTCGATGTAGTCAACACCGAGGGACTGCAGGACCTGTGCCTCGACGAAGTGGCCGATGCGGGCCTTGGCCATGACGGGGATGGACACGGCGGCAATGATCTGGTCGATCATGTCCGGGTCCGACATGCGGGACACGCCGCCTTGGGCGCGGATGTCGGCGGGAACGCGCTCGAGCGCCATGACGGCCACGGCACCGGCATCTTCGGCGATGCGGGCCTGCTCGACGTTGACGACGTCCATGATGACGCCGCCCTTGAGCATCTCGGCCATGCCGCGCTTGACGCGGCTGCTGCCCGTAACGCTGGCTGCGGACGAACCGGCTTCGTTGCTTACATCAGGTGTAGACACAAAAACCCCTATGGGTAGATAGAAGACCTTGGCCGGGGCGCAGGCGGACGGGGGCCACACACAGCGCGCACCGGATTTCCAGGTCACATTGACCAAGTAACTTCAATACTAGTCCCCCGCGCTGTGACCGTCGTACTTGATTACCAGCCTCGGCCACGCGGTCGCGCCGGCACCGGCGGGCGTCGCGCACCGGGTGATATTGGTCCCGCGTGTCGCGGATACTTCAGGTGCATTGACGGCAGCAAGTTGGTGGGCGGATTGACGGCGCGGGAATCTGTCTTCTGCAATTGTGAGTGCAGCGCCGGCCCGATCGCCGAGGCGATCCGGGTTCATTGGGAGCTCAGCACCTGATTCTTGGGACGTGTTTTCCTTGTTTCGCTTGTCGCGACCCCGAACGCCGGTGCGGGAGGTAAAAATGTCCGACCCCCGTGACAGGGTTTATTCATGGAAGGCATCGGTCAACTCGTCGCACCTCGGGCGGCCGCGCCCGACGGCGGGATCCCGTCGCCGGGACGCCTGTCCCGCCGGCTGAAGCCCGTCCCCGCCCGGCATGCGCATTCCCAATTCGCAGCGCAGTTCCAAAACCCTTCCCAGTTCCAAAACCCGGCCCAGCTCCAAAACCCGGCCCAGTTCCAAAACCCTTCCCAGGTCCGAAACCCGGCCGCCGTGCCGTCCGCCGCGGGTGGCCTTGATCTGGCGGTCGCGGCGATGGATGCGCTGCGCTCAACCGCCGTCGCCGACGCCCGCTCGTTCGGTTTCCTTGATGCGGCGGATTTCGCCGGCACGGTCGAAGAGATCGCCCGGACGGTCGAGTTCCTGCAGCTCGTCGCGGCCCACGCCGTGGAACGGACCCGCAGCGAAGCCCAGGCCTCCCGGCAGCCGTCCGCGGCGCCGGGCTGGCGGACCGGCTGGACCGAACCCGCCGCAGCCGATACGGGAACCGCAGCAGCGGACGCGGGAGGTCAGTCAGACCCGGCAACCGCGCCGGATGCGCCGGGGTCCGCGCCCGGCCCCTCGGCAGCGGCCGCGGTCGACGACGGCTACCGGAACGCCGCCGAATTCCTGCGCGCCCGGCTGCGGATCGGCATCGGCGAGGCCCGGCGCCGGCTCGCCCTGGCCTCCGGCGTGCTCCCACAGACAGGACTCACCGGACAAGACCTCCCCGCACGCCACGAACTCCTCGCCGCGGCCCTGTCCACCGCAGCCGTGCCCTCCCGCTCGGCCACCATCATCAGCACGGCCCTGGAGCAGGTACGCCACCACGCCGACCCGGACACCGCCCGGCAGATGGAACACTCCCTCACCCGCACCGCCCTGGAAAGCGATCCCGACTTCGTGCACCGGACAGCCAAACGCTGGGTCGACGCCATCGACCAGGACGGAACCGAACCCGGCGAGGAAGAACTCCGCCACCGCCAGGGAGCGTTCATCCGCAAACCCCGCCACGGACTGCACCACCTGGAAATCTTCGCCACCGCCGAACAATACGAAACCCTCGCCACCGCCATGAACACCGCCACCAACCCCCGCCTCCAGCACACCACCGACACCGACGCAGCCGACGGCGACGGCGCGGCTGACACCGGCGCGCACCCCGCCCTGGACCGCCGCTCCCGGGCCCAGAAACTCCTCGACGGGCTCACCGGCGCCTGCGCAGCGGCCCTGACCACCGGGCAACTGCCCGCCAACGGCGGCCTCCGGCCCCAGGTCATGGTCACCATCGACTACCAAGACCTCCTCGGCCGCCTCCAACACCTCGACCACCTCGACCACCTCGAACACCTCGACCGCGAAACGCCCACCCGCCCCGGCCCGCGCCCCAGCAGCGGCGCGTCCACGTTCCAGGGCCCCATCCACCCCGCCATCATCCGCAAGATCGCCTGCGACGCGGACACCATCCCCGTCCTGCTCGGCAGCGACAGCCGCGTCCTGGACATCGGCCGCACCACCCGCATCTTCCCGCCCCACATCCGCAAAGCCATCATCGCCCGCGACCAAGGCTGCGCCTTCCCCGACTGCACCATCCCCGCACCCTGGTGCGAAGCCCACCACATCACCTACTGGTCACAGGGCGGCACCACGAGCACCGACAACGGCACCCTGCTCTGCAGCCACCACCACGTCATCCACAAAGAACACTGGACCATCACCCTGGACAACGGCACCGCATGGTTCAAACCACCACCCCACCTCGACCCCCGCCAAACACCCCGCCGCAACCACCACTTCAGACCCACCCGGACATAAACCCGCCCGGCATGAGACACGGGGGTTGACCGCCGTCGCGCAAAAGCAGGGCCTGCTACGGGCGAATCACCGCTTAAGCGGGCGTCCCGCCGTCGACGTCTGCCATTGCCTGTTCGCGGACGGCCGCCATCCTTTGGACGACGGTGACTGCCGTTGCGGCGGCGAGGATGACAAGGGTCACCAGCAAGACGACGGGGGGCAGCCCCAGCCCGGTCAGACCGGTGACGAGGAGCACGGAAATAAGCCGCTCAGCGCGCTCGGCGATGCCCACATTGGCGTAGAAGCCCAATGATTCAGCCTTGGCGCGGGCGTACGAAACCACCATCCCGAGCACCAGGCAGCCCAGGGACGCGATAGCAATCGCGCTGTTCCCGCCTCCCGTGAAGAACCAGATTGCGACGCCGGCGAAAATGGCGCCGTCTGCCAGCCGGTCCAGCGTGGAGTCGAGGAAGTTTCCCCACGGGCCGCTGCGTCCCTGTTCCCTTGCCATGATGCCGTCCACGACGTCGGACAGCGCGAAAACGGCGATCAGCAGCGAACCCCACCAGAGCTGGCCCAGGGGGTAGAGAATCAGGGCACCGAGAACTACGCCCGCGGTCCCGACGACGGTAACGGCGTCGGGCGAGACCCCCACCTTGAGCAGGAACCGGGCCAGGGGCGAGAACAGCCCGGTGAAGAACCCGCGGGCGTGCCGATTAAGCATCCGGCTCCCCGGACAGATCCGACTCTTCCGGCCAGGCGTCGGCCACTTGCTGGCGGACCTCGTCAAGGGTCTGGGTGACAGCCTTCGTCTGGGCGATGATGGGGAAAAAGTTACCGTCCCCGCCCCAGCGCGGAACTACGTGCTGATGCAGGTGGGCTGCGATGCCCGCCCCGCCGGCCACACCTTGGTTCATGCCCAGGTTGAAGCCGCTCGGGTTGGCCACCTTGCGCAGCACCCGCATCGCGGTCTGCGTGAGCTCCGCCATTTCCGCCGTTTCCTGCACGGTAATGTCCGTGTAGTCCGGAACATGCCGGTACGGGCACACGAGCAAGTGACCGGGGTTGTAAGGGAACAAATTGAGGACCACGTAGCACGTCTTGCCGCGGCGCACGATGAGGGATTCCTTGTCCGTGCGGCTCGGAGCCACGCAGAACGGGCAGTCGTCCTCGTTCTTGAACTGGTTCTGCCCACCCTTGATGTAGGCCAGGCGGTGCGGAGTCCACAGGCGTTGGAAGGCATCAGGAACACCTGCCAGGCCGAAGTCGTCAGTCACTTCGGCATCGCCCGGATAGTCAGCTGTCACGCCCGTGTTCTCCTGCATTTTTCCTGGCCCCCGCGGTGTCCGACTCGTCAGCTCTCGCGGTTCTTGACGGCGTCCACGATCCTTCGGACGGCCTCGGCAACGGGCACACCGTTGTCTTGGCTGCCGTCACGGAAGCGGAACGACACCGCACCGGCCTCTGCGTCCTCTCCGCCGGCAATGAGGACGAACGGAATCTTGTCCTTGCTCGCGGTGCGGATCTTCTTTGGGAAGCGGTCCGAGGAAATGTCCACTTCGGCACGGATACCCGCAGCCTTGAGCTGGCCAACGACGTCGAACATGTAGTCGTTGAACGCCTCAGCCACCGGAATGCCGACCACCTGCACGGGAGAGAGCCACGCGGGGAAAGCTCCCGCGTAGTGCTCGGTGAGGACGCCCATGAAACGCTCTACCGAGCCGAACAGCGCGCGGTGGATCATGACGGGGCGCTGGCGTGTGCCGTCGGCAGCCTGGAACTCCAACTCAAAACGCTCAGGCAGGTTGAAGTCCAGCTGGATGGTGGACATCTGCCAGGTGCGGCCCAACGCGTCCTTCGCCTGCACGGAGATCTTGGGGCCGTAGAACGCGGCTCCACCCGGATCCGGAACAAGTTCCAGCCCCGAGGCCTCGGCTACTTCTGCCAAGGTGCGTGTGGCTTCTTCCCAGGCGGCGTCTTCCCCAACGAACTTGTCTTCGTTCTTGGTGGACAGTTCAAGGTAGAAGTCGTCCAGTCCGTAGTCCTTGAGGAGGCCAAGGACAAAGTTCAAGGTGGTGGTGAGCTCGTCCTTCATCTGTTCGCGGGTGCAGTAGATGTGGGCGTCGTCCTGTGTCATGCCGCGCACGCGGGTCAGACCATGGACAACACCGGACTTCTCGTAGCGATACACAGAGCCGAATTCGAAGAGCCGCAGGGGCAGTTCCCGGTAGGAGCGGCCGCGCGAACGGAAGATGAGGTTGTGCATCGGACAGTTCATCGGCTTCAGGTAGTAGTCCTGGCCGGGCTTGCGCACGGTGCCGTCGTCGTTCAGTTCCGCGTCGATGTGCATCGCCGGGAACATGCCTTCCCTGTACCAGTCAAGGTGGCCGGAGACCTCGTAGAGGTGTCCCTTGGTGATATGCGGGGTGTAGACGAACTCGTATCCGGCGTCCACGTGGCGCTGGCGCGAATAGTCCTCCATCGCCTTGCGGATGATCCCGCCCTTCGGGTGGAACACCGGCAGTCCGGAGCCCAGCTCATCCGGGAAGGAAAACAGGTCAAGTTCCGCGCCGAGCTTGCGGTGATCTCGGCGCTCGGCCTCGGCGATGCGCTCCTGGTACGCCTTCAGCGCATCCTTGGTGGGCCAAGCGGTGCCGTAGATACGCTGCAACTGCTGGTTGTTCTGGTTGCCCAGCCAGTACGCCGCCGAGGAGCGGGTCAGGGCGAAAGCGTTGGAGATCAGTTTGGTGTTGGGCAGGTGCGGGCCTCGGCAGAGATCGCACCAGACGCTGTCGCCGCTCTTGCGATCCACATTGTCGTAGATGGTGATGTCCCCGGCGCCCACCTCGACGTTGACGCCCTCTCCGGCGTCGGCGGCGTCGTTCTTCTTGCCCAGCAGTTCAAGCTTGTAAGGCTCGCCCTTCATGGCCTCGCGGGCTTCGTCCTCGGTGACGACGCGGCGCACGAACTTCTGGTTCTGGTTGATGATCTTCTGCATCATCTTCTCAAGCTGCCGCAGGTCTTCAGGAGTGAAGGGCTCGGCGACATCGAAATCGAAGTAGAAGCCGTCTGTGATGTAGGGACCGATTCCGAGCTTGGCGTCCGGACGAAGCTGCTGCACAGCCTGGGCCATCACGTGCGCGGTGGAGTGGCGGAGGACGTTCAGGCCGTCCGGCGAGTCGATGGTGATGCCGTCAACCTGGGCACCCTCGGGCAGCACTTGGTCGAGGTCCTTGAGTTCGCCGTCGACTCGGGCCACAACGACGTCGCGGCGCTCAAAGAAGAGTTCCGCGCCGGTGGTCCCCTCCGTCACCTTGGTCTCTTCGCCATCGACGATGAGGGTGATCTGCTGGGCATCTGACACGGGTGTCTCCTATTCATTGATAAGGCTTCATAGCTTGTGGCGTACGGGGACCACAGCCAGCCATCGTCCATCGTATCCGCTCGGGCTGGGGCAGCCAAAGCAGGCGCAGGCGTGCCGTTTCCCCCCGAGGAGACTTGGCGGGACGGCATTTTCGGCATGCGTCATTGCAGCCCGTTCAATCCGTAACGGAGTGCCCTGTGGGAACTGGAGTGCGGTGCGGTTTGCGAACCCGCGCTATCGCAGGGCTACAAGCGGCCTGCCGCGCTTCTCACTTCGTGCTTCCGCCATGCGGGTTGGTGGAACAGATGCAAGTGGAGTGCCTGACGCTCAAGGGACGGCGTCCACCGTCCGTGGCTCCTGTCCTTGATGAGGGCCGTTCCGGCGATCTCCCGGAGTGTGGATATCCCGCGGACAGCCGATTGTTTGGTGGCAAAGGTCGTAGACATTGCCAGGATCTGGCCTTCACCGTCGCGCAGTGCAATCCTGTACCCATCGTTGGGTCCATCGACCAGCTCAAAGTATCCAGCCATTGTGGAGCCTCCTTTGAAACCTGGGGTTGTAAAGGACACCAACCAGTTTACCGAGTCAAAGCCATGTGGTGGCGGGTTTTTGGACCGCCGCAATGGCTCCGGCAGCTCCACTAAGCCTTGGCTTGGAGCAACGCAAGGAGGGCACTGCCGTCCGGACTGCCCAGGCCTGTGCAGGGATCCCAACCGATCCCGGCATGGTAGCTTCCATTGGAGCCTGAGATGATGTCATGGAAGCCCGACGCCGGTTGCTTGCCGTTTTGGTAAAGCAGCGGCTGGATCAGGCCGAAGCGCCTGTTGGTGGCCTGGGCGAGCCGGGCGACGAGGGCCGCCCAGAGCGGCGCCACCGCACTTGTTCCACCGATCACCATGTCTTTCCCGTCGACGCGCACCTGATAGCCGGTCTGCGGGTCGGCAACGCCGCTGACATCGGGGACGCCCCTTCCGGCCTTCTTGGGCACAGGCTTGTGCTTGGCGTGCCCCGGGATCCCCGACTGCCAGGAGGGCGCCGGAAAGACGTCGCTGAATCCTCCGCCGGTAGCCGAGTTGGGTCCGTCGTTCCAGACCGTTTCCGCCCTGATGACACCTGTTGCGGTGTCCGCTTGAAGTCTGGTTCCGCCGCAGGCCAGCACATGCGGGCTCGACGCCGGGAAATCGGCGTGATCCTTGTTGTCGGTTGCGCCGTCGGCACTGCCGTTGTCCCCGGCTGCCGCTGTCACCGTCACGCCGAGGGCCGCGGCGTCGGCCATGGCCTGGTCGAAAGCCGTCCGGGCTTGGCCGGTCCAGGCGTCTTCGCTCTGGCCCCAGCTGATGCTGATCGCGGCCGGCGTCGGGGTTGCATGCGAGGCAGCGATAATCGCATCCAGGAACCCGGCGTCGGTGTTGGGGGCGAAATAGACCAATATGTTGGCCTTTGGCGCCAAGGCGCCGACCACCTCGATGTCCAGCAGGACTTCCCCGTCGGCGCCCGACGGATCCTGCCCCGGCTGGTTCGCCCCGCCGTCGACTCCCACCGCGGTGACGCTCGGCGTGGGGATGCCAAGGCCTTGGAAGTACGCGTCAAGGTCTTGCTGCCCGTAGCCGCCACCCAGCTCGAGGATGGCAACGGTTTGGCCCGTCCCGTCCGTTCCCGCAGGGAAATTGTAGATCCTTCCCAGCTGCGGCAGGGTGTAGCTCGCAGCGGCCGCAGCGAGGGGAATGGCGCGGAATTGGGCGCGGGCCTGCGGCCGGTCGTCAAGGCCGAGGACGGCAACGATGACGCCGTCGAGGGCCGCAGGGACGTGGAGGCCTCCGGTGCGGTGCCGGTGGGTGATAGCGGTACCGTCCGGGCTTCGGCTGGTCAGCTCGTCCAGGGATGTCCCGAAAATGCTGCTCATCTGCTCCACGGTTCCGGCCAGCCGAATCCTGCGGCTGGCCGCGTCCGACTCCATGACGTCGAGACCAAGGTTGGTGAAAGTGCCTACAGCAAGATCCAGGTCTGCGGCCGATGCGCCGTATCGGGAGGCAAGTTCGTCCCGCGAAAGCACAGCGGACGGCACCTCGGGCACTTCTTCCTGGCGCCTCAGGATGACTGTCGCTTCGATCCGATGGGAAGGATCGACAGGGCCGAGAATGTCCCGGAGGCCCGGGGCGGGAGCCCTGTCCGATCCTGGCAGCGGAACGCTTTGCGTCTCCCCCGGCCGACGATCTTCTGGAGTGTCCTGCATCGACATTGGTGCCTCCTAGCCTCAGGGTGACAGAGCTCCGTCCCCTGCGATTATGCACCAGGAGTCACTTTGGCACCATGGCCTGGAAGGCCACAGGCTGCGACGATCTGAACGATGGCGGCTCCCGAAAGTGCTTGGGTACGGCGTACGCACGCGGTAGCGTGGGGCCTTGGCGGGCCATGCCACCGCAGCGGCTCGCGCAGCGGCGAGTCAAAGGAGCGAACCATCAATAGGTCACACCGAACATCAGCCCATGAACCCGACACTGCAGTAGAGCTGAACCCCGTCTTCAGCCGACCGGGAGAATCCAGTATTTTTCCACGCTTCACCATTCCGGACGGTGAGTCCCTTCCTTCGACCGCCTATCAGGTTGTCTACGACGAAGCCATGTTGGACGGCAACTCCCGCTTGAACCTGGCAACATTCGTTGGAACGTGGATGGAACCGGAAGCGTCGAAGCTGTACGCCGAGACGTTCGACAAGAACATGATCGACAAGGACGAGTACCCGCAGACGGCGTTGATCGAAACCCGTTGCTGGCGGATGCTCGCAGACTTGTGGAACGCACCCGATCCCGCCAAGTCAGTCGGGACCTCAACGATCGGTTCTTCCGAGGCGTGCATGCTGGGCGGCCTTGCCTTGAAGCGTCGCTGGCAGCACGCACGGCGGGCGGCCGGTCTGTCCACGGACAAACCCAACTTGGTCCTCAGTTCGGCCGTCCAAGTGTGCTGGGAGAAGTTCTGCAACTACTGGGACGTGGAGGCCCGCTTCGTTCCGGTGTCGCAGGAACACCAAATGCTGGACGGCTACGAGCTGGACAAGTACGTCGATGAGAACACCATCGGCGTTGTCGCGATCATGGGCGTGACCTACACGGGGGTCTATGAACCCGTCGAGAAGATCTCGGCGGCGTTGGACGAGATCCAGGCAAAGCGGGGCCTTGATATTCCGATCCACGTCGACGGCGCCTCCGGAGCCATGGTTGCACCTTTCCTGCAACGGGAGACCGTCTGGGACTTCCGCCTGCCGCGGGTTGCCTCGATCAACACCTCCGGCCACAAGTACGGCTTGGTCTACCCCGGCCTCGGCTGGATTATCTGGCGTGATGAGCAGGCACTCCCCGAGGACCTGATTTTCCATGTCAGTTACCTGGGCGGGAACATGCCGAGCTTCGCCCTGAACTTCTCACGCCCCGGCGCCCAGGTGCTCCTTCAGTACTACCTGTTCCTCCGGCTCGGATACGAGGGATACAAATCCGTCCAGGCAACCTCCCGGGACGTGGCACTCTATCTCTCCAGTGAAATAGGGGCAATGGAGGCGTTTACTTTGTGGAGCGACGGATCCGACATTCCTGTCTTTGCCTGGCAACTCACCGACGGCTACACGGAGAATTGGAACCTTCACCACTTGTCCGAAAGGCTGCGGATGAATGGGTGGCTCGTCCCCGCCTACCCCATGCCGGAAGGATTGAGCGAGATCACAGTCCAACGGATCGTTGTCCGCAACGGATTCACCCGCGACCTCGCATCCAGTTTCCTGGCCGATCTCAAGAAAGAAGTCGCCTACCTGGACGGCCTCACGGCACCGATGCCCGCCGGTGGGCAGACCCAGGCGTTCCACCACTAGCCAGCAGCAGCTTCGCCGCCAGACGATTGAAGGAAGGATGCGTGCCATGTGCCGATTGTTCGGCTTGCATGCCGGTTCGCAAGCAGTCCGGGCCACTTTCTGGCTTTTGGACGCCCCGGACAGCCTCGCTGACCAGAGCCGGCGCGAGCCCGACGGCGCCGGCATAGGCACCTTTGACGGTGACGGCAAGGCCCATGTCGCCAAGCAGCCGCTCGCCGCATGGGAGGACCACGCCTTTGCACGTGAAGCACGGGTCCTGAAGAGCACGACATTCCTGGCCCATGTGCGATATGCCAGCACCGGCGCGCACACCATGGTCAACACGCACCCTTTCGAGCAGGACGGGAGGTTGTTCGCCCACAACGGTGCCTTCGGCGATCTTGAGCGGCTGGACCAGCGGCTGGCGGAGTCCGGAGTCGCGGATCTGGTGAAGGGCCAAACAGACAGTGAGCGCCTCTTCGCCTTGATCACCGCGGAGAGCAGAAGAGCGGATGGCGACGTCGGCGAAGGTATCATCCGAGCGATCAGCTGGATCGCCAAGGAACTGCCGGTGTTCAGCTTGAACCTCATCCTGACGACGGCGAGCGACGTTTGGGCAGTCAGGTATCCGGACACACATGAGCTCCACATTCTGGAGAGGCTTCCTGCCCGCTCGGCCGAGGCGGCTCCCCTGGACGCACGGAGCTCCCGGATCCGCGCCCACAGTAGGGAGGCCTCGCGTGCAGGACACGTCCTCATCGCCACCGAGCCGATGGATGACAACCCCGAGTGGAGAGCGCTCCCCGGTGGTGCCCTGGTCCACGTCAGTCCGGATCTGGCTGTGACCATCAGCCACCCCTTCCCGGAGGCTCCCGCACATCCCCTTACGCTGGCCGATCTCTCCCCCTCCGCGGCCGCATCCCAGAAACCGTGATCCTCGAACACAAAACGGCGCCCGGCGACTTAGCCTGGAGCTCGCGTGTTCATCGCGCCCGTGGGCCCTGCCGCACATAAGATCGATCCATGACCGCTGAAGTCGAATCCGAAACCGCCTTCGTCCTGGCCGTCCAACTCGACGGGCAAATGAGCATCAACGACGTCCTGCTGGAGTTGGGGCGGGAGCCCGTGGTCTATCCGTCCGCGAACGCCGATGCGGGCGATTTCCACATTTTCTAGCACGACGCCCGGATCCCGGACGACGTCGGGGTCCTCACCGCTGCCGGGAGGTGTCGTTGATAGAGGTACTGTCAGGGACTCCCTCAGGGCGCTGCGAGGTCACTATCGTTGATCGCATGGACAACCGCAACGACGCTCGCGACTTCCTTGCTTCCCGGCGCGCGAAGATCACCCCCGAACAGGCAGGGCTGCCGACGTCGGGCGGCAATCGGCGAGTACCGGGGCTCCGTCGCGGCGAAGTCGCGACCCTCGCCGGAGTGAGCGTTGAGTATTACACCCGGCTCGAACGCGGGAACCTTGCGGGAGTGTCCGAGAGCGTCTTGGAGGCACTGGCGAGGGCCCTCCAACTCGACGAGGCTGAGAGTGCGCACCTGTTCGATCTGGCGCGTACCGCCGGAACAAGCAAGAGGCAGCGTCGATCCGCACCACAGCAGGTCCGGCCAAGTGTGCAGTTCGCCCTTGACGCCATTACTGACGCGCCGGCATTCGTCCGCAACGCCCGCATGGACATCCTTGCCGCCAACAAACTCGGCCTTGCTTTGCATTCCGAGATGTACGTCAACCCGGTCCGGCCCGCCAACTACGCACGCTTCATATTCCTGGATGAAGAACGGGCCCGGCGGTTCTTCCCGGATTGGGAACTCGCCGCCAACAATATGGTTGCCATCCTCCGCACCGAGGCCGGCCGCGACCCCTTCGACCGCGGGCTGAGCGACCTTGTAGGAGAGATTTCCACCCGAAGCGATGAATTCCGCACTCGCTGGGCCGCGCACAACGTGCGCCGCCACTACAGCGGTTTCAAGCATTTCCACCACCCCGTGGTGGGTGAACTCCGCCTACTTTTCGAGGCAATGGAATTGTCGGCGGACACCGGCCTCTCGCTGTTCATCTACCCTGCAGAACCTGGCTCCCCCTCTGCGGACGCCCTGCGCCTCCTCGCGAGCTGGGCAGCCACCCAGGAAGTGGCGGAGCAACCTCAAGCCGCACCTACGGCAGGTGGGGCGTGATCGCAACCGGTTAGCCTATGGTCTCGGGTCCCGGCGCCCCTCCCCGTCGCCTCGGTCGTCGTCCCGTTCCCGTCGGTCGCCGTCGTCGTCCCGGTCCCGGCGGCTTCCCGCACTATCCGGATCCGAGCGGTTGCCGGAATCCGGGTCCAACTCTTCTGCCCGCCGCAACCTGTCCTGCGAGACTTCGTTGGCGCGCTCGGCGGCTTTCTGCTTGTCCGCGGCCTCCCGGTGCAAGCGTTCCGCCTCGCTCTCGGCGCGCGCGGCGTCTGCGGCCGCCCGAGCGGCCTCGGCGCTGCGCTCATGAGCTCCGAGGGCGTCGGCACGGGCTTTCTCGCGGAGGTCCGCAGCGCGCTTGCGGTTAGCGGCGTTCTTCGCGCGGCGCCCATAAACGACGACGGCGACGATCACCGCGATGATCACGACCGCCACCACGATCCAAATCCAAAGTTGACCGTCCATTGGAACTCCCCTCGAAAATTGACTGCGCCTCCGCAACGCCGGTGTTATCGATCGGCCGACCCTGCCGTTGGCCAGCCGGGATCGGCGTCCTCGGACAGCGCGCGGATGCCGGTCCCTTGAGTCAACAACTTTGTGTGAACCATGACACGAGTAGCTTGTACTTGTTTTCCCCGGAGGTTCAAGCGGACTGACGGTCCTGGTTTACTCCACGGCCGGCGACGGACGCCGAACGCCGAAGGACAGCGAGGGCTCGTCGGGGGTAGCGAGGGTCAGGACGGCCTCCTCGACGGTCTCCTCGTCCTCGAGTTCCCGTTCCACGCGGCGCAGCGCGATGGCCACTTCGTGCTCCCGGAGGTCGCCGGTGATATCCACCGCGGCCACGAGGTACAACTTGCGCGGACCGACAAACTCCAGGTGAAGATATGTCAGGCGCTCGATTTCGCGGTGTTCCATGACCCTGATCGCCATCGACTTCTCGAGTTCCGGAGTGACGCCCTGGCCGACAAGGAAGCGACGATTGCGATCTATCAGCACTACGGCGATGACACCGAGAAGAATGCCGACAAATATGGATCCGAGCGCATCCGGAAGTGGTGATCCAGTGAGCTGGTGCAGGAAGATTCCCAAGAAGGCAATGAGCAGGCCTATGAGCGCGGCGCTGTCCTCCGCGAAGACTGCACGCATGGTGGGATCTGAACTCTTGAGCACTTGCTCCAAGGTCCGGCGTTCGAGCTCCCGTGCGGACTTGCGGGCCTGCCGGAATGCCTGGACGAACGAACCCCCTTCCAGGACGAACGATACCGCCAAGACAATATAGGCGACCGCGAAATCACCGGCGGGCTCCGGCGCGAAAAGCTGTTGGATGCCGTGCATCACGGAAACAACGGCGCCTGCGGTGAACAAGCCAAAGGCGGCAAACATCGACCACACGTATGCTTCCCTGCCGTAGCCCATCGGATGGGCCACGTCCCGCTTCTTCGAGGATCTCCTCTCGGCCACCAGCAGGAAGACCTGGTTTCCCGTGTCCGCCCAGGAGTGGGCGGACTCAGCGATCATCGAAGCGGAGCCGGTAAGCACGGCGGCAACAGTCTTTGCGACCGCAACAAGAAGGTTTGCCGCAAAAGCCAAGATCACGGTCATGAGGGATG
This sequence comes from Arthrobacter sp. S2(2024), assembly GCF_036662515.1. NCBI lineage: Bacteria > Bacillati > Actinomycetota > Actinomycetes > Micrococcales > Micrococcaceae > Arthrobacter > Arthrobacter sp. S2(2024). The sequence continues at coordinate 245,948 of NZ_JAYKZI010000003.1, read as the reverse complement.
AAGCTGGCATCCTGACCTTCTTGGTTTCAACCATGGAAACTACCGTACCCAACAACCATGGAGTCCACGCCTAGTGGTTGCCGAGGAAGGAACGGAGGGTGCGGGCATTACGGACCGCGTTACCGCCGCCGTCGTTATTGAAATAGACGAAAACCTCCTTGCCCGCCGTCTCCCATTCCGCAATTCGGTCGGTCCACCAGCGCAGGTCCTGATCGGAGTATGAACCTCCATAAAGGTGGTGGTGATCCGGCCCATGCATCCTGATGTAGACAAACGGCGCCGTCGCTCGGAGGACGCACGGGAGCTCCGCCCCGCTCATGATGCAATAGGCCGTCCGGTGCGTTTCAAGCAACTCGTAGACAGCCTCGTCATGCCAGCTGTCATGGCGGAATTCGACGGCGACCTTGATCCACTCGGGGAGGAGGCCAAGGAAATAGGCCAGCCGGCCGTCGTCGCGCTCCATTCCCGGCGGCAGCTGGACCAACAGGACCCCACGCCTGTCCCCGAGCTCATGCCACGCCGAGGTGATCCTGCCGATCCAGGCTTCGGGTGCGTAAAGGCGCTTGCCATGGGTGAGCCCACGGGGCGCCTTGACCGAAAACACGAACCCTTCAGGTAGGCGGCGTCGCCAACTGGCGAACGATGAATCGCGCGGCCAACGATAGAAACTCGCGTTGAGTTCGACGGTCTCGAATTGCTGCACGTAGTAATCGAGCCGGTTGCGGGAGGGGGTGCCGGCGGGATAGAGCACGTGGTCCCAGTGGTCGTAACTCCACCCCGACGTCCCTACGTGGGTTGCCATCCGGCCAGCCTATGGTCGAAGTCGCTGAATAAGTAAGCTGATTGATATTCGGAATCGATGAGAGGTTGGTCGATGGCCATGCGATTCGGGTCGATTTTCGGGCTGATCGTGGTGATCTGGCTCGTCATAGGAGCAGTAGCGGCCGGACAGCGAGGCTACTTCAGCGCCGTCCCGGCGCAGTGCTCCCAGTTCGCAACGATTAGCCTGAATATTGTTGCCGGTCCCTTGAACTACATGGGATTGAATCCCGTGGCAGGCTGCGAACTGCCGCGGCCGTCGTGAGCGGACCGGAAGATCCCCTGTTCCCCGGGCCGGCTCCCGACACCAGGCACGAGTCCGAGGACCAACGGATGGACCGAAACTGGAATGAGCTGCTCCAGGAGATGCGCGTCCTCCAGACGGGCGTGCAGATTATCGGCGGCTTCCTGCTGACCCTGCCGTTCCAGCAGCGATTCGGCACGCTCACAGGGATGCAAAAATGGTGGTTTCTCCTGCTGGTTGTCCTGGCGACCATGACCACCGGGCTCATGCTGGTTCCGGTAAGCCTGCACCGGCGGCTCTTCCAGCATCACGTCAAGTACCGGCTGGTGGCTGCAGGCGACAAGATCGTCAAGGCCGTCGTGGCGTGTGTGTCCCTGCTGATCGCCGGGTGCGCCGGACTGATCTTCAGCGTTGCCGTGGGGCCTGAGGCCGGCCTCGCCGCGGGCGGCAGCATCCTTGTCGCCCTCGCGGCGCTCGTGCTGCTGTACCCGCTGCTTTCCTGGTCTCCCCGGCGCCGGAAGTCCGAGCAGAAACGATAGTTCGAGGCCCTGACGCCGGCCTAGTCTAGGCCTTCTCGATCGACATAGTAAGTTTGCTGATCAATTTTCCCGAATCCATGGACAAGTGACCTCCCGGCCTACTAGTTTCGATGTGGTAACAGGCTTGAACGGGCGTCGACAGAGGGCCGGAGGCCTTCTGTCCGGGGCCATGGGCCTGCATTCAAGGCCGGCTTCCGGTCACCGACGGAAGCCGTCCTGGGTAGGGGGTCATGATTTTCCACCCAACAAGTTCAACCAATACGGAAGGACGGCATGGAAATGGACGAGCAGCATGGAGCCGAGGAAGAGGCAGCCGGAGGCTACGGAACTCCGACGCCGGAACAAGAAACAGCAGGACGGGGGGCCCGGCAGGCGAATCAGGGCGGGCACAACGGATCAGCCGCGGTGCCATCGGCCGACGCCGAGCTGGATGAGTCGAACTCCGAGGGAAGCAAGGCAGGGACTTCCTTCTCATCCGAACCGAAGGGCGATGCGACAGGACTGCCCGAGGATAAGTCCCCGAAAGACGACGACGGCGAAACATTCGACGCCGGCTAGATCGCCAAAGCCCAGCTACATCCGCAGGAACAAGCGCTAGCAAGGAGAATGAACATGGCTACGGTCAACCGAACAATCGACGTGGAAGTTCCCGTTTCAGTGGCTTACAACCAATGGACCCAGTTCGAGTCGTTCCCGGAATTCATGAAGGGCGTCGAAGCGGTCGAACAAATCGACGAGACAGCCCTGCATTTTTCCACCAACGTCGGCGGCGTCAAGCGCGGCTTTAACGCCCAAATCCTTGAGCAGGTCCCGGATTCCCTGGTCAGCTGGGCCAGCGTCGACGGACCAAGGAACGCCGGCACCGTAAGCTTCGAACCACTTGGCGCGGACCGTACCCGCGTGAGTGTGGAGATCGAATGGGAGCCGGAGGGCTTTGCCGAAAAGGCCGGCTCGATGGTGGGCATCGACGATATGCGGGTTTCAGCCGACCTCGACAAGTTCAAGAAATTCATCGAGGAGCGAGGCTACGAGACTGGCGCTTGGCGCGGTTCCGTGGCCGCCGGCGACGTCGACGACTCCGGCTCAGCAGCCACCCCTGTTGAGGCCACGTCGGAGCTGCCCGCCGTCGACCCTGATTTGACGGCCCCTGCCGCTATGGAAGCGGCCGACGGCGGTGACGCGACTCGCGTCGGACAATACACCGAGGGCGACTACGGCACGGAGCGGGTCGCGGATCTGCCCGCCGAGCGGATCGAGGGCGACTACACCACGGAAGAAACGCCTCGTGACCCTTCCGTGGAACGCGGCGCCGAAGCGTGGCCTGCCACGGAAGCCGGTCCGGGCACAGAAACAGGTCCTCGTCCGTCGGACCGCTGAGCCCCGTGGGGTCGGCCACGAGCAGGCCGGCCCCACGGACGTCCGCCCGAACTTCATTGACGATTCGAGGAGCAAACAATGAGCGAGTTCCCTCCCGACCCGACGCGCGACCCTAACGCTGACCCTACCCGGGAGCCCGGCCCAAGCCCGACGCCGGAGCCGGTGCCGTTGCCTGAACCAGGGCCGACGCCCGTACCGGCCCCGGGTCCGGACCCTGGACCCGGACCCCGCCCGGGAACCCCCGAGCCGGTTCCGCTGCCCGAGCCGGGGCCTTCCCCTGTCCCCGAGCCGGGCCCGGACCTTCCCTTCCCGCCCTCGCGGCACTTGGGAGAGCCGCCCCTGACGATCTTGTAGGCCGGACACGTAGGACAGGCCACCCGCTCGGAGCGTATGAAAGGCAACTGAGAGATGTCAAAAGATCCAGAATTGCGGCCGGCACCGATGCAAACGGAAGACATGGACTCCCTTCGGGCCCTGGCTACGCAATTGCGTGTGGACTCCATCAGGTGCAGCACCAACGCCGGTTCGGGTCATCCCACGTCGTCGCTGTCGGCCGCGGACCTCATGGCGGTCCTCCTCACGCGGCACCTTCGCTACGACTGGGAACAGCCGGCGTTGCCGAACAACGACCATCTCATTTTCTCCAAGGGACATGCTTCACCCCTGCTGTATTCCATGTATCGGGCTGTGGGCGTCGTCGAGGAAGATGAGCTGCTGAATACCTACCGTCAGTTCGGTGCCCGGCTTCAAGGACACCCGACGCCGGTGCTGCCTTGGGTGGATGTGGCGACCGGCTCGCTGGGACAAGGGCTGCCGGTCGCCGTCGGGGTGAGCCTCGCGGGACGGTACCTGGACAAGCTTCCCTTCCATACATGGGTGTTGTGCGGCGATAGCGAACTAGCTGAAGGGTCCATGTGGGAGGCAGTGGACAAGGCGGCGTACTACAAGCTCGGCAACCTCACCGCCGTCGTGGACGTCAACCGGCTTGGCCAGGACGGCCCCACAGAACTTCAGTGGAACATGGACGCCTACGCCCGGCGGGTCGAAGCGTTCGGAGCCCAGGCCCTCATCATCGACGGCCATGACCTCTCCCAGATAGACGATGCACTGAGCAGGGCCACGAGCGATCCCGATAAGCCGACGGTCATTCTGGCCAAGACGATCAAGGGCAAAGGGGTACCTGAGATCGAAGACCAGAACGGCTGGCACGGCAAGGCGCTCCCGGCAGACATGGCCGAGAAAGCCATAGCGGCCCTTGGAGGGCCAAGCAGCGTCCGCGTGACCACCCGTCCTCCGGAACCCGGCACTCCAGCAATCACGCCGGGCACTCACGTTTCCGTCACGCTCCCGGATTGGAAGGTCGGCGACAAAGTGGCGACCAGGGCCGCCTTTGGGGCCGCCGTGTCCGCGCTGGCGGCCCGCCCCGAAGTGGTGGTCCTCGACGGCGAAGTGGGGAATTCGACCCATGCCGGGGACTTCGAGGAAGTGGCCCCTGAGCGGTATTTTGAAGTTTTCATTGCCGAGCAGCAACTCGTGGCCGCCGCCATCGGCCTCTCAGTCCGCGGCTACGTGGCCTTCGCCTCAAGTTTCGCGGCTTTCCTGGTTTCGCGGCCATTCGACTTTATCCGCATGGCCGGAGTCTCGGAGGTGGACATCCGACTCGTCGGCACGCATGCCGGCGTTGAAATCGGGCAAGACGGTCCCTCGCAGATGGCCCTGGAGGACATTGCCGCCATGCGGGCGGTGCACACTTCCACGGTGCTCTATCCGGCTGACGCTCCGTCCACAGCGCAGCTCGTGAGCGCCATGGCGGACACACCCGGAATCTCCTACCTGCGAGCCACCCGGGGCGCCTATCCCGTGATTTACGGTCCGGACGAACAGTTCCCCCTTGGCGGAAGCAAGGTCCACGGTGCCGGCGCCGATGACCAAGTGGCGCTCATCGGCGCCGGCGTCACACTCCACGAATGCCTCGCTGCCGCCGAGCAGCTGGCCGAGTCGGGGATCAGAGCGCGCGTCATCGACCTCTACTCCGTCAAGCCGATCGACGTCGACACCTTGCGCCGGACGTGCCTCGAAACCGATGGCCGGATTGTTGTCGCCGAAGACCACTACGCCCAAGGCGGCCTCGGCTCGGCTGTCCTCGAAGCGCTTGCGAGCGCCAACACGCCCAAACTCCATATCGCGCTTCTCGCCGTGAGGGAACTTCCTGGTTCCGGTGAGCCCAAGGACTTGCTCAACGCAGCGGGCATTTCGGCACGCCACATTGTCGCCGCCGCCCGCGACCTCGTCATGGACTGAAAAGCAACGGCCGGACGGCGGAACGTCGCCGCCGTCGGGTCCGCGTCACAAACCACCGTTTCCAAGCCATATTCGTCGTTCTGAGCATTTAGCGGTGAACAACCCGGGCGCCCTCATTACTATCTAGTGGATGGGGGCGAATTCCGGACCTAACTGGGAGTTGCCGGGATGAAATATCAGGAGCTGGCAGTGTCGGAACCTTTGGAGTCTGAAGACCCGCTCGTCGAGCCGGAACCGGTTCTGGTTCCCGGTGACGACCGCGACACCCTGGCCGCCCTGCGTGAGCAGGCGCAGGAAATCATCGACGAAGTCCTCGGCGGAACCGAACCGAGTGGCGAACACCTCCGTGCAAAACTGAGGTCCAGCATTGCGCGCCACCCCGGATTTCCGGAACTGGCGCTGCTCGAGCACCTGATGAACCGGGCAAGTGGCAGCTGACCCGCCCCGGGGGTTGCACACGTTTTACACAGGATTTACTCACGCGGTCTTGTTAGCCTCAACGCAGTCAGAACAGACTGAATATCACGTGAAAGACGATTCACGGTGGTTGTTCAACCAGAGCAGCGGACGGGAATGCAGCGATGCTCCGACCCGCTCGTAGTGAAGTCGCTACCGAGCAGGGTCCGCAGACCGGGAGGTAGCAGTGGCTGGCATATTCGAAGTGTTTCTTGACGGGGAGTCCTTCTTCAGGTTCCGCCTCAAATCACCTGACGGGGCGGTCATCGCTGTTTCGACGCCGTTCGAGGACAAGCCCGCAGTTGTTGCCGGCATCGCCGCTGCGCGGGAGTGTGCCGGCATGGGGCTGGTCACCGACCTTTGCCCCGTGGCAAGCGTGCGTGAACCGGCCGTGACTGTGCGTCCGAGCGCGGTCCCCCACCGTGCGGCTCCCCCGGCATGCGACGAACCGCGCACGGCGTCCGACGGATTCCGCACCCGCGCCAAGGAACTCCGGCACGCGGCAAGCGCGCCAAGATGGACCGGCGCGGCGTAAGAGCTCGACAAGGTCAAGACCGACGGCGCACTGGGGGACTCACCTGGGTCTCAGCAGGCAAGATGCGCCGCCGGCCGTTTTGGTCCAGCCCTCATTCTTCCACTCATTGCCTGCCGGGGCCACCTTCCCGGGCTGTCTGTCAGTCGTGCTTGCGCGCTCGGCTCGGCTGCACACGCGGCGGTTCGCCCGGCATCTTCGGGTAGTCAGGCGGGAACGGCATTTCCCCAAGCCCTGCATCGAGATCGCGTTCCCACCATTGAAGCAGGACGTCGATTTTGCCGGCTTTGGAGTTCATGTCACCCCAAGGGTCCCCCACCGATTTCAACCTGCCAGGCACCGTGAGGATGGTGAAGCCTTTCGGGTCCGCCGATTCAAGTTCGTCCCACGTGATTGGACAAGAGACCGGAGCGTGGGCGAGCGCCCTCGGACTGTACGCGCCTGCTATGGTCCGGTCACGATTGGCTTGGTTGAAATCGACGAACACCCTTTCACCACGTTCTTCCTTCCACCAGGCCGTGGTCACCTTGTCCGGCATTCGGCGCTCGAGCTCCCGGGCGGCTGCAATCACGGCATGCCGTACGTCCAAGAACTCATGCGAAGGCTCGATCGGGGCATAGACGTGGAGCCCACGGTTTCCGGAGGTCTTGATGAAAGTGGTCAATCCGGCCTCCGCGAGTACGTCTTTCAGCGCAAGGGCTGCGGGAATCGCGTCGTCGAAATCCGTTCCAGGCTGCGGGTCCAGGTCGATCCGCAGCTGGTCAGGGTTGTCCGTGTTTTCGACCCGCGAGGGCCAAGGGTGAAAGACCACTGTGTTCATTTGGACGGCCCACACTGCAGCTGCCGGCTCATCGAGCACCAATTGGGGATGCGAGCGCGCACTCGGATAAACAACCTTCACGGACCGGATAAACTCCGGTGTTCCTTTCGGCGGATTCTTGGAGAAGAACTGATCGCCGTCGATGTTGTCCGAAAAGCGCTGCAGCGAGACCGGCCGGCCACCGTTTGCGGAGATGAATGCTTCCCCGACCTCAACGATATAGCGCGCCAGATCCAGCTTGGTCAGGCCGATCTCGGGCCAAAGGACCCGGCTAGGACTGGAGATCCGTATGTCGCGAGGACCGTTCGGCCCGTCAACGGTGAGGGTGGTTGCTTCGGTAGCCATGGGGACAAGCTACCCCGGCCCCACCCCCGGTGTCAGCAGCCTGAATGGATTCCGCATTCGTCTCACGGCGATGGTTTCAGCACCATCGCCGAGCCGCCGCCTCGTCTGACCGGCTCGGCGGCAGCGATCATGAGCCCGCCGGGCCTGAACTCGATCGCGGTTGCGGCACCGATCTCCGCCGCCGAGGTGAATGCGTCGCCGGATGGCGTGAACTGGTGGCCATATGGTGTGAGTTGGCTACCGTACGCCGTGATGAACTCCGGTTCGGCCGTGACCTTTGCCGTGTTCCGTTGGGAGGCACGCGGTGCGGCGATCGCGTCGGAAATGCTCATGCCCAGGTCCACCCTGTTCAAGATGGTTTGCAGCACGGTTGTGATGATCGTCGATCCGCCGGGCGAGCCGAGAGCGAGGAACGGCTTGCCATCCTTGAGGATGATGGTCGGGGACATCGACGAGCGTGGGCGCTTGCCGGGATCGATTCGGTTGGGGTCGCTCGCGCTGTAGACGGCCGAGAAATCGGTCATCTCGTTGTTGAGCAGGAACCCGCGTCCCGGTACCACGATGCCTGATCCGCCGGTCTGCTCGATGGTGAGCGTGTATTCGACCACGTTCCCCCACTTGTCCGCGACCGTCATGTTGGTAGTCGAGATGTTCTCTGTGTCCTTCTCATCGGCGAGCGCGGCACCGGAAGCCGGGCACACGCCGTCGTACCCGGTCACATCCCCCGGCACGACGGGCTTCGTAGCCGCGTGCAGCGGGTCGATCTGGCAGGCGCGTTCCTTGCCGAAGATCGGGTCGGTGAGCGCTTCCGTAGGAACATCGACGAAGGCAGGGTCCCCAACGTACTTTCCACGGTCCGCGAACGCGAGCGCGCTCGCCTCGAGGTAGTGATGCAGGGCGGCGGGTTTGGACATCTCCGAAAGGTTGACCGTGTCCAGGATGTTGAGCGCCTCGCCTACCGTCGTGCCCCCGCTGCTCGACGGCGCCATGCCGTAGACATCGAGGCCGCGGTAGTCGACGTGGGTGGGCGCTTGGTCCAGGGGCTTGTAGGCGGCGAGGTCGGCTGTGGTCATGTGCCCCACCGGGATGGGCAGCGTGGTGGTAGCAGTCTTCGGCGGGGCCTGGACCGTTGCCGCGATCTCGGCTGCCAGCGGGCCGCCGTAGAAGGCGCTGATGCCCTGCTTCGCGAGGAGCCGGTAGGTCGCGGCGAGGTCGCGGTTCTGGAAGACGCTGCCGACGGCGGGTGCGTCGCCTCCTGGGAGGAACAGCTTGCTGGTGGAGCTGAACGCCCCGAAACGGAGCTTGTTGTCGAGTGTCTGTTGGCGGAAGGTTTGGTCAACGACGAAGCCCCGGCTCGCAACCTTGATGGCCGGCTGGAGGGCATCTCCAAGGCTTAAAGTACCCCAACGCTCCAGAGCGCGCTCCCAGGTTGCCGCTGTTCCGGGGACACCGACTGAAACGCCACTGGTAACGAGCTCGGGAGTGAAGTTGTACGGCTTCCCCGTGGCGGGATCGATGAACGCGTCATGCGGCATCGCCTCCGGCGCGGTCTCGCGCCCGTCGATGGTGCCGATCTTGCCGGTCTTCGCGTTGTAGAACACGAAGTAGCCGCCACCACCGATCCCGGCACTGTACGGTTCGGTCACGCCTAGCGTCGCGGCGGCGGCGACGGCGGCGTCCGCCGCGTTGCCGCCTTTGCGGAGGACCTCGATGGCGGCAGCGGATGCTTCAGGGTCTACGGTGCTGACCGCGCCGCCGTATCCGGTGGCGGTGGCGGTCTTTTCAGTCTGCCGTGGTTCGGCAAAGGCGGGGTTGGCGAGGGCCCCGCTCGTCACGCTCAGCGCGAGTACTGCCGTCATGGTGGCCAGTCGAAGTTTGCGATGTGACATGGTCGCTCCTCAATTGGTGGTGCGAGGTGGGTGGGGCCACCCTACTCCGGAGCTACGCGACGCTCAACGGATCCAGGCAAGCCGGCAGTCGCAACAACTTTGTGCAAGTCATTGACAAACTTGTACAAGTCTTTCCATACTTGCAGGACAAGGTTTCAACGAAGCAACTGGAGGACAGATGTCGGCAAAACTCACGGATGTCGCAAAGCTGGCGGGGGTCTCCTTGGCAACTGCGTCGCGGGCGTTCGGGGATCCCGGCCGGCTGGCAGCCGAAACGCGGCAGAAGGTCATGGCCGCTGCCGAGCAGTTGGGTTACGACGTGCCCGGAGTGACGGGCAGCCGGACGTTCGGCGTCATCGTCCCCGACATTTCAAATGCGGTGTTCGCCGCCCTCATCAAAGCCATCCAGGACCAGGCATGGCATGGCCGCCACCGGATGGTCCTCGCCGACACCTCCGAATCGTCCTCGCGGGAACGCGCACATCTTGAATCCTTTGCCACGGGCGTGGATGGCATCATCCTTTGCTCACCCCGGCTGCCTTCCGAGCAGATTCACGATCTCGCGGGCAGCGCACCGCTGGTCGTGATCAATGGCGAGGCGGAGCACGCCGCACGGGTGCTCATGGAGGCCGGCGAGGGAATCCGCCAAGCCGTCGAGCATCTCTACGCCCTCGGTCACCGCAAGCTTGCTTACATTCCCGGACCCGCGTCATCGTGGGCCAACGGCCAGCGACGTGCAGCTATCACCCGCTTCTGCGCCGATTGGGGCATCGAACTCGTGACCGTGGGGAACCAGAATGCAACGGTCGACGGCGGACTGGCCGCGGCGGCTTCCGTGGTCGCCAGCGGTGCCACCGCGGTGATCGCCTACAACGACCTGGTCGCCATCGGCATGCTCGCCGGCGCCCGTACCCTTGGCTACCACTGCCCGGAGGACATCAGCGTTGTCGGCATCGACGACCTCGACATTGCCGCCGCGGCAGAGCCGGGGCTCACCTCCATCCGCGTACCCATTGACCGAAGCGGCGCCCTCAGCCTTGAGCTCCTCCTGGAGCAGATGGCCGGAAAGCCGACAGCAACTGAAGCCGTGCACCTCAGTTCACAACTCATCGTGCGTGGCTCCACTTTTGCCGCGCGCACCGCAGAGCAAGCCCTCCAGGGAAAGTAGCCATGAGAATCGTCATCGCAGACCCCAACCTGATGCCCCACCGCTCCACTTTCGAAACCGCGCTCCCCGAGGGCGCCCTTGCCTCCTGGCACGACAGCTGGAGCGAGCATGCGGTGCTCACCGACCTCAAAGATGCCGACGTCTACGTCGGGCCACGTTTCACCGAAGCCATGGGCTCGGCCGCGGGCAACTTGCGCCTGGTCCACGTGGGCGGTGCCGGATACGACGGTATCGACGCGTCCGCACTGCCCGCAGGGGCGGTGTGCGCGAACACCTTCCACCACGAAAGCTCCATTGCCGAACACATCGCCACGGTTTTGGTGGCCCTCCGTCGCAACCTGATCGGTCAAGACGCGGCGCTTCGGAGCGGTGTCTGGTCTTCGTCCGTCTACTCTTCCGAGATCCGGCAACCGGAAACACTGCGCGGCGCCGTCGTGACATTCCTCGGGTTCGGGCACATCGGCGGAGCGGCATGGTCGCTCCTCAAGGCCTTCGGCGCCGAAGGCATCGCCATCACCCGCAGCGGAAGCGTCGACGCACACGCCAACTCCTTGCGGTGGGCAGGCACCACTGAACGCCTCGGCGAGGCACTGAGCGAATCCGACATCCTCGTGGTCAGCATTCCGCTCACGGAGCAAACCACCGGCATCGTAGGCGCAGCCGAACTCGACGACCTCGGCCCGGACGGCTTGCTCGTCAACATTGCCCGCGGACCGGTCGTCGCCGAAGCCGCCCTCTACGAAGCCCTGAAAGACCGGCGGATCGCGGGCGCTGCGATCGATGTCTGGTACCAATACCCGGGCACTGACGGCCGCGGCGACCCTTCCACCCTGCCGTTCGGCCGGCTGGACAACGTCATCATGACCCCGCACTCCTCCGGCGTCACTGCAGAGACCTTCCGCAGCCGTGCACTTGAGATTGCCGAAAACATCACCCGCCTTTCCACGAACCAGCCGCTGAAGAATGTAGTGATTTCCCGATGACCCGAAAAATCGTCGACGTCGACGTCCTGGTAACCAGCCCCAGCCGCAACTTCGTCACCCTCAAGATCACCACCGACGACGGCATCGTCGGTTGGGGTGACGCCACGCTGAACGGCCGCGAACTCTCTGTCGCGAGCTATCTGCGCGATCACCTTGCCCCAGCCCTGCTGGGCAGGGACGCGGACCGCATCGAAGACACCTGGCAATACTTTTACAAAGGTGCATACTGGCGCCGCGGGCCGGTGACCATGGCCGCGATCGGCGCCATCGACCTCGCCCTCTGGGACATCAAAGGCAAGGCCCTCGGGGTTCCGGTCTACCAACTCCTGGGCGGCGCGGCCCGCGACAAGATCCTCACGTACACGCACGCCACCGGCTGGGACCTTCCGGAGTTGCTGGACTCGATAGACCAACGCCGCGAGCAGGGCTTCCGCGCCGTCCGTGCCCAGTCCGGCGTCCCCGGCCTCGACAAGGTTTATGGCGTCACCAAGGGTGCCGCGAGTTATGAACCGGCCGGACGCGGTGCCGGTCCAGTCGAAGAAGACTGGGACACCTCTGCCTACCTGCGCCACGCCCCGAAGATCCTCTCCGCAGTCCGTGAGCACGTCGGTCCCGAGCTGAAGCTCCTCCACGACGTCCACCACCGGCTCAACCCCACCGAAGCCGCCCGCTTGGCCCGCTCTTTGGAAGACGTGGACCTGTTCTGGCTCGAGGACGCCACCCCCGCCGAGAACCAGCGGCTGTTGCGCACGCTGCGCCAGCAGACCACCATTCCGCTGGCGATCGGCGAAGTCTTCAACACCGTCTGGGACACCGAGTTGCTCATCACTGAACGGCTCATCGACTACATCCGCACCGCCGTCGTGCATGCCGGAGGCATCTCCCACGTACGCAAGATCCTGGCTCTCGCCGAGGTCTACCAGATCAAGGGCGCACCCCACGGCCCGTCTGATGTCTCCCCCATCAACCTGTCCGCTTCGCTGCACCTGGGCCTGGCCACGAGCAACTTCGCCATCCAGGAGTACATGGGCTACGACCCCTTGGTCTCGGAGGTGTTCCAATCGAGCTTCCGCTTCGAGGACGGCTACCTGCACCCGGGTGACGAGCCAGGCCTGGGCGTCCAGGTTGATGAACATGCCGCAGCACGCTTCCCCTACACGCAGGCCTTCCTGCCCATCGCGCGGGAGCTCGACGGCTCCATGAAGGACTGGTGACCCATGGCCACGCCAATCCTGCCGCCGCTGAGCGCGGAAACGCCCGGAATCCTTCGCCGAAGCGTCGCCCCTGCTCCCGGCATCGTGCACCTCGGCTTCGGAAACTTCCACCGCGCACACCAGGCCGTGTACACGGAAGCCGCCATAGCCTCCCGCGGCGGTGACTGGGGAATCATCGGAGTTTCCAGCCGTTCCTCAGCCATTACCGACGCCATGCACGCCCAGGACATGCTCTACACCGTGGTGGAAATCTCACCCGAGGGATCGAAGTTCTCGACCCCTCGCGTGCACACAGATGCCTTCGTCGCGGCCCAGGAACCGCAGCGCGTGGTGGCCGTCATCGGTGCCGAGACCACGCGCATCGTGTCCCTGACGGTCACGGAAAACGGCTACACCTACAGCCCGGCAACAGGCTCGCTGAACGTTTCCGACCCTGACGTGCAGCACGATCTCGCCAACGGCGCTGCCCCCCGCACCCCGATCGGGCAGATCGTCCGCGGACTTCAGCAGCGGGCACGAACCCACGGTAAACCAGTGACGGTCCTCAGTTGCGACAACCTGGCGGACAACGGGCACCACACCCAACGGCTCGTCTGCGAATTTGCCTCATTGCTCCCGGCCGGCGAGGCCGCCGAGGCGCTGCAATGGATCGATGCGAACGTCACCTTTCCGTCATCCATGGTGGACCGGATCGTGCCCGCCACGACGGACCGCTACCGTAGCCTCGTCGCCGAACAACTCGGCTATGCGGACCAGATCCCCGTGCCGGCAGAGCCATTCACGATGTGGATCCTGGAGGACGACTTCATAGCCGGCCGCCCTGCTTGGGAGGCCGGAGGTGCGATCTTCACGGACGACGTCGCAGGCTACGAGCAGCTCAAGGTCAGGCTCTTGAACGGCACCCACTCCCTGATCGCGTACCTCGGAGCACTGTCCGGAGCGGCCACCATTCCGGATGCTGCTGGCATCGACTACATCGAAGCCGCCGCCCGCCGGGTCCTCCGCGACGAGTACCTGCCAAGCGTCACTGTGCCAGGGGCTGTCGACGTCGACGCCTACGAGGAGCAACTCTTCCTGCGTTGGCGCAATTCGGCATTGGGGCACCGGACCAGCCAGGTAGGCAGCGATGGCTCCGTCAAACTCCGCCAGCGGATCCCGATTCCCGCCTTGGAAATGCTCGACGCCGGGGCCGTGCCCCACTACCTCGCCCTCACCGTCGCCGCGTATCTCTCATGCATCGCACCTCTTCGAGGATTCGACCCCGGCAACCACGCCAACGCGATGCAGGACCCCGCCCGCGGGACACTGCAGGACCTCGCAGAGCGATCAAGCTCCGGGCGGGACCTCGCGGCGAAGGTACTCGGCGAACACCATCTCCTAGGTGACGAACTCGCGACCCGCGAAAGCTTCGTCCGGCGCACAGGCGAGCTGATCGACATCATCCACCGGCAAGGTCCCCTCGCCGCCGCAAACGCTGCCGCCGAGTCAACGTCACTACGTCCCGCACAGACCCGGAGCATCCGATGACCACCCAAACAGTCCGCCGCGCTGACGGAACCTCCCTGCCGCTGACCACGGAAGCCGCAGTGCTCCACGGCGCAGGCGAACTCCGGATCGAAGAGAAACCCCTCAAAGCCATGGGGCCGAAAGATGTCATCGTTGAAATGCGTTCGGGCGGCATCTGCGGCTCGGACATGCACTACTTCGCCGACGGCCGCAACGGCACCAATGTCCTCCGGCAGCCCACTGTCCTCGGCCATGAGGGAGCCGGCGTCGTCATTGCGGCCGGTGAAGCTGCAAGCATTGCCGCGGGCACCGCCGTCGTGATTGAACCGGCGCTCCCGTGCCGGAATTGCCCAACCTGCCTCTCCGGACGCTACAACCTCTGCCCGGCGGGGACCTGCTTCGGCTCCCCGCCCACGGACGGTCTCTTCGCCCGCCACGTGGTGGTGCCCGGCGCCGCCCTCCACGAGCTCCCGGCCAACATCCCGGCCGAGATCGGGGCAGCGATCGAGCCCCTCGCCGTCGCCGTCTGGGCGGTTGAACGCGCCCAGGTGCGGGCCGGGCACCGGGTGCTCATCACAGGCGCCGGGCCGATCGGCCTGCTCGTGGCGCAAGTGGCGGCCTGCCGCGGCGCGTCGGAGATCGTCGTGACCGACGTCAACGACGACCGTCTGGCTGTTGCTGCCCGGTTCGGCGCCACCCGGACCATCAACACGTCGGTGACGGCCTTGGACCTGAAAGACATGGATCGCCTGATCGAATGCTCAGGCAACACCAGGGCGCTGGCTGACGGAATCCTGACACTTGCCCCTGCCGCCCGGGCAACCGTCGTCGGCCAGGCCCGCCCCACCGTCGACGGGATCCCGCTCGGCTTCCTCCAACGCTTCGAAATCGACTTGGTGACCGCGTTCCGGTACGCCAACGCGTTCCCGACGGCGATTCAGCTCGCTTCATCGGGGGCTGTGGACCTCCGGTCCATCATCACCTCCACGTTTGACCTCGCGAACGCCGCGGCCGCACTCACGGCGCCCGTGAGCGACCCCACCAACCTCAAAGTCCTCATCACCTACTGACTCGGCCCACGTACGGGCCAGCGGACATCCATTCAAAGGAGTATGGAAATGACCACAGCAGCGAACCTCCCGCCCACGCCAGTGGACCAAAGCAAGGTCCGGAAAGCCGCCGTCGCCGGACTCATCGGCACCACGCTTGAACTGTACGATTTCGTCATCTACGGCACCGCGTCGGCACTCGTGTTCAGCAAGCTCTTCTTCCCCAACATTTCCCCCGCGGCGGCGCTGCTGGCCAGTTTCAGCACCTTCGCTGTTGGATTCCTGTTCCGGCCCCTCGGCGGGATCTTCTTCTCCCACTTCGGCGATCGGCTTGGCCGCAAGTGGGTCCTGGTGGTCACCCTGCTGCTCATGGGTGGGGCGACCCTGGCCATCGGGCTCCTGCCGACCTTCGGCCAGGTAGGGCTCCTTGCCCCGATCCTGCTGTGTGTCTGCCGCGCTGCCCAGGGCTTCGGCGCCGGTGCTGAACAATCCGGCGGCGCAACACTGCTCACCGAATCCGCCGCCCCTGGAACCCGGGGCAAGCTGGCCTCGCTGATCATGGTTGGCGCGGCCGCCGGAACGGCGCTCGGCGCACTCGTGTGGATCGCGGCCCAGTCGCTGGCACCCAACGACATGCTCACGTGGGGCTGGAGGCTCGTCTTCCTCTCCAGCATCTTCGTGACCATCGCAGCGCTGGTCATCCGGCGCAAGCTGGACGAATCACCGGTCTTCGAAGAGATCAAGCAGGCCCGCACGGAACCCCCGGCACCCCTGCGGGAAGTTGCCAAATACGGCAAGGCCAACGTCCTGCGCGTCATCCTGATGAACCTCGGCGTCAGCACCCAGTCATACACGATCCAGGTGTTCATGGCCTCGTACCTCATCACCGTGATCGGAACGGACCCGAAGTTCATTCCCCCTGTGCTGCTCATCGGTTCGCTCTGCGGCGGGGTCGCGGCGGTCTCCTTCGGAATCCTGTCCGACAAGATCGGGCGCCGGCGCGTCGTATCACTTATCACCGGCGCACTCATCCTGTTCCCGGCCCCAGCGTTCCTGCTGCTGACCACCGGCTCGCCGGTAGCCATCGTGTTGGTGATCGTGGTCGGCTTCGTCCTGGCATGCCAAGGCGTGGTGGGCGTGCACATGAGCTACTTCCCGGAGATCTTCGGCAGCCGCTACCGCTACGCAGGCGTCACCTTGGGCCGCGAGTTCTCTTCCATCATCGGCGGAGGCATCGCTCCCATGATCTGCGCGGCACTGCTGGGGATGTTCAGCAACTCCTGGATTCCCGTGGCGATCTATATGTCGGCGACCATGCTGATCAGCTTCATCGCCACCCGCATGTCACCGGAAACCCTGAACCGCGACCTCACGGACCCCGAGGACGCGGCACACGGCAAAAGCGGGATTATCGCGGTGACCTCCGAAGCGCAGCACGTCCAATAGCACCCGAAGGGCAACCGACGGCGGCAAGTGCCGCCGTCGGGAAGGCCCGCCAACCAACCAAGATACGAAGGGCATCCATGTTCCATCTCGAAACCCCGGACACCGTCTCCAGTCCGGCGCCATCCGCCATCCTCCTCGACACCAGGGTCGTGGCAGTGTTGCGGGCCAAGCATGCCAAGGACTACAGCCCCGTCATCGAAGCCCTTCGGGTCGGCGGTGTGCTCAGTATCGAGTTGACCTTGAGCACGCCCGGAGTGTTTGAGGAGCTTCCCCTGTTGCTCGATCGCTTCGGCGATGCCGTGGAAATCGGCGTCGGCACGGTGACCACTCCTGCTGAGGCCGAAACGGCACTCGACCTGGGCGCCGCGTACATCGTTACGCCCATCACCGAACCGGACGTCATCACTGCCTGCACTCGACGCGGCGTGCCCGTCTTTCCCGGTGGGCTCACTCCCACCGAGCTCCACACCGGCTGGAAGCTAGGCGCCACCGCCGTCAAACTCTTCCCCGCATCCACAGTCGGGCCCGGCTACATATCGCAACTCCGCGGCCCCTTCCCTGACATCCAAGTGGTCCCGTCAGGCGGCCTCACTATCGAAGACGTACCTGCATGGATCCGCGCAGGCGCATTGGCGGTGAGCCTCGGAGGGCCGCTCCTCGGCGATGCCTTCAAGGGCGGGAGTCTGCCTGAGTTGACCACGCGGGCGCGACGGGTCCGGAACCTCGTTGATGGGGCGCGTGAATCCCGATGAGTCAAGGAACATATGTCGTCACCCTTGGCGAAACCATGGCGCTCATGGCTTCGGACAAGGCCGGCCCGCTGGCCCATGCGTCCACCATGAGCCTCGGCATCGGAGGGTCTGAGTCCAATGTCGCCATCGGCCTGCAACGCCTGGGTGTCCAAGCTGTCTGGTGCAGCCGCATCGGCGCGGATTCCCTCGGCCAGCTTGTAGAGCGGGAGATCCGCGCAGAGGGCGTCGTCGTCCACGTGACGGTGGACGACGACGCGCCGACCGGCCTGATGGTCAAGGAACGCCGGACCCCCACAGCCCAGAAAGTTGCGTACTATCGCTCCGGCAGTGCGGGTTCCCGGATTGCGCCCGACGACGTCGACGAACGGCTGATTGCGGGGGCGGCGTTGCTCCATGTCAGCGGGATCACCCCGGCACTCTCTCCGCAGGCCGCTTCCACCCTTCACTACGCTGTCGCCGCAGCCAAAGCAGCCGGTGTTCCGGTATCTCTCGACCTGAATTACCGCAGCAAGCTCTGGGACGCCGAGGCCGCCGGAAGCGCCTACCGCGAGATCATCCCGCACGTGGACATCGTCTTCGCGGGCCTTAAGGGGGCCGAACTCGCAGTCGGGACAGTCCGCGACGCCGAAGAGGCCGCCAGGCGCATCGCCGCCATGGGTCCGGGCCAAGTGATTATCAAGTTGGGCGCAGATGGCGCGTTGGCATTCATCGACGGCCAACTCTTCCGACAGGAAGCCATGGAAATCGACGTCCTCGATACCGTGGGCGCCGGCGACGCGTTCGTGGCCGGATACCTCGCCGAATTCGTCGAAGGCTTGGGGGCTGGGGAGCGTCTTCAGACAGCCGTCAGAACCGGTGCATTTGTGTGTCTCGTGCCCGGCGACTGGGAGGGGCTCCCCCGGCGCGATGAACTGAGACTCCTCGGCAACCCTGAACCGGTCAGTCGATGAGCACCTTCTTTGTAGGGCCTACGCGGTAGGGGCCTACGCGGCCGCACCAAGCTTGAAGCGATGGGAAGCTCGATCTGGCCCGCCGCGCCGAACCGTAACCTTCCCTCCATTCAGGACGATTACCCCACAGGGGACGAATGTCCATGTCCCCGGCAAAGGGGGCCTAGACTGTACGGGCTCCGTCGGTTCGAAGAATGCGAGGTAAACCCGTGCCGGATGGCCCTATCACTGGAGACAGCGATGCTCTTATTGCGGGTCGGTACAGGCTGGGAACCCTGATCGGCCGCGGCGCGACTGCGTCGGTGTACCGGGCACAGGACGAGAGGCTAGGCCGCGACGTGGCGCTAAAGCTCTTTGCTCCCCAGCTCGGAGGGCCGGACGAGCTTGCCCGGCATGAAAACGAGATGCGGCTCCTGGCGACATTCAACCATCCGTCACTCGTGACTCTCTTCGATGCCGGTACCGACCATCGGGACCCGGAGCATGCCCGGACATTCCTCACTATGGAACTGATTCATGGTCCGGATCTGTATTCCAGATTGCGGGACCGGCCGCTGACGACCCAAGACGTAGCCCACATAGGAGCGGATCTGGCGTCGGCCCTGGAATACGTCCATGGGCGCGGGATCATCCACCGCGATATCAAACCTGCGAATGTCCTCCTGCCTGAAACCCCGGTAGGGTCACCCATCCGGCCCAAGCTCACCGACTTCGGAATCGCCCGCATCATCGAGGGAACGCGCCTGACGGCAACGGGCACCATGGTGGGAACCGCCGCGTACTTGAGTCCGGAACAGGCCACCGGCTCTGCCCTCGGACCGGCCAGCGATATCTACTCCCTCGGCCTTCTCCTCCTCGAATGCCTGACCGGAAAGCTCGAGTACCCGGGAACCAGCGTGGAGTCGGCCGTTGCGCGGCTCCACCGGCCGCCCCGTGTGCCGGAGGCCCTCGGGACGCGGTGGGTTGACCTCCTCGCCGCCATGACATCGACTGAGCCCTCCGCCCGGCCCGGCGCACTGGAGGTTGAGCAAGCACTGCGGGATGCCTTCAGTTCCGGCGTTCCCGCGCCAACGCCCGTTGCCCCGAATGGAGCCACGCAGACCCTTCCCCGCATGCCCGATCGGCCGCCCCGCACCGCGAAGGCCACCGTCCAGATGCGGGTGCAGCCCGCGGCAATGGCGGGGCGGGGGAAGCCCGTAATCCGAGCGCGCCGAAAGGCGTGGGCCGTCGGTGCGGCACTTCTTACCACCGCACTGGTGATTGTTGGTGTGAGTGCCTTCCAGCCGCCTGCGCCCGCCGCACCGGACCCGTCAGTCTCGGCAACGCCCACGCCCAGCACCCCCACGCCGACGCCTTCACCGAGCGTTGAGATATCGACGCCGGTTGCTCCGGCTCCTGTAGCACCGGTGCCGCCGGGGCGCCACAAGGGCAACGGCAAGGGAAACGGCGGTTAGGAACCGGCGCTTGGTCTGAGGACGGGCAACAATGCGTTTGATCGCCGTCCGGGCACATGGAAAAGGGGAGGGCCGGCACGCCGACCCTCCCCTTCGTTCCTATTGTTGCTAGATTCCGCCGTCGCGGGTGTCCCTGGTCACGATGCGGTCCCCCGTGACGGGGTCTACTGTGGCGCGGCTTTCGCTGATTCGACGGGTCCGGCGCGGGCCGAACACGAAGAGGGAAACGATCAAGCCGATGACGCCGACGACCATGAGGATGTAGCCGACCATATGGAGGTCGATGAATGACACGACATCTCCGGGGATCGCGAAGGC
Organism: Arthrobacter sp. S2(2024); assembly: GCF_036662515.1. Classification (NCBI taxonomy): domain Bacteria; kingdom Bacillati; phylum Actinomycetota; class Actinomycetes; order Micrococcales; family Micrococcaceae; genus Arthrobacter; species Arthrobacter sp. S2(2024). The sequence goes on along the minus strand of NZ_JAYKZI010000003.1, from coordinate 225,786 downwards.
CAGAATGGCGCCTATCGCAATAAGGAAGATGGATGATCCGATACCCACTGGTGTACCTCCTGCTGAACCGCGGACCCGGCGGTGGCGGGTATTACTAAGCTTACTTTGCATCGCCAAAACTACACGTCGACGCCCCATCCGGCAACCACATCCCTGCGGAATCCGGGATCTGTGCGGCGCAAGGGGCTAAACGCTAAGGGTGCTTTGTTTTGAGGTGACCGCCGGGTACGGTCGTTAGAAGGACGATATGTCTCTATTGGGGAGGTCAGCGTGGCAGGAAAGTTTGAACTATTTGTCGATGCCCGGGAACGCTACAGGTTCCGGCTTAAGGCAGCGGACGGGACCGTCATGGCGGTCTCGAAGGATTTTGAGACAAAACGCGCCGCAGTGGTGGGAATCCGCGAAGTGCGGGCATGCGCGGGAATGGGACTGATCACGGACCTGTGCCCGGGCCAGCCGGCAGCACCCGGACCGGCATCCGGAATCTCCGCGCCAGCCCTTCCAGAAGCGAGGCCGCCCCGGGGCCGGAGTTGGCTGGGCCGAACCTCCATCGCTCGCAAGCGCGGCAACAAAGCACTGACGTCCAAGCGGTGGCCGAACCTGGTCAAATAGCGCCGGACTGCGGAAAAGGCCGGTTCCGCACTCTTCAGAGAGTGCGGAACCGGCCTTGTCTGTTAAGCCTACTTTGAGACCGGGGTCTTCTTCCGGGTCAGCGCGGCCCACCGGGAGGCGAGCCCCCACTTGGTGACGTTGATCATGGCCTCAACAACTATATTGCCGCTCATCTTGGAGGCACCAAGCTCGCGCTCAACAAATGTGATAGGGCATTCGACGATCTTCAGGCCGAGCTTGGCGACCCGCCACGCCAGATCCACCTGGAAACCGTAGCCAACCGATTCGACCTGGTCCAGCTTGAGCGCCTCTAGCGTGCTGCGCCGGAACGCGCGGTAGCCGCCGGTGATGTCCTTGATCTTCAAGCCAAGCATGAGCCGGGCGTAGGTGCTCCCCGTGCGTGAAATCGCTTGACGGTAGAACGGCCAGTTCACCGTGCCGCCACCGGGAACCCAGCGTGAGCCCATCGCAAGGTCGGCGCCGTCGTTGATCGCGTCAAGCAGCAACGGGAGCTGCTCGGGCTGGTGCGAACCATCGGCGTCCATCTCGACAAGGACGTCGTAGCCGGCGGCCATGCCCCATTTGAATCCGGCGATATACGCGGCTCCGAGGCCTTCCTTGCCCTTGCGGTGCAGGACATGGACCTGGCCGTCCTCGGCGGCGATGCTGTCGGCTAGCTGTCCCGTGCCGTCAGGGCTGTTGTCGTCGACAACCAGGACGTCTGAGGCGGGCACAGCCGCGCGCAGCCGTCCGAGGGTCTTGGGTAGCGATTCCAGCTCGTTGTACGTGGGGATGATCGTCAGGACACGCAAGAAGAGGCCTTTCCTTGATGGAGCGGTCAGTGGGCCGGAGCAGCAGCGTGGCTGGCATTCAGGCGCAACTCTCCATTATAGAACGACAACTTGACGTACCTGGGGACACCTGTGGCGTCCGCCACATGGGTCGCACTTGGCCGCGGGCAGGCCCACTAGCGCAGGTCCAGTGCCGGCACGCGTGTTGAACTCGAGGCCGAACCGTTTTCTGCGGCGCAGTGGACCTGCCCACTACGAGTGCCACGGTCTTGGAAAACGGGTCCGTTGACTGTTTTTGGCAGCGGACCCCACCGCGGCCAGACAACCAGGTATTTCCTGTGGAAGCCTGTTGACCCTAAATGCTACGGACTTCACAAATCCTGTCAAGCGCCGCCTGAGCTGGGGCTTTATCTATACATGCAGGTCAGGGGCCCCAGGACCGGCAAAGCTATCTGCAACTATGACCGCAAAATTTCGCTCGCGAAGATCTCCTGGCCTTCGCGTACGGTCTGCAGGCAAGCGGGATCGCTACCGCTGTCCAGCGCGGGGAGGAGGGGCGTCCGTGCACGTGGATCGGTAGACCAGGACTGGACGCGGTCGTCGGCCACCTGCACCATCAGCTCTTCGACTTCCCACACCGCAAAACTCGCAGGTGCCCCGGGAACCAACTGTCCCATCAGCGGATTGCGCTCTTTGCCGGCCCGCCAACCGGCCCGGGTGTGTCCGAGGAACGCTGCCCGCGCCGAAATGCGCTGATCCGGATTGCTGTGTTCCAAGCATGCCCTGACGCTGGACCATGGGCGCAACGGGGTGACCGGGCTATCGCTTCCGAAGCACACCGGCACGCCCGTGGAGTAATACGAAGCGAAGGGGTTCATGGCCACGCTTCGCGCCCCCAGGCGCTGCTCGTACAGTTTTCCCGCCCCGCCCCAGGTGGCATCGAAGGCGGGCTGTGCGCTCACTGTGATCGAATATTTCGCAAGCCGGGCGAGATCGCCGGCATCGGCCATTTCCACATGCTCAAGACGGTGCGCGGCGGCACGGACCCGCTGCTCCCCCACCTCCGATGCGGCAACGTCAAAAGCGTCCAGCGCCGTCTTCAGTCCTGCGTCGCCAATGACGTGGAAGCCTGCCTGGATACCGAGCGCTGAACAGGCCGCAATGTGGCCGGCGGCTTCGTCGACGGAGACGTAGAGGCTTCCACGGTGGCCTGGAGCGTCGGCGTAGTCTGCGCTGAGGGCAGCCGTTCTCGAACCGACGGAACCGTCGATGTTCAAGTCCCCCGCCAGGCCAAGGACGGGCACGCCCAAGCCTTCCAGGATGGCAGAGGCGTGCTCGGCCGATGTGGCGAGTTCGCCCCAATAGGGAAGGATCCGGGGCACGCCCGCGCTGCCCTCCTTCCACGACGCAGAGTTCCACGACGCAGACATCCGAAGGTCGTCGACGCTGCAAATGTGCGGGGCCGCCATCTCGGCCAAGGCGACATAGCCGTGGGCCGCAGCCTCGCGCAGGGCCAGTTCCTGGTATCGGCGGCGCTCGGAGTCGGGGAACTGCCTGGCGACCAGCCGGGCCGCGGCGTGGGCGGCCCTCAGGACGTGCGCCGAACCGTCGTAGCCATCGAGGCCGTCCAGCCCGGCCGCGGATGCCAAGGCGGATGAGGCAAGAGCCGAGTGCGCATCTACGCGCGCCAGGTACACCTTGCGCCCGCCCGCCGCGCGGTCGAGCTCCTCGGGCGTGGGCAGCGTCTTTTCGTGCCACACCGACTCGTCCCAACCGTGGCCAAGCACGACGCCGCTGGTACCGAGTGCCTTGGCGGCCAGGGCGACGGCGTCGAGCAACTCCCGCGCCGAGCGGACCCCGGCCAGGTGGAGGGAATCGGAAGCAATTCCGGTCTCCGTGAGGTGCATGTGGGAGTCTACGAAACCGGGCGCCAGCAAGGCTCCCCGGAGATCGATCACCTCCATCGATGAGTCGGCAATCGATGTTGCAGCCTGCTCAGAGCCAACCCAGGCAACAGTGTCACCGTCAACCAGCATTGCCGTCGCGAAGGGATCAGCGGCTGTGTAGACGGAGCCGTTCCGGTACATCGTGACCTTGCGGGGTCGGGTTTCGGCGGGCACGCCTGGATGAGTCATGGATATGCTCCTTGCTGGGAATCTGTGGTGTGTCAGGAGACGTTGGAGTAGGCGACGACGCCGCGCCGGACCAGATCGATCGCTTCGCGGCACATCTTGGTTTGGCGCCGTTCGAGCCCTGGAATCTTCGCCATCTGGTCCAGCAGGTCGATGACCTGCTTCGCCCAGCGCACAAAGTCGCCTGCAGCGAGGTCGGTGCCGCTGAGGACCTCCTGGAGATGGCGGCCCTTCGCCCACTTGAAGATGGGCCAGACAAGTCCCAGCTCCGGTTCGGCGGTGAGCGGGAGCCTGTTCTTGTCCTCGACGTCCTCCAACGCAGACCACTCCCGGACCACGATGTCCACGGACGTTTCGAGGGATACGGACGGCATTTTGGGTCGCAGGCCGCGATCGTCGCGCTTGGCTTGGTAGACCATCGTGCTGGCCAGCGCAGCCAGTTCGGCGCCATCGAGGTCCTTGATGGCCCCTTGGCGGATGGATTGGGAGATCAGTAGGTCTTTTTCGCCGTAGATGCGGCGCAGGCGCTGGCCGTCCGCGCTGATGGTGACATGGCCGGCGTCGGACGTCTGGAGGTAACCGTAAACGGCGAGGACATCGCAGACCCGGTCAAATGTCTTCGCGATCGTATTGGTACGGCCCTGGATCTGCCGGATGAGCCCATCGGTTTCATGCCGCAGTTTCCACCAGCGTTCGGCCCAACGGGCATGGTCCTCACGCTCGCTGCAACCGTGGCACGGATGGGCTCGGAGTGCCCGGCGAAGGTCTGCGATCTTCTTTTCCTGGTCCGGCATGTAGCGGGCGCGCCCGAAGTCCTCGCTCCGGTTCGTGCCGCGGGCCGGCGGACGCCCCTCCCGCACGGCATTCCGCATGGCGGATGCCAGATCACGGCGGGATTTGGGCAGCTTGGCGTTGAACGCCTTGGGAATCCGGATCCAGGACACGGGATCAACCGGCCCTTCGACTTCGTGGGCACCGATCCTGTGAAGCTGGTTGTCTTCCGTCAGGACCGCGGGCCGAGGTTCGCGCGAGTTCGGATCGGCATTGAGCACGACGGCGTAACCCGGCGTGCGTCCGCCCGGAACCTTGACGATGTCGCCGGGCATGAGCCGGCTCAGGGAGTCAACGGTCAGCGACTTGCGGGCCCGCGAGGTGCTCCTCGAGGCGAATTGTTCTGCCTCGCTGAGATCCCGCCTGAGCTTGGCGTACTCGGTGAAATCGCCGAGGTGGCACTTCATGGATTCGGCATAGCCGGCCAGGGACTCTTCACGGCTTCGCACCTGCCGGGCCAGCCCAACGACTGAACGGTCCGCCTGGAACTGGGCGAACGACGATTCGAGGATCTGCCGTGCCCGGGGCCGCCCGAACTGGGCAATCAGGTTGATGCTCATGTTGTAGGTAGGGCGGAAGCTTGAGTTGAGCGGATAGGTGCGCCGCGAAGCGAGGCCGGCGACGGCAGCAGGATCCGTACCCGGTTGCCAAAGCACCACTGCGTGGCCTTCGACGTCGATTCCGCGCCGTCCCGCCCGGCCGGTCAACTGGGTGTACTCCCCCGCGGTGATGTTGACGTGGGCTTCGCCGTTGAACTTGTCGAGCTTCTCCAGGACGACACAGCGTGCGGGCATGTTGACGCCCAGGGCGAGGGTCTCCGTGGCGAAAACGGCTTTGACCAGGCCATCGGCGAAGAGTTTCTCGACGACTTCCTTGAAGGTCGGCAGCAAACCGGCGTGGTGCGACGCGAGCCCGCGGAGCAGCCCGTCGCGCCAACTCCAAAAGCCCAGGACATCGAGGTCGTCGGCGGGAATCTCCCGGCTCGCCTCGTCCACCCGGGACGCAATGATCTGCTGTTCGCGCTCGGTCGTGAGCCACAGCCCGGCCGCGGCACACTGCGCAACAGCTCCGTCGCAACCGGCGCGGGAGAAGATGAAGGTAATGGCCGGAAGCAGTCCTTGACGGTCCAGGCTCGCAATGATCTGGGGCCGGCTGGCCTTGCGCACCGGGCTGCGCTGCTCACTGGCTGTGTTGTCACGCTGGCGGTCCTGCCGCCGGCGGCTGCGTCCGCCATGGCCAAAGCGGCCGCGGAAGTTCATCTGGCTTTCCGCCCGTGCCATGGAAAGCAACTCCGGGTTGACCTCGAATTCCCTTTGCGGGGGGTTCCTGTCGGGCTCCCGCACTGGCTCCGGCACGGATCCTTCGCCGTCTGCTGCCTCCGGAGCGATCTCGTCAAAGGTGGTATCCCCCGCGAAGAGATCAACGATCTCACGCCCCACCATGACGTGCTGCCACAAGGGGACGGGACGGTGTTCGGAGACAATCACGTCGGTGTGTCCACGCACCGTGTCCAGCCACGCGCCGAACTCTTCCGCGTTGGACACCGTGGCGCTCAAGGAAACCACTTGCACTTCGCTGGGCAGGTGGATGATCACTTCTTCCCAGACTGCGCCGCGGAAGCGGTCTGCCAGGTAGTGCACCTCATCCATCACGACGTAGCCAAGGTCCCCCAAGGTGTCCGAATCGGCATACAGCATGTTCCTCAGGACTTCAGTGGTCATCACCACGATCGGAGCCTCGCCGTTGATGGTGGTGTCGCCGGTCAGCAGTCCCACGCTTGAGGCACCATACTTCGCCGATAGCTCGGAGAACTTCTGGTTGCTCAGCGCTTTGATCGGCGTCGTGTAGAACGCCTTGAGCCCGCGTTCGAGGGCCAAGTAGATGGCGAACTCGCCGACGATTGTCTTCCCGGCCCCCGTGGGCGCCGCCACGAGTACTCCCTTGCCTTCCTGGAGCGAACGGCACGCGTCACGCTGGAAAGGGTCAAGCTCGAACTCCAGCGACTGGGCAAAGGTGCCAAGATAAGTTTTCGACTCGGCACTCCGTTGCGCTGCTGCTTGAAAGGCTTCTGAGGGCGAAAGGGCCCCTGAATTGGAGGACATGCTTCAAGCCTAGTGGCCGTGGGACTACAGGTTCTCCAGATCGGAGGCGGGTGTGGCGAGGTCGGCCGTGGCTTCCGTCTCGGCGGCAATCTTCGACTGCTGGCGGGCGCGACGTTTGTCGTTCAGCATGCAGAGACCAATCGCGGCGAAGAACAGCACCAGGAGCGGGCCGGCAAGCATGAACATTGACAGCGCGTCCGCACCGGGCGCGGCAACCGCTGCCAGGACAAACACGAGAAAGACCGTGATGCGCCAGGCCTTGAGGATTGTCCTGCCGCTCAAGACGCCCGCCATGTTGACGCCCACCAGCACCACCGGTACCAGGAAGGCGATACCCAGGAAAAGAAGCATGTGCGTAGCGAACGTCAAGTACTGGGAAGCGTCGATGTTGTTGGCACCGTTTTGTGGAGTGAACTGCAGCAGTGCCCGCACGACGTTCGGAATCACCAGCCAGGCGACGTACACGCCAACCAGGAACAATGGCACAGCGGCGGCCATGTACCCGAGCGTGTACCGGCGTTCCTTCTTGGTCAGGCCGGGAGTAATGAAGGCCCAGACCTGGTAGATCCAGATGGGGCTTGAGAGTACCAGGCCGATCTGGATAGCAATGCGGAGCTTGAAGTCGAAGGGATCGGCCACGCTAGCGAAGTTCAGGACCGCGGTGCGTTTGGTCTCTTGCGCGATCTTGACCAATGGATCCGACAGGCTGTTGACTACCGGCTCATAGAGGAACCACCCTGCCACGGCGCCTAGGAGAATGCCGATGGCAGACTTGATCAGCCGGTTCTTAAGCTCCCTCAGGTGGTCTAGGAGCGCCATCCGCCCTTCGGGGTTGGCTTTGCGGCCCGTCTTCGTTGCCACTACTGCTTAGCTACGGCTTGCAGGCGGAACGTCGGTGTCGTTGCCGCTCTTGTTCGCTTCGGGGTGGTTGACCACTTTGCCTTCAACGGGGTCCGTGTCGTCCTTGGCCGCCGGCTTGCCGTCGTTCTTCATTTCCTTGACTTCGGATCTGATGATGCGCATCGATTGGCCGAGGCTGCGGGCCATGGCAGGCAGCTTGGGTGCCGCGAAGAGCAGCAGGGCCACGATGATGATAATGACAATTGGCCAAGGGCCATCAAATAGTCGTCCCACGGGAAGTCCTTTCGTTGGAATACATCCTACGTCTAACTGAAATCGATGTCGTGCAGAGACTGGGGTTGGCCCCGTTCCGCTTTGCGCTTAACGCGCTTCTGGCGACGCACTTCCTGGCGGGAGGCCTTGGCCGTCACGTAATCATGACGCATCTGTTCCGGTGAGGCAAAAACGGCCGCACCGAACACTTTCACTGGAGACTCGCCGTCGTCGTCGGGGCGTTCGGGAAGGTGCGTGCGGTGCCCTAGCCGCTCGCCTGCGGCACTCAATTCACGCACCGTGGCCATGAACTTCCGGAAAAGCCGGACGCCCAACAGGACGTAGCAAAGCAGCGACACCGCGATCAGCGCGAGCCATAAAAGGATCCAGGACCACCAAGGCATCTGAGTAGTCTAACCAGCCTTCATTGCTTGTACTGCGCAAGTGCGGCAGCCAGCCAGGCGACCGAGGCGTCGGCAAGCCCCTCTGGCGCCAGTATGCGGGCCGCACCGCCGTGCTGTGCGACAAACATCGGCAACCAGTCCGCATTTCCGAACCGGACCTCGGCAAGCAAGCCGCCGTCGGGAAGCACGGCCGTCCGTTCCGCATAATAGTCATCCGCCAGCCCCGCGCCTTGCCGGGTCAGCTGGAGCACGACCACCACGTCGTCGTCGTTCGGTGTGTACAGCTTCACCGGGACGCCCTCCTCGGTGCTTGCGCTCTTGGAAACGGAACGGCCGTTGGGCTCGATCTCCTCGATGCGGTCCAGGCGGAAGTTCCGCAGCCCGGCTTTGCTGTGGCAGTACGCCTCGAAGTACCAGGTGTTGTCCAAGGAATAAAGCCGGAAAGGGTCGACGTCCCGTTCGGACACGGAGTCGTGCTGCTGCGACAGGTAGCGAAGCCGCAATTGGCGGCCCGCCTGGATCGCGCGGGTGATGGTGTCGAACGCCCCGGCGTCGGCCGGGGCGACGGGCGGGCCGGCGACTGCCGCCGCCAAACGGCCGGCCTCCCCTGCCGCGCCGGTGAGCTTCAGTGTTACTGACTGCAGGGCTCCGCTTTGCTCGTCCTCCGACATTCCGGCCTGGGCGGGAAGCCCGCCCAGGGTCGCCAAGCCCGTCAGCAGGGCGGAAGCCTCGTCAACACTGAAGCCGATGGGCCGGTTGAGGTCGAGGTGCTCGCGGATGTAGACGTGCTCGTTTTCCCAATCGATATCGAACAAGTCATCCGGATAGCCTTCGGGGCGGCCGGAGCAAATCAGGATCTTCAGGTCCTCGACTAGTTCCTCGCGGGTGACACCGAAACGGTCCGCCACTTCCTGGATGGGCAGGCCCTGGTTATGGACAAGGAAGGGGACCAGCTGGAGCATGCGGTTGAGCTGGTCTTCCGAGGTCCGCTTACGCGCCCGCGGTGCCGGTCCGGCGTCTTCGAAGCGGACCTCGACGGCGGGGCTCGAAGCGAACGCGGCGGCAGCCTCAAGGCGACGGATCACGGCGTCGCGCAGCTCGGGAGGTCCCTCCACGAGCACGTGGGGACCGTAGGAGGCCAGTTCTTCGGCGAGCAGTTCGCTATCCCGGTACGGCACGGAGAGGCGGTCCCTTCCCATCCGGGAGCCACTGACGCCTCCGGCTCCGCCGACACCCACCGCGCGCTTGCGAAGACCCAGCAGACGGCCTTCGGCGACGTCGAGCTGGGCCTCCTGCAAGGGAAGTTCATTGAGGCCGTCCAGTTCGGCACGGGTATCAAACCCTGGGGGGATTTCGCAGTGATACGCCGTCTCAACGTGAACATCGCTCGTCATCCGGGACAGCCTGAAAAACCGTTTCGCTTTCCGGCCCCTGTCGTAGCCCACCAGGTACCACTGGCCGAACCGGCTCCCGAGGCCCCAGGGCTCTACCATCCGGCGTTCGTCTTTGCCGGTACTCGCGGCACGGTAGCCAAAACTCACAGGGTGCCGGCCGTTCATGGCCACGATGATGTCGTCAAAAGCCTGGCCGGCGGGCTTGATGCGCGGTTGGACGCCGGCGGGGAGTTCGACGTCGGCAAGGTCGCCGGAAGCCTGCAGCTTACGTAGCGCGCTTGCAGCGGCAGAGCCAAGCGCCGCGCGTTCCCACAGCTGCGCGGCCAGAAGCAAAACCGTACCCTCGGCCGGCGTCAGGTGCACATACGGCAATCGATTGGACTCCTTGCCGATCCGGTATCGGGTCGAAGCGGGATCGTCCGAGCCGAAACCGTGGTCAAGGAGCGTTTCGATGTCGAAGCCAAACCGCTTCAGCTCCGCCTTGTCCCGCTCAAACATGCGTCCGAACGCGACGTCGCTCTCGCCGGAATCGTGATAGACCTGCTGCCTGAGAACGGCCCGTGACAGCCCGTATTTCGTGTTCAGAAGGGCGATCAGCAGGTTCAGGAGTCGTTCGGTACGTGATGCGGACACGCCTGCTACGTTACTAAATTCCTCCGGCAAAGGCGGAAGGCGCGTCTGCAACCGGATTTCTCCGGCTGCAGACGCGCCTTCCCATGCTGCGAAACCTAGCGGACTGCTACGAGGTCCACCACGAAGATGAGGGCTTCGTTGGGCTTGATCGCCCCGCCCGCTCCACGGGAGCCGTAGGCAAGCTCGGACGGGATTTCAAGGCGACGGCGGCCGCCGACCTTCATGCCAAGCAGGCCTTGGTCCCAGCCCTGGATGACCTGGCCGACTCCCACGCGGAAGTCCAGCGGTGCGCCGCGGCCCCAGGACGCGTCGAATTCCTCGCCGGTGGACCAAGCAACGCCAACGTAGTGGGTGGAGACGGTGTCGCCGGCCTGAGCCTCGGCTCCGTCACCAACGATGATGTCCTTGATAACGAGTTCCGTCGGGACGTCGCCCTCCGGGAAGTCGATCTCCGGCTTAGTGCGGTCGTAATCGCGCTGACCAAATGACATGGGTACTCCTCAATTTGATAGGGACGGTGTTATGGAGGTTTGCGGATGCTTACTGGGCGCCCAGGATGTCCACGACGAAGACGAGGTCGCCTGTGGGCTGGCCCTGGGCCGCGGCGCCGTCGCCATACGCGAGGCTCTTGGGAATGACCAAGAGGACGCGGGAGCCGACCGTCTTGCCGGCAAGGCCTTGCGTCCAGCCCTTGATGACGCCGTTGAGCGCGAAGCTGGCGGTTTGGCCCTTGTCGTAGCTGGAGTCGAACTTCTTGCCATCAGCCAAGGTGACGCCGACGTAGTTGACCGTCAGGGTGTCCGTTTCCTTGACGACCGCGCCCTTGCCCTTGATGAGGTCCTGGGCGACGAGGGCCGACGGCGCCTTCGCGCCGTCAACGGAAATCTGCGGAATTCCCTTGTCGTCGACCTTGACCGTGGGGAGGCCGGCGGGCGGGTTAACGGTATCGCCCTCGGGCTTGTCCAGGGGCTTGACAGCGTCCTTGACGCCGGTGACCTTGAAGACCACCAGCTGGGATGACGTTGCCGCTGCTTCAGCCGAAGCAGGAGTTCCCGGGACGGCGAAAGCGATGTCGGCGCCGACCTTCGCACCGACCAGAGCGTTGTAGAGCACAGCGCTGCCGGTCTTGAGCTGGTCGTTCAGTTCGACGGGCTGGGACCCTGTCGGGAAAGTGTCTTCGAGGGTCTTGCCGTCCTTGCCGTCGACGGCAATGTAGGTGATCTGCGCCACCTGTCCGGCCTTCACCTTGTCGCCGGTGCCGTCGCTGACCATTTTGATGGTCGGCTGCGTTACGTCCAGCGGCTTGTTGAATTCCAGGCCGGGTGCCTTCTTGTCTCCATTGTCGGAGACCTTAAGGGAATCCAGCTTGGCGACTTCGCCGGCGGACTGACTGGTGGGCTCCGGGGTTGCTGTTGGTGCCGGGCTTCCGCCGCATGCGGTCATCAGCAAGAGGCCGGGGATAAGAATTGCTAGTAGACGTCGCACAAATTGAACTTTCGTCGGGGCAAAAGGAGGGCATGGACGGGCCAGGCTCGGCCATGCGCGTAGAGGCCTGTTAAAAGGCCAACCTCCAGAGTAGCGGGTGAAGCTGGGAGTCAGCTCATCGAGTCCAGGAGGGCATCTACTCTTTCGTCGACGCTGCGGAAGGGATCCTTGCACAAAATCGTCTGGTGCGCGCGGTCGTTCAACTTCAGATGGACCCAATCCACGGTGTAGTCACGGCCGAGTTCCTGGGCGCGCCGGACGAAGTCGCCGCGGAGTTTTGCCCGGGTGGTCTGCGGCGGCGCATCCACTGCATCCTTGATGTCCGTGTCGGCAACCAGACGCCGCGCCGCGCCGCGGGACTGGAGCAGGAAGAAGAGCCCGCGCTTGCGTGAGATGTCGTGATACGTCAGGTCCAATTGCGCGATCCGCGGGGAGTCCAGGCCGATTCCATGGCGGCGCATGTACCCATCCATCAGCTTCTTCTTGATGGCCCAGTCCACTTCCGTGTCTATTCCGCTGGTATCGCCGCTATCGATCGCGTCCAGCGTCCGCTCCCAAAGATCCAGGATGAGCGGCACGTGCGGATTGTGGGCTCCATTCGATGCGACAAAAGCGGTGACCTTTGCAAGGTACTCCCGCTGGATGTCCAGGGCCGTCAGTTGCCTGCCGTTGGCCAGGCGAACCAAAGCCTTACCGCTGAGATCATGGGAGATTTCCCGGATGCTTCGGATGGGGTTCTCCATCCGCATGTCCCGCATGATCACTCCGGCCTCAATCATGCGCAGGAGCAGATCCACCGTTCCCACCTTCAAGAGCGCGGTGGTCTCGGACATGTTGGAATCGCCGACGATCACGTGCAGACGACGGAAGAACTCGGCATCGGCGTGCGGCTCGTCACGGGTGTTGATGATGGGGCGGGATCTCGTCGTCGCCGAAGACACGCCTTCCCAAATGTGGTCGGCACGCTGGGAGAACGCGAACGTGGCCCCGTGGGGCGTCTTCAGGACCTTGCCCGCACCTGCGATCAGCTGACGCGTGACGAGGAAGGGAATGAGGATCTCCGCGAGCCGCGAGAACTCGCCCCGCCGCGGAATCAGGTAGTTTTCGTGGCTGCCGTAGGAATTGCCGGCGGAATCGGTGTTGTTCTTGAACAGGTAGACCGTTCCGTTGAATCCCTCCGCCGCAAGCCGGGCCTGTGCTTCATCAACGAGGTCATCGAGGATGAGCTCCCCCGCCCTGTCGTGGGCGATCAGCTGCGCGAGGTCGTCGCATTCCGCGGTGGCGTACTCCGGGTGCGAGCCGACATCCAAGTACAGGCGCGAGCCATTCGTGAGGAAGACGTTTGAGGAGCGTCCCCAGCTCACTACTTTGCGAAAGAGGTACCTGGCCACTTCCTCGGGAGCCAACGGCCGTGAGTCGGGGCTCGAGTACGAAATACCGAACTCCGTTTCGATCCCGAATATCCTCTTGTCCATCTCAGGCCTCCCCTGCCAGCAGTTGCGTGATTTCGTCAGCCCTGAGCCGCCGGAATGCCCTCCGGGATCCGCGCCCGCTTTCCGGACTCCGGTCCAACACCGCGGCTTCGACTGCCGTCCCGGGAAGCGCGTCCACTTCCTTGTCCGTGGCCAGCGCCTTGACGGCCAATCGAAGCGCCCCGGCCAGGCTGAGGTCAGCCTTCCAACCGCGGCCCACCGTCTCGGCAACTTGCTCGGCCAAGCCGCCCATCACCACAAAACCGTTCTCGTCGGCAATCGAGCCGTCGAAAGTCAGCCGATAGAGGTGGTCCTCGGCCTGCGTGTGCCCGACCTCTGCCACCGCCAGCTCGACTTCGAAAGGTTTTTGTTCCGCAGTGAAGACGGCGCCAAGGCTCTGCGCGTAGACGCTGGCCAGACCGCGTGCGGTGACGTCCTCGCGATCGTATGAATAGCCGCGGACGTCGGCGTAGCGGACACCGGCTTGCCGAAGACTCTCAAACTCGTTGTACTTCCCCACGGCTGCGAACGCGATCTTGTCGTAGATCTCACCGATCTTGTGGAGCGACGGCGAAGGGTTTTCAGCCACCAGCGCGATGCCGTCAGCGCAACTGATCACGACGACGGACCGGCCGCGGGCGATACCCTTCCGCGCGAAGTCCGCACGGTCCTTCATCAGTTGTTCGGGCGAAACATAAAACTGCTGGGTCATCTCAGGCCTCCCGTCCGGCGACTGCGCGCGATTCAACGATCGCGCCGGCGATCGCTGCCAGCTCCCGTTCCGACACCCTGCGGGCACCGGCACGGTTGACCGTGTAGACCACCGGCCAGAGCTGCCGGACCGGGTCCGGACCGCCCGTGGCGGAGTCGTCGTCGGCGGCGTCGTAGAGGGCTTCAACCGCGACGGCGACAGCCTCGTCTTCGGTGAGGTTCGGCCGCCACAGCTTCTTCAGGGCGCCGCGTGCGAAGACCGAACCCGAGCCGACCGAATGGTGCTCCAATTCCTCGTACCGTCCCCCGGTGACATCGTAGGAGAAAAGCCGTCCCACGCCGGCTGCCTGGTCGAAGCCCGCGAAGAGCGGGATCACCGCGAGGCCTTGCATGGCCATCGGCAGGTTTCCCCGGATCATGGCGCCAAGCCTGTTGGCTTTGCCGTCCAGGCTCAGCAGAGTGCCCTCGATCTTTTCGTAGTGTTCCAGTTCCACTTGGAACAACCGCGTGATGTCGATGGCCAGCCCCGCGGTCCCGGCAATTCCCAGGACGGAGTATTCGTCGGCCGGGAAGACCTTCTCGATGTGCCTGCTGGCGATCACATTGCCCATCGTGGCACGCCGGTCCCCCGCCATCAGGACGCCACCGGGGTAACTGAGGGCGACGATCGTTGTGGCATGGGGCACGGGGGGAATCTGTCCCGCGGGCAGCGCTTGATTAAAGGGGAGGAGTTCAGGCCTGGAGCGTTGCAGATGCTCTATGAACGAAGACGTTGCTTGGGTGGCCAGGTGGCCGGTTGATGGATCCTGCATTGCTGCGCTCCTTCGACTCTGACATCCGATGCCCGGCGGCCTCGCGCCGGCCGGGCCCTTGGCTTAGCTGGCGGCTGGCTATTGGCCGCCCTTTTGCACAAATGCCCTGACGAACTCTTCGGCGTTCGATTCAAGCACGCCGTCGATTTCGTCGAGGAGATCGTCCACGCCCTGCGTCGCTACCGAGGCCTGGGCCTCTGGCGCTGCGGGCGGCGCCTCGGGGGCGTCGGTCTCTACCTCGACGTCCCGCGACTGCGGTTGCTGCTGCTCCTGAGCTGCCATTTCCTTCTCCATTCTGTCCATCCCCGGCAACGGGGACTTCCTGTAATGCCATACTGCCACGGGGCGGGCCGCCACGCTGCGGTTTTAAGGGCCCGTTTGACGCCCTTTAGCCGGCTGCTTGTTCAGGCAGGCGGGGCCGGGTCCAGGCCGAGCAATTCGCGGAGGAATGCGCCCGCCGTGTCGTGTTTCCGAAACAGTTGTCCGGTGAGTGCTTCCGTGCCGCGGAGGGGTTCCCGGGTGGGCACGCGCTGCAGTTTTCCAATGCCGGGAACGTCGAAGATGACCGAATCCCAACTGGCACCGACCACGTCCTTGCCGAAGCTGGAAACACACTTCCCGCGGAAAAACGCGCGCGTGTCCGGCGGCGGTTCGACTACAGCGCGGCTGATGGCGGCTTCGTCCACGATTGTCTGCATGCGGTCGCGGGAAAGCATCCGGTAATAGAGGCCCTTTTCCGGCCTCACGTCGGACCATTGCAAATCGACGAGGCCCAGGCGGGCATCGTTCCATTCCAGGCCGTCACGGTTCCGATAACCATCCAGCAAGGACATTTTGGCGAGCCATTCGACCGATGACGCGGCACCGGCGGGGTTGGTCCCCAAGAGCCCCAGCGTCGACTCCCACCGTTCCAGGACATCCCGGGTGTGGCCGTCTCCGCTGAAGGAATCAGAAACCCCGGTTTCCTGTCCAAGTTTGGCCGCTGCCTCGTAGTACATCCACTGGATATCGAGCGCTGTGACGCGCCGTCCGTCAAGAAGCCTGACCGTGGCAGTCAGGGAGGTGTCGTGGCTGATTGCCTGGAGGCCGGCCACCGGCTCATGCACCTCGATCTTCGGAGCCTGGCCGGCTTCGATGAGGCTCATGACCAAAGCCGTGGTGCCGAACTTCAAGTAGTTCGACACCTGGCTCAGGTTGGCGTCGCCGATGATGACATGCAGGCGCCGGTATTTGTCCGCCGTCGCGTGCGGTTCATCCCGGGTATTGATGATCGGGCGCCTGATGGTGGTTTCCAGTCCCACCTCGGCCTCAAAGAAATCCGCTCGCTGACTGATCTGGAATCCGGCGGTTGAACCGTCCTGGCCCTTGCCGAGCCGTCCGGCACCACAGATGACCTGGCGCGTGACGAAGAAAGGCGTCAGGCCGCGGACGATGTCCCCGAAAGGTACCGACCGTGGCATGAGGTAGTTTTCGTGGGAACCGTAGGACACAGATTTGTTGTCGGTGTTGTTCTTGTACAGGTTGATGGCCGGCAGATCCGGATCCGCGGCGACTTTCCGAACCGTGGCCAGGGCGACGAGGTCGCCGGCCGCGTCCCACGCGACGATGTCCCGGGGATTCGTGACCTCCGGACTCGAATATTCCGGATGGGCATGGTCCACGTACAGGCGCGCCCCGTTGCCGAGGACCATGTTCATCAGCAACGAGCCTGACTCGTCGCCGCCGTCGGCTTCGAGCTCCTGGCGCCCGTACGCCAAGGCGACTGCCTCGGCGTCGAGCACGGGGGGCCTGTCCGTCAGCTGGCTGGGGTCGGCGGCACTGCGCTCCACCGTCCAACCGCGTGCGTCATGCAGGGGCTCTTCGTCCGTATAGTCCCAGCGGGTCTCGGCCCCGCCGGCCGCCCGCTGTCGCGTGAGGTTGGCGTAGGCCTGGATGATCCGCGCGGACATCATCGTGGCGTTCGCCCCCGGAGCGGAGGGCGCATGGATACCGTATTCAGTTTCCGAACCCATGACCCGCATGGCCCCGCCCACGGGAAGCTTGTCCGAAGGCAGGCCTTCCGGCCGGGCCGTCACAGGTACTGGCCGGTGTTGGGAGTCGTTTCGATCGACTTCCCGGGCTCCTGGCCGGCCTTGCCCTGGACGATGGTGCGGATGTAGGTGATGCGTTCGCCCTTCTTGCCCGAGATGCGTGCCCAGTCGTCCGGGTTGGTGGTGTTGGGCATGTCCTCGTGTTCGCGGAATTCGTCGACGACGGCGCGCAGGAAGTGGTCGATCCGCAGGCCTTTCTGCTGGGTTAGCAGGAGGTCCTTGATGGCGTACTTCTTGGCCCGGTCCACGACGTTCTGGACAACCGCGCCGGAGTTGAAGTCCTTGAAATAGAGCATCTCGGTATCGCCGTTGGCGTAGGTGACTTCGAGATACTCGTTGGACTTCTCCGTCGAATACATGGCTTCAACGGTGCGCTGGATAATGGCGTCGACCGTGGCCTGGACGTCGCCGCCGTGCTCTGCCAGATCCGTCGCGTGGAATGGAAGGTCGGTGGTGATGTACTTGGCGAAAATGTCGGCGGCCGCCTCGGCGTCGGGCCGCTGGATCTTGACCTTCACGTCAAGCCGCCCTGGACGAAGAATAGCCGGATCGATCATGTCTTCACGGTTCGAGGCACCGATCACGATGACGTTGTCCAGGCGTTCGACGCCGTCGATCTCGCTCAGGAGCTGCGGGACGATGGTTGTTTCGACGTCGGAGGACACCCCGGTGCCGCGGGTGCGGAACAGCGAGTCCATTTCGTCGAAGAACACCACCACGGGGCTGCCATCGGAGGCCTTCTCCCGGGCACGCGCAAAGATCAGGCGGATGTGCCGCTCTGTTTCACCGACGTATTTGTCAAGGAGTTCAGGCCCCTTGATGTTCAGGAAATAGCTCTTCAGATCTACGTTGCCAGCCCGTTCGGAGGCGCGGGCGGCGAGCGAGTTGGCAACGGCCTTCGCGATCAGCGTCTTGCCGCAACCCGGAGGGCCGTAAAGCAGGATGCCCTTGGGGGCTTTGAGACCGTGTTCGCGGTACAGGTCCGGGTGCAGGAACGGCAGTTCCACCGCGTCGCGGATCTGTTCGATTTGCGGGCCCAGGCCGCCGATGTCCTCGTACGTAATATCCGGGACTTCCTCGAGGACCAGGTTTTCGACCTCTGCCCGGGGTACCTTCTCCAGTGCGTAGCCCGTGCGGGAATCGAGCGACAAAGCATCGCCGACGCGCAGGTGCACCTTCTGCAATGCGCCTGAGAGCCTGACTACCCGCTCTTCATCGGCCCTGCCCACGACGAGGGCGCGGTCCGTGCCCAGCATTTCCTTGAGCGTGACGAGTTCGCCTGCCCGTTCGTAGCCCAGGCCTGTCACCACGAGGAGGGCCTCATTGAGGAGGACTTCCTGCCCAACGGCCAGCTGGTTGATGTTCACGAGCGGGCTGACGCCCACGCGCATCTTGCGGCCGGCATTGAAGATGTCGACCGATTCCTCGGTGGCCGCCTGGCCGGTGCTGCCTGCAGTCGGCTGGCGCCTTGGATTGATCTGCAGGATGGTCCCGAAGCTGTACGGTGGTTGACCGTCCTGCTCGAGGGCGCCTTTGAGTCGCAGTATTTCGGCCTTAGCCGTCTCCAGCATGGTCACGAGCTTGGTGTTGTTCTGGGTGGCGGCGGCAAGCTGACGGTCGATATGGCGCAGTTTGTCTCGAAGGATGTTTATCTGGCGTTCCGCGACAGTGAGTTCCGCGGAGTCGTCCACCGGTTGGATTGCTCCACCCCCGTGTCCCGCTTTTCCTTCAGTCACAGCCTTGTTCGATGGCTCCTCCGGCGTTGTTCGCCCGAAGTCATTGTTCGACGTATCCACGAAGCATCAGCTCCTTCCCGCTTTCTATAAATAGACCTTAGCCCTCAAAAGCGTTGGGTAACCTGTGACATCCGGAATGCGGACCAGTTTGTGATCTTTCCCTAGGGAGCGGGTGTGGGGTCGTCCTTGACGTTGGTGCCGGCAATCGCATCCCGCGCGGCCCGACGCAGTTTCTTGTCGGAAACCGCACGCTCTCCTACCGCCCCCGGAGTCCAGGCATTCAGGTCCTCTTCGCTGAACTCGGTCTTGGACGGTCGCCGTTTGACGGAGATCCCGGTCACGCCGTCGGCGAGGCGACGCGTCACCAAAAGGAAGCCCGTGTGGGCCACCATGCGGTGGTCGGGACGGACAGCGAGGCCCTCAAGGTGCCAGCCGCGCACCATGGACTCCCAGGCGTCCGGTTCCGTGAAACGGCCGTCGGCGCGGATCGCTTCAGCGGTACGGGAGAGCTGGGTCACGGTGGCCACGTAGTTGATCCACACGCCGCCCGGGGCCAAAACGGTGGCTACGGCGTCGAGGCATTCCCACGGAGCGAGCATGTCCAGCACCACGCGGTCCACGGATCCGGGCCCTTCGGAGCGGACGACTTCCTCCTGGAAGTCGCCAAGAGAGATCTTCCAGGCCGGGTGCGGACCGCCGAAAATGGTTTCCACGTTGCCGCGGGCAATGTCGGCGAATTCTTCGCGACGCTCGAAGGAGTGGAGGTACCCGTTGTCGCCGACTGCTCGAAGCAGGGAGATCGAAAGGGCGCCGGAACCAACGCCGGCCTCCACAACGCGGGCCCCCGGGAAGATATCGGCCATGGTGACGATCTGGCCGGCATCCTTGGGGTACACCACTGCGGCACCGCGGGGCATGGACAACACGAAGTCCGAGAGCAAGGGACGGAGGGTCTGGTACTGCTGGCCGATGTTGTTGGCCACCACTGAACCGTCAACCTGGCCGATGATTTCGTCGTGGTTCAGGAAGCCGCGGTGCGTATGGAAAGCGCCGCCTTCCTCCAGGGTGATGGTGTTCATCCGGCCGCGTTCGTCCGTGAGTTGAACCCGTTCGCCCACACGGAAGGGCCCTCGGCGCCGGGCCGCACCAGTCGGCTGAATGGCGGTGTCGGCGGCGCCACTGGCCGTGTAGTTGGCGGCGGTTTCGCTGCTCATGGGTGTTTCCTCGCTCCTGTACGGCTGGGCCGTCATTTGTTGCCGCAGTTACTGCTTAGTGATGCACACTGCCGGCCGGGTTATTTCACGACCGGCAGGTAACTCTACCGGGAAGGTCCTACGGGCGTCCGCTCCGTCGGGCTACTTTACCTGTAATGGCCGTCACTACCGCCTGCTGACGCAGCAGGCCCATGACCGTGCCGCGTTCGTCCACGACCGCGTATTCAGCGCCGCTGAGCTGCGCCAAATACTGGATCAGTTCCTGGCCGCTGGACGTCCAGGGCACGTAGGCACCGTCGGCGAGCGGGGTGGAAACCGCGGTCACGAAGGTCGTGGATACCTCGGAGGGCGGCACGGCTGCGGCGGCATGCGGATCGACGAGGCCCTGTGGCCGGCCATCCGGTCCGCAGATCACGACGGCGGGCGTGCCGTACGGTGCCACGCGCAGGACTTCGGCGACCGTGGCCGAGTTCGGAATTCCGACGGCGGGTTCAGCCAAGGCGGCGGCACTCACCGAGGGGAGGCGTCCACGGAGCGTCGCTTGCTTGATCGCGCCCGAGGCGCCCATCCAAAGGAAGCTGCAGACAAGGACGGTGATGAGCGTGTAGCTGAGATCCGGGGTATTTCCGCTCAGCAAGGGCAGCACGATAAACCACACGATCAAGACGATCACGATCACCCGCCCCGCCCAGCCAGCCGCCACCGTTCCCTTTTCCTGGCTACCCGTGGCTTTCCATACCGCGGACTCCACCAGGCGACCTCCGTCAAGGGGAAGACCCGGGAGCACATTGAAGATGCCGATGAGCACATTGGCGGCCATGAGGATGTTCGTCAGCGTGTCCGCTACCCCAGTGAAGTCATTTGCCGCTCGCAGCAGCCATGTGGCCCCCGCAAGGACAAAGTTCGCGGCGGGCCCCGCCAAGGCGACAACCACCGAACGGCCCGGGGACGCGATGAAGCTTTCGAATTGCGTGTGCCCGCCCCAGAGATTCAACACGATCTTCTCGGTGGGCCAGTTGAAGGCCTTGGCGCTCAAGGCATGGGCGAGTTCGTGGACAAGGACCGAGAACGCAAGGAGCAGCGCGTAAGCAAAGGCAACGAAGTACGCGGCGATACCCAACGTGTGGTCTCGGATGAGCAGCGCCGGGCCGAAGACGATCACCGTGAACGCGGCGATGATGAACCAGGAGTACGCAAGGTACACGGGGATTCCCGCGATGCGGCCGAGCGGAATCCCGTCCTTCCTGCTGCTGCGTGTGCTGTGGCCACCGTTCCGGGGAGTGCTCACTTAGTTTGCCTGTCCAAGGAAAGCCGCAGCGGGCATGGTGGCGGAAGCGCGGGCGGCGACAAGCGCCTCAAGGTCGGAGACCTTCCGTCCCTGCAGGGTGTCCCAGGTTGCCCGGCGGGCATCCTCGGGCAAAGCCATTTGGTGCGGAATTCCCACCGTGACCACCCCGGAGGCGATCGCGGACGCAACGCCCGGCACGGAATCCTCGAGGGCGACGCAGTGATCCACGGTCAGCGCAGGATCCGTGTCCTGGAGCCGCTCGACGGCGGCGAGGTAAGCCTCGGGGTGGGGTTTTCCTCGGCTGACGGTGTCCCCCGTGATGAGGAACTCGAAGTAGGGCTTGGGGAGGTTGGCGACGACTTCCCGCGCCATCGGGCCTTCGGACATCGTCACGAGAGCGCACCGGACGCCCGATTGATACAGTTCGTCCAGCAGCTCCTTGGCACCGGGCCGCCACGGCACCTCGACGCGGAGGCGGTCGATGACCTGGGCGCTCAAGGAGTCAACGATCTCCCGCTTCTCCAGGTTCACTCCAGCCTTTTGGAGAATGCCGGCCGAGTGCATGAGCGATTGCCCTACGAGCTGCATGGCTTGTTCATGGCTCCAGGCGCCTCCGTAGGACTCCACGAGGGTGCGCTCTGCGGCAATCCAATACGGCTCGGTGTCCACCAGGGTGCCATCCATGTCCCATAGCGCGGCTTTGAGCTCGGCTTTTACAAAGGGCTGGGTGGCTGAAGCAAGCATGCCTAAAGTCTACGTGGAAGGAGGCAGGGCGATTGCCGCTCTACGCCCGGGGCGAAGTATGGCCACGCCGGTCCCCGCACGCCATGCATCGGTGGCGGTGTTGGACGTAGGGTGAGTGAATGAACAGTTTGGACGGAGCCCCTGACGGACAGGCCACTTCACCGGAGCCTGAGCGCCTTCTCCAGCCTGTAGCCGAAGGTCAGCGCATCACCGTGATGCTCGCGGCTTTCGAAGGTTGGAACGACGCCGGTGAGGCGGCCAGCGATTCCCTGCACTACTTGAACAAGTTGTGGCAAGGAAAGAAAGTGGCATCCGTTGATGCCGACGACTATTACGACTTCCAGTTCACCAGGCCGACTGTGCGACGCACGGCCGCCGGGACGCGCAAAGTGAAGTGGCCTTCCACGCGCTTGTACAAGGCCAGCGTCCCGGACAGCAACGTCGATGTGGTGTTCGTGCTCGGCACCGAGCCGTCCTACCGCTGGCGTGCCTACACGGCCGAGCTTCTGGTCCACGCTGAAACGCTCAAGGTCGACTATGTGGTGTTGATCGGCGCCCTTCTGGCCGATGTCCCGCACAGCCGCCCAATCCCCGTGAGCACCACCTCGGACGACAGCGGATTGCGGCAGCGGTTGAACCTGGAGGCTTCGCAGTACGAGGGTCCGGTAGGCATTGTGGGCGTGCTGGCGGAATTCGCGCTGCTCGCGGGCTTGCCCACGGTGTCGCTGTGGGCGGCCGTGCCGCACTATGTCGCCCAACCGCCCTCCCCCAAGGCGCAACTGGCCATCTTGAACAGGATCGAGGACCTGCTCCAGGTGCCGCTGGACACCCACGCCCTCAACGAGGAATCCGAGGCCTGGGAGCGGGGCGTGGACGAACTGGCCACCGAAGACCCCGAAATCGCCGCCTACGTGCGGCAGCTCGAGGAGGCCAAGGACACGGCCGACCTGCCGGAGGCCAGTGGCGAATCCATCGCCCGCGAGTTCGAGCGCTATCTCAAACGCAGGGGCAAGGACAAGCCCTAACCCAACGCGGGGTCACTTACGGCCCGTCCAAGGGGACATTATGGGCCGTAAGTGACCCCGCGTTGCTTAAAGCTCGACGCCGAGCAATCCGTTGATCGCGTCGCTCACCAGGGCGGAATCCAGTGCACTCGGATTAGCGGTGGACGGATTACTGAGAGCCGCCGCGGCCCAGGCATCGACGGCGGCGACCGCGCCGGGAGCATTCAGGTCGTTGGCCAGCTCGGCACGCATCCGCGTCAGCAATTCCGCCGCTGTTCCCTCGGGAGCGATGTCCCGGGCGGCCCGCCACGTGTTGAGGCGTTCCTTGGCCTGGGCGAAGCCTTCATCGGTCCAGGACCAATCCGAGCGGTAGTGGTTGGCCAGGATCGCCAGGCGGATTGCGGCGGGCTCTTCGCCTGCTGCACGGAGCTTGGACACCAGCACCAGGTTGCCCTTGGACTTGCTCATCTTTTCACCGTCCAGGCCCACCATTCCAGCATGGGCGTAGTGGCGTGCCAGGGGAATGCCGCTTAGCGAATACGCGTGTCCGGCGCCCATTTCGTGGTGCGGGAAAACGAGGTCAGATCCGCCGCCCTGCACGGTGAACGGTTCCGGCAGGTACTTCTGCGCGATGACCGTACATTCAATGTGCCAGCCGGGACGTCCGTCACCGAGGCTTGCGCCCGGCCAGCTCGGCTCGCCGTCGCGGGCAACGCGCCATAGCACGGGATCAAGGGGATTCCGCTTGCCGGAGCGGCCGGGATCGCCGCCGCGCTCGGCGAAAAGCTCGAGCATTTCCACTTCGCCGAGCCCCGAAATGTCCCCGAGGGTCCACGCGTCCGGGCTATCCGACGCCTTGCCGGCTGCCTCGACGTCGTAGTAGACGTCGCCGTCGGGTTCGCCACCCGTGCCGTGCACACGGTAGGCGAGCTCGTCCGCGATCAATTTCTCGATAGCCGGAACGATCATCGGGATCGCTTCGACGGCTCCGATGTAGTAATTCGGGGCCAGCACATTGAGGGCGTCCATGTCGGTCTGGAAAAGCTCAATCTGGCTCGCCGCCAACTCCCGCCAGTCAACGCCGGTGGCGGTGGCCCGCTCCAGGAGCGGATCGTCGACGTCGGTGACGTTCTGGACGTACGCAACGCGCTGGCCGCTGTCCCGCCATGCCCGGTTGAGCAGGTCGAAGGCGACGTAGCTGGCGGCGTGGCCCATGTGGGTGGCGTCGTACGGCGTGATGCCGCAGACGTACATGGATTGCTCCGCACGTGGCTCGACCTCCACGAGGGACCCGAGGGCGGTGTCGAACAGCCTCAACGGGGGCATGCTGCCGGGTAGTTCAGGCACAGGGCGGGAGATCCACGATTTCACAGCCTCAACCATAGTGCTAGGCGCTGATGACATTGAAACCGAGCAATACATAGAGGGCTAGTCCCAGGAGAATGCGGTACCACACAAAGGCACGGTAGCTGTGGGTGGAAATGAATTTCAGGAACCAGCCAATGATGATGAAGCCCACCACGAAGGCGATGACGGTGGCCAAGGCTGTTTCCGGAAGGCCGAAGGGTCCGGTGATTCCTTCCTTCGAGACCACCTTGTACAGCTGGTACAGGCCGCTGCCGAAGACAGCGGGTATGGCAAGCAGGAACGAATACCGTGCGGCGGCTTCACGCGTGTACCCCATCAAGAGGCCGGCCGTAATGGTTCCGCCGGAGCGGGAGACGCCCGGAATGAGAGCCATGGCCTGGGCCAGCCCGTAAAGGATGCCGTGCTTGACGGTCAATTGGCTCAGCTCGCGTTCCTGCTTGCCCAGGGCGTCGGCCACCGCGAGGATCATGCCAAAGACGATGAGCATCGTGGCGACGATCCACAGGCTGCGCAGGACGGATTCGATCTGGTCCTGGAAGAGCAGGCCGAGCACGATGATAGGCACGCTGCCGAGGATGACCAACCAGCCCATCCGCGCGTCGGGATCGTCCCTGGAAACCTTGCCCCGCAGCGATCCGAGCCAGGCGCCGACAATCCTGACGATGTCGCGCCAAAAGAAAACGATGACGGCCGTCTCGGTGCCTAGCTGGGTAATGGCCGTGAAAGCAGCTCCGGGATCCGCCGCATTGGGCAGGAACGAGCCGACAATTCGCAGGTGTGCGCTTGAAGAAATCGGAAGGAATTCTGTCAGGCCCTGCACGAGGCCAAGGAAGGCTGCTTCTATCCAGTTCACGTGAATAGACCCTACGTCATGATCTACCCGATCTCCCCGTAAGCTATCAGCTATGCAGCAGCGTTACGTCGGCAACAGCGGGTTTCGGGTGTCCACCCTTTCCCTGGGCACTATGTCCTGGGCGGAAGAAACGGACGAACAGGATGCACGGGAACTGCTCCATACGTTCATCGCTGCCGGCGGCACCATGATCGATACCGCCGCTTCCTACGCCGGTGGACGGGCCGAAGCCCTGATGGGTTCCATGCTGGGGGACCTTGTGGCGCGTTCGGAGGTTGTCCTCTCCACGAAAGCGGGCGTCTCGACGTCGGACGGCCGGCGCAGCGTCGATGCGTCCCGCGGATCCATGCTGTCCGCTCTCGACGCCAGCCTCGCCCGCTTGGGAACCGACTACGTGGACATCTGGTTCGCGCACGCTTGGGACGGAAACGTACCGCTCGAGGAAACCCTTTCCGCGCTGGACCTCGCGTTGCGCTCGGGCCGCGCACGGTACGTCGGCATCTCCAACTACAACGGCTGGCAGACCGCCAAGGCTGCGGCGATCGCGGGATTCACCCTGGTGGCCAACCAATCCGAATACTCGCTCCTGCACAGGAAGCCCGAAGACGAACTGGTGCCCGCCATCGAGGACGCCGGCCTCGGCCTCATGGCGTGGGGGCCCCTGGGCCGCGGAGTGCTCAGCGGCAAATACCGCGGACAGATTCCGTCCGAATCACGGGCGGCTGAAGGCCGCCTCAGCGGCTACGTCGAGAAGTACCTCGATGCGCGGGGAGCACGGATCGTCGAAGCGGCAGCCATGGCTGCGCGCGGCTTGGGACGGTCCGCCGTCGATGTTTCCCTGAGCTGGCTGCTCTCGCGCCCTGGGGTATCCACCGCCATAGTGGGCGCACGCAATGCGGTCCAGCTCAAGGAACTGCTCGATGCGCAGCTTTCGCCTCTTCCCGCCGAAATTTCGAGGGCACTGGAAGACGTTTCAGCGATCTGACTCAACTGAAACTCGGGCATTACTGATCGGGCTTACTGGTCGAGGATCTCCAGCTCGTCTTCGTCGAGGAGTTCATTGTTGTCCTCGTCGTCATCTTCTTCATCGTCGTCGAACACCTGAAGTGGTGTGACTTCCGAGTAGGCCTCGTATAGTGAGTCCTCATATACCTCAAAGGCATCTGCAACGGCGAAAAACGCTGCCTCCACAGTGGGATCTCCTTCGCCCCGGCGGGCGGAAGCGGCAATCAGGTGCTCTTCCAAGGCTGCTGTCAATGACTGAAGCGCGACACGCGGATCGATGCTCATGACTTCACGTTAGCCCGAAAAAGACGAAAATGGAGAGGGATGAGAGAACAATTTCTGAGCAGTTCAGTGGAGCGTCAGCGGGACTACGCAAGGCAGTACGAGTACCTCGTACTGACTGTCAGCCCTGACGATTCCTTGCCCGAGGCGCGGCGTCGGCTCGTGGAGCACTCCGAATACGGCAAGTGGGAACTGGAGCGGAGCATCCTCTATATCGGCGGCGGTCGCCGGTTCTGGCTGCGCCGCAGAGTACTCAACGTACAGCGCACCGTGTAAGCAGCACGGCCGTTATTTCAGGGTCCCCGCTCCAGTGTTCGAGCGTTTCAGCTTTCGAGCGGACCAAGCCACGCGTTGGCAACTGTGGTGTGCGCGGATTCCTCATTGGAGGGATGGAAGATCCCGGCCAGCACATCGCGGTACAGCCGTTCGAGTTCGGAGCCCCGGAAGTAGCTGGAGCCTCCCGAAACTCGTATCGCCACGTCCACGATGGTCCGGGCGTTCTCCGTGGCCCGCACTTTGAGCCCCACGAACTTGGGAAACCACTGCGACCCGTGATCGACCAGGGCATCCACGTCACGGGCCACCGACGCCAAATGCGGCTGGATGGAATCCATTGCCATGGCGGCGTCGGCAATCGTCCAGCGGATGTCCGGGTCCTGCGAAAAGCTTCGGCCCCCGTACTTGGCCGAGGTACGGCGCTTGACGGCCTCGACCGCCAGCGTGAATGCCCGCTCCGCGATGCCTGTGTAGACCGCGGCAAGCAGCGTTTCGAAGCACGCGAAGATCGCGAAGATCAACGGATCCTGGTTGGGTCCTACGGGCAGTTTCCGGAAGATCCGTTCCGGCGGCACCATGGCGCCGTGGAGGAGCGTGGTGTTCGATTGGCTGGCACGCATGCCCAGGGTGTCCCAGTCATTCAGTGTCTCGTGGCCGGGTGCGTCGCGTTGGATGAAGCCGAAAACCAGCTCACCACTCCCCTCCCGTGCGCCGCCATCCTTGCCGAAGATGCCGAGGCGGGTCCATGCCGGCGACAAGCTCGTGAAGATCTTCCGCCCGGTGAAGCTGTACCCGCCGTCCAGCTGCGGTTCCGCCGTGGTCCCTGAGTCGAAGAGCATGGAGTCATTTCCCGGCTCGGAAATCCCGAAGGCAAAGACCTCGCCGTGTCCGGACTCCTTCAGCACAAAGTCGAGGGAGCCGTCGCCGCGCCTCGCCAGGACGTGCGCGACGCCGGTCCAGACAAGGTGCATGTTGACGGCCAACGCCGTGGCCGGGGCAGCCGTGGCAAGCCGGCGCTGAAGCGCCGCCGCGGCTTCGAGCCCGAGCCCCAGTCCGCCGTCGGACTCCGGGACGAAGATCTTCAGGTATCCCGCCGCGGCGAGCTCCTCAAGATCCTCGTGGAAGAACGAGTTGTTCTGGTCGTACCCCGCGGCGCGGTCCCGGATGCGGCGGAGCATCTCGTCCGGCAGGATCTCTTCGGGGGTCAAGGCGTTCTCCCTAGTAGTTGCTGAGCAGGGTGTTGAGCACCCTGGATCCGAACTTGAGCGAATCGGCAGGAACGCGTTCGTCGACCCCGTGGAACATGCCAGTGAAGTCGAGTTCCTCCGGGAGCATCAACGGGGCGAATCCGTAGCCCGTGATGCCGATCTTGCTGAGCGACTTGTTGTCGGTGCCGCCGGACAAGGTGTAGGGCAGCACTTTGGCGCCGGGGTCTTCCGAGTGCAAGGCATCGATCATGGCGTCCACCAGGTTGCCGGCAAACGGCACTTCCAGGGACACGTCCTTGTTGACGTAGCTGACCTCCACGCCGTCTCCGGCGAGTTTCTTGACGGTTTCGAAGACCATCTCCTGCTGGCCGGGGAGCGTGCGGCAGTCCACCAGCGCTTCGGCCGATTCGGGGATGACGTTGTGCTTGTATCCGGAGCTCAGCAGCGTGGGGTTCGAGGTGTTTTGAAGGGTGGCTCCGACGAAGCGGGCGACGGTGCCGAGTTCCTTCAGCAGGGCCTCGGGATTGTCCGGATCGAACTCGACGCCGGTCAGTTCCGTCACGCCGTAGAGGAACTGACGGGTAGTGGGGGTCAGCTCAATCGGCCAGGGGTATTCGCCGATCCTCGTGACTGCCCCGGCCAGGCGGGTGATCGCGTTGTCGGTGTTGATTTGCGAGCCGTGCCCGGCACGGCCGTGGGCCACGAGGCGCAGCCAGGAAAGTCCCTTCTCCGCGGTCTGCAGCAGGTAGGTGCGCTGGCCCCCGATGGTGGCCGAGAACCCACCTACCTCGGAGATCGCTTCCGTTGCGCCGTCGAAGAGTTCCCTGCGATGCCCGACGGCGTAGCGCGCGCCGTGGTTGCCCCCGGCTTCCTCGTCGGCGAAGAAGGCAAAGATGATGTCGCGCTTGGGCTTGCGTCCCGTCCGGGCGAAGTCACGCATGACCGCGAGGATCATGGCGTCCATGTCCTTCATGTCCACGGCGCCGCGTCCCCAGATGAGTCCATCCTTGAGTTCGCCGCTGAAGGGATCCACGGACCACTGGTCCTTGAGCGCCGGAACCACGTCGAGGTGGCCGTGCACCACCAGGGCGCCGGCCGAGGGGTCCTCCCCGGCCATGCGCGTGACAACATTGGCCCGGCCCGGAGCCGACTCGAAGATTTCCGCGTCCAATCCAACTTCATTAATAAGCGCCGCCGTGTATTCCGCTGCGGCGCGTTCGCCAGGACCGGAATCGTCACCGAAGTTCGAGGTGTCTATGCGGATGAGTTCCTGGCAGATCCGGACTACTTCGTCCTCGGGTCGGATATCAGTCATGGAACTCTCCTTGCTGGCTGGGATGGACGTACTCCGGCGGGAAGGCAGATGGTGCGGACGCTCCCCGCGCGCTTCCCTCAGCCTACCCACCGCATGCCCGTTTGGCCGCGCGCTTTCCCGCGTTTTGGCGCGGATTGGCGAGGCCCAATTGCCGTTGACAGCGCCGTCTCGAGCTCCGGTTTTTTTATTTCCCAGAAACCGTGTTAGAGTTTTTCTCGCTGCTTCGGAGGAAAGAGAAGCGCCGAGAGGCGCAGAACGAACGCTCCGAACACCACCTGCGCGGGTGGCGGAATGGCAGACGCGCTAGCTTGAGGTGCTAGTCCTCGAAAGGGGGTGGGGGTTCAAGTCCCCCTCCGCGCACAATTGCAAGGCCTGGAATTCTGAGAATTCCAGGCCTTGTTTGTTTAACCTGAATTTGCCTTTTCGGACGCTAATGCGGCGTTCATCACATTTATTAAATTGCATTACTGGGAATTCACCACCGGTAATGAATCCGCCGTCGAGCCCGGCTCCGGGACCCGGCTCTGAATCCGGCTCCGTCAGGCGCGACGACGGCGGCCGCCCGCGTGGGTGACCGCCGTCGTCGTAGCTGTTGTTGGACCCTGGACCGTGACCCTGAAGCTTGCCCCTGAACCTGGAACCCGAAACCGGCGCCCTACAGCGCCGTCACGGATCCGCTGAAGTGCCTCCTGCCGCTTCGCGGGTTCCAGGCCACGTAGTCCGAACGCTCCCACGAGCCTGACGCGGAGTGGACCGTGCCGATTTCCAGGGCCACCCGCGCCGGAAGGAACACCGGCGCCTCGAAGTTCACGTCCCACCGGAACGCTTCCGACTTCACCGAGCCCACGTCAGCCAAGGCCCGGGACGCAAGGTACATGCCGTGCGCGATCGACCGCGGCAGGCCCAACGCCTTGGCCGAGAGCAGGCTCAAGTGGATCGGATTGAAGTCCCCGGATACGGCGGCGTACAGGCGGCCGGTATCCACTCCGAGCTGCCAGACGGCGGTTGGTGCGGGCGCCCTGAACTCCGGTGGAGCGGCGGCCGCGGCGGCCTTGTCGACTCCCGGAAGGAAGACCCCCTTGGCGAGGTACGTCGAGACGCCGCGCCAGAGCAAGGCCCCGCCGTTGCTTGACCGGACTTCGGCGACGACGTCCAGCTGGGTTCCAGCCCTGTGGCCGCGCATGTGCTCTGCCCAGGACCGGACGTCGAGCGGCTCACTGAACTGGACTGCCCGCAATTGCTCCACATGGTTCTTCAAATGGATCATCCCCAGCAAGGGAAGCGGGAAGTCGTCCCGGTTAAGCACGCTCATGGCAACCGGGAACGCAAGGGCATGGATGAAGCCCGCCGGCAGTGCGTCACTCGCTGTCTCGCCGATCAGGTGCTGGTAGGCGGTGAGGTTCGCGACGTCGGCCCGCACCCCGCGGACCTCGTGGCTCCCGTGGGGCAGCGCGGTGGCTGCCTGGAACCCCATCACCCTCCGCCGTGCCGCCGTCGCCGCCGCGTTCACATACAGCTTAGAGAGGGACGGCAGTTCCCCCAGGATGAGCGGTTGTTCCGTAGTCATGCACCCACCAGGTTCTGTCCACAGACCCTGAGCACTTCTCCCGTGATTCCACCGGCCTCGTCCGATGCCAGGAACGCGATTGCCTCTGCCACGTCGCCGGGCAGGCCTCCCTGCTGCAGCGAATTAAGCCTGCGGGCTACTTCCCGGGTGGCGAAGGGGATCCGGGCGGTCATTTCTGTCTCTATGAAGCCGGGCGCGACGGCGTTGATGGAACTGCCGCGTTCAGCCAGCAAGGGTGCCGTGGCCCTCACCATGCCGAGCACTCCCCCTTTGGATGCGGCGTAGTTTGTCTGACCGCGGTTGCCCGCGATGCCGCTCGTGGAGGCCACGGATACGATCCGCGGGGTTTTGTGGAGCTGGTCCGCACCAAGGAGTGCCTCGTTGATTCTCAACTGCGAGGCGATGTTCACGCCGATGACGGAATTCCAGCGGCCCTCATCCATGTTGGCCAGGAGCTTGTCCCGGGTAATACCCGCGTTGTGGATGACGATGTCCAGCGCGCCATGGCGTTCCACGGCGTGGTCGATGATCCGCCTCCCGGCGTCCCCGGCCGTGATGTCCAATTGCAGGGCAGTGCCATGAACCTCGTTGGCGACGGCGGCGAGGTGGTCACCCGCCGCGGGAATATCCACCACCACGAGCCGGGCGCCGTCCCGGTGCAGCGTCCGTGCGATCGCCGCGCCGATCCCACGGGCGGCTCCCGTCACGACGGCGACCTTCCCGGCCAAGGGCTTGTCGGGGTCGGCGGAAAGTTGGCCGGCGCCTGAGGTGACGGTCAGGAACTGACCATCCACGAACGCGGACCGGCCGGACAGGAAGAAGCGCAGCGCGCCGAGCGTGCTCGGGCTCGTGGTGCCGGCACCGTCCCCGAGGAGAATGCCGTTGGCCGTGGCACCCGCCCGGAGTTCCTTGGCGAGCGAACGCAGCAGCCCGTCGACGCCTTGACGGCCGGCGGCAACAGCCGGGGTGGCAGCGGACGCGGAGGTGCGGGAGATCGTGACCACCCGCGCGCCGGGGGCCAAATCGCGGAGCGACGGAGCCGCAGTGAGAACCGGTCCGGCAAGCTCTTCCGGATGCTCGACGGCGTCAAGCACCAGGACGATCGCACCCAGCTTTTCCTTGGGCAAGGCGGAACGCCGAACGTCGAGGCCCCAGCCCGCCAGGGCGGCAGCCAAGTCGTCGGAGCCGGCGGTTCTGCCGTTGCCGCTCCCGAGTACCAGGACCGGACCCGGAACCAGCGGCTCTCCCTCTTTGTACCTCCGGAGCACGGCAGGTTGGGGCAGTCCGAGCTTTTTGGCCAGGTCCTTGCCGATCCCGTGGCTGACAAACTGCGTGTATTTGTCCGTCATGCCGGTTACCGACCTTCCGGAGCGGAGTAGGCCTCGAGGATCGCGACGACGCCCTGCCCTCCGGCAGCGCAGATGGAAATGAGTCCGCGCGCAGGGCGGCCGTCAACCGGGCCGTTGTCGTGGAGCATCTTCGCCAGCGAAGCCACGATGCGTCCTCCAGTGGCGGCAAAAGGATGTCCGGCGGCGAGGGACGAGCCATTGACGTTGAGCTTGGCGCGGTCGATCTTGCCGAACGCACCGTCCAGTCCCAGCCTGGTTCGGCCGAATTCCTCGTCTTCCCATGCGGCGAGCGTGCTCAGGACGGTGCCCGCGAAGGCTTCGTGGATTTCGAAGAAGTCGATGTCTTCGAAGGACAGCCCGTTGCGTGCGAGGAGTCGCGGTACCGCAAAGGCCGGGGCCATGAGGAGTCCGTCCTTGCCGTGGACGAAATCGACGGCGGCCGCCTCTCCGTCAACGACGACGGCCAGCTTGGGCAGGCCACGGGCGTCAGCCCAGTCCTCAGTGCCGAGGAGCACCGTGGAGGCGCCGTCCGTGAGCGGAGTCGAGTTGCCGGCCGTCATGGTGGCCTCCGCGCCAAGGCTCTTGCCGAAGACGGGCTTGAGGGTGGCCAACTTCTCCATGGACGTATCGGGCCGGAGGTTCGAATCACGGCTCAGCCCGCGGTATGGAGTGACGAGGTCATCGAAGAAGCCACGATCGTAGGCCGCGGCGAGGTTGTGGTGGCTGTTGAACGCGATCTCGTCCTGGGCTTCGCGGCTGATCTTCCATTGGGCCGTGGTCAGCGCCTGGTGTTCTCCCATCGAGAGGCCGGTACGCGGTTCCCCTGTGTTTGGAGCATCCGGGGCGAGGTCCTTGGGACGCAGCCGCGAGAGGACCTTGAGCCGATCGGGCAGGGACTTGGCGCGATTGAGGTCGAGCAGGACCTCGCGGAGGCCCTCGCTGACGGCAATCGGGGCATCGGAGGCAGAGTCGACGCCGCCGGCGATGGCCGAGTCGATCTGGCCAAGCTTGATCTTGTTGGCGAGGCCCAGGACGGTTTCAAGGCCGGTGGCGCACGCCTGCTGGAGATCGTAGGCGGGTGTCTCCGGCGAAAGGGCCGAGCCAAGCACCGCTCCGCGTGTCAGGTTGAAGTCGCGGGAGTGCTTCAGGACAGCTCCGGCTGCGACTTCACCGATCCGTTCCTCCTGAAGGCCGAAGCGTGCGATCAGCCCGTCCAGTGCAGCCGTCAGCATGTCCTGGTTCGAGGATTTGGTGTAGGCGCCCCCGGTACGGGCAAAGGGGATCCTGTTCCCGCCAACCACCACTGCCTTGCGGACTGTACCCGGGGCTACCGGGGATTCGTGTGGCGCGCTCGCGGAATGTGCTGCTGCAGGCATGCGTTGCTCCTTAGATCACATCGGGTTACTGATACCCAGCGTACCTGATACGCTGAGTATCGTGAACATCCCCAGCCCAGGACTTCCCGCCGACCGCGACGCCGTGACCCCGCCCCCCGCGGACAGCGAGGCTCCCGCCGTCGACGGCCGTGCCGCCCGCTGGCAGGTCCACCGCGAAGAACGCCGGCGGGAACTCATCAAGGCCGCCCGCAAAGCCGTCCATGCACTGGGCAGCGACGCCTCCATGGAGGACATCGCGACCGCGGCCAGCACCTCCAAGTCGGTGTACTACCGCTATTTCGGGGACAAAGCCGGCTTGCAGCAAGCCATGGGCGAAGTAGTCCTCGGACAAATGCAACGACGAATGAAGGAAGCGGCAGAAAGCGCTCAAACTCCCCGCGAAGGCCTGTTCGCCATGGTTTCCGCGTACCTGCAGATGGCGGAGTCCAGCCCCGCCGTCTACGCGTTCATCACGCGGCTCTCGCAAGGGGAACCATCGGCGCAAGACGCCATCGCAGCTTCGGGAGCCCTTGGCCACTTCTTCGAATCAATCAGCGCCATGATCGCCAGGCCCATGCGGGAACACCTGGGGGCGGAAAAGGAAGCGTTGATCGACTACTGGCCCACCGCCGCCATCGGGCTTGTCCGCAATGCCGGCGAGAGGTGGCTCGGCAGTCCCGCCTCCCCCGCTAAGCCCGACCAGGAAACCATGGCGGCCCGGATCACCGATTGGCTGTGCGTGGGAATCGCCCCGGAACTCAAGATCAACTCCCCTGAATATCAGCAATGACTCCACGTTGTTCGGAACCAAAGAAGGAATGACCATGACTGAAGTAGTGGACCGCACCTCCTCCAGCAACCGGGTGGCCGCGGAAACGGCTGCAACCACACAGCCAGTTGAGCCCGCCCCCACGGTGGACGTAGCGGCCCTTGGCGAACTGCTGCTCGGCAAGTGGGCCCACATCCGGCACACGGCACGTGACCTCGCGGGCCGCCCCGAGGTGCACAAGATCGAAGGCTTGACGCATACCGAGCACCGCAAGCGCGTCTTCGGGCAGCTCAAGTACCTCGTGGACAACAACGCCGTGCACCGGGCTTTCCCCACCAGCCTGGGCGGTTCGGATGACCACGGCGGCAACATCGCCGGCTTCGAGGAGCTCGTCACTGCCGATCCATCACTGCAGATCAAGGCCGGCGTCCAGTGGGGCCTCTTCGGTTCAGCCGTGATGCACCTCGGCACGAAAGAGCACCAGGACAAATGGCTGCCCGGGATCATGAGCCTGGAGATCCCCGGCTGCTTCGCCATGACCGAAACCGGGCACGGCTCCGATGTTGCGAGCATTGCCACCACGGCCACCTACGACGAGGCCACCCAGGAGTTCGTCATCAACACTCCGTTCCGCGCCGCGTGGAAGGACTACATCGGCAACGCAGCCGAGGATGGCCTGGCCGCCGTCGTATTCGCCCAACTGGTCACCCGCAATGTGAACCATGGCGTCCACGCGTTCTATGTCGAGCTGAGGGACCCGGACACCAAAGAGTTCCTGCCCGGAATCGGCGGCGAGGACGACGGCATCAAGGGCGGGCTCAACGGGATCGACAACGGCCGCCTCCACTTCACCGACGTCCGCGTCCCGCGCACCAGCCTGCTCAACCGTTACGGCAACGTCGCCCCCGACGGCGAATACACCTCGCCGATCGCCAGCCCGGGACGGCGCTTCTTCACGATGCTCGGCACTTTGGTGCAAGGCCGGGTCTCCCTCGACGGAGCCGCAGTCGCAGCCAGCAAGGTGGCCTTGACGACAGCCATCCGGTACGCCGCCGAACGGCGCCAGTTCAACGCCTCATCCCCCACGGACGAGGAAGTACTGCTGGACTACCAGCGGCACCAGCGCCGCTTGTTCACTCGCCTTGCCACCACCGTTGCGGCGAGCTTCGCGCATGAGCAGCTGCTCGAAAAGTTCGACGACGTCTTCTCCGGCCGGCACGACACTGACGCCGACCGCCAGGACCTCGAGACCCTGGCCGCCGCCCTCAAGCCCATGAGCACCTGGCACGCCCTCGACACCCTGCAAGAGTGCCGCGAGGCCTGCGGCGGCGCCGGATTCCTGATCGAGAACCGATTCGCCTCGCTGCGTGCGGACCTGGACGTCTATGCCACTTTCGAAGGTGACAACACCGTGCTTCTGCAGCTCGTGGCTAAGCGCCTCCTGGCGGACTATGCCAAAGAGTTCCGCAATGTCGACTTTGGCGTGCTGGCCCGCTTCGTCGCTGCCCAGGCTGCCGACGTCGCCATCAACCGGACCGGCCTGCGGCAAGTGGCGCAGTTCGTGGCGGACACCGGATCAGTCCAGAAGGCTGCTTTGGCCCTGCGGGACGAGGAAGGCCAACGCACGCTCCTGACGGACCGGGTGCAGTCCATGGTGGCGGAGGTCGGTTCGGCGCTCAAGGGTGCGAACAAGCTTCCGCAGCACCAAGGCGCCGCCCTGTTCAACCAGCACCAGGACGATCTGATTGAAGCCGCCCAGGCCCACGCCGAGCTACTGCAATGGGAAGCGTTCACGGAAGCCCTTGGCAAGGTCGGCGATCCGGGCACCTTGCGAGTGCTGACCTGGCTCCGCGACCTGTTCGGCCTTTCGCTCATTGAGAAGCACTTGTCCTGGTACCTCATGAACGGCCGCCTCTCCATGCAGCGCGGACGCACTGTGGGGGCCTACATCAACAGGCTGCTCGTCAAGATCCGTCCCCACGCCCTGGACCTGGTCGATTCCTTCGGCTACGGTCCGGAGCACTTGCGGGCGGCCATCGCCTCGGGGGCCGAGAAGGAACGCCAGGACGAAGCCCGGGTCTACTTCCAGGCGCAGAGGGCAAGCGGCGAGGCACCCGCCGAGGAGAAGAGCCTCCTCGCCTTGAAGGGAAGAAAATCCAGCTAGCATCCTGCCGTGACCGGCCGGTGAACATCTGCCGAATCCTTTAACGACGGCGGCGCCGCACCCCTCAGCGGGAGTGCGGCGCCGCCGTCGTTCTTCCCCAACTGACTCGCATTTGTTGTCGTTATGAGCCCTCATAACGACACTTACTGCGAGTCAGTTGGGCTGGTGGGCTACTGGGTGAGGACCGAGCGATAGACCTCAAGGGTTGTTTCGGTGATCGATTCCCAGGAAAAGTGTTCCTCCGCCCGGACGCGGCCCGCGGCGCCCATGACCTTGGCTCGCGCAGGATCGGACACCACCTCGTTGAGGGCGGCGGCGAAATCTGCGACGAACTTTTCGGGATCCAGCGGGGTGCCGGTACCGTCCGTGACCTGCTCCAGTTCCACCAGCAGTCCTGTTTCACCGTGCTGAACCACTTCGGGGATGCCGCCCGTAGCGCTGGCCACCACGGCTGCGCCACATGCCATGGCCTCAAGGTTGACGATGCCGAGGGGTTCGTAGATCGACGGGCAGGCGAAGGCCGTGGCATGGCTGAGGACCTGGATGAGCTCATGCCGCGGAAGCATGCGTTCGATGACCAGGACACCTTCGCGCTTGCCCTGCAATTCCTCGATGAGCCGGGCCGTTTCGGCCGCGAGTTCCGGAGTGTCCGCCGCGCCCAAGCACAGCACAAGCTGCACATCGTCGGGCAGGCTGGCCGCAGCCTTCAGGAGGTAAGGAACGCCCTTCTGCCGGGTGTTGCGCCCGACGAAGACCACACTCGGCTTGGCGGGGTCGATGCCGAGGGCACGGATTGCGTCTTCGCCTTCGTCCGGCTGCCACATGTCGACGTCGATGCCGTTGTGGACGACGCGGACCTTGGCGGGATCCACGTTCGGATAGCTGCGCAGGATGTCCTTCCGCATGCCTTCCGAGACGGCGATGATAGCGGCGGCAGCCTCATAGGCGGTTTTTTCAACCCATGAGGACAACGCGTAGCCGCCACCCAACTGCTCCGCTTTCCATGGGCGCAACGGCTCCAGGCTATGTGCGCTGAGCACGTGGGGTATCCCATGCAACAGGGACGCCAGGTGGCCGGCCATGTTGGCGTACCAGGTATGGGAATGGACCAGGTCCGCTCCGGCGATGTCCGGCACGATGCGCAAATCCACGCCAAGGGTCTGGACAGCGGCATTGGCCGCGCCCAGATCATCCGGTGTGGAATACGACGTCACCGTTGCCCCGTGGAAGTCCGCATCACGGGGCGCGCCAAAGGCACGCACCTGCAGATCCACGTGCTTCGCCAAGACGCGGCTGAGCTCGGCAACATGCACACCGGCCCCGCCATAGATTTCGGGTGGAAACTCTTTAGTCACAATGTCTACGCGCACGCTACCTAACGTAGTCCTTCCGGAGTATGTGTTCTAGTGTGAAAGGGTCCGGCAACCCGGGCTTTTTTCGGGGGCTACAAAGACGTACAGGGAGAGCAAACACCATGGCGTTGAAGAAAGTATTGTCAATTGTGTTGGCAGGCGGCGAAGGAAACCGCCTTATGCCATTGACGGCAGACAGGGCAAAACCTGCGGTGCCGTTTGCGGGGGGCTATCGGTTGATCGATTTCGCTCTCTCGAATCTGGTCAATTCCGGGTACCTCCAGATCGTGGTGCTGACCCAGTACAAGTCGCACAGTCTTGACCGCCACATCTCCGAGACCTGGCGGATGTCCACCCAGCTGGGAAGATATGTCGCCTCGGTTCCGGCCCAGCAGCGCGTGGGCAAGAGCTGGTTCCTCGGCAGCGCGAATGCCATCTACCAGTCCCTGAACCTGATTCACGACGCCAACCCGGACATTGTGGTGGTTGTCGGAGCGGACCACGTCTACCGCATGGACTTCCAGCAAATGGTTCAACAGCACGTTGCGAGCGGAGCCAAGGCCACGGTTGCGGCCGTCCGCCAGCCGCTGAACATGGCCAACCAGTTCGGCGTCATCGAGGTCGACAAGAACGATCCCCAGAAGATCTCGGCGTTCGTGGAAAAGCCCGCTGAAACGGAAGGCCTCGCCGCCGATCCCTCGCAGTTCCTTGCTTCCATGGGCAACTATGTCTTTGACGCCGATGCCCTGGTGGAAGCACTTCGCATCGACGCGGAGCGCTTGGACACCAAGCACGACATGGGCGGCGACATCATCCCCTATTTCGTGTCCCAGGGTGAGGCCGGCGTCTACGACTTCACGCTCAACGACATTCCCGGATCCACCGACCGCGACCGCACCTACTGGCGTGACGTTGGAACCATCGATTCGTTCTATGACGCCCACATGGACCTGATTTCCCCGGTCCCCGTGTTCAACCTGTACAACTCGGAATGGCCCATCTACACGCGGCAGAGCATCTCTCCGCCGGCCAAGTTCGTCCGGGGAGACAACAACACGGTCGGCACCGCTTTGGACTCCATCGTGGCCAGCGGCTCGGTGATCTCCGGAGGAATCGTGGAAGGGTCCGTCCTCTCCAACGATGTCTACGTTGGACCGGCCAGCAGGATCCAGGACTCGGTGCTGATGGACAAGGTGCGCATCGGTGAAGGCGCCGTCATCAAGCGGGCCATCATCGACAAGAACGTGAAGGTTCCTGCCGGGGCCGCCATTGGATTGGATGCCGACCTCGACCGCGCGCGCGGCTTCAAGGTCACCGAATCCGGAATCACCGTACTCGCCAAGGGTCAGGTAGTACCGGAGCCTGACGGTTCCGAGCTTGCCCTGGCTGCCGAGTACCGCCGCTCGGTGCCGGAAGCAATCAAGGCTGCCACGGAGAAGTTCCCCGACATCAGGGACTCCGCGGAGCAGGTCACGAAAATCCAGGCGGACTCGGTAGAGGTCTGACCCGGAACACCGGAACCAGGATAGCCCCCGGCCTCCCGGCCGACAGCAGGCCTCCAGCCTCTGTTGCCCGGGAGGCTTTGCTGTGCCTGACCCTGTAAAATTGACCCAATGAGCCCCGCCGATTTGACGCCTGAAGAGATCCAGGCCTGCCTCAAGGTCTTGAACACCATCCACGCCTACGACGAGGAGCACCCGGACTACGTCGCAATCCGTCGCGCCACGGGAAAGATGTTCAAAGCCGTCAAACGGCATCGCCGGGTCACCAAACGGGACGAGATCGCGGAAGCCGACCGCGCCGTCATCGCACTGACCGCCACCGCGGCCCCGGACAGGATCGACGACGAAACCCGCGGCAACAAGCTGGCAACCTCGGCGACGGGCGAAATCGCCGGCCACCTCATCCGGTCCAGGCCCTGCTACATCTGCAAGCAGCACTACACGCAGGTAGACGCGTTCTACCACCAGTTGTGCCCGGAATGTGCGGCCTTCAGCCACAGCAAGCGCGATGCCCGTACCGACCTCAGCGGACGCCGCGCCCTCCTCACGGGCGGGCGCGCCAAGATCGGCATGTACATCGCCCTCCGCTTGCTCCGCGACGGCGCACACACGACGATCACCACCCGCTTCCCCAAAGACGCGGCACGACGCTTCGCCGCCATGGAAGACAGTGCTGACTGGTTGCACCGGCTCAGGATTGTGGGCATCGACCTCCGGGACCCCTCACAGGTCATGGCCCTCACCGATTCCCTCAACGAAGCCGGCCCGCTCGATATCATCATCAACAACGCCGCCCAGACCGTCCGGCGTTCGGGGAATGCGTACAAGCCCTTGGTCGATGCCGAGGACGAGCCGCTGCCTGAGGCCTTGGAGGCAGCCAACGGCGGCCCCGAACTCGTCACCTTCGGGCATGCCCACGACAAACACCCGTTGGCCATCACCCACAGCGTCACGGAACATCCCGTGCTCGCGGGAGATGCGATTACCTCGCTCGCGCTGTCCACGGGCTCCGCGTCGTTGGAGCGGATAGCGACAGGCACCGCGATCGATGCCGGCGGCCTGGTTCCGGACCTCGCGGCCATCAATAGCTGGACCCAGGTGGTGGACGAAGTAGATCCGCTGGAGATGCTCGAGGTTCAACTCTGCAACGTCACGGCGCCGTTCCTCTTGGTCAGCCGACTCCGAGGGGCCATGAAGCGTTCCACCGCACGCAGGAAGTACATCGTGAACGTCTCGGCCATGGAAGGGCAGTTCTCCCGCGCCTACAAGGGCCCCGGGCACCCGCACACAAACATGGCAAAGGCCTCGTTGAACATGATGACGCGGACCAGTGCGCAAGAGATGCTGGACAGCGACGGGATCCTGATGACCGCCGTCGACACCGGATGGATCACGGACGAACGCCCGCATTACACCAAAGTGCGGCTCATGGAGGAAGGCTTCCACGCACCGCTCGACCTCGTGGATGGAGCGGCGCGTGTCTACGATCCCATCGTCATGGGCGAAAACGGCGAAGACCAGTACGGCGTCTTCCTGAAGGACTACAAGCCCTCCCCCTGGTAAATCCAGGCGGAGGGCCGCGGTCCTGCTAAGTGAGCCGGGTTATCTCGACAGTGACGGTGAGGCCTGAGCCGCCGCCCCCGGACAAGATCCCCTTCAAGGGCGGAACATCCCGGTAATCCCGGCCCCGCGCCACGGTGACGTGGAGATCTCCGGCAGGCTTGTGGTTGGTGGGATCCCAGCTGCGCCATTCGCCGTCCCACCATTCCAGCCACGCGTGGGATTGGCCCGCGACGGTTTCGCCGATCTCTGCCGTGGGCCGCGGATGGATGTACCCGGACACGTACCGGGCCGGGATGCCGCAGCTGCGGAGTGAGCCGATAGCCAAGTGGGCCAGGTCCTGGCAGACTCCTTGACGCTGGTTCCAGGCTTCTTCGGCGTTGGTGGTGACGCCCGTGGTGCCCTTCACATAGCTCATTTCGCCGCGCATCCATTCGAAAATGGCCATGGCTGTCTCGTGCGGATTCTTGCCGGCGACGACGGCGGGAATGATGCCGAGGACTTCCTCCCCCGGACCCGTGAGCTGCGACTGGGGCAGCCAGTCGCTGAACTGGTCCCGGATCTCGTCGGAAGCCATCACATCCCAGCCCACAATCTCGTCGTCCAGGGCGACCCGCTCCACCCGGTGGACCTCAACGGTGGTGGTTGCCACCACTTCGAGGCGCTCGTGCGGCATCTGCATATCGAAGGCGGTGACGCGGGTGCCCCAATAGTCACGGTAGGTGCTCACGGCAGCTTGCGACGGCGTGATCTTCAGCGAGGATTCAAGCACCACCTGTTGCGGATCGGTCAACGGGGTCATGCGTGCCTCGTTGTACGACAGGGTCACTCGGCGGTTGTATTTGTAGGCCGTCTTGTGGACGATGCTCAGCCGGGTCATGAAACTTCTCCCACCCAGGCCAGTTCATCCGCCTGATTGAAGTACTTACGGGAAATCGCGTCGGAGGCCTGCGTGACGGCTTTCTGCACCCGGTCCATGTGCTCGGGCAGCTCGGACATGAGATCGTCCGTGCGATGGAACTCAAGGAAGGTACGGGCCTGGCCGACGATCCGACGGGCGTCGTTGATGAAGCCCACCCGCTGGGCGGAGGGATCCAGCTTGGCCAGGCATTCGTCGGCGTCGCGCAGGGCGAAGACGATGGAGCGGGGAAACAAACGGTCCAGCAGGAGGAACTCCGCGGCGTGTTGGTCTCCGAACGCCGCACGGCGGGTCCGAAGGAACGACTCGTAGGCGCCGGCGCAACGCAACATGTTCACCCAGGACATTCCGGCGGAGAGCACATCCCGGGTGGAGAGCATCCGCGCGGTCATGTCGGCGCGTTCGAGCGAGCG
Source organism: Arthrobacter sp. S2(2024) (assembly GCF_036662515.1). NCBI lineage: Bacteria > Bacillati > Actinomycetota > Actinomycetes > Micrococcales > Micrococcaceae > Arthrobacter > Arthrobacter sp. S2(2024). Next base: position 183,940 of record NZ_JAYKZI010000003.1, on the reverse strand, counting down.
GCCGAGGACCAGGAAGAGCCAGCTTTCGTCGTGGCTCACCGTAGTGTCCGCGAGTCCCCTGACCATTGCGGTGCGTTCCAGGACCCAGTTGCAGAAGCGGTACGTACCCACGACGTCCTTACGGTGCTGGTTCAGCCCGTAATAGGTGGTGTTGAGGCTCTCCCACAATGACGAGGACACAGTCTCGCGCGCGCGCCGCGCATTTTCACGCGCGGCCCCCAGGGACCCGGCAATCGAGGTGGCACTCGTCTTGTCGTAGGCGAGGGCGTGCAGCAGCTCCGGCAAGCCGAATTCCTCGCTCTGTGGCCGGGCTCCCATGACAGCCAGGAGTTCCCTCGCCACACTGCGTTGCTCCTCGAGCGGAAGGTGGTTTAGGCGTTCTAGATGGACGTCCAGGATTCTGGCCGTTCCGTCGGCCCGCTCCACGTAACGGCCGATCCAGAAAAGGGATTCAGCAATACGGCTCAGCATGGGGCTGTGCCTCCTTCGGGTCCTGCGTTGTGACGATGAATGTATCCTGCTCCGGCACCATAGCGTGACGGATCACTGCTGCTGGTCCGATTGGCGGTCCCGCCAGTTGCTTTCGACGGGCCAGACCGAGACCTGTTCACGCACCGTGATGGAGGAACGGGGCAGTTCGACGGCGGGCAGTTGCGGGGAGTCGGAGAGTACCCACGTGTCCTTGGAACCGCCGCCTTGGGAAGAGTTCACGATCAACGAGCCCTCCTTCAGTGCCACCCGGGTCAGCCCGCCCGGGAGCACCCAGACGTCGTCGCCGTCGTTGACCGCGAACGGACGCAAGTCCACGTGGCGGGGCCCGAAGCGGTCTCCCGAGAGGGTGGGCACGGTGGAAAGCTGCAGCACCGGCTGCGCGATCCAGCCTCGCGGATCCGCCAGCACCCGCCTCCGCAAGGCGTCCAGCTCGTCCCGTGAAGCATCCGGACCGATCACCAGGCCCTTGCCCCCGGAACCGTCCACCGGCTTGACCACGAGTTCCTCGAGCCGGTCCAGGACCTGCTCCCGGGCTTCCTTCTCCTCCAGCCGGAAAGTCTCCACGTTCGCGATCACCGGCTCTTCGTGCAGGTAGTACCGGATCAGGTCCGGCACGTAGGAATAGACCAGCTTGTCATCGGCCACCCCGTTTCCAACGGCGTTTGCGATCGTCACACCGCCCGCCCGGGCCGCGTTCACGAGTCCCGGACACCCGAGCATGGAATCGGAGCGGAACTGCAGCGGATCCAGGAATTCGTCGTCGATCCGCTTGTAGATCACGTCCACCCGCTGTTCACCGGCCGTGGTGCGCATGTAGACCCGGTTACCGCGGCAGATCAGGTCCCTGCCCTCGACCAGTTCAACGCCCATCAACCCGGCCAGCAGCGTGTGTTCGAAGTAGGCGCTGTTGAACACACCGGGGGTAAGCACCACCACCGTGGGGTCATCGACCCCGGACGGCGCCGTCTTCCGCAACGCCGACAGCAGACGCCGCGGGTATTCCTCGACCGGACGGATGTGCTGCTGCCCGAACGCCTCCGGCAAACCCTTCGCCATCGCCCGCCGGTTCTCCAGCACGTAGGACACGCCGGAAGGCACACGGACGTTGTCCTCCAGCACCCGGAAGGTGCCCGCCGCATCGCGGACAACGTCGATACCGGACACGTGCACCCGCACGCCACCGGCCGGTTCGAAACCGTGCACGGCACGGTGGAAATGCGCGCTCGTGGTCACCAATGCCCGCGGCACCACGCCATCAGCGACCACCGCCATCCGCCCGTAGACATCGTCCAGGAAAGCCTCCAGCGCCCGCACCCGCTGCGCCACCCCGCGCTCGAGGACACCCCACTCGTCAGCCGGAATCACCCTCGGCACGATATCCAGCGGGAAGGGTCTCTCCTCCCCCGCATAATCGAAGGTCACGCCCCGGTCCAAGAAGGTCCGCGCCATCGACTCGGCACGCGCGCTCACATCCGCAAGCGAAAGCTCGCGAAGTGCGCCGTCAACCTGGCCGTAGGACTTTCGGGCAACGGTGCCTGGGGCGAACATTTCGTCGTAGGCGCCGGAACGGGCGGCGGCCTCGGAGTAATCCCGGAATAGCTCTGACATGGGATTCAGACAATCACCTTTTCGATTACGAACGCATTTCGCGTTCTGCATGTTGCGACACCAAGCGTGAACCCGGTTCGCATTTCAGCGCCTGCATGCATCAAGGTTGACGAATGCACTCCAATCGTTTCCCGGCCCCGGTCTCCCGATTGGGAGCCGGGATCGTCATGGCAGTGGCAGCCACTGGACTTGCCTTCATTGTCCATGCCCTGCTTCCCCCCATCCCTGCCATGACAGCCGCTGTAGCGCTGGGTTTGTTAGCTGCAAATATACCGGGCACCGCGGCTTGGGCTGCCGGACGCGCCCGCCCGGGCCTCGACTTCGCCGGCAAGCACCACATGCGGGCGGGCATCGTGCTGTTGGGCCTGAAGGTCAGCGTTGTCGATGTCCTCGACCTTGGCTGGTTTGCTCTCGTCCTGATTGCCGCCGTCGTGCTCCTCAGTTTCGCGGGCACCTATGGGCTGGCCCGCTTGGTAAAGCTTCCCCGCGAGGGCGCCCTGCTGATAGCCACCGGCTTCTCCATCTGCGGTGCCTCCGCGATCGGAGCCATGGCCGCGGTACGCCGCATCAAACACCAGGACACCGTCCTGCCGGTTGCCCTGGTGACCCTTTGCGGCACGCTCGCGATCGGCGTCCTGCCCCTGCTCATGCACCCCTTGGGCCTGAGCCCGGAACAATTCGGCGCCTGGACCGGGGCTTCCGTGCACGACGTCGGCCAGGTAGTCGCGACTGCACAGACTGCCGGTCCGGTGGCGCTGGCGCTCGCCGTCGTCGTGAAACTGACCAGGGTGGTCCTGCTGGCCCCCATCGTGGCCGGGGCGGGCCTTGCGCAACGATGGTCCATGCGGCGGAAGTCGCGCAACGGTACGGAGGCGAACGACGACGGCGGTAAGTTTCCGCCGATCGTCCCTCTCTTCGTGCTCGGGTTCATCGCGATGGTGGCCGTCCGTTCCGTTGGCTGGCTCGGTCCTGGCGTGCTGGACGCCGCAGGAGGGCTCCAGGACATCCTGCTCGCCTCGGCCTTGTTCGGGCTGGGTTCGGCGGTCCGCGTCCGCACGCTGTTGCACACGGGTGGCCGCGCCGCGCTAGTCGCGCTTGGCTCCTGGTTCCTTATCGCCATCTTGGGCCTGGGCGCAGTCTTCCTCATGATTAGATAGCTGGGTGTCGAATCACAACTTGGCGCGCGCTGAAGCCGCCACCCGTTCAGCCCTGATCAGCACCCACAGCTACGATGTCTCCCTTGACGTCCGCGAAGCCGCAGATACCGGCGTGCCGGGGTACACCAGCCGCAGCATCATTGACTTCTCCGCGGAGCCTGGTTCCTCCACGTTCCTGGATTTCATCCACGGCGGCGTGCACAGCGTCTTCCTCAATGGAAAAGGACTCGACGTCGCCGAGGTGGTGGACGGCGACAGGATCCACCTCAACAATCTCCAGGCCGAAAATCAGGTCACGGTCACCGGAACCGCCCTTTACAGCCGATCCGGCGAGGGCATGCACCGCTTCGTCGATCCGGCCGACGGGCAGTGCTACCTCTATACGCAATACGAACCGGCGGATGCCCGCCGCGTGTTCGCGAACTTCGAGCAGCCGGACCTGAAGGCCGAATTCACCTTCCACGTCATGGCGCCTTCCGCTTGGCAGGTGGCTTCGAACGGCGCAGAGCTTGCCCGGACGCAACTGACCAGCGACCCGGCTACGAGCCGCTGGGACTTCGCCACCACCAAGCGGATGTCCACCTATATCACCACCGTCCTCGCCGGTCCCTATTTCCGCGCTACTGACCGCTGGAGCAAGACGCTCGACGACGGCACCAGCCTTGAGGTTCCGCTGGCGCTCTATTGCCGCGCATCCATGCAGGAGTCCTTCGACGCCGCGGAGCTTTTCCGGCTGACGAAGAACGGCCTGGACTTCTTCAACGATCTCTTCGACTACCCCTACCCGTGGGGCAAGTACGATCAGGCGTTCGTGCCGGAGTACAACCTCGGTGCGATGGAAAATCCCGGCTTGGTCACCTTCACGGAGAAGTACGTCTTCACCTCACGGGCCACCGATGCCCAGTACCAAGCCCGCGCCAACACCCTCATGCACGAGATGGCCCACATGTGGTTCGGAGACCTCGTGACCATGACCTGGTGGGACGACCTCTGGCTCAAGGAATCCTTCGCCGACTACATGGGCACCCTCGGCGTGGACAAGGCCACGGACTGGGACACCGCCTGGGTGAATTTTGCGAACAAGCGCAAGTCCTGGGCCTATGTGCAGGACCAGCTGCCCACGACCCACCCCATCGTGGCGGACATTCCCGACCTGGAAGCCGCCAAGCAGAACTTCGATGGCATTACCTACGCAAAGGGCGCTTCCGTCCTCAAGCAATTGGTGGCCTACGTCGGGTTCGAGGCGTTCATTGCCGGCTCGCGACGCTACTTCAGGGATCACGAATACGGCAACACCTCGCTGACCGACCTCCTGGAAGCCCTGGGCACGGCATCGGGCCGGGACCTTGGAACCTGGGCCCGGCAGTGGCTGCAGACCTCGGGGATCTCCACCATTGCGGCCGAGATCTCCGGGAGCGGCGATGCCATGGCGGCGGTCACCCTGCGCCAGGACTCCGTGGACCCCATCACCGGCAAGCAGGAGCACCGGCCGCATAGGCTCAGGATAGGTCTTTACAACTTTGACGACGGCGGACAGTTGTTCCGAACCGAGGGCATCGAGCTCGACCTCGACGGCGCCGACACTACCGTGGGCGGACTCGCCGGCAAGCAGCGCCCGGCCCTCCTTCTCGTCAACGACGACGACCTCAGCTATGCGAAGGTCCGCCTGGATGCGGGGTCCGAAGCAACAGTACGTTCCTCCCTGGACCGGATCAGCGATCCGATGGCCCGGGCATTGTGCTGGACAGCCTTATGGGATTCAGCTCGCGACGCCGTGACCCCGGCGGCACTGTACGTCGCCGCCGTCGAACGCTTCGCGCCCGCCGAGCCAGGAATCGGCGTCCTCCTCAACGTTCTCGGCAACGCGGTGACCGCCGTCGAGCGCTACGTACCGGCTCCGCAGCGCGATGAGGTCCGGGAGGGCCTGATGGCTGCCAGCGCGATGCGGTTGCGAAGCTCCGGGCCGGGTTCGGACCAGCAACTCGCGTGGGCCAGGACCCTGGCAGACTTGTCGCGGCATGATGGCGCCTACGTCGAATTCTTCCGCGGCATTCTCTCCGGCAACGTCGTAGTGGACGGGCTGGCGGTGGATGCGGATCTCCGATGGAGCCTGTGGCAGGCATTGGCAGCGAACGGAGCGGCCACGCTCCCGGAATTGGATGCCGAACTCGCCCTGGACCACACCGCCTCCGGACGCGAAGGCCATGCACTGGCCGCGGCTGCCCGTCCCGATGCCGACGTCAAGACGGCCGCATGGAATGCCGCAGTCAACGACACCGGGCTCTCCAACGAGATTCTGGGCGCGACAATCGCAGGCTTCTCCCTTGCCCCGTCCGGGCTCCTGGACGGCTTCACCGAACCGTACTTCGACTGCCTGGAAGACATATGGCAGTCCCGGAGCATCGAGATCGCGGGCCGGATTGTCCGGGGGCTGTTCCCCTCGGCCCAGGATCTTCAGGCCGGCATGGCGCCGGCAGATCATCCGGTGCTTCGACGCACGGACGATTGGCTAGGCACCCACACGTCAGCCCCGCGGGCGCTCCGACGCATCGTCATTGAGCAGCGAAGCCATTTGTTCCGCGCCCTGGCGGCGCAAGCCGCCGGTGCCCCGCAACGGGAAGCTGTGGCGCTCGAGCGGGGCTGACGCAGGAGCCGGCGATCCCGGGGTGGACTGCTGGCCTTGAACCAAGGGGATCGCCGGCATCGTCTTTAGTTGCAAAGCCCGGCGCTCCGCATGGGCCTTTCTTGAGGACGGTCACCATGAAGATTCCTCGCCCCGTGCTTGCCGTCGCGGCGCTGGGTGCCAGCCTTTTGCTCGGGGGCTGCTTCGGCGGACAACCTGCCGCTCCGGCGCCCGCAAGGCCGCCGGCGAGTACAACGCCCGCCCCAAGCACACCGTCACCCGCGCCGACGGCGACGCCGGTCGCGCCGCCTGCTGCCCCACCCGCCGTCGTTCCAGCCACGGTTCCACCCGCAGCGCCAGCCGTCGTTCCGCCACCCCCAGCGCCGCCAGCCGTGGTCCCGCCGCCGGTACCGGCGCCACCGCACATGGCGCCGCCGACCCCGCGGCACCCCAATGGCGGCGACCGCGACGGCGACGATAACGGCGGACCGGACGACGGCGATGGAAACCGCTAGCACGCCGCCTCGCAATAAACCGGCACTGTCCGCCGGGCTCTCCTTGGGCACGGCTGCTGCGATAATCGCCGTCGCAGCTTGCAGTTCCGCTGGTCAAAGCCCGGGTTCCCGCCCCGAGCAGTCTGCGGAAGCGCCGTTCGGGTGGTTCACGGCGGCACCGGCCCCGGCAGGCTGGAGAACCATGGACCTCCCGGATGGCACCGGGGTCCTTTCGGTCCCTGCCGATGCGAGTCCTGCGGAAAGCGACCCGGGCAGCGTGTCCGCGGCTGTCTCGTCCTCAACCGGTGAACTTCGGATCTACTTCAACGCCACGCCCCGGCAGGGCAGCGAGTCGCTGGACAATTGGAGCACCTTCAGGATCGATCACTTGGCGGACGAGAACTCCTCGTCGCCCACCAAAATCGCCGAGCGATCCGGAATGGCTTTCCTTGGCGGTACGGGATCCTGTGTCGAGGACAGCTACGTGACCCGCGTCGGCAACAACCAATACCGGGAAATGGCTTGCCTCGTAGCGGGGAGTAAGGGCATCAGCGTCCTCATCGTGGCGGCTCCCGCCGATTCATGGCCGCTCTACGGTCCGGTCCTGGAACAGGCAGTGGACGCGTACCGGGCCGGTTAACGAGGGAACACCCGCAGTTAAGGAACACGGTGCAGTTAAGGGACACGGTGCAGCCATTCTTCAGTACCGAACTTTGACTGCACCCGCTCCCGGGCTATCGCCAATTCAGCGTCGGTGATGCGGGACTCCGTGGCGCCGTAGCGCTCGGTGAAGACTTCCTGCATGGCTTTGATGATGTCCGTCCGCGCCAGGCCGGTTTGCCGCCGGAGTGGATCCACGCGCTTCTTTGCGCTGCGGGTGCCTTTGTCGGAAAGCTTTTCCTTGCCGATGCGCAGAACCTCCACCATCTTGTCGGCGTCGATGTCGTAGCTCATGGTGACATGATGCAGCATGCCGCCGTTGGCGAGGCGCTTTTGCGCCGCACCGCCGATCTTTCCCTGCTCGGTGGCGATGTCATTGAGCGGGACGTAGAACGCGGTAATGCCCAGTTTTTCCAGGGCAGCCATGACCCACGCGTCCAGGAACGCGTAGGAGTCGGCGAAGCTGATGCCATCGACGAGGCTCTGTGGCACATAGAGCGAATAGGTGATGCAGTTCCCCGCTTCCATGAACATCGCTCCCCCGCCGCTGATGCGGCGGACCACCGTGATGCCGTGGCGAGCAACGCCGTCGGGATCCACCTCGTTGCGGTAAGACTGGAAGCTGCCGATTACCACCGACGGCTCTTCCCAGTCCCAGAAGCGCAGGGTGGGCTTGCGTAGCCCGGCCCCGACCTGTTCGGTGAGGACCTCGTCCAGCGCTACATTGAGGTGGGTGGGAAGGACCGACGGCGGGATGACCTCCCACTGGTGGTCCGCCCACCCGCTCGCCTTGGACAGCGCCCTGCGGACAGCGACGGCGACGGCGTCGGCAGAGAAGCCGAACAGGACAGCGTCCGCGGGCAATGCGGCGGAGACGGCAGCGGAAATCTCTGCCGGCGTCGAACTTTCCGGAAGGCCCGTGAGCGCCCGGTTGATGTCCTGCAGGGCCTCGTCCGGTTCCAGGAAGAAGTCTCCGCTGAGCGAGACGTGCGCGAACTGCCCATCCACGACGTCGAGGTCGACCACCACGAGCTTTCCGCCGTGGACCTTATATTCGCCGTGGAGCAGGGGATCGGGTTGCTCGAAAGCCATGCTGGAAGTCATGGCTTCCATCCTGCCGGAAAACGCAAAAGCCCGTAGCCACCGAAGATACGGCGGGTGCGGGCTTTCACAGAAGCTTGGAGGTGAAGTTGATTACTTCTTGCCGCCGAAGCCCTTGAAGCGAGCGTTGAAGCGCTCGACGCGGCCTGCAGAGTCCATGATGCGCTGCTTGCCCGTGTAGAACGGGTGGGACTCCGAGGAGATTTCGACGTCGATGACCGGGTAGGTGTTGCCGTCTTCCCACTCGATGGTCTTGGAAGAAGACACGGTGGACTTGGTCAGGAACTTGACGCCGGAAGCCAGGTCGTTGAATACAACAGCTTCGTACTTCGGGTGGATATCAGACTTCATAATGGGACCTTTGTTCACGCAGCTGGATTTTGCCAGCTGCCAGGTATGAATGGAGGTGGTCCGTTGCTTCCATGTTGCAAATTTCAGCGGTCGGGCCAACAACCAATCATAGCGGAAACCGCAGGGCCAAACGAACCGAGGTCAGCCGCGGGGGCGGTCTCCTCATTGGCCGCGCCTGTCAGGAGTGCCTGCAAGTGTCCTGGCTAGTTTGCTTCCCTGTAGTCGTGGTGGACGTCGTTCGGCAGGGACTCTGCCTCGCGTGAGCGGAGTTCTGCTTTCAGCTTCCGCGTCTTCTGGATCTGTATTTCGTTGAGTATCAGAGGAATGAGCACAAAGAGCGGGAAGACGAGCCGCCCGAAGACAGGGAGGTCTTCGAGAAAGATCGCCCAGAACATTGCGAAGACGAATACAGCACTATAGATGTACCGGAAGACAAGCATGTTTCTCCTCGTGCGTTATGCGCAGTCGCGGGCTGGCATGGGTATGGCCCCGGCTCCAGGATTCCAAATCCTGAATCCGTAGCAACCCCACAGGAGAAGCCCTGAGCTGGACTGCCAGACGTTTCCGATGTTGCTGATGGTGTCAGCCTCCCAGCCGTACATGGCGACGACCGGGTATGGAATCCACTGGATCGAGGGATCCGCGACGATTGGATAGGCAGCACCGTTGGTGTTGACGTGCTGGGTGATTTTGGACCCGTTGACGGTATACGACGTCGGGAGCTTCTTGCCGTTGGAGTCGAGTGCCCATGGGGCACTGATGAATGGAATCACGATGCGGGAGGACTGGTTGCGGAGCTGCACGCCGCCGTCGTTGGTGAGTTCTGCGACGTACCCGTCCGGGATCGACATGGAGAAGTCCGCGGAAGCTGCCGCTGCCGCGGTTCCCGTGAGCAACTTCTTCAGTGCATTCATCAAGTTGTCCCCTAACCTCTGATTGACTTGGAATCAGCAACGCCAAAGGTGATAGCCGTCTTTCACTTTATTTTGCGGCGTCGACGGAAACGTCATCCTCTGGGACTAGATTGTGCGCCGATTCGGTTTTGCCTGGTCCACCTATCGGATGAGCCGGATAACGACGCTCAGACCCTTCGCGCCGCAGGCGTGCCCGACCGGGGCAGAGCGCCGGCTGTTGCTTGGCTCGCCCGTCTAGTGTTCGACGGGTCGGAATCGCGGGCTCGAGTTGGCGAAGAGACAGCAGACCCCAGCCAAAGAATCAGGCTGCACTTTGTCTCAGAAGTCCGCATGTGGAGCGGTGGATCCCACTTCAGCTGTACGAGGCCACGCCGACTTGCGCCGAGATCGCAATGGAGGGTCGGAGCGGTTAGCGCACCAACTGGGTCTCCTCCTCCAAGTGGCCCAGCTTGTCCGGGTTACGCATGGCGAAGATCCGCGCGATCCTGCCGTCCTCCACCACCAGGCTGATGAGCGACGGACCGCCTGCTTCGTCGTCGATCCGGATGCCGAGGCCGCCGTTGAGCCAAAGCAGAGCGATTTTCGGGTTGAGCGCGGCCTCTGGGAAGGACCGCAGCAGATTTGTCACCTTCTTCGCACCGTACACCGGCACCCGAACCGCCTGCGCGATGCCGCCGCCGTCGGCGATGAGTACGACGTCCGGCGCCAACACATCCATCAAGCCCTGCACATCCCCGGTGGTGACCGCCGCCAGGAACCGTTCGACGACTTCCTGCTGCTCGCTGCGGTCCACGCGCATGCGGGGGCAGCGGGCGGCCACATGAGAGCGCGCACGGCTGACGATCTGGCGCACGGCGGCCGCTGACTTGCCCACGGCCTCGGCAATCTCCTCGTAGGGCACGTCGAAAACCTCCCGTAGTACGAAGACCGCCCGCTCCACAGGGGTGAGGGATTCGAGAACGGTGAGCATGGCGATCGAGACGCTTTCGGCCAGTTCCACGTCCTCGGCGACATCCGGCACGGTGAGCAGGGGCTCGGGCAGCCATTCCCCGACGTAATCCTCCCGCCGTCGTGACAGCGTGCGGAGGCGGTTGAGCGCTTGGCGGGTGACGATACGGACGAAATAGGCCCGCGGGTCACGCACCTCCGCGCGGGCTCCGGTGCCCAGGTCAGACCACCGCAGCCAGGCCTCCTGCACCACGTCCTCGGCATCGGCGGCGGAGCCAAGCATTTCGTAGGCGACGGTGAAGAGCAGGCTGCGATGAGTGACGAAAAGGTCCAAGCTGTCGGCGGCGCCGGAGCTACTCATGCCCGCCACGCTACCGCGCGCCGCTTCGTGCCGCGAGCGGCTTCAAGCCACAGGCATCCGCGAAACCCTCGGACTCAATGCCCAGGGCGACGTTGCCGCGGGTCGTGAGGTTGGCAAAGCCGATAACGCTGGTCAGCTCAACCAGGCCCGGTGAGCCGAGCTGCTCCAGCAGCCGGGCAGCGAGCTCGTCAGTGACCGTTACGGGGGTCGTACTCATCGCTTCGGCATATTCCAGCACGTCCCGCTCCAGGGGCGTGAAGACCCCGGAATCACGCCAGCGCGGGATCTGCTGTGCCTTTTCCAGGTCGAGGCCGTGGTTGTGGGCCATGAAGTAGTTGTAGTCCAGGCACCACGTACAACCGATGAGTGAGGCCACGGCCATGTGCGCGTAGGACTTCAGCGACTCGTCACACCTGTTCCACTTCTGCAGCTTCTGTCCGAAGCCCATGGATGCCTTGAGAACGGGCTGGTTGTGCCACATGACGCCCAACGATTCCGGGACTTTGCCAAACATCTTCGCGCTGAATTTCTTGATGAGTGCGCCGTAGAAACCGGTGATCTCTGCGGCCGGGATCCTGCTGGTCATGACTCCTCCTGCGGGTCTGTTCTGGGTCCTATGACATGAAGACACCACCCGAGCCCGATCTGTGACAGCGACGTGACGCCAGAGGGCGGCGTCCACCTGATCTGATAACTGTCCCCGCCCGCGTAGCCTAGGGCTAACGATTATTGGGGGGAACCAGTGAATTTAAGTCCAGCCTTCAGTGTTATTGGGTTCTGTACGCGATCGTCACGTTCGTGCTGGCTGGACTGGCGGTGTACGCCCTGGTCCTCGTCATTGTTTTCCTTCGGCTGCGGATCGCCGAGCTGAAGCAGGCGGCACGGCGCAAAGACGATCCCCTGCGGTGATGACTCGAGCAAGCGAATGACCCGGTCAGATGCATGTCTGGGCACCCTGACCCGTCTCAGATTTTCCTTCGTGCCATTCGTTACCTCGTCGCGTAGAAGGCGACAGCCGACGACGCAGCAACGTTCAGCGAGTCGACGCCGTTCATCATCGGAATCGTCACGCGGGCGTCAAGTAGTTGATCTGTCTCGGGCTTCAGCCCGTCGCCTTCGGTTCCGAAAACCAGCACCAGGTTTTGATGATCCTGGGCCACCAGCTCATCCAGAGTGATGGCTCCCTCCCCCAGGGACATGCCTGCCACGAAGTAGCCCGCCTCTTTCAGCTGTTCGATGCTAGCTGGCCACGGGTCGACCCTTGTCCACGGCACCTGAAAAACTGTGCCCATGCTGACCCTGATCGAGCGCCGGTACAACGGATCGGCACACTGAGGTGACACCAGCACGGCGTCGACGCCAATGGCCGCGGCTGACCTGAACACGGCTCCGACATTTGTATGGTCGGTAAGGTCCTCAAGCACTGCGATCCTTGATCGCCCTCGTGCACGAACGCAATCGGCGAGAAGTTCCTCGAGGGGCACCGGTGCGGGGCGATGCATGGCCGCCATGGCACCGCGGTGCAGGTGGAATCCGGTGATTTCCTCAAGCAGCGAAGCTTTGCCGATGTAGACCGGGACCTCCGGGAACTGTTGGAAGACGTCGTCGAGGTCTTCCAACCATTTCTCCGCCAGGAAGAAGGAACGGGGTTGGTGCCCGGCCGCGAGGGCGCGTCGCAGGACCCGTGACGACTCTGCGATGTACATGCCCTCAGCAGGCTCGCGGAGCTTGCGGAGGTGTACATCCGTCAATTGCGTGTAGTCGGCAACGCACGGATCGTCGGCCGACTCGAGGTAGTGGAAAGTCACGGGGTTCCTATTTCAGCAGGTTGGCGATCATGAACCCGAGGGCCACGATGCCGAGCGCGAAGATCACGATGCGCAGCGCGAGGGGCTTCAAACGCCGTCCCACTTTGGAGCCCACCAGACCGCCGATCAACGAACTGACCGCGATGACTGCCACCACCGGCCATTCGATCCGGCCAAAGGCAAACAAGAGGTAGGAGCAGGCTGCCACTACGTTGACGGCCAGCACCAGGATGTTCTTCATCGCGTTGGCGTTCTGGATGGTGCCGGTCATGAAGACACCCAGAATGCCAACGAGCAGGATGCCTTGGGCTGCGACAAAGTAGCCGCCGTAGACCCCCGCGAGGTACACCAACACCACCAGGATCACGGTGTGCCGCTTGTCGTGGATGGCGTGCTCCGGGTTGCCGGCCCGGTCCTGGACCCACCGTTGGAGTTTCGGCTGGAAGAGCACCATGAGCAGCGCGACCACAATCAGGATGGGAGCGGCGTAGTAGAAGACCTTTTCCGGAAGGTGCAGCAGCAGCCAAGCACCCGTGATGCCGCCGAGCAGCGACGCCGGCAAGAGCCTGAGCAGTTGCCGGCCCCTGCCCCTGAGTTCGTGTCGGTAGCCCCAGGCCCCTGTCACGTTGCCGGCCACAAGCCCCATGGCGTTGCTGATGGTCGCCGTGACGGGCGCGTAGCCCAGGGCGATGAGGACCGGGAACGTCACCAGGGTGCCGGAGCCGACAACGCTGTTGATGGTTCCGGCCCACAAGCCCGCGAAAAAGATCAGGATGCTGCTAAGGATCTCCACTGCTTCTCGCTGCCCCGGTCTAGCGGCGGGCGGTGGCCGTGTATCGGCCGGCGTTTTCGGTCACATCCAGGGGCAGGCCGAAGGTGTTGCTGAGATGTTCCGCGGTCAGGACTTCCTCGATGGGTCCTGCGGCAACCACCCCGCCGTCGCGAAGCAGCATGGCGTGGGTGAATCCGGGCGGAACTTCTTCAAGGTGGTGCGTCACGAGGACCATGGCGGGGGCGTCCTCGTCACGGGCGAGTTCACCGAGTTTGTGGACGAGCTCTTCGCGTCCGCCGAGGTCCAGGCCGGCGGCCGGCTCGTCGAGGAGGAGCAGCTCCGGGTCGGTCATGAGGGCCCGGGCGATCTGCACGCGCTTGCGCTCGCCTTCGGAAAGCGAAGAGAAGGAGCGGTTCAGCAGCGGACCCATGCCCCATTCGTTGAGAAGGCCGAAGGCCCGGCGCTCGTCGTCGCGCTCGTATCCCTCACGCCAGCGGCCGGTCACACCGTAGGCCGCGGTGACCACGACGTTCAACACGTTTTCCTGTTCCGGGATCTGGGTAGCCAGGGCCGCAGAGGAAAGGCCGATCCGCGGACGGAGCTCGAACACGTCCACCCGGCCTAGCGTCTCGTCCAGGATCCCGGCCTTCCCGCTAGTGGGATGCATCCGGGCGGCGGCGATCTGGAGCAGAGTGGTCTTTCCGGCACCGTTGGGACCGAGGATGACCCAGCGTTCGCCTTCATTGACCTGCCAGTCAACCTTGTCCAGCAGGGTCTTGGTACCTCGGACAACGCTGACGGAAGCCAATTCAAGAACATCACTCATAGGAGTAGACACTAGGACAAAAATAGGGGCGATAGATAACTGGAACTTCGGTCACATGGTTTGTGCGACGACGTGGATGAAACACGAGTTCGGGCGGCGGTTCCCCGCTCGCTAAGATTGCAGCCATGAGTTCGAACTTGACCGCGGTCAGCTATGGCGTGAATTTGTCCCTTTCGGAGCTTGAACACCTGCGCAAGGTCTTGTCCGGATCGGGGGCTACCTTCACGTCGGAGTCGCGTTCGGGCGACGAGCGCTTCGGGGTCTATACCATGGGCCTGGCCGTTGACGGGGCTACTGACACCGACTTGTCAGGCCTCCGGCGCAGGGTCGCCGAGGCCTCCGCACCGGGCATGGACACCGCGATTGTCGCCGACGCGCTGCGTGACGCTTCGCGCAAGCTGCTGATCATGGATGTGGACTCCACCTTGATCCAGCAGGAAGTGATCGAACTGCTTGCCGCGCACGCCGGCAAACGCGAGGAAGTAGCCGCCGTGACCGAGGCTGCGATGCGCGGCGAACTGGACTTCGCGCAAAGCCTCCACGCCCGGGTGGCGGTCCTCGCAGGCCTGCCGGCCGCCGTCGTCGACGCCGTCCGCGCTGAGGTGCGCCTGAGCGAGGGGGCCGCGGAACTCGTGGCCGCGTTCAAGGCCGCCGGCCATGCGGTGGCGGTGGTATCCGGTGGCTTCAACCAGATCCTTCGGCCCATCGCTGAGGAACTCGGCCTGGACTACTGGATCGCAAATGAACTTGAAATCGTTGACGGCTTCCTGACGGGCAAGGTCCTTGGCGACGTGATCGACCGCGCCGCCAAGGAGAAGTACCTTCGCGAGTGGGCAGCCGCCGAGGGAATCGACCTGGAGCACACCATCGCAGTGGGCGACGGTGCCAATGACCTGGACATGCTGGGCGCTGCGGGCATCGGTGTGGCGTTCAACGCCAAGCCTGCCGTCCGGGCGGTAGCCGATGCCGCCATCAACATGCCGTACCTGGACGCGGTCCGGCATATCGCCGGCGTTTAGGCGGAAATTCACGCGCAACGACGAAGCGGCCCGGGACAGACAGTCCCGGGCCGCTTTTTTCATGCGCTAAAAAGTAATCAGGCGCTCTTGCCGAAGTAATCGGCGCCGCCGACGTACTCGGTGTGGCCGCTCTCGACGTCGGCCGTGGCCATCTTCGCCACCTCGGCTGCGAACTCCTCCACCGAGTACAGCTTGCCGGCCTCGGCCCGGCGGGCCTCGATGGCGCCAGGGTTCGAGCGGTCCAGCAGGGTGGCCGTCACGGTGCCCTCGATCATGTCGCCGGAAACCACGACGAGGGAGATGCCCTTGTCGCTAAGGTTCGGCAGAAGTTCACGCAATGCGTCTTCGCCGGCGCGCTTGCTCCGGGCAACGGGCTCGTACTCGGGCATCGTGGGAACGGTCTCGACGAAGTGCGCCTGGTGGCTCGTGACGAACACCACGCGGGAACCTTCCGGCATCAGCGGAACTGCGGCGTTGAGCATGTTGATCTGGGCGTCGCGGTTCAGCTTGAGGGCGTAGTCCTCTTCCATGCCGGACTCCATGCCGCCGGAAGCGTTGAGCACGAGGACGTTCAGCGAACCGAATTCCTCCATGGCGGCGCTGGCCAGCGCCTGGACGCCTTCCTGCGTGGTCAGGTCCGCGCCAACGGCTACGGCACGGCCGCCGGCCGCCTGGATCTCGCCGACTACCTTGTTGGCCCGGGGGGCCTTCTGGCGGTAGTTGACGACGACGGCAGCGCCCTCGCCAGCCAGGATCTTGGCTACTTCAGCGCCGATGCCGCGCGAAGAACCGGTGACGATTGCCGTCTTGTTGTCCAGCAGTCCCATTCGTGCTCCTTTATTCAAAACGTCCAACTTGTTGAAAACATCCAACTTCTATTAATTCCGAGTCAATCATGCCAGCGGGATTGGTGATCTAGTGGCCCATGCCCAGGCCGCCGTCCACGGGGATGACGGCACCGGAAATGTATGCGGCTTCGTCACTGGCAATCCAGCGGACCACGTTGGCCACCTCGGAGGCTTCGGCAAAGCGGCCGGCCGGAACACTCGCCAAGTAGGCCTTCTGGGTGTCTTCGGGAAGCTCGGCGGTCATGTCCGTGTTGATGAACCCCGGTGCCACCACGTTCGCCGTGATGCCCCTGCTACCAAGTTCGCGGGTGAGGGAACGGGCGATGCCCACCATGCCCGCCTTCGAGGCCGAGTAATTGATCTGTCCCGGTGCGCCGTAGAGACCCGACACGGAAGAGATCAGCACAACCCGGCCCTTGCGCAGGCGGATCATGCCTTTGGAGGCACGCTTGATCACCCGGAAGGCGCCCGTGAGGTTGGTGTCGATGACGGACGTGAAGTCGTCCTCGCTCATGCGCAAAAGGAGAGTGTCCTTGGTGATCCCGGCGTTGGCTACCAAAACCTCCACGGGTCCATGGGCGGCCTCGACTTCCTTGAAGGCTGCGTCGACGGAGGCCTCGTCCGTCACATCGGCCTTGACGCCAAGGATGCCCTCGGGAAGGGGGGTTTCGCTGCGGTAGGTCACGGCGACCTTGTCGCCGTTGGCGAGGAATGCCTCTGCGATAGCCAGGCCGATGCCGCGGTTTCCGCCCGTAATGAGGACGCTGCGGGCGGTTGATACTGCTTCAGACATGCTGCTCTCCAGAGTTCCGCGGCAGGACTGTGCCGCTTGAAAGTGGGTGATTTCCTGCATCGATCTTAGCCGCCGCGAGGCCCCGGCCGCGGGTAGCTGCACCTGGCGCGGTTTGGGAGGCCCGTTCAAGGGTGAGAGAATTGAGGGAAGCCGTTGGAGCGTGATGAATCAGCCGTGACAAGAGATAGCAGTCCCCTGCAGGCGCCCGGGGACCCGGACGCCGTATCAGGTGACCCCGTGGTGCATAGCATTACCGACGCCGCCGCCGCCCACTCGGACGACATGCGCGAACGAATGATCAAGTACGCCTTGGCAATGGGTATCCGCTTGGTGTGCCTCATTCTCATTTTCGTGGTCGACGGCTGGTTCAAGATCATCGCTGTCGCAGGGGCCGTGTTCCTGCCCTGGATTGCCGTAGTGATCGCCAATGGCAGCGACAAGGCCGAAGTCCACAGCGACGCCTTGCTGGACTACGTCCCGGCCGTCGAGCTGGAAGCGGCACCGGCTGAAGAAGGGGCGCCGTCGGCGGCGCCCGTCACCGTCCTGGAAGGCGAACTCATCGACGACGACGGCGACGACGCCACCGTCCAGGACGCTTCCGGTCCGGAACCAGCCGACAACACCGGTGCCAGCAAGCAGCGATATCCGCTCGGCGGGGAAGAACAGGCGGCTTCATGAATATCTTCACTATGGGCGGCCTTGGGCTGGAGAATGAAGAGCACGCGGGCCGGGGCGGGACGCATCCGGCCGTCTGCTCACGCAAGGCGTGCCGCGCCGAGGCGACGTGGCAGCTCCTGTGGAACAATCCCCGCATCCACACTCCCGAGCGCCGCAAAGTATGGCTGTCCTGCGAGGAGCACCGGGAATGGTTGGAGGACTACTTGCAGACCCGCGGCCTCTTGAAAGAGACCATCCCGTTCGCGATGACCACTGACCCAGGCGAGGCCAGCTGAATGTACCGCTTTCTCTTTTCCAGCAAGTGGCTGGGCTACTTCGTCTTGGCCGTGATCTTCGCCACCGGCTGCGTCTTGCTGGGTCGCTGGCAAATGGACCGCAGGGCCGAGACGTTGGCCGAGATCAACCGCGTTGTCACCAACTACTCGGCCGCTCCCCTTCCCTTCTCCGCCGCCAAGGCGGAGTTCCAGTCCCTGGACCCCGAACGGGAATGGGCACAAGTTGAGCTCCACGGAAGGTATGACGTTGCGGGCCAACGAGTCGTCCGTAACCGTCCCCTCAACGGCCAGCCCGGGTACGAAGTAGTGGTCCCGTTCCGATTGTCGAGCGGCGACGCCGTGGTAATTGACCGCGGATGGTTGCCCATCGGAAACAAGACACCCGGGCACCCCGACAGCATCCCGGCCCCGCCGGCCGGCGAGGTTACCGTCGTCGCCCGCTTGAAGGCCTCTGAACCGGATCTGGGCCGCGGCGCCGTGGACGGCCAGCTGGCATCGATCGACCTCCCTTCATATGCCACGGAACTTGGCTACCCCATCATGACCGGGGCCTACGGGCAGCTCGCCACGGAATCGCCCGCCGTCCAGGTGATGCCCGCGCCGTTCGCCAAGCCGGCCACCGACGAGGGCACCCACCTTTCCTACTCCTTGCAGTGGTTCGCGTTCGGCGTGCTGATGTTCGTTGGTTTCGGCTACGCGGCCAGGCAACAGGCCCGCAATGCCCGGATTGATGCCGAGGACGAGGACGAAGAAATCAGCGCGATGCCTCGTCCGAAGGCACCCGCGCCACGGAAATCAAAGCGGCCAACGGCCGAAGAAGAGGAAGACGCCATCCTGGATGCGCAAGGCTACTGAAACGATCCCGGCCTCCGTGCTGAACGTGAAGTCCGCCCTGACCGCGGCGGGCGCCCAGGACACGGTGCTCACCTTCGACGACGATGTCCCCACCGCCGCTGCGGCAGCATCCTTGCTGGGTTGCGACATTGCGGCCATCGCCAACAGCCTCGTCTTCGAACTCGACGGCACTCCCCTGTTGATTCTCGCGAGCGGGGCCGCGAAGGTGGACACCGCCTTGGTCGCGGATTCCCTGGGGACAGCCAGGATCCGCCGGGCCAGGCCGGACTTCGTCTTGGAGCACACCGGCCAGGCCGTAGGCGGCGTGGCTCCCCTTGGACACCCGCGGCCCCTACGAACCATCCTCGACATCTCGCTCCAGGAGCATCCACTGCTCTGGGCGGGCGCGGGTGACCATAACTCGATGTTCTCCATCAGTTACAGCGAACTCCAGCGGATTACGGCCGCCCAGCCCCTCAAGGTCCGCTGATCCGGTGGTCCGTCGGGTCATTGATCCGGCGGGTTATTGATCCTGCGGGTTATTGATCCTGCGGAGCCGTCGTTCCGCTGCAGCCTGGGGCTAGGCTGTTGAGCATGGCTGAATACACCTACGTCACGTACATCGAAGGAACCGCGGACCAGATTTGGACGGCGCTCACGGACGCAGCCCAAAGCGCTGAATACTGGGGCCATGCCAATGTCTCGGATTGGAAGGCAGGTTCACGATGGGAACACCAGCGCACGGACGGCTCCGGAACCGCCGACGTCGTGGGAACTATCCTGGAAGCAACACCCCCGGCGCGCCTGGTGAACACGTGGGAGGATCCCGCGGTTCCAGCGGTGGTGAAGCCCGACGTTGTCACGTTCACCATCGAGTCGCATGACGGCATTGCAAGGCTCACGGTCCATCACAGGAACATCGCCGACGACGAACAGTTGGCGATCGCAGGCCGCGGCTGGTCGGCGGTCCTGTCCAATCTGAAAAGCTACATTGAACTGGGCCGCCCGCTTGCCTCCGTGCCGTGGGAAATGCCCTGACCCTCAGCCTTAAGCGAGCGTGATGAGGTCCAGGTAGTCTTCGTTCCAGTGGTCTTCGACCCCGTCCGGAAGCAGGACAACACGTTCCGGGTTCAGGGCCTGCACGGCGCCCTCATCGTGGCTGACGAGCACGACGGCGCCGGAATAGTTTCGCAGTGCGCCCAGGATCTCGGCGCGGCTGGCCGGGTCGAGGTTGTTGGTGGGTTCGTCGAGTAGCAGCACGTTGGCACTTGAGGCCACGATCGTGGCGAGGGCCAGCCGCGTCTTCTCACCGCCGGAAAGCACACCTGCCGGCTTGTCGACGTCGTCACCCGAGAACAGGAACGACCCGAGGATCCCGCGGACCTCTGCGTCCTTCATGTCCGGAGCCGATGAACGCATGTTCTCCAGGACCGTACGGTCGTGGTCCAGGGTTTCGTGTTCCTGCGCGTAGTAGCCCACTTTGAGCCCGTGGCCCGGGACGATATCGCCGGTGTCCGGCTTGTCCACCCCCGCGAGCATCCGCAGGAGGGTGGTCTTGCCGGCACCGTTGAGGCCCAGGATGACCACTTTGGAGCCACGGTCGATTGCCAGGTCCACGTCGGTGAAGATTTCCAGTGAGCCGTACGACTTGCTCAAACCCTCTGCCGTGAGCGGAGTCTTGCCGCACGGAGCAGGATCCGGGAAACGCAAGGCTGCCACGCGGTCATTCTCGCGGACTGCTTCCAGGCCGCCAAGCAGCCGTTCGGCACGCTTCGCCATGTTCTGCGCGGCCACGGCCTTGGTGGCCTTGGCACGCATCTTGTTGGCTTGGTCCATGAGGACCTGGGCCTTCTTCTCGGCATTGGCGCGTTCGCGCTTTCGGGCGCGCTCGTCGGTTTCCCGCTGCTGCAGGTAGCGCTTCCAACCCATGTTGTAGAAGTCGATCTGCGCCCGGTTGGCGTCCAGGTGGTAGACCTTGTTGACGGTGGCTTCCAGGAGCTCCACATCGTGGCTGATCACAATCAGCCCGCCCTGGTGGCCCTTGAGGAAGTCGCGGAGCCACGTGATGGAGTCTGCATCGAGGTGGTTCGTGGGTTCGTCCAGGAGGAGGGTCTCGGCGTCCGAGTAGAGGATCCTGGCTAGTTCCACGCGGCGGCGCTGGCCGCCGGAGAGTGTCTTGAGCGGCTGGTTCAGGAGACGCTCGGGAAGTGCCAGGTTGGAGGAAATAGCTGCGGCTTCCGCCTCGGCCGCATAACCGCCTCCCGCGAGGAACTCGGCTTCCAAACGGTCGTAGCGGTTCATGGCCTTGCGCTGGACCGTGGCGTCCTCGCTGGACATGTCCGTTTGCGCCTGCTTCAGCTTGCCCACCACCACGTCGAGGCCGCGGGCGGAAAGGATGCGGTCGCGTGCAAGCTGTTCCATGTCCGGGGTCCGGGGATCCTGGGGCAAGTAGCCAATCTCGCCACTGCGGGCAACCTTGCCGGCAGCGGGGAGTCCCTCACCGGCGAGGACGCGGGTGAGGGTCGTCTTGCCTGCACCGTTCCGGCCCACCAGACCGATTTTGTCCCCCTTGTCCACGCGGAAGCTCACCTGGTCCATGAGCAGGCGGGCGCCGGCGCGCAGTTCGAGTTCCTGGACGGTAATCAATTCGGGGGATGCCTTTCAATGGGGAACACCCGCAGCACCCGAAGTCAAGGCGCGGCTGAAGTGGAGGGGCCGAACAAACGGCCTTTACGATTCTACCGCCCACGGGGTCCCACACTCGCCAGCGCCAGGGCAGGGCGCGGAACGCCCCGAAATAGTAAGCACCCTTGCTACTATTTTCGGTGCGTGGTTAGGTGAAGGTAGGACGATTGCGAAGGAGGCTCTCGATGAGCAGCACAACAGGATCCGATGGCAAACACGTCCGGGCCCACCGCGGCCAGGATGAAGTCCCTTACACCGAACCACGCCGTGACCGGGTAGGAGATGTACCTGGAACCGGCCCTGGCTACACTGACAACAGCTACGTCGACGAGACGAGCAGCTACCCCGTGGTTCGCGCCGCATCAGACCCAAACGCCGCCACCCGGGAGACAGTCATCGCCCGCGAAAAGGAGCAGTTCGGCGGAATCAAGATCGGCTCGGCCTTCTTCGGTTGGCTGACCGCCACGGGAATGGCCGTGCTCCTGGTCGCCCTCGTGGCGGCGGCCGGGATCGCTGTTGGACTCGCGAACAACGCGAACGTCAGTGACGCAGCGAACCTGGCATCATCGCAGCCCGTCGGCATTGCCGGGATCATCGCGCTTCTGGTGATCCTGTTCCTCTCCTATTATTGCGGCGGCTACGTTGCCGGACGCATGGCCCGGTTCAACGGCATCAGGCAGGGGCTCATGGTCTGGTTTTGGGCAATTATTGTCGCCGTGTTGGTCGCGTTGCTGGGCTTGTTCGCCGGACCGCGGTTCAATATCCTCGCCACCGTGAACAGTTTCCCGAGGATTCCGGTGAATGAGGGACAGCTGAGCACCATCGGCATCATCGCCGCCCTGGTCGTGGCAGCAGTGACCCTCATCGCCGCGGCACTGGGCGGACTGGCTGGAATGCACTACCACCGCAGGGTTGACCGCGCGGGCTTTACCCCAACAGCAGAGGACGTCGAGGCTTAGCCAAGGCGGCTCCGGCAACCAACAGCGCCGCTCTTTGTACCTTGGCCCCAAGGCCCGGGCGCGTTGCTCGTGGACACCCTACAAAATGCAGTGTCAGGCCGCTCTGTAGTGTCGGTTTCAGGGGATTCCCTCTGCCCCGGCACCAGATAGGACTCACGATGAGCAGCACCGAAACCGCATCCACGCGAAAAACTTCACCCCGAACCCGCTGGACGTCCACGGACATCGGCCTCATTGCGGTATTCGCAGCCCTCGTGGCCGCCTCAACACTGATTCCAGGCATTCCGGTGGGCGCCCTGGGCGTGCCGATCACCCTGCAGACCCTCACCGTCATCCTCACGGGCCTTGTGCTCGGCGGCGGGCGGGCTTTTGCCGCCGTCGGGCTTTACACCCTGCTTGGTTTCGCGGGACTGCCGATCTTCAGCGGAGGTCGCAGCGGGCTCGGTATCCTGGCGACACCGTCGGCCGGCTACATCATCGCCTTTCCCTTGGCGGCGGCCGCCACCGGCTGGCTGGCGGCAATCGTGATCCGCAAGACCGTCAAATACCGCGCCGTTTTCCTGTTTGCCGCAGCCATGATCAGCACGATCGTCCTCATCCACGGCCTCGGAGTGCTTGGCTTCATGGTCAATGGCAAGTTCGACTTCGCCAAGGCATTCCTGGCCGATCTACCCTACTACCCCGGCGACACCATCAAGAACGTCCTTGCTGCGATCATCGCCGTCTCGCTCCACAAGGCCTTCCCTGACATCCTGGTCCGCCGCGTCAAATAAAGCGGGAACAATCGGTACATGAACACCATCATTCTCAGCGAAGTCGCGGTGCGCGTAGCCGTCGATGGCAGTCCGGCGCCCAAGACTCTGCTGCAGGACGTCTCGTTGGACCTCACAGAGCAACGCATCGCAGTCATCGGGGCGAACGGCTCAGGAAAGTCCACCCTGCTGCGCTTGCTCAACGGCTTGGTGGCGCCCAGCGAAGGCACCGTCAGCGTCAACGGCGCCGACAGCTTGCGGGACGTTCGCCAGGTCCGCAGCCAGGTGGGATTCGTGTTCACCGACCCCCTGTCGCAATTGGTCATGCCGACCGGGCGGGAAGACGTCGAACTATCACTGCGGCGTTCCATCAAGAACTCCAAGGAGCGTACAGCCCGGGCGGAAGCTGTCCTGGAACGGTTCGGGCTCCTCGACCTTGCCGACCAAAGCATTTACGAGCTGTCCGGCGGCGAACGGCAACTACTCGCCCTGGCCGCAGTCCTCGCGGTAAACCCCGGCGTGTTGGTCCTCGACGAGCCGTCAACATTGCTGGACCTGCGCAACCGGGAGCTGCTCAGGCGGACGCTTGCGGGCCTGGAGCAACAGATCATCATGTCCACCCACGATCTCGACCTCGCCCTCGAAGCGGATCGTGCCCTCGTGGTGGATTGCGGACGGATAGTGTTCGACGGCGGAGCAGCCGACGCCGTCGAACACTACCGCGCGCTGTGCGCCGCTGAGCCCGCACAAGGCAAGGTCGAGGCGACGTGAGGGGCCACGGGGTCCTGATCCCGAATTATGTGCCGGGCGACTCGATCGTGCACCGCACTCCCCTNCCCCCCACTACCGCGCGCTGTGCGCCGCTGAGCCCGCACAAGGCAAGGTCGAGGCGACGTGAGGGGCCACGGGGTCCTGATCCCGAATTATGTGCCGGGCGACTCGATCGTGCACCGCACTCCCCTATGGCTCAAGTTCCTGCTCGTTGCCGGCTGCGGCCTGGCGTCGTTCCTCGTTGTCGACTGGCTTGTCTCGGCAGCCGTCCTCGGGGTGATGTGCGTGCTCTTCCTGCTCAGCGGCGCGGGACTCAAACGTCTCGCGCGTTCCGTGTGGCTCGTGACGCCCATCCTCGCCGTGATCGGCGCCTTCCAATGGTGGCAACTGGGCGGCCCCGTAGCCGCGCGGATCGTGCTCAATGTGCTGGTCTGCGTCGTTGCGGCGTCGGTATTGACGGTCACGACTCCGGTGCAGGCGTTGCTGGACGGGGTGGTTGCCCTGTCCAAGCCGTTCAAGCGGTTCGGGGCGGACCCCGAGCGTTTCGCGCTGACCATCGCCATTATGCTACGCAGCCTTCCGTTCATCGCCGGCGCATTCTCCGATGTCCGTGACTCAGCCCGTGCGCGCGGCCTCGAACGCAATCCCCGCGCCCTGGTACTGCCGGTATTCATCACCACGGTTGCCTATGCGCGCCAGACCGGCGATGCCCTGGCCGCGCGCGGTCTTGGCGACGCGGAAGACTAATTGCCCTGCAACTGGGAGTACTGGAACATTGCCGCCGTGCCCATGCCACCCGCGATGCTAATCATTGCCAGTGCCAGGCTCTCCCGGCCGGGCTGATCTTCGGCAATCCTGCGGGCCTGGGCAAGTAGCCGCGTTACCAGGACAGCGCCCGACGCACCGTAGGCGTGTCCCAACGCCAGCGCACCGCCGTCGAGGTTCGCCCGTTCCGGTTCCACTCCCAGCGCCTCAAGGCAGGCGAGGGTCTGCGAAGCGAATGCCTCGTTGAATTCCACGAGGTCCAGTTCCGCAGGTTCAAGATCGAGCCCGGCCAGCAACCGTCTGGCCGCCACCGAAGCTCCGAGCCCCAGCAATTCCGGGTCCACCCCCGCGGTGTCACAGCCCAGGACGAGCAATCCGTCGGCGGCACCAAGTTGCCGTGCGCGCTCGAGTGAGGTGATCACGACGGCGGAGGCCGCGTCAGCGTCGAAGCACGAGTTTCCGGCGGTCACAGTGCCGCCCGGTACGAATGCCGACGGAAAGCGGGCCATGAGTCCGGCCTTGAGGGATGCCCGGGGTCCGTCATCCGCCTGCACCACGGTGCCCCCGGCTTCCAAGGGAACAATTTCGGAGGCGAATGCGCCGGCGGCACGGGCAGCGACGGCGCGCTCGTGACTCCGCACGGCGAACCCGTCCTGATGTTCGCGACTGACGCCACACTCCCGCGCTACGTTTTCAGCGGCCACACCCATGTCCGGATCCCCGAACCCGGGCGGCACGAAGGTGGCGCGGGTGTAGAAGTCCGGCTCGCCGTCGGGGTCCGGATTTCGCCTGGCACGCAACGGAGCAGTACTGATGCTCTCCACACCCCCGGCGAGGAAGACGCCGTTACCCCCCGCGGCCACGAGCCGGGAGGCCAGGGCGATGGCGTCGAGTCCGGAACCGCACTGCCGGTCCACGGTCAGTCCTGGAACACCCACGGGCAGTCCCGCGAGCAATGCGGCATATCTGGCCAGGTTTCCGCCCCCGCCCACCGCATTGCCGATGACGACGTCGCTGACGTCCGGGCCGGCAACACCGGTGGCTTTCAGGAGTGAGCGCAGCACGGGAGCGAGGAGTTCCTCGGCGCGAAGCGGCTTCAGTTGCCCATTGGCCCGGCAAATTGGTGTACGCAAGGCGGCGATGATCACCGGCTGGCGCGAGGGGTCCAGCCCCGTGGCCCGCTCACGGCTAGGCAAGGGGTTTCGCCCGCGGATCGTTGTTCTCAATCCAGTCGAGCAACATTTGGCGGCTGACCTTCCCGCGGTCCGTCACGGGCAATTCGGACAGCGTGAAATACCGCAGGGGTCGCTTGTCCCGGGCGAGCAAACCGTCCAGTCCCGTCTTCACTTGGGTTGCCGTCACCGAACCATAGGCGGGTACGATTCCGGCGACGACTTTCTGGCCGCGCACTTCGTCCAACATCCCGGCCGCTACAGCCGCCGAGACCCCGGGGACCGATGTCAGGGCGAGTTCCACCTCGTGGGGATAGACGTTCCTCCCGGAGGTGATGATCATGTCGGACCGACGGCCGAGGATGTGCAGGACACCGGAGTCCACATAGCCCTGGTCCCCCACCGTGTACCAACCGTCAAAGCACCGCAGCGCTTGGCCGTCGTCGCCCCACAGATACCCGTTGCTGACCATGCCGGAGCGGACACAGATATTCCCGTCTGCCCCTTCGGGCCGCTCCGCGCCGTCGTCGTCCATGATCTTGAGTTCGACGCCGGGAAACGGTTGGCCGATTCCCGTTCCGCCGGCGTCGAGCGGTTCCCCGGCGGCAAGGCGCGTTCCGGAAACGAAACTGAGCTCGGACGCACCGTAATACTCGAAAATTGCCGCATTGGGCGCCCACCGCCTGGCCGCCTCAAGGGTACGGGCGTCCAGCTTCGAGCCTGCGCAAATAATGCTCCGAACACCGGATGCGTCCACGCCCCCGGTCAATCCGCGCTCACTCAAGAGGCGCAGCATAGTAGGCACGAGGACAAGGCGGGTGACCCCGTCATAAGCGATGGCCGCGTGGACATCGCCGACGTCGAAGGTCTCCAGGGTATGGAAAGCCGCCCCCGCATACAAGCATTCGGACAAGGCGTAGAGGTTCAAGCTCGCGGCCAGCGGTCCGGGCGCAAGCGTCCTGTCCTCCGGCGTCAGCCCGAAGAATTCGATGGAGGCGTCGAACGAGACCTGCCACGAACGCCGTGAACGGGTGAAGGCCTTGGGGACGGACGTGGTTCCGGATGTCAGGCCGATCAGGAACGTGGAGTCCGGATCGCCGTCGGTCAGCTGTTCGCCTTCGCCATGGTGGAGGCCGGTGGCGGACCCGGCTTGCCTCATCCTCCCGGTGACCTCATCGATCATGGCGTGCGGCCACAACGGGTCGAGCACGGCGCAGCGCCGCTCGCCGGCCACCGCGGCCGTGTACGCCACCACGAAGTCCAGGGAATTGGGCTCGGCGAGTATCGTCGTCGCGGCGGTCTCGCCCAGGCGCAACGTTGCGGCGTCCCGAAGGTCAGCCCAGTTGAGCCGTTTGCCGCCGACGACGACGGCGGTGTCGTCGGGGCGGTCATCGGCCCAGAGCTGAAGTTTGTCCAGAAAAGGCATCATCGAATTTTAGCCTCTGCGCCAGCTCCCCGGCCTTCTGTGACGCTGTGCGGGTACGACGACGGCCGGTCACCTTTCGCGAAAGGTGGCCGGCCGTCGTCGTACTTTAAGCAAGCGGTGGGGATCCTAGATGTTGAAGCCGAGTGCCCGCATCTGGTCCTTGCCGTCGTCAGTGATCCGCTCGGGACCCCATGGCGGCATCCATACCCAGTTGAGGCGCCAGTCGTCGACGATGCCGTCGAGGGACTGGCCGACCTGCTCCTCGAGGACATCCGTCAGCGGACAGGCCGCCGTCGTCAACGTCATGTCGATGAGCAGGGCGCCGTCCTCCTCCGAGTATTTCAGACCGTAGAGCAGCCCAAGGTCCACCACGTTGACACCGAGTTCCGGGTCAATGACATCCTTGAGCGCCTCCTCGACGTCCTCGAGGCTGGTGCGAGCCGCGTTGATTTCGGTCATGGCGGGAGTCCTAACTAGGCCTGTGCTGCTGCGGCAGCAGCGATGGTGGCTGCGCCGGCGCCCGTGGCGTAACGGTCGTAGCCTTCTTCTTCGAGGCGGTCGGCCAATTCGGGGCCGCCCTCTTCGACAACCTGGCCATCAACAAACACGTGGACGAAGTCCGGCTTGATGTAGCGCAGGATGCGGGTGTAGTGGGTGATGAGCAAAGTACCCATGTTGCCCGTGGCGTGGGCGCGGTTGACGCCCTCGGAGACGACCTTGAGCGCGTCGACGTCCAGGCCGGAGTCGGTCTCGTCAAGCACGGCGAACTTCGGCTTGAAGAGTTCGAGCTGGAGGATCTCCACGCGCTTCTTCTCGCCGCCCGAGAAGCCCTCGTTGACGTTGCGCTGTGCGAAGTCGGCGTCGATGCGCAACTGCTGCATGGCCGCCTTGACATCCTTGGTCCAGGTGCGGAGAGCGGGAGCTTCGCCGTCGATTGCCGTCTTGGCGGTGCGCAGGAAGTTGGTCATGGTGACGCCCGGAACCTCTACGGGGTACTGCATGGCCAGGAAGACGCCTGCACGGGCGCGCTGGTCAACGGTCATGGCCAATACGTCTTCGCCGTCGAGCGTGATGGTGCCCCTCGTGACGTTGTAGCGCGGGTGGCCGGCAATGGTAGACGCCAGGGTGGACTTGCCCGAACCGTTGGGGCCCATGATTGCGTGGGTCTCGCCGGTCTTGATGGTCAGGCTGACGCCCTTCAGGATCTCCTTGGTACCCTGCTCCGTCTCGATGCTGACGTGCAGGTCCTTGATCTCAAGAGTAGACATGCTCTTCTTTCTTTCGTAAGTCTTTAGGCACTTGGCGCTCAGTAGTTCTGTACTGACGCGCCGTTCACAACGTTGGTCACGTCCACGTAGACGTCGTCACCGTCGAGGGTGACGGCGAAGACGGGGACGGGGTCATAGGCAGGGAGCTGCAAGGGCTGTCCGGTGCGGAGATCGAACTGGGAGCCGTGGCCCCAGCATTCGATCGCGCAGCCTTCGATTTCACCCTCGGCGAGCGAAATGTCCGCATGCGAGCAGGTGTCGCCGATGGCGTGGATCTCCCCCATCGAGTCCTTGACGATGGCTACGGGGTAGTCATCGATCAGGATGCGCAGCGCCTGCTTGACCTGGATCTCGTTGGCGTTGCATACCAGTTCGCCTTGTGGCTGATCGCTCATAGTCTGTTTTCCCTGCTTGGCTTGAATTAGTTGTCGCTCGCGGCGAGCTCACGCTCAACAGCTTCGGTGAGGCGCTCTTCGAGTGCCGGTACCTTGATCTGCTGGATGATCTCGTTGAGGAAGCCACGGACCACCAAACGGCGGGCGACGTCTTCCGGAATGCCGCGTGCCATCAGGTAGAACAGGTGCTCATCGTCGAAGCGGCCGGTGGCGCTGGCGTGGCCGGCACCCTCGATCAGACCGGTCTCGATTTCCAGGTTCGGCACCGAGTCGGCGCGTGCACCGTCAGTGAGGACCAGGTTGCGGTTGGCCTCGTAGGTGTCGGTGCCTTCTGCTTCCTTGCGGATCAGGACGTCGCCGACCCACACCGTGTGCGCGTTGCGGCCTTGCAGGGCGCCCTTGTAGAGGACGTTGGACTTGCAGTTGGCCACGGCGTGGTCAACAAACAAGCGCTGCTCGAGGTGCTGGCCGGCGTCGGCGAAGTACAGGCCGAACATCTCGGCTTCCGCGCCCGGCGCCGTGAAGCGCGTGGACGGAGTCATGCGCACGACGTCGCCGCCGAGGCTGACCACGATGTGCTTGAACTTGGCGTCCCGGCCCAGCTTGGCCTGCTGCGAAGAGGCGTGAACGGCGTCGTCGTTCCATTCCTGGAGCGAGATGACCGTCAGGTCGGCACCGTCTTCGACGAGGATTTCGACGTTCTCCGAAACGATCGCGCTGCCCTGGTGGTCCAGGACGATCCGGGACTTGGAGAAGCGCCCTGCCACGATCACGATGTGCTGGGCGGAAGCTTCAGTGGAGGTGCCGGTCAGCAGGACGGACACTTCGCCGTCGAGCTGGAGCTCCGCGGGCACCGTAATGACGGTGGCCTCGGTGAAGTTCTCCCAAGCGTTGGCGGACACGCGGTCCTCCGGGATGGCTGCGGAGCCGATGCGGACGTCGTCCCGCCCCACGGTCTCGACGACGACGCCTTCCGGGGCGGTCACGGCGACCGACGGTGCCGAACCGGAGAGGACCTCGTTGTGTAGGCCGCGAAGCCGCTTGAGCGGGGTGAAGCGCCAGTCTTCTTCCAGTCCGGTGAGGGGCTTGAAGTCGGCCAGCTTGTACGAGGTCAGTCGACCTGCGCGCGAACTGTCCGGAATTCCAACGCCGCCGCCGTGGGAGTGGCTCTTGGCCGAGGCGCCCGCAAGCGGTCCGGCCGAAGGAGCCTGTTCCGAGGTCTTTTCCGAGGTGGAAGAGGTGTTCGTGCCGGTGTTGACAGGCGAGAGGTTCTCGCCTTCTTCGGTGAAGCCGTCAATAAATGGCTGTGCCGAGGGCGCGCCGATGCGGGCCTTTTCAGTAGTGATTTCAGTCATTGCTAACCGACGGATCCTTCCATCTGCAGTTCAATCAGGCGGTTGAGTTCAAGGGCGTATTCCATGGGCAACTCACGGGCAATCGGCTCAATGAAGCCGCGCACGATCATGGCCATGGCCTCGTCCTCGGGCATACCGCGTGACATCAGATAGAAGAGCTGCTCCTCACTGACTCGGGAAACGGTGGCCTCATGACCCATCACCACGTCATCCTCGCGGATGTCGATGTAGGGATAGGTGTCGGAACGGGAAATGGTGTCTACCAGCAAGGCGTCGCAACGCACCGTGTTGGCGGAGTGCTTGGCGCCTTCGCGGACCTGGACCAGGCCTCGGTAGGCTGCACGGCCGCCGCCGCGGGCAACGGACTTGGAAATGATGGAGCTCTTGGTGTTCGGCGCGATGTGGACCATCTTCGAGCCGGTGTCCTGGTGCTGGCCTTCGCCGGCGAAGGCGATGGACAGGGTCTCACCCTTGGCGTGCTCGCCGACCAGGTAGACAGCCGGGTACTTCATGGTCACCTTGGAGCCGATGTTGCCATCGATCCATTCCATGGTGGCGCCTTCTTCGCAGATGGCGCGCTTGGTGACCAGGTTGTACACGTTGGTGGACCAGTTCTGGATGGTCGTGTAACGGACGCGGGCGCCCTTCTTCACGATGATTTCCACCACTGCCGAGTGCAGCGAGTCCGAAGTGTAGATCGGAGCGGTGCAGCCTTCGATGTAGTGGACGTAGGAGTCTTCGTCCGCGATGATCAGGGTGCGCTCGAACTGGCCCATGTTCTCGGTGTTGATACGGAAGTAGGCCTGCAGCGGGATGTCCACGTGGACGCCCTTGGGGACGTACACGAAGGAACCGCCGGACCATACGGCCGTGTTCAGCGAAGCGAACTTGTTGTCGCCCACCGGAATGATGGTGCCGAAGTATTCCTGGAAGATCTCCGGGTGCTCACGCAGCGCGGTGTCGGTGTCCAGGAAGATGACTCCCTGCTTTTCCAGGTCCTCGCGGATCTGGTGGTACACGACCTCGGACTCGTACTGCGCGGCCACGCCGGACACGAGGCGGCTGCGCTCGGCTTCCGGGATGCCCAGCTTCTCGTAGGTGTTGCGGATGTCCTCGGGGAGGTCTTCCCACGTGGCAGCCTGCTTTTCCGTGGAGCGCACGAAGTACTTGATGTTGTCGAAGTCGATGCCGGAGAGGTCTGCACCCCAGGTGGGCATGGGCTTGCGGTCGAAGTACTTCAAGCCCTTCAGGCGGAGATCCAGCATCCATTGCGGCTCGTTCTTCTTGGCCGAAATGTCGCGGACTACCTCTTCGTTGAGACCACGGCGTGCGTTGGCGCCGACGTCGTTCTTGTCAGCCCATCCGTACTCGTAGTTGCCAATACCGTGCAGCTCGGGATTCTTCTCCAGAATCTCCGAGATCACAGCACCGTCAGCTAGCGCTTTCTCTGCTGTTCCTTCAGCTAATTGACCCGTCATCACGGCCTTTCTTACTGATTGTTGGATTCGACATGGGGCGTGGCCCGCAGCTTCGGAAACCCGAGGGCTTCCTTGGCGGCCGGCCTGCCGGTTGGAATGTGGGTGGTGCAGACATGTCCGCCCTGCGCGAGGGTGGAAAGCCTGCGGACGTCGACACCGACCAAACGGGAAAACAATTCGGTCTCGGTGTCGCAAAAAACGGGAAATTCCGCGGCGAGCTGCTGGATGGGGCAATGGCCTTGGCACAGCTGGACGCTCGAGAGGGAAGCGGGCAACGGCGCCTTGGTCTCAATAGACGCAGCGGACGCGACATATCCGTCCCTGCTCAGCGCCTTGGACAGTGCCACAGCGCGGGCCGCAATGTCGGAACCCGCCAGGTCCACTTCGGGTGCGTAGCGCTCTTCCATTTCGGCGAAGCGCTCCACCGCATAGTCCCTGACAGCTTCCTCGCCTGCGAGGTCCCGGAGCTTCCGCAACGCGGAACTGGCAATGTTCAGGTAGTCATCCCCGAGCTTCGACTGCCCTTGTGAGCTGAGGACATAGCGACGGGCCGGCCGGCCTGCGCCGGCACCCGCCTTCGCGACGCGTTTTACCTCAATGACCCCGGCGCGCTGGAGGTGATCCAGGTGACGGCGGACGGCTGCGGGGGTGAAACCCAGCATGTCGCCGAGTTCAGCCGCGCTGACGGGGCCGTGCTCCAACACCGCGTTGAGTACACGGTCGCGGGTGCGGTCTTCCGCGTCAGCCGCGCCAGCAGCTGTGCCACCGGGCACAGGCATGACCGCGCTATGCCCTGCGGGCACGGAAACAGAACTCCTCATGGAATACACAACACAATCATGTCGTAATTTAGTCCGGGCATCCAGTAAGGCAAGGCTGGCCTGCGGCACCTTGCCCGCCGCACCCCTACTACTTCACGTAGAATACTCTGGTGCGATCCCCCGAATCCCCTGTCCTCACCATCGATGGACTCATCAAGGACGTTGGCCCGCTGGCTTCCCTTGACGGCAAGATGCTCCGGGTAGTCAGCGGCCTGTCAATGTTCGCAGAGCGCGGCCAGATCACTGCCTTGCTGGGTGCCAATGGTGCGGGCAAGACGACAACGCTCGAATGCGCGCAAGGCCTTCAAAAACGTACCGGCGGCCGCATCGCGCTCCTTGGCGAAGACCCCGACACGGCCGGCGCGAACCTTCGTTCGCGCGTCGGCGTGATGCTGCAGGACGGCGGCCTCCCGCCGTCGGCCCGGCCCATCCCCTTGCTTCGGCACATTGCGGGCATGTACCAAAACCCGCTGCCCCTGGATGGACTCGTGGAGCGCTTGGGCATCGACACTTTCAGCCGCACCGGAGTCCGCCGCCTGTCGGGCGGCCAGAAGCAACGGCTCTCGCTTGCGGCCGCCTTGATCGGCAACCCCGAAGTCCTGTTCCTGGACGAGCCCAGCGCGGGCCTCGATCCCCAGTCCCGCCAGATCGTCTTCGAGCTCATCGCCGAACTGCGGGATGCCGGCATGGGCATCATCCTCACCACACACCTCATGGATGACGCCCAGAGGCTTGCCGACTACGTCTACATCATCGACGCCGGTCACAACGTCGCAGAGGGCACCGTCGCCGACTTGTTGAGCCACGGCCACGAGGCCATGGACGGCGTGACCGAACGCACCCTGTTCTTCGATGCCCCGGCCGGACTCGACATAGCCGCGGCCATCGGCGACGAACTCACCATCACGGAAAGCCGGGCAGGCAGCTACGCGATCGCAGGCACGCTGACTCCGCAACATCTGGCCAAACTCACGGCCTGGTGGGCCGAAAAGGGCATTATGCCGGCGTCCCTCCGCTTGGAGGCGCGCAGCTTGGAAGACGTATTCCTGGACATTTCCGGAAGGGACATCCGATGACCACTGCGATCCCCGTGCGCAGCACACCCCACGCCGGACCCGCACCTTTGATGCGAAGGATCCTGCTGCAGGGGCGCTACGAAACCTTGACCATGATCCGGAACGGCGAGCAGCTGATCCTGGCTGTGATCATGCCCTTGCTGGCCTTGGTGGGACTCGCCGTCACACCGCTGCTCGATGGCTTGGGCGCCAGCCGCGTGGACATCGCGACGCCGGGCGTCCTCGCATTGTGCGCCATGTCCACGGCATTCACGGGCCAAGGCATCGCCACGGGCTTCGACCGGCGCTACGGCGTGCTCCGCTTCCTCTCGACCACTCCCTTGGGCCGGACCGGCCTCATCGCCGGCAAGATCATCGCCGTCTTGGCCGTCCTGGTCCTCCAGGTCCTGGTGATCGGCGCCGTGGCCGGGTTGCTGGGCTGGCATCCGCGTCCCGAAGGCTGGCTTCCGGGCCTGGTGCTTTTGGTTCTCGGCGCTGCCGCCTTCACCGCGCTCGGGCTTCTGGTTGCCGGTACAGTGCGGCCGGAGGCAACCCTCGCCATCACGAACCTGCTCTGGATTCTGCTGGGCGCCCTCGGCGGAATCGTGGTTCCTGCCGAGCGTTTGCCGGAACTGGCACAGAACATTGTGCATTTCCTGCCCTCGGGAGCCCTGGGGCAGTCGCTCAGGGACGCTTTCCTCCATGGCAGCGTCTCCCTGCCCTACGTTCTTGTGCTGTTGCTGTGGACCATCGTTCCTGGCGCGGCCGCCGTCCGCTGGTTCAAATGGAACTGAGCGTCCCGTTGTGGAACCAAAACGTCAGCGTGAATTGAGTACCGAGAATTGAGAAAACTGTGAGCACGGCTTCCCGCCTCCCGAAGTCCATCCAGCAGTTGACCGCCAAGCTCCCCACGGAGGTCAACAGCACCGTCCGCAGGCTGGCGATGTTGTCGCTGATCGGCCAGGTGGTCCTGGTGGTCACCGGCGGCGCGGTCCGGCTGACATCCTCCGGGCTCGGCTGCCCCACGTGGCCGCGCTGCACCAGCGGTTCCCTGGTGAACACGCCGGAGATGGGCATCCACGGCTTCATCGAATTCGGCAACCGCATGTTGACGTTCGCCCTGGCCGCCGTCGCCGTCCTGATGCTGGTGTACTTGTGGAACCTCCGTAAGGAACGCCGCGACCTTTTCCTCCTCGCCGTGGGCCTGCTCGCGAGCATTCCGGCCCAGGCCATCATCGGCGGCATCACCGTGCTGTCGAATCTGAACCCCTGGGTTGTCGGCCTGCACTTCCTGGTTTCGATGGCCCTGGTTGTCTTCTCCACGCTCCTGGTCAACCGCGCCTACGGACGGACCGGCCGCTTCATGAAGCTGACGTTGGCGCCGATTCCGGGCGCCATGAGCCCCGTCATGACCGCCGTCGCGTTCTTCTCGGCAGTCGCTGTGTGCCTCGGCGTGGTGGTGACCGGTGCCGGACCCCACGCAGGCGACGCGAACGCGCCGCGCAACGATCTCGATTGGGACCTCTTCTCGCATATCCACGCAGTGCCCGCGTACCTCGTCACGGCGGGAGCCGTCTTCGCCGTCTACTTCGTCCTGCGCAAGGGCATCACCGGCTTGTTCCGCACAGCTGCCCTGCTGCTGCTCGCCGTGACGGTCCTGCAGGCGGTCATTGGCTTTGCCCAGTACTACAACGGCATCCCCGCCCTCCTGGTAGGCGCGCACATGTTGGGCGCCGCCCTGCTCATGAGTGCCGCCACGAACGCGGCGGATGTGGCCCGGTTCAGCCCGAAGCTCTAGCCCCTGGCGGCTGATGGCCCCTGCGAAAGCCAAAGGAAAGACCCTCTTTCACGTCATGCGACGTGAAAGAGGGTCTTTCGTTTTCGCGCTATCAGTGAGCGGGCGTTTTGGAAAACGGCCCCATAGGTGAGCGGGCGTTTGGGGGTGACGGGGATGTAGAGGGCGAGTGTGACGGGCCGTCAGGCGCCGATGATCGGGGAACCGATGAACGGGTCCACCGCGAGGGCAATGAAGAGGAGCGTCAGGTAGCTGATGGAGCCGTGGAAGACCTTCATGGCTCCCTTGTTCGAGACGTCCCCGCCCTGTGCCCGGTTGTAGAGGGCGTGTGATTCATACAGGAACCAGGCGCCCGCGAGGACGGCGGCGATGGTGTACACCCAGCCGGCGCGGCCCACGGGCACCAAAAGCAGCGAACACGCAACCATGGCCCAGGCGTAGAGAACCACCTGCACGGAAACCACCTTGGCGCCTGCGATGGCACCCAGCATGGGGACGTTGGCGTTGCGGTAGTCCTCGCCGTACCGCATGGACAGCGGCCAGTAGTGCGGAGGAGTCCACAGGAAGATCACCATGAAGAGCACGACGGCGGGCCACTCCACAGTGTTGGTCACGGCGGCCCAGGCGATCAGCACCGGGAAGCAGCCGGCCGCGCCGCCCCACACGATGTTCTGTGCAGTGCGGCGCTTGAGGATCATCGTGTAGATGACAACGTAGAAAACAATCGCACCAAGGCCGAGCCACGCCGACAGCGGATTGGCCCCGAACCACAGGATGGCGATGGAGGCAGCTCCAAGGATCCATGCGAAGACGAGTGCTTCGCGAGGGGTGACTTCGCCCGTCACGAGGGGCCGCTTTTCGGTGCGGTGCATCAGCTTGTCGATGTCGCGGTCGATGTAGCAGTTGAAGACCCCTGCGCTGCCCGCTGCGAAGGCGCCGCCCACCAACGTGGCGAGGATCAAGCCGATCGAGGGGAAGCCCCGTTGCGCGAAGATCATGGTGGGCAGGGTGCTGACCAGCAGCAATTCGATCACGCGGGGTTTGGTCAGTGCCAGATACGCCTTGAACTTACGGGACATTCCGCGCTTCCCCACAGCCGGGGAAGCATTGAGGGGCGTATCTGTTGTGCTCACGTTGGCAGTCACTCTGTTCTTTGCTGGTGTTGTCAAGGCGGGTTTCCCGCGGTGGCGGCACCCCGGTTCGGCCTCCAGATATCATACCGTGGCCTGTCCGACGCCATGGCACCCGGAACTTTCCTTTGTTTCCGAAAGTTCACCGGCGCTTTGCCGCTGCCGTGATTCATAAAACGGAATATGCGTCCATTTTTTGAGATTCCCACCATTCGGGGTGGCGAACCGGGCTAAGCTGTCTGCAGATCAGCTCACGCAGGTTTCCGAGAAAGCGTATTCTCAGATTTGCATGTCTGGATGATAGATCAACGTTTCAATGGTGAACGGCTGGTAGGAACTTCGCAGCGGGCGCCATCCTGTGCCCGAGGCTTGCCATGTGCCGTCACCAGCCGTCAGCACAGAGAGGGGCTCGGTTTACGTGCCACATTTGGAAGAGCAAGAACTGACTTGGACAAGCCTGGACCAGCGCGCCGTGGACACCGTCCGCGTTTTGGCCGCTGACGCCGTCGAGAAGGTCGGCAACGGTCACCCCGGTACGGCCATGAGCCTTGCGCCGGCCGCCTACCTGCTGTTCCAGAAGCTGATGCGCCACGACCCGAAGCACCCGGACTGGATCGGCCGCGACCGGTTCATCCTGTCCCCCGGACACACATCGCTGACCCTGTACATCCAGCTGTTCCTTTCCGGCTACGGCCTGGAGCTGAAGGACCTCGAGGCTCTGCGCACCTGGGGCTCGCTGACCCCCGGCCACCCGGAATACAAGCACACCGCCGGCGTCGAGATCACCACCGGCCCGCTGGGCCAGGGCCTGGCCTCCTCGGTGGGCTTCGCCTACTCGCAGCGCCGCCAACGCGGCCTGTTCGACGCCGATGCTCCCGCCGGCGAGAGCCCGTTCGACCACACCATCTGGGTCATTGCCTCCGACGGCGATCTCCAGGAAGGCGTCACCTCGGAAGCTTCTTCCCTGGCCGGCCACCAGGAACTGGGCAACCTCGTGGTGATCTACGACGAGAACCACATCTCCATCGAAGACGACACCGACGTGGCCTTCACCGAAGACGTCCTCAAGCGCTACGAGGCCTACGGCTGGCACACCCAGCGCGTGGACTGGACGAAGACCGGCGAATACGTCGAAGACGTCCAGGAGCTCTACGGTGCCCTGCTCGCCGCCAAGGCCGAGACCGGCAAGCCGTCCATCATCTCGCTGCGCACCATCATCGGCTACCCGGCTCCCAAGAAGCAGAACACCGGCAAGATCCACGGTTCCGCCCTCGGTGCCGAAGAAGTCGCAGCATTGAAGGAAGTCCTGGGCTTCGATCCCGAGCG
The DNA here is from genome assembly GCF_036662515.1 of Arthrobacter sp. S2(2024). NCBI lineage: Bacteria > Bacillati > Actinomycetota > Actinomycetes > Micrococcales > Micrococcaceae > Arthrobacter > Arthrobacter sp. S2(2024). Next base: position 146,225 of record NZ_JAYKZI010000003.1, on the reverse strand, counting down.
TTCCTTCCAGGTTGACGAGGACGTCCTGGCGCACGCCCGTGCAGTCGTCGAGCGCGGCGCAGCCGAGCGCAGCGAATGGCAGGCATCCTTCGAGGCGTGGCAGACCGCCAACCCCGAGGGCGCGGCACTGCTTGAGCGCATCGAGGCCAAGAAGCTCCCCGTCGAGCTCGACGCCGCACTGCCGGTGTTCGAAGCAGGCAAGGAAGTTTCCACCCGCGCCGCTTCCGGCAAGGTCCTGAACGCGATCGGCCCGGTCCTTCCGGAACTGTGGGGCGGCTCAGCCGACCTCGCCGAGTCCAACAACACCACCATCGAGGGTTCGCCGTCGTTCATCCCGGCCTCGCGCTCCACCGGCGCGTGGAAGGGCAACCCGTACGGCCGGGTGTTGCACTTCGGTATCCGCGAGCACGCTGCCGCGTCGATCGTGAACGGCATCTCGCTGCACGGCCGGACCCGGGCGTTCTCCGGCACGTTCCTGATCTTCAGTGACTACCAGCGTCCCGCGATCCGCCTTGGCGCGCTCATGGGCGTCCCGTCGCTGTACGTCTGGACCCACGACTCGATCGGCCTGGGCGAAGACGGCCCAACCCACCAGCCGGTGGAGCAGCTGTCCACCCTCCGCGCCATTCCGGGCCTGGACGTTGTCCGTCCCGGCGACGCCAACGAGGTTGCCGCGGCATGGAAGACCATGCTTGAGAACCACGAGAACCCGGCAGGCATCGTGCTGACCCGCCAGAACATCCCGACCTACGCACGCGGCGAAGGCCTTGCCGAGGGTGACACCTTCGGCTCCACCGCCGGGGTCGCCAAGGGCGGCTACGTCCTGGCAGAGGCTTCAAAGGACGGCGCTACGGTCCCGGCCGAGGTCATCCTGATCGGCACCGGTTCCGAGGTCCAGCTCGCGGTGAACGCCCGCGAAGCGCTCCAGGCCGAAGGCATCGCCACGCGCGTCGTCTCCATGCCGTGCGTCGAGTGGTTCAACAAGCAGGACTCCGCGTACCGCGAGTCCGTGCTCCCCGCCGCCGTCAAGGCCCGCGTCTCGGTCGAAGCCGGCCTGGCACTGGGCTGGAAGGAATTCGTCGGCGACGCCGGACGCTCCATCAGCCTCGAGCACTTCGGCGCCTCGGCAGACTACAAGCGCCTCTTCAAGGAGTTCGGCATCACGGCAGAAGCAGTCGCCGCCGCCGCAAAGGACTCCCTCGCGGGTCTCAATAGCTGAAAAAGCGTTTGAGACGAATCCGACAGCAACGAACAGATTTCCAAGGAGATTAAAGAAATGACTACGACTCCCACCCAGCAGCTTTCCGACGCCGGCGTGTCCATCTGGCTTGACGACCTCTCCCGCGAACGCCTTTCCAGCGGCAGCCTGCAGAAGCTCATCGAAGAGAAGAACGTAGTTGGTGTCACCACCAACCCGTCCATCTTCCACGCCGCCATCACCGCCGGCAGCGACTACGACGCCGTGATTGCCGAAGAGGCCGCCAAGGGCGCAACCGTTGAAGAGACTGTCTTCGAGATCACCACCACCGACGTCGCCGATGCCTGCGACCTCTTCGCCCCGGTCGCGGCAGCGAGCAACGGCGTGGACGGCCGCGTCTCCATCGAGGTGGACCCCCGCCTGGCGTGGGACACCGAAGGCACCATCGCCGAGGCCAAGCACCTGTACAAGAAGGTCAACAAGGACAACGTCCACATCAAGATCCCGGCAACCCTCGAAGGCCTCGCCGCCATCACGGCAACCCTGGCCGAGGGCATCAGCGTCAACGTAACCCTGATCTTCTCCCTGGAGCGCTACCGCGCCGTCATCAACGCTTTCCAGTCCGGCCTGGAGCTGGCCAAGGAAAACGGCCACGACCTCTCCAAGATCCACTCCGTGGCGTCCTTCTTCGTCTCCCGCGTGGACACCGAGATCGACAAGCGCCTCAACGCCATCGGCACCGATGAGGCCAAGGCCCTCAAGGGCAAGGCAGGCGTCGCCAACGCCCGCCTCGCCTACCAGGTCTACGAAGAGCTGTTCTCCACCGAGCGTTGGGCAGTCCTGGCCGAAGCAGGCGCGCTCCCCCAGCGCCCGCTGTGGGCCTCCACCGGCGTCAAGGACCCGGCGTACCCGGACACCCTGTACGTGACCGAACTGGTCGCGGCCGGCGTCGTCAACACCATGCCGGAAAAGACCCTCGACGCCACGTTCGACCACGGCGTCGTCACGGGTGACACCATCTCCGGCACCTACGAAGAAGCAAACAACGTCCTCAACGCACTCGAGGGCCTGGGCATCTCCTACAACGACGTCGTCGCAATCCTCGAATCCGAGGGCCTGGACAAGTTCGTCGCCAGCTGGAAGGAACTTCTGGCCGACGTCGAAGGTGCCCTCGCCTCTGCACGGAAGGCTTCCTAACCCACATGAGCACTCTCAGCTACGACGCCAGCGGTGCTGCGCAGCAGGCCATCGAGCAACACATCCCGGCACTTGTCGAAGACCGGATTGCCACCAGGATTTTCGCCAAGGACCACACTCTGTGGGGTCCGGATGCCGAATCCGAATCCGCCATCCGTCTCGGATGGGTGGAAGCGGCAACCGTTTCCCAGCCCTTGGTCGAAGGGATCCTGGAACTCCGGGATGCCCTCCGGGCCGAAGGCGTCTCCCGCATTGTCCTGTGTGGCATGGGCGGCTCTTCGCTTGCCCCCGAGGTCATTGCCGGCACTGCTGGCGTCGAGCTGACCGTGCTGGACAGCACAGACCCCGAACAAGTCGGTGCTGCCCTCGCGGACCGCCTGGCCGAGACCGCCATCGTGGTCTCGTCCAAGTCAGGCTCCACTGTCGAAACCGACTCGCAGCGACGGGCATTCGAGCAGGCCTTCACCGAGGCCGGGATCGACGCCAAGAGCCGCATCGTCATCGTGACCGATCCGGGTTCCCCGCTGGACAAGGCCTCCCGTGAAGCCGGCTACCGTGCCGTCTTCAACGCCGACCCGAACGTCGGCGGCCGCTTTTCGGCGCTGACGGCTTTCGGCCTGGTCCCCAGCGGCCTCGCGGGAGTCGACATCCAGGCATTCCTGGACGAGGCCGAGGAAGCTGCGGAAATCCTCAACGAAGACTCACCCGAGAACATCGGGCTCCGGCTCGGTGCCGCCCTGGGCGGAACCACCCCGCTGCGCAACAAGATCGTCATCGTCGAAGACGGTTCCGGAATCGTCGGCTTCGCGGACTGGGCCGAACAGCTCATCGCCGAATCCACGGGCAAGCTCGGCACGGGGGTCCTGCCGGTTGTTGCAGGTCCTTCCGCACCCGAGGTCAGCAGCGGTGCGGAAGACGTCCTGGTGATCCGCCTCGTCGGTGCGGAATCCGACGTCGAACTCGGCGAAAACGAAGCCGCCATCGCCGGTGGCCTCGCCACCCAGATGTTCGTCTGGGAATTCGCCACCTCGGTCGCCGGCCGCCTGCTGGGCATCAACCCCTTTGACCAGCCCGACGTCGAGGCAGCCAAGATTGCCGCGCGCGGCCTGTTGGACGCGCGTCCCGAGCCGACGCCGGCGAACTTCGTCGACGGCGCGATCGAGGTCCGCGGAGGTGCGTGGCTCGGCGACGCGGCAACGGCCGCCGATGCCGTCAAGGCGCTCCTCGGCGAACTCGGCACGGACGGCTACCTGAGCGTCCAGGCGTATTTCGACCGGATCGCGTTCGCGCAGCTTGAGGGCATCCGGGACGAACTCGCCGGGGTCAGCGGCCGCCCGGTCACTTTTGGCTGGGGTCCGCGCTTCCTGCACTCCACCGGGCAATTCCACAAGGGCGGACCGGCCATCGGTTCGTTCCTGCAAGTGACCGCTTCCGCGACCGGCGACATCGCCATTCCGGAACGGCCGTTCACCTTCGGCCAGCTGATTGCAGCCCAGGCGGCCGGCGATGCCCAGGTTCTCGAGAACCACGGCCGCCCGGTACTACGTCTGCACCTCACGGACCGCGGAGCCGGCGTTGCCCAGCTCCAGGAAATCGTCGCCGCATTGGCCGGCCAGGCCAGCGCGCTCGAGAGCTAAGGCACAAACCCAAACATGCCAGAAACTGAAATCGGTTACCGGTCCACCGGAAAGGCAAGCCACCGCAATCCCCTTCGGGATCCTCGGGATCGGCGCCTGAACCGCATCGCAGGGCCATCGTCGCTGGTGTTCTTCGGAGTCACCGGCGACCTTGCCCGGAAGAAACTCATGCCGGCGGTCTACGACCTCGCCAACCGCGGGCTGTTGCCGCCGAGCTTCGCGCTCGTCGGCTTCGGCCGGCGGGATTGGAGCAACGAGGACTTCGCGAACGAGGTCAAGGAGAACGTCAAGGCGCACTCCCGCACCCCGTTCGACGACGCCGTCTGGAACCAGCTCTCCGAGGGCATCCGCTTCGTCCAGGGAGAATTCGACGACGACCAGGCGTTCAAGCGCCTCAGCGCCACGCTGGACGAACTGGACGAAACCCGCGGCACCCGCGGCAATCACGGTTTCTACCTGTCCATCCCGCCCAAGGCCTTCGAGCAGGTCTGCCAGCAGCTCTCCAAGCACGGGCTGGCGCAGGCCGGCGACGGGCAGTGGCGCCGCGTGGTCATCGAGAAGCCCTTCGGCCACGACCTGGAGTCCGCGCGCAAGCTCAACGACATCGTGGAGTCCGTCTTCCCGCCGGACGCGGTCTTCCGCATCGACCACTACCTTGGCAAGGAGACGGTCCAGAACATCCTGGCCCTGCGCTTCGCCAACCAGTTGTTCGAGCCTTTGTGGAACGCCAACTATGTTGACCACGTCCAGATCACCATGGCCGAGGACATCGGCACCGGGGGCCGGGCGGGGTATTACGACGGCGTCGGCGCGGCCCGCGACGTCATCCAGAACCACCTGCTGCAGTTGCTGGCCCTGACGGCCATGGAGGAGCCCATTTCCTTCAATGCCGATGACCTGCGTGCCGAGAAGGAAAAGGTCCTCGCTGCTGTCAGGCTTCCCGAGGACCTCTCCACCCATTCGGCCCGCGGCCAGTTCACCGGGGGCTGGCAGGGCGGGGAATTGGTGCAGGGCTACCTCGAGGAAGACGGCATTCCGGCCGATTCCAAGACGGAAACCTACGCGGCCATCCGCCTGGACATCAACACCCGGCGCTGGGCCGGGGCTCCGTTCTACCTGAGGGCCGGCAAGCGTCTTGGCCGCCGCGTCACGGAAATCGCCGTGGTGTTCAAGCGCGCACCCAACCTGCTGTTCCGCGGCCACGGCGAGGACGACTTCGGCCAGAACGCCGTGGTCATCCGGGTCCAGCCCGACGAGGGCGCTACCATCCGCTTCGGGTCCAAGGTTCCCGGCACGCAGATGGAAGTCCGCGACGTGACCATGGACTTCGGCTACGGCCACTCGTTCACGGAGTCCAGCCCCGAGGCGTACGAGCGCCTGATCCTGGACGTGCTGCTGGGCGAGCCCCCGCTCTTCCCCCGGCACCAGGAAGTCGAGGAGTCCTGGAAGATCCTGGACCCCTTCGAGGAATACTGGGCCGGACTCGACGAACAGCCCGAACCCTACGCTCCCGGCAGCTGGGGCCCGGCCTCGGCCGACGAGCTGCTTGCCCGCGACGGACGAACCTGGAGAAGGCCATGATCGTAGATCTTCCCGACACCACCACCTCCAAGATCTCCAAGAAGATCACCTCCCTGCGCGAGCAGGGAGGTGTGATCGCCCTTGGACGCGTCCTGACCCTCGTGGTGGTGACCAAGTCCGGGCTTGAGGAAGAAGCCATCGAGGCAGCCAACGAGGCCAGCCGCGAACACCCGTGCCGCATCATCGTCCTCGCGGACGCAGGCAGCGAAGCGCCGAACCGCCTCGACGCCCAGATCCGCGTGGGTGGCGACGCCGGCGCGTCGGAAGTCATCGTGCTGCGCGGTTACGGTGAACTCGCCAAGGAAAGCGAATCCCTCGTCGCGGCACTGCTGCTCCCGGACGCGCCGATCGTGGCCTGGTGGCCGCACGGAGCACCCGAGAACGCCTGCGAGACATCCATCGGCAGGATCGCGCACCGCCGCATCACGGACTCCGCCAACGAGGCCGACCCCGCAGCAGCGCTGGCCCGGATCCGGAACACGTACCGGGCCGGCGACACCGATCTGGCCTGGACACGCCTGACCAACTGGCGCCTCCAGCTCGCGGCAGCCCTGGACCAGGTAGACGAATCCCCCGTCACGGCCATCGCCGTCGAGGGTGCTTCGGACTCGCCCAGCACGCTGCTGCTGGCCGCCTGGCTCACCCTGTTCCTCGACGCTCCGGTCCAGATTGTTGCCGACCCGGCGGGAACAGGCATACGCAGGGTACGGCTGAGCCGCGCCACAGGCGACGTCCAGCTGGTCCGTCCCGGACTCACCATTGCGGAACTGACCCAGCCGGGCCAGCCCGCGCAGCGGATTTCACTGCCTCGCCGCAGCCTGCGGGACTGCCTCGCCGAAGAACTGCGCCGCCTAGATCCGGACGATGTCTTCGGAGAAGTGATTACTATGGGACTGCCCCGAACCAATAGCAAGGAGTGACCGTCCCAGTGAGCGCTGACCCAAGAGTAAGCATCCATCCCGACTCCGCCGTCCTTATGGCCGCGATCGCAGCACGGCTCATCACCAAGCTGGTGGATGTCCAGGACAAGCACGGAGAAGCCACTGTGGTCCTCACCGGCGGAACCGTGGGCATCGGCACCCTGAAAGCCGTTGCCGATTCGCCCGCGGCGCCGGCCGTTGACTGGTCCCGGGTGAACTTCTGGTGGGGTGACGAGCGCTTCGTCGGCAAGGACAGCACCGACCGCAACACCGTGCAAGCGCGTGAGGCACTGCTCTCCAGCTTGCCAGTGGACCCGGCCCGCGTGCACGAACCGGGATCATCGGATGAGTTCGCCACCGCGGACGAGGCCGCGGCGGACTACGCGGCCCGGCTCAAAGCCGCGGCCGAGGCCGAGCACTCCGCCGACACCTCGGACAACCGTCCCGAGGAGGCAGGCGAGTTGCCCCGCTTCGACATCCTGCTGCTCGGGGTGGGTCCGGATGCGCATATTGCCTCGCTCTTCCCGGAGCAGGCAGGTATCCGCGTGAAGGACCGTACGGTGGTGGGGGTCGAGAACTCCCCCAAGCCACCGCCGTCGAGGATTTCGCTGACCTTGCCCGCCATCAACTCCGCCCAGGAAATCTGGATGGTCGTGGCAGGCGAGGACAAGGCCGGCGCCGTGGGGCTGGCACTTGCCGGGGCCAACCCGGTGCAGGTTCCCGCCTCCGGGCCCAGTGGCCGCTCGAGGACCCTGTGGCTTATCGATGAGAATGCAGCCTCACGCGTCCCCCAGCAGCTCGTCCGAAAGGACCCCGCGGGCGCGTAGCCGCTTGAGCGCTCCGGCCAGGACAATCTCCGCGTCCTGGCTGGAGCGTCTTTCTTTAACGTAGTCCAGGTGGCTCTTGAAGATTTCTTCGTCCGCACGTTCCATGGTGGCTTCGCCCTGTTCGCGGACGGCAACCAGGCCACACTTCGGGCAATCCCACCGGATCGGGATTTGATCTTCCGGGAGTTTAACGAAAACAAGCCGCGTCTCATGTCCCTTGGCGCACCAATAGGGAACACGAATACGCGGCAAGCTTTCGCCGACTACAGAGTCGGGTTGGTTTCTTGGGGCCGATCCAGCTGTTACGCCGGCCCGTGTGCCCCGGAATCCAGAAGTACCATGAACCATCGTCGATCCCCTTGAGAGTTCGGCTGCATGGCTTGAAGGCCATGCAGCCTAGTCTAGTGGGAGGATCCCGGCGACGGCAGTGCTAGGAGTCTCCGCCCGCGGTGAAGCGCATGATGAGGCCAAGTCCAATGATCACGACACCCCAAGTGCAGCCCAAGACGATGGTGAAGCGGTTGAGGTTTCGCTCTGCGACACCTGAAGAACTCAATCCTGAGCTCATGCCACCGCCAAACATATCGGACAACCCGCCGCCACGTCCCTTGTGGAGGAGGATGAGCAGCGTCAGCAGAAGGCTGGTAATGCCCAGCAGAATCTGCAGAATGACTTGAAGAACGTCCACGACGGCCTTTCAGAAGAACGGAAAACGGGAGCGGAACCGGAAACGGACTACGCCGCGCTGAGGTGGCTCTCGAACCTGACAATGTTAGCAAACTCGGCGGGGTCCAGGCTCGCGCCACCCACCAGCAAGCCGTCGACGTCGCTTTCGGCCATGATCGCTGCCGCATTGTTGGCCTTGACCGAACCACCGTAAAGGAGGCGGGTCTTGGCGGCCACAGCATCGTCGAACAAGGATGCGAGCTCTGAACGGATAGCGGCGCACATCTCCTGTGCGTCTTCGGGACCCGCGACTTCGCCAGTACCAATGGCCCAGACAGGCTCGTACGCGACAACCAGTTCGCCGGCCTGGTCTGCGGTGAGGCCTTCGACGCCGGCGCGCAACTGGGCCAGCGTGTGCTCCACATGGGTGCCGGCCTGGCGGACCTCAAGGCCCTCGCCGACACACAGGACCGGCGTAACGTCGTGGCGGAAGGCTGCTTTGACCTTCGCGTTGAGGACCTGGTCGTCCTCGTTGTGGATGGTGCGGCGTTCGCTGTGGCCCACCAGGACATAGGCGCAACCGAGCTTGTTGAGGAACTGGCCGGAGATATCGCCGGTGTACGCTCCGGAGTCGAACTGCGAGAGGTCCTGTCCGCCATAGACGACGTCCAACTCGTCGCCCTGGACGAGGGTCTGCACACCGCGCAGATCGGTAAACGGGGGGAAGACCGACACCTCCACCCGGCTGTAGTCGTGCTTGGCGTCGGAGAGGGTCCAAGCCAGCTTCTGCAGCAGGGTGATGCCCTGGACGTGGTCCATGTTCATCTTCCAGTTGCCGGCAATGAAGGGCTTGCGGATGAAGTTTCCGTTGGCAGAAGTTGTCACGTGTGCTCCAAAGATGCGTTGAGATAGGGAAAGCCGGCGGGGCGCTTGCCTTCAAGGAAGGGCGCCCCGCCGGCCATGTAGCCTTAGCGGTCCAGAACGCTCAGGCCGGGAAGATCCTTGCCTTCAAGGTATTCCAGGCTGGCGCCGCCGCCCGTGGAAATGTGTCCGAACTGGGAGTCCTCAAAGCCGAGGGTCCGGACGGCCGCGGCGGAGTCGCCGCCGCCAACCACGGTGAATGCCGGCGTCTCAGTCAAGGCCTGGGCGATGGCACGGGTGCCGCCGGAGAAGGCTTCGAATTCGAAGACGCCCATGGGGCCGTTCCAGAACACGGTCTGTGCGGCCTTGATCTGCCCGGCGAAAGCCTCCGCGGATACCGGTCCGATGTCCAGGCCAATGCCGGAGGCGCCGAACGCGCTGTCCTCGATCGCGTCAGCGGCGACCACTTCGTGTTCAGCGTCGGCGGCGAAGCGGCTTGCGACCACGACGTCGGTGGGGATGACGAAGGCGGTACCGGCGTCGGAGGCGCGCTTGAGGTAGTCCTGGACCACGGGGATCTGGTCAGCTTCAAGCAGGCTGCCCGCAACCTTGTGACCGGCCGCTGCGAGGAAGGTGAAGAGCATTCCGCCACCGACGAGGATGGTGTCTGCCTTGCCGAGGAGGTTGTCGATCACTGCGAGCTTGTCAGAGACCTTGGAACCGCCGAGGACCACGACGTACGGGCGCTGGGTATCCGTGGTGAGTTTGCGCAGAACCTCCACCTCGGTGTGCACAAGGTCACCCTGGTAGGAAGGAAGCCGGGTGGCGACGTCGTAGACGCTGGCGTGCTTGCGGTGGACAGCGCCGAAGGCGTCATCCACGAAGGCACCGTTGTCGCCGGTGAGCGCCACGAGTTCATCGGCGAAGGCGCCGCGCTCGGCGTCGTCCTTGCTGGTTTCGCGGGCGTCGAAACGGACGTTCTCCAGGACCAGGACGTCTCCATCGTCCAGGGACCCGGCCAGCTCCTTGGCGGACTCACCAACGGTGTCTTCCGCGAGCTGGACCTTGAATGGCGCGAGCTCCGCAAGCCGCGCCACAGCCGGCTTGAGCGAATACTTGGCCTCGGGAGCGCCCTTGGGGCGTCCCAGGTGGGCCGTGACGAGCACGCGGGCACCGGCGTCCGAGAGCTTTTCGATGACCGGGAGGGAGGCCTTGATGCGGCCGTCGTCGGTCACTGTAGAGCCGTCGAGCGGCACATTCAGGTCACTTCTGACAAGAATGTACCGCCCGCGGACACCTTCAGCGATCAGTTCGTTGAGGGTGTGAGATGTCATGTGTCTACCCTAGCCCAGCTTGGATGCGACGAGCTCCGTGAGGTCAACGAGGCGGTTGGAGTAGCCCCATTCGTTGTCATACCAGGAAACAACCTTGACCTGGTTGCCGATGACCTTGGTGAGGCCGGAGTCGAAGATCGAAGAAGAGGGGTCGCCGACGATGTCAGAAGAGACGATCGGGTCTGCCGTGTAGCTGAGGATGCCCTTGAACTGCTCGGTCTCCGAAGCTGCCTTGAGAGCCGCGTTGACTTCCTCAACGGTTACTTCGCGGGAAACCGTGACGGTCAGGTCCGTGGCGGAACCGGTGGGGACCGGGACGCGGATGGCGTAGCCGTCGAGCTTGCCCTTGAGTTCCGGAAGGACGAGGCCGATCGCCTTGGCAGCACCAGTGGAGGTGGGAACCATGTTGATCGCTGCGGCGCGGGCACGGCGGAGATCGCTGTGGGGGCCGTCCTGCAGGTTCTGGTCCGCCGTGTAGGCGTGCACCGTGGTCATGAGGCCGCGTTCGATGCCGAAGGCGTCGTTGACCACCTTGGCCAGCGGGCCGAGGCAGTTGGTGGTGCAGGAAGCGTTGGAAATGATGTGGTGTGCTGCGGGGTCGTAGAGCTCGTGGTTGACGCCCATGACGATGGTGATGTCTTCGTCCGAAGCAGGAGCGGAGATCAGGACCTTCTTGGCACCTGCGTCGATGTGCTTCTGCGCAGCGGCGGCCTTGGTGAAGAAGCCGGTGGACTCGATGACGATGTCGACGCCCAGTTCGGCCCACGGCAGGTTTGCAGGGTCGCGCTCTGCGAGGACCTTGATGATGCTGCCGTCGACAATGAGGTTGCCCTCTTTGACTTCGACGGACTGGGTCAGGCGGCCGCCGACGGAGTCGTACTTCAAAAGGTGGGCAAGTGCCTCGGGACTCGTGAGGTCGTTGACCGCAACAATTTCGAGGTCGGCACCCTGGGCGAGTGCTGCGCGGAAGTAGTTGCGGCCGATGCGGCCAAAGCCGTTGATACCAATACGGGTGGTCACTATTTCAGTCTCCTTGGTGCTCTTGCAAGCACACCTAGTGAGTCGGATCTTGATTCCAACTAACAATTCCCGCACATCATTGGGCAGAAGTGATTATCAGATCGGAGGGCGACCAGCCACATTGCTGAAGGCTAACCGCCTTCCGTGACCCATCTTACGTTTAACTACGTCTGCCCCCGCAACTGCGGGGGCAGACAATCCGGTATTTGGGCGAAATTCACCTGAATGTGAAGTTTGTTACATCCCCGTGTATTCCGCGTCACTCACCGATCCTGGGCGGAGTCCCTAGAGAACGATCAGCCCGGTGGCGTTCGCGCGGGCCGCTTCGAAGCGCTTTGCGACGTCGGCCCAGTTGACGATGTTCCAGAAGGCCTTGACATAGTCGGCCTTGACGTTGACGTAGTCCAGGTAGAAAGCGTGCTCCCACATGTCCAGCATGAGCAGCGGCGTGGTGCCGACTGCGACATTGCCCTGCTGGTCGTAGAGCTGCTCGATGAGGAGGTTGCCGCCGATGGGCTCGTAGGCAAGGAAGCCCCAGCCGGAACCCTGCAGTCCAAGCGCGGCTGCCGAGAACTGGGCACGGAAAGCATCGAAGGAGCCGAAGGCGTCATCGATGGCCGCAGCCAGCTCACCCTCGGGCTTGTCGCCACCGTCCGGGGAGATGTTGTTCCAGAACACGGAGTGGTTGATGTGGCCGCCGGTGTGGAACGCGAGGTCCTTGGAGAGGCGGTTGATGTTGGCGAAGTCGCCCTTGTCGCGCGCCTCGGCCAACTGGGCCAAAGCGTTGTTGGCGCCTGCTACATAGGCGGCGTGGTGCTTGCTGTGGTGCAGCTCCATGATCTTCGCCGAAATGTGCGGCTCAAGTGCTGCGTAGTCGTAGCCGAGCTCGGGCAGTACGTACTCTGTCACGAAATCCTCCAATGTAGTGGACCGGGGTCCGTTTGGTAACTCTCGTTTTGTTCATCCGACCGGCGAACCGGCCGGAAATCTACACCCTGACGATTCTAGGACGGGCGCCCTATTCGTCCATCATTTCGGGGGTCACATTTGCCTCGGTGCCCGGGATCCCCAGGTCGCCGGCCCGCTTGTCCGCCATGGCCAGCAGCCGGCGGATCCTTCCCGCGATGGCGTCCTTGGTCATGGGCGGATCGGCAAGCCGGCCCAATTCATCGAGGCTGGCCTGCTTGTGCGCGACCCGGAGTTCACCCGCGTACTTGAGGTGGTCCGGAACGTCGTCACCCAGGATTTCCAGGGCCCGGTCCACGCGGGCGCCAGCCGCGACGGCGGCCTGGGCCGAACGGCGCAGATTGGCGTCGTCGAAGTTCGCGAGGCGGTTGGCCGTGGCCCGGACTTCCTTCCGCATGCGGCGCTCCTCCCACACCATGAGGGCGTCATGCGCGCCCATCCGGGTGAGCAACGCGGCGATGGTGTCGCCGTCACGGATGACCACGCGATCCACGCCGCGCACTTCCCGGGCCTTGGCCTGGATGCCGAGGCGGCGGGCAGCGCCCACCAGGGCAAGCGCCGATTCCGGCCCGGGGCACGTGACCTCGAGCGAGGAGGACCGGCCGGGTTCGGTGAGGGAACCGTGAGCCAGGAACGCGCCGCGCCACACAGCCTCCGCGTCCGACGCCGAACCGTTGACGACGGCGGACGGCAAGCCGCGCACGGGCCGCCCGCGGCCGTCGAGGAGGCCGGTCTGGCGGGCCAGGGCTTCGCCGTCGCGCACTACGCGGACAACGTAGCGGCTACCCCGACGGAGTCCCCCGCCGGAGACGACGATGATCTCGCTCTGGTGCCCGTAGACTTCGGCGATCGCGGCGCGCAGCCGCCGCGCCGTTGAGGCGAGGTCAACCTCCGCCTCGATCACGATGCGGCCCGAAATGATGTGCAGCCCGCCGGCAAAACGCAGCATGGCCGAAACTTCGGCCTTGCGGACGGACGACTTCTTGATGTCCAGCCGGGAAAGTTCTTCCTTGACCGATGCGGTCAGTGCCATCGCATGTTCCTAACTATTCCCGAAGATATCGTGATACGCCGATGCCAGACGCAGCGGGTCGTGGACTGGACGGCGGCTCGACGCCCCCACTTTACCCAAGACCACCTCCGCACCGATCATCCCGGCAGCGCGTTCGAATTCCTTGAGGTCCGATATCGAGGTGGGATCGGCCAGGACAACGTCCACGCTGAACTCCGGCGCATAGTGGCGCAGGGCATCCAGGTGGTCCGCCGCGGACATCCCGGAGGTTTCCTTGGTGTCCATGGCGAGGTTCATGGTGAGGCAGCGTTTGGCGGGGGTGTCGCACAAGGCCTGGCGCATTTCCGGCAGCAGCAAATGCGGCAACACTGACGTGTACCAGGAGCCGGGACCCAGGATGATCCAGTCCGCAAGCTCGATTGCGGTCAACGCTTCGATGCAGGCGCGTGCGTCTTCCGGAAGGAGCCTGACGTTTTCGAGCGATCCGGCAACGGCGCACTTGGCCTGGCCTTTGACGATCTGGAACTCGTACCCGCCCCCGGGCAGTGGCACCCGGACGTCGCCCTCGATGTTCAGCGGCTGGGTGGACATCGGGAGGACCTGGCCGCGGGCACCCAGAAGGGCGCCTGCCCATTTCAGTCCGGCCACTGCGTCGCCCAGAAGCTCCCAGAGGGTGACAATGAGCAGGTTCCCCATGGCGTGATCGTCCAGGGAGCCTTGGCGTCCGCTTGGAGTCTTGAAGCGATGCTGCATGACGTCCCGCCAGGTGCGGCCCCAATCGGTGTCGTCACACAGTGCGCTCAGCGCCATTCGAAGGTCGCCCGGCGGAAGGACACCGTACTCTTCGCGCAGCCGCCCGGAGGATCCGCCGTCGTCGGCAACGGTGACAATAGCGGTGAGCTCGGAGGTCAAGAGCCGCAACGCCGACAACGACGCGGAAAGCCCGTGTCCGCCGCCGAGTGCCACAACCGAGGGGCCCTTGGCGGGCTGGCTGCCCGGGGTGCCCTTCGGTGGAACCAGCGGCAGGGGTCCGGTCAGGACCCCCATTATTCGCGACCCAGATCGCGGTGGCTTGTGGTGACGGTGACCCGCGGGTATTGCGCGAGCCGTTTGGAGAGTTCGACGGCGACCGCGACCGAACGGTGCTTGCCGCCGGTGCAACCGACGGCAATGGTGGCGTAGTGCTTGTTTTCCGTCCGATAGCCGTCGAGGACGGGCTCCAAGGCGAGGACGTAACGGTCGACGAAGTCCTTCACGCCAGCGGCCCCCAGGACATAGTCGCTGACGTCGGCGTCGAGCCCTGTGTGCGGACGCAATTTCGGAACCCAGTGCGGGTTGGGGATGAAGCGAGCATCCGCCACGAAGTTGGCGTCCACGGGCAGGCCGTATTTGAAGCCGAAGCTCATGACGTTCAAGCGCAGCGCCACAGGGCCCGTGTCGGTGAAGAGTTCGGTGATGGCGGTCGCCAGGCCGTGGACGTTGTACGTGCTCGTGTCCAAGACGACGTCCGCGGATTCTTTTAGCTCTTTCAGGACGTCCCGCTCCGCCGCGATGCCGTCCAGGATCCGGCCACCGCCCTGGAGCGGATGCGGGCGGCGGCCCTGCTCAAACCGCCGCACCAGGACGTTGTCGCTGGCATCGAGGAAGAGGACGCGGAAGGTGATTCCGGTGGCGCTGAGCGCGCCGAGCGCCGTCCTGATATCGGTGAAGAGGCCCTTGCTGCGCACGTCCACGACGACGGCAAGCTTGGGGATGGACTGTGGCGCGTGCGAGACGATTTCCGCCAGCGTCCCCAGCATCTGCGGGGGAAGGTTTTCGACGACGTACCAGCCATGGTCCTCCAGGGCGTCGGAGGCGGTGCTCCGGCCTGCTCCGGACATGCCGGTCACCACCAGCAGTTCCGCTTCGACAGGCTTGACGGGTACCAGACCGTCCTGCTCCGCGCCGGATCCTGCTGTTGGCTCTGACATCAAGTTTCCCCGTTTCTGAGATGGTCCAAAGTTTTTGGGATGGTCCACAAGCGGACCCCTTCAGGAGGGGTCCGCTTATTACCCTAACTAAATTTCAAGGATTTCGCCGGTGGTCATGTTCACGGCAGGAGCGGCCTCCCCGGAGGCACCGGCCGCCGCGAGATGGCTGACGACCGCTTCCGCCAATGCCGGGCCGATCCCCTTCGCGGCCGTGAGCTCGAGGGCCGTTGCCGCCTTGATCTTCTTGAGCGAACCGAAATGCGCCACGAGCGCCTTCCGTTTGGCTTCGCCGAGACCCGGAACGCCGTCAAGCGCCGACACCGTCATGGCCTTTCCACGTTTCTGCCGGTGGAAGGTGATGGCGAAACGGTGGGCTTCGTCGCGGATGCGCTGGAGCAGATAGAGCCCCTGGGAGGTGCGGGGCAGGATCACCGGGAAGTCACTGTCCGGCAACCAGACCTCTTCGAGGCGCTTGGCGAGGCCCACGACGTAGACGTCGTCGATGCCCAGTTCCGCGAGGGCCCGGGCGGCCGCATTCACTTGGGGTTGCCCGCCGTCGACGACGACGAGGTTGGGCGGATAGGCGAATCTCGCCTTGGCACCCGTGAGGGCAGCATCCTCCGACGACGGCGGTTCACCTGTTCCCGGGTGCGGAACTTCTCCGCTCTTGGGAAGCTGGGCGGATTTATCCTGCAAGTAGTGCCTGAAGCGCCTGGTGAGGACGTCGTGCATCGCAGCGGTGTCGTCGCTTGCCGCCGCACCGGTGATGGAGAACTTCCTGTAGTCGGCCTTCTTCGGGAGGCCGTCCTCCACCACCACCATGGACGCAACCACGTTGGTGCCCTGCACATGGGAAATGTCGTAGCACTCGATCCGGAGCAACGGCACGGGAAGCTCGAGCGCTTCCTGCAGTTCCTGGAGCGCCTGGGAACGGACCGTGATATCGCCGGCGCGCCGGACTTTGTGGAGCTTCAGCGCCTGCTCGGCGTTTTCGCGGACGGTGGACATGAGGGCGGCCTTGTCGCCACGCTGCGGCACCCGGATGTCCACCTTGGCACCCCTGAGGCCGCCGAGCCATTCTAGCAGTTCGTGATGGTTGCTCGGAATCTCAGGGACGAGGACTTCGCGCGGAATACGGCCTTGGTTGTCGCTGTCCTCTCCGTAGACCTGCTGCAAGAGGTGTTCGATGAGTTCCGGAGTGGTGGCGTCTTCGACTTTTTCCACGACCCAGCCCCGCTGGCCGCGCACCCGGCCACCCCTGACGTGGAATACCTGCACGGAAGCCTCAAGGTCGTCGTCGTGCAGGGCGAAGACATCCGCGTCGGTGTCTTCGGAGAGCACGACGGCGTTGCGCTCGAACACTTTGCGGAGCGCGATGATGTCGTCCCGGAGCCGGGCCGCCCGCTCGTAGTCCAGCTCGGCGACGGCGGCGCCCATGTCCTTTTCGAGGCGGGTGATGAAGCGTTTGGCTTCGCCACCCATGAACGAGCAGAAGTCTTCGGCGATGGCCCGGTGCTCTTCGGCGGTGACGCGGCCGACGCACGGGGCCGAGCATTTGTCGATGTAGCCGAGCAAGCATGGCCGGCCGCTGGCCTGGGCGCGCTTCAGCACGCCGGGACTGCAGCTGCGGACCGGGAAGACGCGGAGCAAGGTGTCCATTGTTTCGCGGATGGCCCCGGCCGTGTATGGCCCGAAGTAGCGGGTGCCCTTGCGGCGCTCCCCGCGCATGACCTGTACCCGCGGGAGCTTCTCCGCCATGCTCACGGCAAGGTACGGATACGTCTTGTCATCGCGGAAGACCACATTGAAGCGGGGCTTGAATTCCTTGATCCAGGTGTATTCGAGCTGGAGCGACTCAAGCTCGCTGCCCACCATGGTCCATTCGACGCTACTGGCCGCGTGCACCATCGCGTGCGTCTTCGGCAGCAAACCCGCCGGGTTGGCAAAGTACGAGTTCAGCCGGGATCGGAGGTTCTTCGCCTTGCCCACGTAGATGACACGGCCGTGCGGATCCCGGAACCGATAGACGCCGGGGGTGGTGGGGATTTCTCCCGTCTGGGGTCGATAACTCGCTGGATCTGCCACAGATCCAGTCTAGTAAGGGAATCGCGCTCCCCCGTACGGGCCCGCTTCGCGGAGGGCTACTCCGCGGACTTGCTCTGGTTGTAGCTCGTGGAACGTTCCTGGCCGCTCAATACCGCAATGGCTTCCATGATCTTGTCCGTGACTTCGCGCCTGGCCGGCAGGGAATGGTCCGGACCGGTCTTCTCGAAGTACAGCGGCTCGCCGACCTTCATGGTGAAATGCTGTGGACGAACGGTGTTCCGGTCCACGGGCTGCAGCTTGTCCGTGCCGATGAGGCCAACCGGCACCACCGGCGCCCCCGTTGTCAGGGCAAGCCAGCCGACACCGGTCCGCCCGCGGTAGAGCAAGCCGTCGCGCGAGCGGGTCCCCTCCGGATAGATGCCGATGCCCCTGCCGTTCTCCAGGATGTCCAGGAGGGTCTTGAGGGCCTGCACGCTGGCTGCCTGCTCTCCGCGTTCCACCGGAATGGATCCAACGGCCTGGAAGAACGCCTTCATCGCGCGGCCTTTGAAGCCTTTGGTGGTGAAATACTCGGCCTTGGCAAAGAAGCCCACCGGGCGCGGCATCAAGGCTTGGACAATAACGCTGTCCAGAAAAGACAAATGGTTCGGGGCCACGATGAAAGGCCCTTCCTTGGGCACGTTCTCCAGCCCGATGACCGTGGGCCGGCAGGTGCTGGAAATCAGTCCGCGCGTGGTCCAGCGGATGACATCAAAGGCTTCCATCGTTCTGCACCTCGCTCAGGGCCGCCGCGCGGACAGCGTCAAGTTCTTCGATCTTCTTCAGCAGCTGCGCCGCGGTGTCCACGACGGCGACGGCGCCTGCCTCCTGAAGTTCGCCGTCGGGCGCAAATCCCCAACTGACCCCGATGCAGTCAAGGCCGTTGGCCATGGCACCGGCAACATCCTGGTGGCGGTCTCCGACCATCACCGCAGGCTGGGAACGCAACGTGGCCAGAGCGGCACCAACGATTGCCACCTTACCCGGAGTTGTATTGGCGGCTATTGACTCGTCGTCCGGCGCACCGCAGATGGAGGCAAAGAAACCGGCAATGCCATGGTGCTCCAACACGGTGTGGGCCAAGCCCTGGGGTTTCTGGGTGGCGACGGCAACCGGCCGCCGCGACTCCGCGAAGAACTGCAGGAGCTCACGGATTCCGGGGTATAGCCGGCTTTGAGCGATTCCGACGGAACGATAATAGCTGCGGTACAGCCCAATGACTTCGTCGACTTTTCCTGTGGGAACCCCGGCAATGTGTTCCAGGGAATCGCTGAGCTTGGGCCCGACCATGGAGTCCAGCACGGCCTGTTCCGGGACACGGAGCCCCATTTCGCCCAGGGCCGCGGCGATACCGCCGGTTATGCCGCCTGCAGGATCGACAAGGGTGCCGTCCAGATCAAAGATTACGGGCACCATTGTTTGAGTCACCGGGTTAGTTTCTCACGAGTTGAGGCATGCCTGAAACTCACATGCCGGCCAGGGAATACTTCGACCACTGCCGAAAAATTCCCCGGCCGTTCACGCAGGGCTAACCGAGAATCTCCGCCAGGAAGGTTGCGGTATGGCTTTCCGTGGACTTGGCAACCTGTTCGGGCGTGCCCGTTGCCACGATCCGGCCGCCGCCTGAACCGCCATTGGGGCCAAGGTCCACAATCCAGTCAGCGGACTTGATGACGTCGAGGTTGTGCTCAATGGTGATGACCGTATTGCCCTTGTCCACCAAACCCTG
Source organism: Arthrobacter sp. S2(2024) (assembly GCF_036662515.1). Classification (NCBI taxonomy): domain Bacteria; kingdom Bacillati; phylum Actinomycetota; class Actinomycetes; order Micrococcales; family Micrococcaceae; genus Arthrobacter; species Arthrobacter sp. S2(2024). The sequence goes on along the minus strand of NZ_JAYKZI010000003.1, from coordinate 127,222 downwards.
CAGCACCATGAGCAACTTCCGGATGTCCTCGAAGTGGAGGCCCGTTGTGGGCTCGTCCAAGACGTAGACGCTCCGGCCATTCGAACGCTTCTGCAGTTCCGAGGCCAGCTTCACGCGCTGCGCCTCGCCGCCGGAAAGCGTGGTGGCCGGCTGCCCGAGCCGGACATAACCTAGGCCGACGTCGACGAGGGTGTTCAAATGCCGGGCAATGGGGGTGAAAGCGGCAAAGAACTCGGCACCCTCCTCGATGGGCATGTTGAGGACGTCCGCGATGGTCTTGCCCTTGTAATGGACCTCCAGGGTCTCGCGGTTGTACCGGGCACCGTGGCACACCTCGCAGGGAACATAGACATCCGGCAGGAAGTTCATCTCGATCTTCAGGGTGCCGTCACCGGAGCACGCCTCGCAGCGGCCGCCCTTGACGTTGAAGGAGAACCGTCCAGGCTGGTATCCACGGACCTTGGCTTCGGTGGTTTCCGCGAAAAGCTTCCGGATGTTGTCGAAGACGCCCGTGTACGTGGCAGGGTTGGAGCGCGGGGTCCGCCCGATGGGGCTCTGGTCCACGTGCACCACTTTGTCGAGGTGCTCAAGGCCGGCCACGGAGCGATGCCGGCCGGCGACCTGCTTGGCACCGTTGAGCTTGTTGGCAAGGACCTTGTAAAGGATCTCGTTCACCAGGGTGGACTTCCCCGATCCACTGACGCCAGTGACTGCCGTGAAGAGGCCCAGCGGGAACGTCGCGTCAACGTTGTTCAGGTTGTTTTCGCGTGCGCCGATGACCTTGAGCTCGCGCTTCTTGTCATACTTGCGCCGCTTGGCCGGGATGTCGATCTTGCGCCGACCGGACAAGTAGTCGCCGGTCAGCGAGTCCGTGTTTTCCAGGAGCTCCTTGTAGGAACCGGAGTGCACCACCTGGCCACCGTGCTCACCGGCGCCGGGTCCAATATCCACAACCCAGTCGGCCTCGTGGATCGTGTCCTCGTCGTGTTCGACCACAATCAGCGTGTTGCCGAGATCGCGCAATCGGGTGAGCGTCTCGATCAGGCGGCGGTTGTCCTTCTGGTGCAGCCCGATGGACGGCTCGTCCAGGACATACAGGACGCCCACCAGGCCGGAGCCGATCTGCGTGGCGAGCCGGATACGCTGGGCTTCGCCACCGGACAAGGTCCCGGACGGCCGTTCGAGATTCAAGTATTCGAGCCCGACGTCCAAGAGGAATGTCAGGCGCGCCTGGATCTCCTTGAGAACCTGGTGGGCGATCTGGGCCTCGCGGTCGGTGAGCGTGAGGCTACCGAGGAAATCCGCGCAATCACGCATCGGAAGGGCCGCAACTTCGGCGATGGACTTGCCGTTGATCAGCACGGACAGCGACGCCGGGTTGAGCCGCGCACCGTTGCATGCGGGGCAAGGAACCTGCCGCATGTACTCTTCGTAGCGGTCGCGGGCCCAGTCGGAATCCGTTTCGCCGTGCTTGCGGTGAACGTACTGGATGGCGCCTTCGAAGCCGGTGCTGTACTTGCGCTCCCGGCCGAACCTGTTGCGGTACTGGACGACTACTTTGTGGTCCTTGCCGTGCAGCACCGTCTGCCGGACTTCCTGCGGCAGCTTCTCCCACGGGGTGTCCATGGAGAACTCGAGCTCCAGGGCCAGGCCTTCGAGGAGCCGGTTCCAGTACTCCGTGGTGGCAGTACCCAGCGACCAAGGTGCGATGGCACCCTGGTTCAAGGAAAGTTCCGGATTGGGGACAACCAACTCTTCGTCGACCTCGAGCTTGGTGCCGATACCGCTGCAGGCCGAACATGCGCCGAAGGGGTTGTTGAACGAGAAGGAGCGTGGCTCGATCTCGTCGATGGCCAGCGGGTGCTCATTGGGGCAGGCAAGGTTTTCGGAGAAGGCCCGGATCCGGGCTGGGTCTTCGGCGTCGAGATCCACGAACTCGACCAGTACCCGGCCTTCCGCAAGCCGGAGCGCGGTTTCGATCGAGTCGGTCAGCCGCTGGCTGATCCCTTCCTTGACAACGAGCCGGTCCACGACCACTTCAATGGAGTGCTTGAATTGCTTGCCGAGCTTGGGCGGATCGCTCAGCTGGACGAGATCTCCGTCCACCCGGGCGCGTGAGTATCCCTTGGCCGTGAGCTCTTTGAAGAGCTCGACGAATTCGCCCTTGCGTCCGCGGACCACAGGGGCAAGAATCTGGAATCGGGTGCCGGATTCGAGTTCCAGCAACTGGTCGACGATCTGCTGCGGCGTCTGGCGCGTGATCGGCTCGTGGCACACGGGGCAATGCGGCCGGCCGACACGTGCCCAGAGAAGGCGCATGTAGTCGTAGATCTCGGTGATGGTGCCCACTGTGGAGCGCGGGTTCTTGCTCGTCGACTTCTGGTCGATGGACACTGCCGGCGAAAGGCCCTCGATGAAATCCACGTCCGGCTTGTCCACTTGGCCCAGGAACTGGCGGGCATATGCCGACAATGACTCCACGTACCGGCGCTGGCCCTCCGCGAAGATAGTGTCGAAAGCCAAGGACGACTTGCCTGAACCTGACAAGCCCGTGAAAACGATCATTGCGTCACGGGGAAGATCGAGATCGACGTTGCGGAGGTTGTGTTCACGCGCTCCCTTGACCACGAGCCGGGACAGGTCATGTCTTACGGGCGTGGCAGCTTGCTGCTCGGAAACACTTGCGAAGGATTCGACGGCGGGGACTTCAGCTACGGCTTTAGGCACCCACTAATGCTAATCGAAAACTTCTTCGAATTTCCATGTGGCTTCCCACAGCCTACCGACGGGTATCAATCGGCGTCGTAGGCAGCCGCCAGAAGCTGCACCGCCTCCGCGAAACTGGCGCCCTGCGCTTTGGCCGCCGCCGAGTAGCTCGCAGCCACGGCTGCCAATGCGCTCCAGCGGTCATCCCGGGCGCACACAACTGTTCCGTTGCGGCCACGCGTGGCCACTACTCCAGCAGCTTCAAGTTCTTTATAGGCCCGGGCCACCGTGTGGGGGGCGACATCCAATTGTTCGGCCAAGCTGCGCACCGCGGGGAGCTTGGTACCGACAGCCAGGATGCCGCCGTCGGCCAACTCGATGACGCGGAGCCGAAGCTGTTCGTACAGCGCGACGGTACTGGACTGATTGGGACGCCACGAACCGGGAAACTCAAGCGGGCTCATGATGCTTCCCTCTCTCCTTGCCCGGCGCGGTGCTTCGCGGACCTCACCGGCATCGCGGCGAGTTCGCCGCCTCCGGCGGCAAACTGCGCTTCATGCAAATGGGCGTAGTGCCCGCCAAGCGCCAACAGCGAATGATGCGTGCCGTGTTCAACGATCCGTCCGTGGTCCATGACGAGAATTAGATCAGCGTCGCGGATGGTGGACAAGCGGTGCGCAATGACGAATGACGTCTTGTTGCTCCGGAGCCGGTGCATCGCTTGGCGGATAAGGACTTCGGTGCGGGTATCCACCGAACTTGTCGCTTCGTCCAGGATCAGGATGGGGCGGCCCGAGAGCCGTGCGCGCGCGATGCTCAGCAATTGCCTCTGGCCCTGGCTGAGGGGTTCACCTCCGTTGCTGAGCATGGTTGAGTACCCGTTGGGCAGCGAGCGGACAAAGTGGTCGACGTGGCTCGCCTCGGCTGCGGCCACGATCTCGGCCTCGCTGGCGCCCGGAAAGCCATACTCGATGTTCTCCCGGATGGTGCCGGTGAAAATCCACGGATCCTGGAGAACGACGCCGAAATTCCGGCGGAGTGCGTCGCGTCCCATGCCCGCGATGTCAACGCCGTCGATGGTGATCCGTCCGGAGCCGAGTTCGTGGAAACGCATGAGGAGGCTGACCAGTGTGGTCTTCCCGGCTCCGGTGTGCCCGACAATCGCAACTGTCTGTCCCGGTTCCACCTGGAAGGACAGGTCCTCGATGAGGGGCGCATCCGGCCGGTAGCTGAAGGAGATGTGTTCGAAGGCAACGCGCCCCGAAGGGGCATCAAACCGCGCGTCAAACCGCGACTCAAGGCCCGGACCGGCGTCGGCGCGCGCATCTGCGCCCTGTTCCGCACGTTCCCCTGTCAGTTCGGCGGCGTCCAGCAGCTCGAAGACCCTGCTGGCGGAAACCGCGCATGATTGCAGGACCTGGGCCAATCCGCCGATCTGGCCCAGCGGCTGGCTGAAGAGGCGGTTGAATTGGATGAACGCTTGAATGCCCCCGATACTCATCGCCCCGGCGAGGAACTGCAGGGCACCGACAATGGCAACCCCCACGTAGCTGGCGTTGGACACGAAAGCCATGAGGGGCACCAGCAACCCTGAAGCGAACTGTGCCTTGGAACTGGCCGCGTAAAGCCCGTCGTTGTGATCAGCGAAGCGGACCGCCATCGATGACTGGGCGTTGAAAAGCTTGATGGTCTCGTGACCCGTGGCTGTCTCCTCCACAAGCGAGTTCACGTCGCTCGTGGCTTCCCACTGCCGGACGAAGTATTTCTGCGAGCGTCGGGTCACGATAATCGACGCCAGCGCCGAAACCGGAACTGCCAGCAGGGACACGACGGCGAGGAGCGGCGAAAGCAGCAGCATCATCACGAGCGAGCCGATGACCATCAGTGTTGAGGTCAGGAGCTGGGAGAGGAGCTGGTTGAGCGTCTGCGACACGTTGTCGAGATCGTTCGTCGCGCGGCTCAGCACGTCGCCCCGGGAGCGGCCGTCGTAGTAGGCCACGGGAAGGCGATGCAGTTTCCCTTCCACGGCTTCGCGGAGGTCGTGTGCGAGGCGCTGGACGGCGAGGGCGTTGAGGCGGCCCTGCGCCCAGCTAAGCAGCGACGTGACGCAATACATGCCTGCGGCCAGGAGCAAGAGGAAGACGAAGCGCCCGGCGTCGAACTGCGCGCCGAACACGGCGGCGGCGATGACGTCGGTGGCGTCACCGAGTATTTTGGGTGCGGCGACATTGAGCGTGACAAAGCCGCAGATGCACAGGATCGCGGCGGTCATGATTCCCCGGGAGGGCTTCATCAAGCCCACCAGGCGGAGGAGCGACCGCGACGGTTTCGCTGGAATGGCGAGGTGTTCGCCTTCGCTGCTCACGCGGCGTCGTCCGTTTCCAGCTGGGACGCTACGATTTCCCGGTAAGTTTCCGAGGACTCGAGAAGTTCGGCATGGGTTCCTTGTGCCACCAGGCGGCCCTCGTCGATGAGCAGTATCTGGTCCGCCGACACCACGGTGTTGATGCGCTGGGCGACAATGATGACGGTCGCCCCCCGGAGTTCCGGTTCAAGCGCGGCCCGGAGCTTTGCTTCCGTCACCGTGTCCAACGCAGAGAAGCTGTCGTCAAACAAATAGACGGATGCAGGGCGCAGAATGGCGCGGGCTATGCATAAGCGCTGCCGCTGGCCGCCGGACAGACCGGCGCCGCCCTGGGACAACATGGTCTCCAGTCCTTGCGGCAACTCGTTCACGAAATCCGCGGCCTGGGCCGTCTCAAGGGCATGCCACAATTGCGAATCTGTCGCGGAAGGCAAGGAAATCCGCAGGTTCTCGGCGATGGTTCCGCGGAACAGCCAACTCTCCTGGGGCACGACGCCGAGCTGGTTGCGCAAGGCATTGAGCGGAACGGCCGCGATGTCCCGGCCGTCGAGCGAGATACTTCCACTGCTCACCTCAAGCAGCCTCGGCACAAGGCTGACGATGGTCGACTTGCCGCTTCCCGTGGAGCCGATGACCGCGGTCGTGCTTCCCGGAGCCGCGTGGAATGTGATGCTTTCCACTACTGGTGTTTCGGCTCCCGGGTAGGCGAAAACGACATTGTCGAAGCGCAGGCCTTCAGCCCGCGAGGGGCGTGCCACCATCCCGCCGGCAGTGTTTCCCGGCTGCGTGATTTCTGATTCCGTGTTGAGCACTTCGGTGACGCGTTCAGCGCTGACAGCCGCCCGGGGGGCCGTGCTCAACACGTACATTGCCATCATGATCGCGAGGAGGATCTGCATGATGTAGGCGATGAACGCCGTGAGCGCACCCAGCTCCATGTCTCCCGCGATGATGCGGTGCCCGCCTAGCCAGACCACGCCCGCGGATGAAAGATTGACCACGGTCATGACGAGGGGAAGCATGGCCGCGACAATCCTGGCCGAACGGAGATTGTTCCTTGTCAGTGCGTCGTTGGCGGCCTCGAACCGTTTCATCTCGAACGGCTGGCGGACGAACGCACGAATGACCGCGGTCCCCAGGATCTGTTCCCGGAGGACGCTATTGATCCGGTCCACCAAGCCTTGGCCCTCGCGGTACAGCGGGACGAGCTTGCGGACAATCAACAGCATGATGGCGAGCAACACGGGAACGATGGCGAAAACGATCCAAGACAGGGCAACGTCCTGTTCGACCGCCAGGATCACGCCTCCGATGCCCATGACGGGCGCCGCCACCAGCATGCCGAAAACCAGGACCGTGATGTTCTGCAGCTGCAGGACATCATTCGTCGTCCTGACCACGAGGCTGGCCGGTCCGAAGGCTGCGACGTCCTGGTCGGGCAGGGAATGAATCTTGTCGAAGAGTTCCTGCCGCAGCCCGCGGCCGACCTTCATGGCGACAATCGCTCCGAGGTAGCCGGCGAGCACCGCGGCGAGCACCTGGATCACCGTGAGGACCAGCATCCAGGTACCCAGGCGCAGGATTACCTCGCTGTTCCCGGCGACCAGGCCGTCGTCGACGATCTTCGCGTTGAAGGTGGGCAGGAGGAGTGTGGCGCCGGTCTGGACGAGCTGCAGGAGAACGATGGCCAGCACGTGGGGCTTGTAGGGGGCGAGGCGCTGCAACAGCAAGGATGCCAGCACACTGCCTCCAATCGTTGGCCTCCGGAGCAGCGGATTCCACACGATGCCACCCCGAGATCGCGTTGCCATTGTAGTTCAGAACACAGTGCGAAACCTTGTAAACGCGGCACTTCCGGCGTGCTTTGGACGCGGGCCCGCTCAGCCTCGTTTTTGTGCCACCGCAAAAACCCTGCGGAAGGCAAACACTGTTCCGTGCCGGCCCCGCGGATAGGCCTCGCGGAGCGCGGCTGCGTAGTGGTTTTCGAACTCGCGTGCTTCGTCTTCGGGAAGCCCTGCGAGCACTGGACGCAGGCCGGTCCCGCGCACCCACTCCAGTACCGGATCGGCTCCCGGCAGGAGTTGCTGGTAGGTGGTTTCCCAGGCGTCGGCGTCGCATCCGGCGTCGAGCATGATCCGCAGGTAGTCGGCCGGTTCGCCCACGGCGTCGTCATGGCGGAGCACGCCGGACAGCCTTCCGGACCATTCCGGCGAAGCGGCCAGTTCGCGCATGAGCACGTGGGACGGCGCACCGAAGTTTCCGGGGACCTGGAGCGCAAACCACGCACCTGGTTTCAGAGCTTCGAGCCACCCGGCGAGCATCGTCAAGTGGCCCGGCACCCATTGCAGCGCCGCGTTGCTGACCACGACGTCGGTGTCCGCTTCCGGTGCCCATCCGGCAATGTCTGCCTGCACGAACGAAAGACCCGGTTGCGCGGCAGCGAGGACTTGGGCTTTTGCCAGCATTTCGGCTGAGGAGTCCAGCCCGACGACGGCGGCGCCCTGCCATCGCGTCGCGAGGGTCGCCGTCAAGTTCCCCGGACCGCAGCCCAGATCCACGACGTGCCGGGGGTCCTCCGCCAGAATCCTCGACGTCAGGTCAAAAAACGGCCGGTCGCGGTGATTGCCGAACTCGATGTACTTGGCTGGATCCCACTTCACTGCATCCTCCATGGTCGGTCCCCGTGGTCTGCTCCACCCACACTAAGCTGGAAGGCAATGAAACTTCTTGAGCAGCTCCCCGACGGCGGACGCGTTGACCCGGACGAAATCTACACACGCTTCGTCGCCTGGACGGAGAGCCGCGGACTTCAGCTCTACCCCGCCCAGGACGAGGCCATCATGGAACTCGCGTCGGGCGCCAATGTCATCCTGGCAACCCCCACCGGTTCCGGAAAATCCCTCGTGGCGATCGCCGCGCACTTCGAGGCGATGTCCCGCGGCTTGCGCAGCTACTACACCGCCCCCATCAAGGCCTTGGTCTCGGAAAAGTTCTTCGCGCTTTGCGACATTTTCGGAGCAGAGAACGTCGGCATGATCACCGGAGATTCGGGAGTCAACCAGGATGCGCCGATCATCTGCTGCACCGCCGAAATCCTCGCCAACATCGCTTTGCGCGAAGGCAAGGAAGCCGAGCTCGGCACAGTCATCATGGACGAATTCCACTTCTACTCCGATCCCCAGCGCGGTTGGGCGTGGCAGGTGCCGCTCCTGGAGCTCCCCCAGGCCCAGTTCCTGCTGATGTCGGCCACCCTGGGAGACGTCAGCCGCTTCGAAGCCGGCCTGAGCGAACTCACCGGACGGTCCACTACCACCGTGAGTTCGGCCGAACGGCCCATCCCGCTGCACTATTACTTCCAGGAAACACCGGTCCACGAAACCCTCGAAGAACTGCTCAGCACCAAGCAGGTTCCCGTGTACGTGGTGCATTTCAGCCAGGTCGAGGCCATCGAGCGGGCCCAGAACCTCATGAGCGTCAACATGTGCACGCGCGAGGAGAAGGACAAGATTGCCGAGCTGATCGCGGGTTTCCGGTTCGCCGCCGGCTTCGGCAAGACCCTGAACCGGCTGGTCCGCCATGGCATCGGCGTCCATCACGCCGGCATGCTGCCCAAGTACCGCCGCCTCGTTGAGCAGCTGGCACAAGCAGGACTCCTGAAGGTCATCTGCGGCACCGACACCCTCGGCGTCGGGATCAACGTTCCCATCCGCACAGTCCTCCTGACGGCGCTCAGCAAATACGACGGCGTCCGCACCCGCCTGCTGAACTCCCGGGAGTTCCACCAGATCGCGGGCCGCGCCGGCCGGGCGGGCTACGACACGGCCGGTACGGTGGTCGTGCAGGCTCCCGAACACGTCGTGGAGAACGCGAAGGCGATGGCGAAAGCCACCGCGAAGTTCGGCGACGACCAGAAGAAACTGCGGCAAGTGGTTCGGAAGAAGCCACCGGAAGGCTTCGTCTCCTGGGGCCAGCCCACCTTCACCCGTTTGGTGGAGTCCGTGCCGGACCCGTTGACCTCGAGTTTCACTGTGACGCATGCGATGCTGCTCAACCTGATGGAGCGCCCCGGCGACCCGTTCGCCGCCGCCCGCCGTCTCCTCACTGAGAACCACGAGGCACGGCCCGCCCAACTGCAGCTCATGAAGAAGGCCCTGAGCATCTACCGCGAGCTGTTGGCAGCCGGAGTGGTTGAACGCATTCCCGAGGCCGAGCAGGAGAAAGAAGGACGATCCGTCCGGCTGACCGTTCACCTGCAAGCCAACTTTGCCCTGAACCAGCCGCTTTCACCGTTTGCGCTTGCCGCGCTCGAGCTCCTCGATCCGGAGTCGCCGTCGTACGCCTTGGACGTCGTGTCCGTGATCGAAGCGACCCTCGAGAAGCCCCGGCAGATCCTCTCTGCGCAGCAGAAGAAGGCACGCGGCGAGGCCGTCGCCGCGATGAAGGCCGACGGCATCGATTACGACCAGCGCATGGCGATGCTTGAAGAGGTCAGCTACCCGCAGCCCCTCGCGGAGATCCTGGGCGAAGCGTTCGAGGTGTACCGCAAGGCCGCACCCTGGGTGGGCGACTTTGAGCTGGCTCCGAAGTCGGTGGTCCGCGACATGTATGAGCGCGCCATGAATTTCGGTGAGTTCGTGCAGTTCTATGGGCTGGCCCGCTCCGAGGGAATCGTGCTGCGGTATTTGGCCGACGGCTTCAAGGCCCTGCGCCAGACGGTCCCGCAGGACGTGCTCCGCGAAGACCTCGAGGACCTCATCGCCTGGCTGGGTGAACTGGTCCGCCAAGTCGACTCCAGCCTGCTCGACGAGTGGGAAGAGCTCACCTCCGGGGTGGCTCCGACGCCGCACGACGCTCCACCTCCCCCGCCGCCGTCGCTCACGTCCAACATCCGCGCCTTCCGGGTCATGGTCCGCAACGAAATGTTCCGGCGCGTTGAGTTGTTCGCGGACGAGGATGCGGCTGCCTTGGGCGAGCTCGACGTCGGCAGCGGCTGGGATGCGGAGCGCTGGGAAGACGCTTTGGACGACTACTTCGACGAGCACGACGACATCGGAACCGGCCCCGATGCCCGCGGCCCGGGACTCCTCATGATCACGGAGGAACCAGGCATCTGGCGGGTGCGGCAGATTTTCGATGACCCGGCCCGCAACCATGACTGGGGCGTTTCCGCCGAAGTGGACCTGGCAGCCTCGGACGAGAGCGGCACCGCCGTGGTCAGGGTGACCTCGGTCAACCGCCTGTAGGCGCCTAGTAAGCTCGAATCATGAGTGTTGTCCGCCCAGCCACAGTGTCCGACGTCCCCGCGATCCTGCAGATGATCCATGAGCTTGCCGTCTATGAAAAAGAGCCCGACGCCGTGAAGAACACGCCGGAAATGCTCACCGAGGCCTTGTTCGGCGAGAATCCACGGGTGTACGCGCACATGGCGGAAAACGCGGCAGGAGACGTCCAGGGATTCGCTTTGTGGTTCCTGAACTACTCCACGTGGGAAGGCGTCCACGGCATCTATCTCGAGGACCTCTACGTCACGCCCGATGCCCGGGGCGAAGGCCACGGGAAGGCGCTCCTGCAGCACCTGGCCGCCACCGCCGTCGAACGCGGTTATGCACGGGTGGAATGGAGTGTCCTGGACTGGAACGAACCGTCCATCAACTTCTACCGCGGCCTCGGAGCGGTGCCCATGGACGGCTGGTCGACCTTCCGGCTGACCGGCGAAGCGCTGGGTGCCTTCGGCAGCGACAAGGTCATGGCTCGTGGCTGAGCGCGTGGTTGAGGGCGTGGCGCACACCATCCGGGCACGTCACGAATTCCGGGGCGTCCGCACCACCGAACACTTCTTCGCGGTCCCCCTCGACCATTGGGCGTCCGCAGGTGTGGAAGCCGACAGCACCGCGGAAACGATCACAGTCTTCGCGCGGGAGTTCGTCTCCGCCGAGCACTCGGAGGAGGACACAGCCCGGCTACCATGGTTGCTCTACCTCCAGGGCGGGCCCGGCGGACGCGGAACCCGGACCACCTCCCTGTCCGGCTGGATGAAGGCTGCCGCGAGGAGTTTCCGCATCCTGATGCTGGATCAACGCGGCACGGGCCTGTCCACGCCGGCGGACCGAAATACCTTGCCGCTCCGGGGCGATGCCGCCGCACAGGCAGACTACCTCACGCATTTCCGGGCGGATTCGATCGTGGCCGACGCCGAACTCATCCGCAAGACCCTCGGTTCGGAACCCTGGACCGTCCTGGGCCAGAGCTTCGGCGGTTTCTGCGCGCTGACCTACTTGTCCTTCGCGCCGGAAGGTTTGAGCGAAGTGCTCATCACGGGAGGTCTGGCGCCGCTGGAAGGTCCGGCCGAACGCGTCTACAAGGCGACTTTCCAACGGGTCGCGGAACGCAACGCGGAATACTTCGGGTGGTACCCGGAGGACCGCAAGCGGGTCACCCGGATCGCGCGGCATCTGGAATCGACGGACGAGCGGCTGCCCAGCGGAGAACGCCTCACCACGGAACGCTTCCAAATGGTGGGATCGTTCCTGGGCGGGAACGCCCGCGTGGATGCCCTGCACACCCTCCTGGAGGACGCCTTCGTGCCGTCTCCGGCGGGCGAACGCCTCTCCGACGCCTTTCTGGAACAGGTCTACGGCCTCGTTTCCCGGGCATCGAATCCCCTGTACGCGGTCTTGCACGAGTCCATCTACGGACAGGGGCAGGCGACCGGCTGGGCGGCGTGGCGGGTGAGCGGGGAGTTCCCCGAGTTCCATCCCGACGCCGCGGAGCCGCTCCTTACGGGCGAAATGGTCTACCCCTGGTACTTCGAACAGGATCCAGCGCTCGTGCCCCTGCAGGAAGTGGCTGCGCTGTTGGCCGGCAAACAAGACTGGAAACCGCTCTACGATGTGTCCCGGCTGAAGGCGAATACTGTGCCGGTCGCGGCAGCTGTCTACCGCGACGACATCTATGTGGACTTCCAGCTATCCATGGAAACCGCGGCCGCCGTCCGCGGACTGCAGGCCTGGACCACAGGGGATTTCCATCACGATGGCATCGGCGAAGACGGGGAAGGAATCTTCAACCGGCTCCTGGGGATGGTGCGCGGCAAGAACTGAGGTTCTGCTGTTCAGCTCAGCCCGCCGGCCGTACTGCCGGACGCTTCACCGAAGCCGCGACGACGGCCAGCACGACGACGGCCACGGCACCGGAAGCCATGTTCAGACCCTCGTAGCCCACCCAGCCCAGCACGAGCCCGGAGAAGCCTCCGCCCAAGGCACCGGCAGCCCCCATGAGTGTGTCTGAGACTCCCTGGACGATGACGCGTTGCTGCCGCTCGACGCTCTCGGCCAACAGGGTGGATCCTGAAATCGTCGCGGCCGACCACCCTAGGCCGAGCACAACGAGCCCCACCGTGACCAGGGCCGGGTCCTGCTGCCCGAAGCCGGCCACGGCGACAGCCACCGCCAGCAGCACGAAGCCCAGCACGATCGTCTGGATCCGGCCCGCCCTGTCCGTCAGCCACCCCATCAGCGGCGACAAAGCGAACATGCCGGCGATGTGGAGGGAAATCGTAAATCCAATGATCACCAGGGCGTCGGTACCCATGGCGTGGCCGCCCTCGTGACCCACATGGCCCCCAACCGGCCCGGTGGAGACGAGCTCCTGCAGGTGCAACGGCGTCATCGACATGACCGCCACCATGATTCCATGCGCCGCAACCACCGCAGTCAGGGCCAGCTTGGCGCGCGGAGACGCCCGCACGGCCTGGAATCCGGCAGTCAATGAACGACGTCGGGGTCCTCCTGCTTCGGCACGGGCGCCAGCGCTTCCGCCGTCGTCGTGCGTCCCCTCGGCCAGGCGCCTTGCCAGCAACAGCGGGTCGGGGCGCAGTGCGCCCATCAGTAACACCGCGGCCAGAAGGAGGCCGGCAACGGAGAAGACGAATGGCCCGGAGATTGCGGGCAGGCCCAGAGCTTCGCCCACCGCAGCGCCAGGTTGGATGAGGTTCGGACCGGCCACGGCGCCGATGGTGATTGCCCAGACAACGGTTGCAAGCGATCGTCCGCGGTGCTCCGGTGCGGCGAGATCGACGGCGGCGAATCGCGCCTGGAGGTTCGATGCCGTGCCGAGACCCAGCAGGGCTGCACCAAGGAGGAGCACCGCGAAAGCCCCCGTAGCCGCCGCGACAATCATGAAGATTGCCCCAAGCATCGCGGCCAGGAGACCGGTGACGAGTCCGGCACGGCGCCCCCTGCGCTCGGCAAGACCGGCCAGGGGCAAAGCAGTGACGGCACCGGCGAGCGTGAGGATAGTGGTGACCGATCCCGCCCAGGCGCTCGATCCACTGAGCTGGACGGCAAGCAACGATCCGATGGACAGGGTGGCGCCGTTGCCCACACCGCTCAGCAGTTGTGCGGTGCTCAGCAATCGGACTGTGCGTCGCTGTACTGCTGCCGGATCGAGGGTCATCGGAGAGGTCAACGCCATGCCAAGAGCATATCTCCGCCAAACGCTGAGCCCCGGCCACAGTAAGGGCCGGGGCTCCGAAACGTTCCGCAGTTGACCCGTGTTAGTTGCCGCTGACTTTGTTCATGCTCTTGCGGGAATCTTCTTCGAGCCGGGCATCCAGCTTGGACTTGCTGCCCGCCGGGGTCAGGAGGCTCGCGACAACCGCCACGACGATGGTGCCGAGGATGACCGCGAGGGACACATAGGTCGGGATCTCCGGAGCCCATTCGATGTGGTGGCCGCCGTTGATGAAGGGCAGTTCGTTGACGTGCATGGCGTGCAGGACCAGCTTGACGCCGATGAAGGCGAGGATGATCGACAATGCGTGCTTGAGGTAGATCAGCCGGCTCATGAGTCCGCCAAGCAGGAAGTACAGCTGGCGCAGGCCCATGAGGGCGAAGATGTTGGCGGTGAAGACGATGAAGGCGCTCTGCGTCAGTCCGAAGATGGCCGGAATGGAGTCCACGGCGAACAGGAGGTCCGTCATGCCGATGGTCACGAAGACGATCAGCATGGGAGTGAACAGTTTCTTGCCGTTGACCGTTGTCCGAAGCTTGCCGCCGTCGAACTTCTCCGACATCGGGACAACTTTGCGGATACGGGCGATCAGCGGGTTTTCGGCACCGTCTTCCTCGTCTTCGCCGTTGTCCGTGGCTTGCTTCCACGCGGTCCAGAGCAGGAACGCGCCGAAGATGTAGAAGACCCAACTGAACTGCTCAATCACCACGGCACCCAGGGCAATGAAGATACCGCGCAGGACGAGGGCGATGATGATGCCCACCATGAGCACTTCCTGCTGGTACTTACGGGGCACCGAGAACCGCGCCATGATGATGATGAAGACAAAGAGGTTGTCGATACTCAGGCTGTATTCGGTCACCCAACCGGCGATGAACTGGCTGCCATGCTCCGGGCCGGCAAAGGCGAACATCGCTCCGGCGAACACCAAGGCGAGGGTGACGTAGAAAGCGACCCAGAGGCCTGCTTCCTTCATGGAGGGTTCGTGCGGACGCTTGACCACCAGGAGAAGGTCGACAAGGAGGATGATTCCGAGAACGACGAAGGAGCCGATCTCAAACCAGGCGGGGAGTTGCATCTAAAATGCCTTTCGCAGGTACGCCAAAACGGCGTAAGTCTCTCCGACCTGCCTGCGTCTCCATGCCCGAAGGCAACAACGCTCAAACGGCGATCCGCTAGGCCCGGCGAGGCGTCTGTGCCTTGCGTGTTGACGGACGTAGCGCTTGGGATACTCCCCTACGTAGCCCCAACTTTACCCTAAGCGTGCCCGGCGGACTGCATTTGGCGGAGTTCGCGCTTGAGGTCGCCCACCTCGTCACGGATCCTCGCAGCGATCTCGAATTGGAGCTCAGCGGCAGCCGCGTGCATCTGCTCGGTCAGCTGTTCGATCAGGCCCACGAGGTCTTCGGCCGGCGCCGCGGCCAGGCCATCTTGCCGGACCTTCGAAGCGCCCTTGCCCTTACCGGTCCGGCCGCCCTTTCCGGCTGCGGCCAACAACTCGCGGGTGTCGGCGTCTTCGCGGGCAAGCTGATCGGTGATATCTGCGATCTTCTTGCGCAACGGCTGTGGATCGACCCCGTTGTCCGTGTTGTACTTGACCTGGATTTCCCGGCGGCGGTTGGTTTCCTCAATGGCCTTCGCCATCGAGTCCGTGATCCGATCGGCGTACATGTGGACCTGGCCCGAGACGTTTCGGGCGGCGCGCCCGATGGTCTGGATGAGGGAGGTGGCCGAGCGGAGGAATCCTTCCTTGTCGGCGTCGAGGATGCTGACAAGTGACACTTCGGGCAGGTCGAGGCCCTCTCGGAGCAGGTTGATGCCCACCAGGACGTCGAAGCTGCCCATGCGGAGCTCCCGGAGCAGTTCCACGCGACGGAGGGTATCGACGTCGGAGTGCAGGTATTGGACCTTGACCCCATGGCCCAGCAGGTAGTCGGTCAGGTCCTCGGCCATGCGCTTGGTCAAGGTGGTGACCAGGACGCGTTCGTCGCGCTCCACGCGCGTCCTGATTTCGCCAAGGAGGTCGTCGATCTGGCCTTTGGTCGGCTTCACGATGACTTCGGGATCGATCAGTCCGGTAGGGCGGATAATCTGTTGGACGAACCCGTCGGCCTTGCCCAGCTCGTACTTGCCGGGGGTCGCGGAAAGATAGACGGTCTGGCCCACCCGTTCCAGGAATTCATCCCATTTGAGCGGCCTGTTGTCCATGGCCGAAGGAAGCCGGAAACCGTGGTCCACGAGTGTGCGCTTGCGCGACATGTCGCCCTCGTACATGGCGCCGATCTGTGGAACCGTGACATGGGATTCGTCAATGACCAGCAGGAAGTCGTCCGGGAAGTAGTCGATGAGGCAGTGCGGGGCCGTGCCGGAGCCGCGGCCATCGATGTGGCGTGAGTAGTTCTCGATGCCGTTGCAGAAACCCATTTGTTGCATCATCTCGAGATCGTAGGTGGTGCGCATGCGCAGCCTCTGGGCCTCCACCAGCTTGTTCTGGCCTTCGAGGACCTTGAGCCGCTCCCCGAGCTCGTTCTCGATGGCGGTAATGGCGCGGGACATGCGTTCCGGACCGGCGACATAGTGCGAGGCCGGGAAGATGTACATCTCGGTTTCCTCGCGGATGACGTCGCCCGTTACCGGATGCAGAGTATAGATGTTCTCGATCTCGTCGCCGAAGAACTCGATGCGCAGGGCCAGCTCTTCGTACATGGGGATGATCTCCACGGTATCTCCGCGGACCCGGAACGTGCCGCGGTGGAAGTCCATGTCGTTGCGGGTGTACTGCATGCCGACAAACTTCCGCAGGAGATCGTCCCGGTTCATTTCGGCGCCCTTGGTGAGCGTGACCATCCCGGCGATGTATTCTTCCGGGGTGCCCAGGCCGTAGATGCACGACACGGTAGCCACAACGATGACATCCCTGCGGGTCAACAGCGCATTGGTGGCCGAGTGCCGCAGCCGCTCCACCTCCTCATTCACGGAGGAGTCCTTCTCGATGAAGGTATCCGTCTGGGGGACGTAGGCTTCAGGCTGGTAGTAGTCGTAATAGGAAACGAAGTACTCCACCGCGTTGTTGGGCAGCAGCTCCCGGAACTCGTTGGCGAGCTGCGCGGCCAAGGTCTTGTTTTGGACCATCACCAAGGTGGGCCGCTGCACTTGTTCGATCAACCAGGCAGTGGTGGCACTCTTGCCCGTACCGGTGGCGCCGAGCAGGACGACGTCTTTCTCGCCGTTGTTGATCCTTTCGGTCAGCTCGGCGATTGCGGCCGGCTGGTCACCTGCCGGCTTGAATTCGCTGATGACCTCGAAGGGCGCGACGACACGGTTGATCTCCTGGGCAAGACTCATGAATCCAATGTACCCCCGCCCGCGGACAGTTACTGTCCGCGTTATCCGGTGGAACCGTCACCTCCGCCTGGCCTGGTCCAACCGTCGTCGAGCCGCCCCATGATGGAACGGAACATCTTGACGGCGAACCACACTCCTGCCCCAAGCCAGGCGGTCCATGCCAACCAGAAAGCTGTGCCCGGCACGAGGACGCGCCACGTCGCCGGCTGCGTTCCAGCGACGAACTCCTCGCGGCCGCCGGCCAGGAACCACAGCAGCGCGGCCCCGGCCATGAGGACGACGCCGCCCCACGCCAACGCACGAACGGCGCCGAGCCGCTGTCCCTCAAGGTGCGGCGTGATTCTCCGTTTCGGGGCCATGCCTAGCCTTGCGCCATGGAGTACGACGGCGGCTGCCAACCGCTGCTGCTGGCCCAGGCATCCATGAGCGGCCACGCGACCTCGGTGAACCAGGGCTCCTTGGCTTCCGCATACGCCAGGGTCCGGCCGTCACCGGCGTACTGCGCGGCAAGCTCTTGCTTCAGGGCCGCATACATTGCCACGGCCTCGGGGTTGGCGCGGAGCCAATCCCGGAACAACAACGCATAACGCCAGCCCGGGCTTCCAAGCACCCGGACATGGACATTGGCTGCCCGCCCGGGGTCCGCGTTGGCATGGAAGCGCTTTTGCCAAGCCGATGGATCCAAGTCCGGTGGCTTGGGTGTGTCACGGGCAGAGGCCTCCCGCAACGGGAATCCTGCCTCGCCCAAGACCCCCGCTATCCGGTCTGCGGCTTCAAGCGAGGACACATTGACCTGCAGGTCGATGATGTCTTTTGCAGGAAGGCCGGGTACCGACGTCGAACCGATGTGGTCTGCGCCCAACACCTCCGGGGATGCCCGCCGGATCCGGGCAAGCAGCCGCCCGGCCTGGGCCGGCCAGTCGGGGTTTGGCGGCCGCAATACAGGTCCGCCGGCTCGTGGGGCCGGACGGCCCGCCGCGAGGTTGCGGGCAAACGGCACCAATCGTTCTTCCCAGAGGGTTTCCACCAGCTCGGTGACTTCCTCCACGGTTCCGGAGTTTTCCAACACGATGTCGGCCGCGGCCAGCCGTTCCTCCCGGCTGGCTTGCGCGGCCATCCGGGACACCGCGTCCTCCGCTGTCATGCCTCGGATCTCCGTCATGCGCCGGATCCGTTCCTCGTCCGGCGCATCGACGACGAGCACCAGGTGGAAGCTGCTGCCCTGCCCGGTTTCGACCAGGAGTGGAATATCCTGGACGACGATGTCGCCGGGTTTCGCGGTCGCGAGCATCGCCGCAGCCTTCTCCCTGACCCGGGGATGGATGATCGCGTTGAGCGCTTCGCGGCGATCCGGCTCGGCGAACACGATCGCGCCGAGGCGTGCCCGGTCAAGGCGCCCCTCGGCGTCGACGATGTCTTTACCGAACTCGGCCACGACGTCCGCCAAGCCCGGAGTGCCCGGCTCCACGACCTCGCGGGCCAGCGCGTCGGCGTCGATCAAGACAGCGCCCAACTCCCTCAGCCGGGCGGACACGAGCGATTTGCCGGAGGCGATCCCGCCGGTAAGTCCAATCTTCAGCACCCCTCCACACTAGACTGGGTCGGTGGCAGAACAGGAAGAAAGCCGGGCGACCGCGTACACAACATTGGCGCCGGGAGAGGATTTCCGCCACGAACTCGAGATCAAACGTTCGCGCTTCATCACGGTGCTGCGCCGCGCTTCCGACGAGGACGCCGCCCGCGCCCTGGTGGCGGAACTGCGCAAGGAATTCCATGACGCCCGGCACCACTGCTCGGCATTCGTCCTCGGTCCGGACCGCGTCATCCAGCGGTCCAACGACGACGGCGAACCCTCCGGAACAGCTGGCATCCCCATGCTTGAGGCGCTCATCAAACGCGAGACCTTGCCTGGGGTGGCTGACCTCAGCGACGTGAGCGCCGTCGTCGTGCGCTATTTCGGTGGGATCCTCCTGGGCGCGGGCGGACTGGTCCGTGCGTACTCCGAATCGATCTCGGCCGCGCTGGACTCCGCTCCCCTGGTCCAGCGCCGCCGCCTGCGGATGTGCGACATCCCCGTGCCCCACCAAGCGGCCGGGAGGCTGGAAAACGATCTGCGCTCCGCGGGCTACGTCATGGCCGAAACTAGCTACGAGCCCTCGGAGACAATCCTGCGCGTGGCGCTACCCGATGATCCTGGCGCAATCGCGGACGCCGGTGAGCGGCTGGCATCCCTGACCGGCGGCGCCTCGGGCCTCCAGTTGCGGGGAACGGAATGGGTCGACGTCCAGGCCTGAGCACTCGCGCTAGGGACATGCCCTCCCCTGTCCCGTGGGGAGCCGGGCAAGAGGGACGCGGGTGAGAGGCACAGGCAAGCAGGCAACCAGTGCAAGGGGGTTAAACAAAACGGCTCCTGCGATTCGTGAATGAATCGCAGGAGCCGTTTTGATCCGGCCCGGAAACCCGGGCCAGTGGCAATTAGTTGCCGGTCAGCTTCTCGCGCAGGGCGGCGAGTGCCTCGTCGGATGCCAGGGTGCCCGCGTTGGACTCGGTGGCAGCCGGCTCGGAGGAGTAGCTGGTGGTGCCGGAGTCGCTCTCGCCGGAAGCGGCAGCAGCGGCGTCGTCAGCAGCGTGCTGGGAAACCTGCTTCTTGTGAGCCTCCCAACGTGCCTGGGCGTCAGCGTACTGCTGCTCCCAAGCGGCGCGCTGCGTCTCGTAGCCCTCGAGCCATTCGTTCGACTCGGGGTCGAAGCCCTCGGGGTACTTGTAGTTGCCCTCTTCGTCGTACTCAGCGGCCATGCCGTACAGAGCCGGGTCGAACTCGGTGCTCTCAGCGTCAACGCCCTCGTTAGCCTGCTTGAGGGAGAGCGAGATGCGGCGGCGCTCGAGGTCGATGTCGATGACCTTGACGAAGAGCTCGTCGCCAACGGAGACGACCTGCTCAGCAAGCTCAACGTGGCGGACAGCCAGTTCGGAGATGTGAACGAGGCCTTCGATGCCGTCTTCGACGCGGACGAACGCACCGAACGGAACCAGCTTGGTGACCTTACCCGGAACAACCTGGCCGAGGGCGTGGGTGCGGGCGAAGGTCTGCCACGGGTCTTCCTGCGTGGCCTTGAGGGACAGGGACACGCGCTCGCGGTCCAGATCCACTTCGAGAACCTCGACGGTGACTTCCTGGCCAACCTCGACAACCTCGGACGGGTGGTCGATGTGCTTCCAGGACAGCTCGGAAACGTGAACGAGGCCGTCTACGCCGCCAAGGTCCACGAATGCACCGAAGTTGACGATGGAGGAAACGACGCCGGGACGAACCTGGCCCTTTTCCAGCTTGTTGAGGAACGTGGAGCGAACCTCGGACTGGGTCTGCTCGAGCCATGCACGGCGGGAAAGAACAACGTTGTTGCGGTTCTTGTCCAGCTCGATGATCTTGGCTTCGATCTGCTGACCGATGTACGGAGCAAGGTCGCGGACGCGGCGCATCTCGACGAGGGATGCGGGCAGGAAGCCGCGCAGGCCGATGTCGAGGATAAGACCACCCTTGACAACCTCGATGACGGTACCGGTGACAACACCGTCTTCTTCCTTGACCTTCTCGATGTCGCCCCAGGCACGCTCGTACTGAGCACGCTTCTTGGAGAGGATCAGTCGGCCTTCTTTGTCTTCCTTGGTGAGCACCAGGGCTTCGACCTGATCGCCAACGGAGACGACGTCCCCGGGGTCAACGTCGTGCTTGATGGAAAGCTCGCGGGAAGGGATGACACCTTCGGTCTTGTAACCGATGTCGAGCAGAACTTCGTCGCGGTCAACCTTGACGACGATACCTTCGACGAGGTCTCCGTCGTTGAAGTACTTGATGGTGGCGTCGACAGCTGCGAGGAAGTCCTCAGCGGTACCGATGTCGTTGATCGCGACTACGGGGGTACCGGGCTTCTCGGTGGAGGTGATGGTCATGTAGTAGGGGCTCCGTTGTGGATAGAGTATCGGTCAGGCAAACCGCCCGCTTCCCGTTGCCGGTCCGCAGGACACGGCAAAACGCCGGGTCATCCTGAATTGTGGATTGTAAATTTGCGCGCACGTAGCATGCGCCCGTTCATTCTAGTCGTTTGCCTCAAGGAGGGTCAAAGCGGCAGCGTGTCACCAAGCCGCGCGAACGTCACGCCACGGTCCAGCAGGCCCGGAAGGGCGCGGGCATAGCCCTCCGAGGTACCGCCGGCGGGCTGGTTGAAATGCGAGATCACAATCTGGCCGGCGCCGTGACCTGCGGCAATTTTCCCCACTTCGCCCGCGACCGTCGGTGCCGGGAAGGTCGCGCCGCCGTCGCCGTTCACCGTGAAGCTCACGGGTACCAGTCCGAGGGCATTGGTGATCGCCGCCGCGACGTCGTCGTAGTAGGCGGTTCCGGCCCGGAAGAAGCGTGGGGCTTTGCCGGAAAGCCGCTCCATGACCTCTTGGTTGCCCATGATTTCGTCATACACTTCACCCGCATTGGCGGTGCCCGGGATTCCGTACGCCGAGCGTCCGTTGACCGATAGGGGCTGGTGCCGGAAGCCGTGGTTGCCGAGCTCGAACAAAGGATCGGCCGCGAGCTCGGCCGCCAGCCCGGGATTGGCCTTGATCCACCGGCCATTGACGAACAAGGTGGCGGGAACGTTGAGCTTGCGGAGGGTCTTGAGCAATCGTTGATCGCAGTCCGAGCCTTGGGGGCCACCGCAAGCATCGAACGTGAGGACCGCATGCGTCGACGCCGTTTTCGAGACCACGCCGGGGACCGCAAGACCCCATTCGACGGGCTTGCGCGCGGAAAATTCAGCTACAACCTGGGACCTCGACGGCGGCACCGGCCGCGTTTCGGGCACCACCGGATTCTGGCCGGCCTCGTCCACGACCGGCGTTGAAACCGTTGCGGGGCGTGGCGCGGGGGCGGCTGCCGGTTGTTGGGCGCAGGCCGCCAGGCCGGTCATCGCGAGTCCGGCGGCAGCCGCCAGCAAGGACCGCCGGCCCGGCAGCCCTGATGGGCCGGAGGAGTGGCCCCCCGGCTGGAATTCCCCCATGGAATCCTCTTCTGTTGTAGATCGAGTGTGTGGGTGGAGATGCGCCTAGAAGTGCGTCAGGCAATGGGCTGGACGTTCGACGGCGAACATGTGCCGGGCAGCCAATGCTGCTCCTGCCGTGTGCTCGCGGATCCGGCCAGCCGAAGCCAAGGTTACAGGATTGACGGCACCCAAATAGACAGACCCCAAATCGGTGACGTCCATGCTCAGGTCAGGGCTCCCGCCATCCGCCGCATTGACGGTGACAACGCCGCCGTCGGACGTCAATTCCCAGGTACCGTCGGCAAAACCGAGCGCATCCCGGAACTGCAGGACCAACCGTCCATCGGCGCTGTAGCGGCGGGCTGACAAGGCTGCAGGGACGTCCAGGACGCGCAACCACAACATGTCGCGGTAGTCGGAAGACGCAATGCAGCGTCCGTCCTCGAGCGCCCATACAAGGGGGTCTTCAACGGGAGCGTCGGGCCAGGAAACCTGTTCGACGAGATCGATGCTGCCCAGGAATTGCCACAGTTCCAGGTACGCGGAGTCCCTCGCGGCGATAAGGTCCACGATTTCCACCGTGTACGGCTTCGTGTCCCAGCCGGCGAACTTGTATGACACGTAGCCGTCGATGATGCCGTCCGGTGCATAGTGGAGCGCACATTTGATGGCCTTGTCTTCGCTGCCGTCGCGCGTCATCGCCCCGGACACGTGATGGCGGTAGGAGTCCTGCCTGACGATGGACCCCGGCGTACGGTGGTGGACCTGTTCGAATACCTCGGGCGCTAGGTCAAGGAGGACGCGTGGATCGGCGATCTCCACCCGGCCAACGGGCTCATGACGGATGCGGAACTTCGGACCGGTGTCCACCTTGATGCTTCGCTCGAAGGTCGCGACGCCGAAACCGAAGCGGCCGTAAATGGACGCTTCGGATGCGGTCAGTGCGGCCATGGCGAAGCCGCCGTCCTTGGCATCGGCGAGGTCGGCGGTCATCATCCCGCGCAGGATCCCATGCCGCCGGTGCGTTCCGCGCACGGTGACCGCGGTGATCTGGCGCGTCCGCAGCTCTTCGCCGAAGCCAACATTCAGCTTGTTTTCCAGCGTTCCAAATGTCGCCACCGGAAATCCCGGGTTGAGCGCATGCAACGGAGGTTCTTCGTTGACGTAAACACCGGTCAACTCACGGTTGTCCGCTTGGTACATCGCGAGGATCTTGTCGATGAGCTCATCGCTTCGCTGCTCGTCATGGAATCCGAAGCCGACGGCGCGGAGCCAATCACGGGCTTGTCCGTAGTCCGGGTTCTCCTTGCCGACGGAACGAAAGCGCTTGACGTTGTACTTTTCGTTTGTTTCCTTGGGATCAGCCACCTCCCGAGCCTAGCCAGACAGCATGGGGGCACGCCACCATATCGGCGGCGTGCCCCCATGCAGAACGGCTATAGAGGCCGGCGGGCCCGCTAGTGCCCGGCGTCGTACCAGCTGGAGCCGACGCCTACCTGCACGTCGAGCGGTACCGTGAGCTGGGCCGCCGTCCCCATTTGTTCGGTGACGAGCTTTTCGACGGCTTCGCGTTCGCCGTGGGCGACCTCGAGGACGAGTTCGTCGTGGACCTGCAGCAGCATCCTGGACTTCAGCCCCTGGCTGGTCAACTCGGCCGAAACGCCGAGCATGGCCCGCTTCATGAGGTCCGCCGCCGAACCCTGGATCGGCGAGTTCAGTGCAATGCGCTCGGCGATCTCGCGGTGCTGGCG
This sequence comes from Arthrobacter sp. S2(2024), assembly GCF_036662515.1. Taxonomy (NCBI): domain Bacteria; kingdom Bacillati; phylum Actinomycetota; class Actinomycetes; order Micrococcales; family Micrococcaceae; genus Arthrobacter; species Arthrobacter sp. S2(2024). The sequence goes on along the minus strand of NZ_JAYKZI010000003.1, from coordinate 103,511 downwards.
GTCCGTGCTGGTCAGGTCCGGAAGATAGCGACGGCGGCCTTCGATCGTGGCGGTGTAGCCGTCGATCCGGGCCTGCTCCACCACGCCGCGCAGATAGTCGCGCACGGCGCCGAAGCGGTCGAAGTAGTCCTTCATGAGGGTCCTGGCTTCGTCGACCGAGATTTCCAGTTGCTTGGACAGGCCGAACGAGGTCAGTCCGTAGGCCAACCCATAGGACATGGCCTTGACCTTGGAGCGCATGGCACTAGTGACGTCTTCCGGTGCCACGTTGAAAATGTGCGAGCCCACATAGCGGTGCAGGTCCTCGCCGTCCTTGTACGCCTGGATGAGGCCTTCATCGCCGGACAGGTGGGCCATGATGCGCATTTCAATCTGCGAGTAGTCGGCAGACAGCAGGCATTCGTAGCCCTCACTGACAACGAAGATTCCGCGGACCCGCCGGCCTTCCTCGCTGCGCACCGGGATGTTCTGCAGATTGGGGTTGTTCGAGGAAATACGCCCCGTGGCCGCGACGTTCTGCGCGTACGTGGTGTGGATGCGGCCGTCCTCAGCCACCGATTTCTTGAGGGTCTCCAGCATTTGGGCCAGCTTGGAGGATTCCCGGTGGGCCATGAGCTGCACCAGGAACTCGTGGCCGGTCTTCTCCAATAGGGCCTTCAGCGAGGCAGCGTCCGTCGTATAGCCGGACTTGATCTTCTTGGTCTTCGGCAGGCCGAGCTCTTCGAAGAGGACGGTCTGGAGCTGCTTGGGCGAGCCAAGATTGACCTCGTGGCCGATCGCGGCAAATGCTTGCTCCTGGGCGTTGTCGATCACCTTCGCCAGGTCCGCGAGCTGTTCGTTCAGGCGTTCCGTGGAGATGGCAATGCCCGACAGTTCCATCTGGGCCAGGACCCGTGCGACCGGCAGCTCCAAGGTGGTCAGGAGCGCCTCGGCCTTGCGTTCGGCGAGCTCGCTTTCGAAGTGCTTGCTCAGTGTGTGCACGACGGCGGCCTGCTGGACGAGCGCGCTGGCGGCGGCCCCGTCCGGCCCATCACCAAGATCGAGTTCCAGCTGGCCGGCTTGTACAGCCGCAGCCGCGACGGTGATCCTCAGGTGGTGCTGGGCGAGCTCGGCGAGTTCGTAGCTGCGGCGGTCCGGCTGGATCAGGTAGCCCGAAATGGCAGTGTCGTCCACCACGCCTTCCAGGCCGAGTCCACGGTGGTTCAGGGCCTTCAACGCGTCCTTGAACTCGTGCATGACCTTGGCTTCTTCGGGGTCTTGAAGCCACTTGGCAAGGACGGCATCGGCCGCCGCGTCCAAGGATGACAACTCGATGTAGGCCGCCCCGTTGGCACGCACGATGGCGAGGGCAGAGGCGTCGTCACCGATCCGCCCGGGAACCAACTGCACGGCGACGGCGGCACGGCTCCCCGTACCGGCGGCGAAGAACTCCTCCAGGGCGGCGGCGTCGTCCAGGATCTTGTAGTCGGGCGCGTCGATGGTTTCGGGGGGCGCGCCGGCGGTGTCGTCGCCATAGAGTGCGAACAGCCGGGCGCGGAGGGTCTTGAATTCAAGGGTGTCGAAGAGTGTCTCGACCTCCTGGCGGTTCGGGCGCGGCTCCTCGAGTTCCGCGAGCGTCACAGGGAGCTCAAGGTCTTTGAGCAGCTGGTTGAGGCGGCGGTTCCGCTTGACGGCGTCGATGTTTTCCCTGAGGGCTCCACCGACTTTGCCGCCGATCGAATCCAGGTTCTCCAGGATCCCTTCGAGGCCGCCGTACAGGTTGATCCACTTGGCCGCGGTCTTGGGGCCGACGCCGGGAACGCCGGCGAGGTTGTCGGCCGACTCCCCTACCAGCGCCGCGAGATCGGAGTAGCGGGACGGGGGAACGAAGTACTTTTCTTCGATCGCTGCCGAGTCCATGCGGGGAATATTGGAAACACCCTGTTTCGGGTACAGGACGAACACGTTGTCCGTGATGAGCTGGAAAGCGTCACGGTCCCCTGAAACCAGGAGGACTTCGTAACCTGCGGCCTCTCCCCGGGCCGCGAGTGTGGCAAGAATGTCGTCTGCCTCGTACCCGGGCATCTTGATGGTCTTGATGCCCCACGCTTCCATGACTTGGTCGATGAGATCGATCTGCCCGCGGAATTCCTGCGGCGTCTCGTTGCGGCCACCTTTGTATTCGCTGTACTCCGCCTTGCGGAACGTCGTGTCGTCCGAGACGTCGAAGGCCACCGCAACGTGGGTGGGCTTCTGGTCCTTGATGAGGTTGATCAACATCGAGGTGAAGCCATGCACGGCGTTGGTGTGCTGGCCCGAGGATGTGGCGAAGTTCTCTGCCGGCAGGGCATAGAACGCCCGGAAAGCCATCGAGTGACCGTCGAGGACCAGGAGCCTCGGCCGGCCACCGGCCGCCGTGCCCGCAGTGGTTGTTGAAGGGTCTGGTGCCGTTGCGGTGGCAGTTGACACTGCGCTTGCGGTTGCCGTTGACGTTGCCGTTGGAACTGAGTCCGGTTTGGTTGTTTCGCTCACAGGTGCCAGCCTAGTTGCCATGATGGACAATTTCACGCCGGGCCCGTTCACCGACGAACTCAATGCGGCCGGCGTTCCGCAAGAGTTGCACGGTTGGCTTTCCCGCTATGGCGTGGGTTCCCTCGTAGCGAAGATGGGCATCAAGTTCCTGGAACTGAGCCCTGAACGGACCGTTGCCACCATGCCGGTCGAAGGCAATACCCAGGTTGCCGGCATCCTCCACGGCGGAGCCCACGTGGTCCTCGCCGAAACCCTGGGCTCCTTCGCGGCAGCCCTGCATGCCGGAGCCGGGCGCCACGTGGTGGGAATCGAGGTGGGCGCAACCCACCATCGCTCCATTGCGAGCGGCCTGGTCACCGGCACTTGCACGGCCATCCACTTGGGCGGCACGCTCGCCACCCATGAAATTGTCATGACCGACGATCACGGCCGGCGACTCTCAACTGCCCGGATCACCAACATGATCCGGGAGAACAGGGCCCGCTGAACCGGCACGCGCGGGGAACCTGTAGCGCACCTCTACTGCCGCGCTACCCAGGGTGCGGGAGGAGACCAACTCAAGCGGCGCCGTCGGGCTTTCAACAGGCAACAAGCGCTTGCCGGAACCCAAAGCGACCGGGATCAGGGTGACAATCATCTCGTCCAGCAGGCCGGCCTTGGCGAACTGGGCCACGAGGTTTCCGCCGCCAACCAGCCACACGTTCTTGTCGCCGGCGTCGGCAATCAGGTCCGGCGCGAATTCCTCAACCTCGCCACGGACGAATGTGACGTCCGCGCCGGGCGGCGCGGCGTATTCGCGGTGGGTGAAGATCCAGCATGGAACACCTTGGTAGGGCCACTTGCCCGGTTCGTGTTCCATGAGCCAGCGGTACGTTTGGCCGCCCATGACAATGCAGCCGATGCCCGCCATGAAGTCTTCATAGCTTTCGGTGACGCCCTCGGCCTCTTCGAACTGGAGCAGCCAGCCAAGATCGTCTTCTTTCGTGGCGATGAACCCGTCAAGCGAGGATGCCACGTAGTACTGGAAATCCGCCATGGCCCCACCCTACCCATCAGGCAGCAGCGTTCACAGCTACTTCGAGAAGTACGGAACGATCAGGTAGATCCCGAAAAGCACGGCGATGCCGCAGGCCGCAAAACAAGCGTAGGCGAGCGACCGGACCATGCCCGGCGATTTCTGCCGGGCGTCGCCCGCGATGGCGGTGAGGCGGACACCGAGCGAATACAGCACGACGAGGAGAACGGCCGCCACAAGGGTCGCGCCGGCTACCTCCACCAGATCAAACCACTTCATGCCTGGATGTCCTTACTCGCGCTTTTGCTCAGGTTCTGTTTTCTAGCCTTCTTCTTGCGGAAGCGGACTGCGGTGCCGGCTTCCTCGACTTCGACGGCGTTGTGGTGGCCCACGTGCGATTTCCTCGAGTAAATGAACATGTAGACGACGACGGCGGTGCCCACGACTGCGGCGATGACCACGCCGACGGTACCGGTGCCGATGAGGAACGCCGTCAAAGCGCCCACGATGGCAGCCGCAGGGAGGGTGAAGAGCCAGCCGGTGGCGATGCGCCCCACCGTTCCCCAGCGCACCGTGGTGCCTTTGCGCCCGAGTCCCGAGCCGATGACCGAACCGGAGGCCACCTGCGTGGTGGAGAGCGCGAAGCCGAGGTGGGAGGAAGCGAGGATGGCTGATGCCGTGCTGGCTTCCGCGGAGAAGCCCTGGGCTGGCTTGACGTCGGTCAGCCCCGAGCCCATGGTCCGGATGATGCGCCAGCCACCCGCATAGGTTCCGATGGCGATGGCGAGTGCGCAGGCCCCGATGACCCAGAGCTGCGGGCCGCTGCCGGCCGGCTGGGTTCCGGCGGCGATCAGGACGAGGGTGATGATGCCCATGGTCTTTTGCGCGTCGTTGGTACCGTGGGCCAAGGCGACGAGGCTCGAAGTGAAGATCTGGCCGGTACGGAATCCGCCGCGCTTCTGGGTCAGCTTGTCGCCGGTTTCGGGGTCATGCCGGGACGTCAGGAGGTAGGCCAGCTTGGTGCACAGATAGGCCACGGCACCGGCGAGCAGTGGCGAGAAGACGGCCGGAAGGATCACCTTCTGGAGCACGGTGTCGAAGTTGACGGCGTGGAATCCGATGCCGACGATCGCAGCGCCGATGAGGCCGCCAAAAAGCGCGTGCGAAGAACTGGACGGCAGCCCCTTGAGCCACGTGAACATGTTCCACAGGACGGCCCCCATCAGCCCGGCGAAGATGATCTCCGGCGTGATGTGGATACCGTCCGTGCCCTCGCGGATCAGGCCGCCCGAAATGGTCTTTGCCACTTCGGTCGAGAGGAACGCGCCCACGAGGTTGAGCACCGCGGCCAAGGCAACAGCCGTCTTGGGTTTGATGGCACCCGTGGCGATCGGAGTCGCCATGGCGTTCGCAGTGTCGTGGAAGCCGTTGGTGAAGTCAAAAAATAAGGCCAGCGCTATGACAAGCGCGACCATGAAGGTGATTCCCACCTGGTGCCCAATCTGCAGAGTCGATGATGCGCAGTTCCACTTCCCCGGGGCCTGCCCAACAAAAAACAGTTCAGCACGCGTTCATCTGACTGTACTGGCGGAATTAACTATGGCGGGCGTGAAACCTTAAGAATCTTACGTGCCATTGCCGGCATGGCCAAACATCGAATCATCCAAGGAATTGCCGAACAGCCGCGATATCGCTGCGTGACAGGCCCCGCCGCGGATCCGGTGAGATCCACAGCACACGGTTGCCGAGGAACTCGGCCCAGGACCGGGCAGCGGCTTCATGGTTCAGCTGATCGTCCATCCACACGATCCGTTCGGCTCCGGACTCCTGGACGTCCTTCTGCAAGACGTCCAGCTTCCACCAATCGGCAGTCTGGTCCCAACCATCGCTGGTCAAGACGGGCCAATGCTCGCCGTGGAGACCGATGGCGGGGCATAGGAACTCGGGCGCGAGCCGCTGCCACGTGGTCAACCATACAAACCTCGCCGCGGGGTGGGCGGCCAGGTCATTGAGTTCGTCAACCAGTTCGGAGGCGTAGACGACGTCCAGGATTCCGGCGTCGGCGATTTTCCATTCCGTACCCCAATCGGTGAAGCCCAGGGGACCGAAGGGGTTCACCACGCCGTCGACATCCAGATACAGCGACACGGTGGTCATGCAGCCCCCTCCCGGACGTGCCAACAAGGCCAGCGTAAGGCAAGCGCTTTGGAACGCCACCGGGACCGTCCGGAAATTCATTATCTTGACGTTCGTCACATAAGTGATAATCTCAATGCATGGAAAACCGCACCGGCCACTCCGAAGAGACCATCAGGGCCCGAGGAATCAGGCCCATCGAGGATTCGGTCCGCACCGACTTCAGCCAGGCCATGTCCTATGGCGGGTATCTGAACCTTGACCGCCTCCTCACGGCCCAGCACCCGTTGAGCACCCCGGAACACCATGACGAATTGCTGTTCATCATCCAGCACCAGACCAGCGAACTATGGCTCAAGCTGATCCTGCATGAGCTTCTTGAAGCCCGCCGGCTCCTTGATGTGGACAACCTTGCCAAAGCCCTCAAATGCATCGCACGCGTCAAGGCGATCCAGCGGACCATGACCGAGCAGTGGTCTGTCCTGGGCACGCTCACTCCCCGCGAGTATTCCGAATTCCGGCGCTTCCTGGGCAGTTCGTCAGGCTTCCAGTCCCACCAGTACCGCGGCGTCGAGTTCCTCCTGGGCAACAAGAACCGCGGCATGCTCCGGGTCTTCGAGAGCGATCCGGCGGCGCACAGCCAGCTCAGTACCCTCTTGGAGGAGCCGACCCTTTACGACGCCTTCCTCGCAGTGCTGGCGCGGGCCGGTTATGCCGTTCCGGCCGAAATCCTTGAACGTGACACGAGCGAACCGTGGACGTTCCAGAAGGATCTGGTACCGGTCTTCCAGGAGATCTACGAATCGGAAGCCACACCCTGGGGATTCTACGAAGCGTGCGAAGACCTTGTGGACATCGAGGACAACTTCCACGCGTGGCGCTTCCGCCACCTGCGTACCGTGCAGCGGACCATCGGATTCAAGGTGGGCACGGGAGGCTCCTCCGGCGTCGACTTCCTCAAGCGGGCCCTTGACCTGACTTTCTTCCCGGAGCTCTACGCCGTCCGTACCGAAATCGGCAACTGAACAGCAAATTCCAAGCAACCCCATCGCTTTCTTCAGGAGAGACATGAACAGCGTGCAGCAAATGCAACGGCCGACGTCGGCAGAGCTCGACGCCGCGGATCCCCTCGCCGGGCAGCGTGAGGCCTTTTACGCCCCGTCGGACGGCCAGCTCACGGCCTACCTTGACGGGAACTCGCTCGGCAGGCCGCTCAAGGCGACATCGGCGAAGCTCGCGTCCTTCGTCGAGGACGCCTGGGGCAGCCGCCTTATCCGCGGCTGGGACGAACAGTGGATGGATGAGCCCACCGCAGTGGGCGACCGCATCGGCGTCGTGACCCTGGGCGCGGCCGCCGGCCAGGTGACCGTGGGAGACTCCACGTCCGTGATGCTCTACAAGCTCATCCGGGCAGCGGTCGACGCCCAAGCGGGCCGCGATGAGATTGTGGTGGACCGGGACAACTTCCCCACGGACCGTTTCATCATCGAGGGCATCGCCGCGGAGAAGGGCGCCACCATCAAGTGGGTCGCTTCCAACCCGGCCAGCGGCGTCCGGACCGCGGACCTCGAGGGACTGCTCAGCGAGCGGACCGCCGTCGTCGTACTCAGCCACGTGGCATACCGTTCGGGTTTCCTGGCGGATGCCGCGGCGATCACCGCGATGGTCAAGGAAGCCGGAGCGCTCATGCTCTGGGACTTGTGCCACTCGGTAGGCTCGGTGCCCCTCGAACTGGACGCCTGGGGTGTGGACCTTGCTGTTGGTTGCACCTACAAATACCTCAATGGCGGCCCGGGCTCCCCCGCGTTCGCGTACGTCAACGCGTCGCAGCAGGACCGACTGCAACAGCCGATCTGGGGCTGGATGGGCGCCGACAACCCCTTCGGCATGACGGAAAGCTACACCCCGGCCCGTGGGATCCGCAGCTTCATCACCGGAACTCCCCCGGTGCTGGCCATGCAGCCGCTCAAGGACATGGTTGAGCTGATCGCATCAGTGGGCATGGATGCGGTGCGGGAGAAGTCCATCAAGCTGACGGAGTACGCAGTCGCCTTGGCTGAGGACATGCTGGCCCCCCTCGGCGTCGAGATTGTCAGCCCGCGCAACACCGCAGAGCGTGGCTCGCACATCACGGTGGACCATCCCTTGTTCGGCGAGGTGACCCGGACGCTTTGGGAGCGGGGTGTCATTCCGGATTTCCGTCCGCCGCACGGATTGCGGATCGGGCTCTCGCCGCTCAGCACCAGCTACGCGGAGGTTGAGCTGGGAGTGACCGCCATCCGGGACGCCCTGACCGAACTCCTGTGAGTGCCGTCCTCGACGACATGGACTCCCGGCCCGGGAGTACCACGTCGTTGCTGCGGACCGTCATCGGCTTATACCTGCGCGATGCCGGCGGATGGATGTCCTCAAGGCACATCATCGTCCTCATGGAGGCCCTTGGCGTGACCGCTGCCGTGTCCCGAACGGCCTTGTCACGGTTGAAAAAGAAGGAAATCGTCCTTCCTCAGCTCCGTGAAGGTGTTCCCGGCTTCGCCGTCACCGAGGGCGCCGCCACGATGCTTGCCCGCGGAGACCGCCGGATCTTCAACCCCCGCCTGATGTCCCCCGCGGACCGCTGGTGCCTCGTGTCCTTTTCCATTCCGGAAACGGAGCGGGAAAAGCGGCACCAATTGCGGCGGAGATTGCACTGGATCGGCTGCGGCACGGTGGCAGCAGGGCTGTGGATCTGCCCGGATTCGCTCAGGGTGGAAGTGGAGGAGATCCTCGAGGACCTGGGGTTGCGCGGAATGGCCACGGTGTTCGTGACGGACACCCCCTTGGTGGGCGGCAGCCTCCGCGAGGCCGCATCCGCATGGTGGGACCTGGACACCGTGGCAGAACTGCATCGCGACTTCATCCGGCATCATGGTTCCGCGGCGGACGACGGCGGCCAAGACAGCGGTTCCGACGGCGGCCCGGCCTCGGCCGAAACCTTCGCCCGTTACGTCCGTTGCATCGACCGCTGGCGGATCATTCCGTACCTTGATCCGGGGCTGCCGGCGGAATTCCTTCCCGAGGATTGGCCGGGCATGGCGGGAATCGCCTTGTTCGAGCGCTTGGGGGCCGCCTATTCACGGCCCAGCGCGGACTTCGTGCGGAGGACGCTGGAAGCTTAGGGGCCAAGAACGGGTGATCACTCCGGGCAGCAGGCGTACGCTGGAAGCATGAACTTCGCCGATGGTGGATGGTTCGCGAGGTTGTCATGACCCGTCCTTGGTTGCGTTGGTTGCCGGCCGCGCTGGTTCCGGTAGCCCTTGCTGCGGCGGCCCTCGCTGGTTCCTACCAGGCGGGAGCTGCGACGAGCCTGCCTCCTAAAACGGCAGAGGAAGTCATCGCGATGATCGGCCGGGCCGACGTCCATGCTTTGTCCGGAACCCTTCAACAGAGTTCCGATCTGGGACTCCCCCAGCTCCCCTCCGTCGGGCCAACGGCAACCCAAGGCCCCGCTTCGGTCATGGAACTGTTGAGCGGATCCCACACGGTCCGGGTCTACCTGGACGGCCCCGCCAAGGCCAGGTTCCAGGTGATGGACATGCTCGCCGAGCGCGACCTCGTCCGCAACGGCAACGATCTCTGGCTCTACAACTCGGCCGACAACAGTGCGGCGCACATGACGATGCCCGCCGAACCGGCCCGCGCTGCGGCCCCGCGCGCGACGCCTACTCCCGGAGCGATCACGCCTGATGTCGTCGCGCAGCACTTCCTCGCCGCCGTCGGGCCTACAACAGACGTGACCGTGGGCGACGGAACCGCGGTGGCCGGCCGCACGGCCTACCAACTGGTGATCAGGCCGCGGAGTACCGGCACGCTGGTCGATTCCGTGACAATCGCCGTCGACTCCGCCTCCGGCCTGCCGCTCGGCGTCGAGGTGCGGGCACGGGGCCAGGCCGCGGCGGCCTTTTCGCTCGCGTTCACTGACGTGAGCTTGTCGGCGCCCGACGCCGCCCTGTTCAGTTTCACTCCGCCCCGCGGTGCCGCCGTGGAAGAGAAGGCAACCCCGCAACCGCGTACCCTCCCCGGTAAGACCGGGCAAGCACCGCAGGTAAAGGCAACCGGGGGCCGGCCAACAGTCACGGGAACCGGCTGGGACGCAGTGATCGCCATGCCCTCGGGGACCGTGCCCGCCGATGTCCGCTCGGCTCCGATGGTGGCCCAGCTCACCCAGCCGGTAGCGGGCGGCCGTGCAGTGACCACCAGCCTGGTAACTGTCTTGATGCTCGACGACGGCCGCGTCTTCGCGGGAATGGTGCCACTTGAGCGGTTGCAGGCCGCAGCCGCCACGAAATGACGGAGGCATCCCCGCCGGCTGAACTGGCGATAGAGACGCAAGGCCTCAGCAAGCGCTTTGGTCACCGGGCCGCCGTCGAGGGCGTCGACTTGGCGGTTCCGCGCGGTTCAGTCTTTGGCTTCCTCGGTCCAAATGGCTCGGGCAAGACCACCACCATCCGGTTGCTGCTTGGATTGGCGGCCGCCACGAACGGCCGCATCCGGGTTCTGGGTGGCGATATGCCGCGCCAACTGGCAACGGTCCTGCCCAATGTGGGCTCGCTCGTGGAAGGCCCGGCCTTCTACCCTTTCCTATCCGGGGCGGCGAACCTTCGGCGATTGGACAGCGCCGATCTTCACGCATCCCCGCGGACCAGGGCCGCACGGGTGGATGAAGCGCTCGAGAGGGTGGGGTTGTCCCATGCCGCGGGCAAAAAGGTGCGCGCCTATTCGCTCGGGATGAAGCAGCGGCTGGGAATTGCACATGCCCTGCTGCGGCCGAGGGAACTGCTTGTCCTCGATGAACCCACCAACGGCCTGGATCCGCAAGGGACCCGGGAGGTGCGCGGCCTGGTCCGCTCCCTCGCCGCCGGGGGCACCACCGTGTTCGTCTCCAGCCACCTCCTCGCGGAAGTGGAACAGATGTGCACCCATGTGGGTGTCATGAGCGTAGGCAAACTCGTGGCGCAAGGAACCCTGCACGAACTGCGCGCCGCGGGAACGGCCACGATCCGGCTCCACACGCCCGATATTGAGGCCGCTGTCCGTGTCCTCTCCAGGCTGGGCCTGCAATCGGAACTGTCAGTGCCGCTGCCCGGATCGCACGGTGCCGATGGCCAGAGCCTCGTCAGCACCGGGCCGCCGGGGTACGGGGTGGCTCCCGAGGCGATCGTGGCTGCCCTCGTGTCCGACGGCGTCCGGGTGCGGGGCTTCGGCGTGGAGGACGCCAGCTTGGAGGAGCGCTTCGTCTCCCTGACCGGAGAGGGTTTCGACATTGCCGGCTGAACGCGGAACCGACGTCACGGCTGCCGCGCAGGGCGCCCTGGTAACAAACACCCGGCTATCAAGCTCGTTGTCACTCATGGCCTCCGAGCTCTCGGTGCTGTTCAGGCGGCTGCGGACATGGGCCATGCTCCTCGCGCTCGCGGCGATCCCCATCCTCATCGCCGCGGCGGTCAAGCTGAGCTCGCATCCCGTGGCGCCAGGGCGCGGTCCGCCGTTCCTTGATCGCATCACCCAGAACGGGCTTTTCGTCGGCGTCACGGCAATGATCGTCTCCGTGCCCTTGTTCCTTCCCCTCACGATCGGAGTGGTGGCAGGCGACACGATTGCCGGAGAAGCGAACCTTGGCACGCTCAGGTACTTGCTCGTCGCCCCGGCGGGACGCGTCCGCCTCTTGTTGATCAAGTACGCGTCCGCCGCGGCTTTCTGCCTGGCAGCGACCCTTACGGTGGCCGCCGCCGGTGCCCTGGCCGGCGTCGCGCTCTTCCCGGTAGGTCCCGTTACCCTGCTCTCCGGCGACACGATCGGCGTCGGCGAATCAGTGGTGCGTTCCCTGCTGATAGCCGCGTACATTGCTGTGTCACTGTTGGGGCTCTCCGCCATCGGGCTGGCAATATCCACCTTCACGGACGTGCCGGTCGGGGCCATGGCCGCAACGATCGTCCTGTCCGTGGTGTCACAAGTGGCCGACAACCTGCCGCAATTGGAGTGGCTGCACCCGTGGCTGTTCAGCCACTACTGGTTGGGTTTCGCCGACCTCTTGCGCCAACCCATCTCGTGGACGAGCTTCGGCGACAATGCCCTGCTGCAGGCGGCCTACGTCGTGGCGGCCGGCGCGTTGGCTTATGGCAAGTTCACCAGCAAGGATGTCCTGTCCTGAAGTACGGCCTGCCCGTAAGCTCGTGGCATGGCAAGATTCTTCGATGTCCACCCGCAGGACCCCCAACCACGCGCAATTGCCCAGGTGGTGAATATCCTCCAGTCCGGCGGGCTCATCGCCTATCCCACCGATTCCTGCTACGCGCTCGGCGCACAAATCGGCAACAGGGAAGCCCTCGACCGGATCCGCTCGATCCGGCAGCTGGACAGCAAGCACCATTTCACCTTGGTCTGCAAGGACTTCGCGCAGCTCGGTCAGTTCGTCATGATCGACAACGATGTGTTCCGAAGCATCAAGGCCGTGACGCCGGGTAGCTACACGTTCATCTTGCCTGCCACCAAGGAAGTCCCCCGCCGCCTCCTGCACCCCAAGAAGAAAACGGTAGGCGTGCGGATTCCGGACCATAATTTTGTCCAGGCCCTCCTGGCCGAACTGGGCGAACCGCTACTTTCCAGCACCTTGCTGCTCCCCGACGAGGAGGAGCCGTTGACCCAAGGCTGGGAGATCAAGGAACGCCTGGACAATCTGGTGGAAGCCGTGATCGACTCCGGCGACACCGGCGCAGAGCCCACCACGGTGGTGGACTTCTCGAGCGGCACCGCGGAAGTGGTCAGGCGCGGCACCGGCGATCCCTCCCGATTCGAGTGAGCATGCGTACCGCCGAATCCAGTGTCACGATCGACGTCGACGGCACACCGGTCTCCGGTATCTACGGCCGGCCGGACAACCCGGTCGCGACCCTCGTTCTCGCCCACGGAGCCGGGGCGGGCATGGAGCATCCGTTCCTGGGCGGCCTCGCGCACGCTTTGAACGACGACGGCGTCGCGACCTTGCGCTTCAACTTCCCCTACCGGGAAGCCGGCAAGAAGTTCCCCGACCGGCCTCCCGCGGCTATCGCGGCCTGGCGGGCCGTCATGGCGGAAGCCGCGTCCCGTTCGGAGGGAGAACCGCTGTGGGCGGCCGGCAAGTCCTTCGGTGGACGCATGGCGTCGATGGCAGTGGCCGAAGGCATGCCCGCCGAGGGACTCATCTATCTCGGCTACCCGCTGCACCCGCCCGGAAAACCCGAGAAGCTCCGTGACGAGCACCTTTACGGGCTCACGCTGCCGATGCTCTTCCTGCAGGGCACGCGGGACACTTTCGCGACGCCCGAGCTGCTCGAAAACGTGGTGGCCCGGATCGGCCCCGCCGCCACCATCGGGTGGTGGGAGGGCGGCGACCATTCCTTTGGCCGCGCGGGAGTCAACGCGGGAGTCAAGAAGAGCGCTGCGGAGGTGGGGGCCTCATTGGCACCTCCCGTTTCAGCGTTCCTTCGCAAGAACCGCTGACCTGGAAGGAGACTCCGAGCCTCAGGCTTTCGCCGAGGCGACGGCTATGCCGGGCGGCAACGGCTCGTGCCGCAAGTACTCCCGGCGGAATCGACCGCTGCCCGCCGTCAGTCCCCGCAGCACGATCGCGTACCGCAGCAGTTCCTGCTCCGGCACTTCGGCGCTGATCTCCGTGCGCTCTCCGCCCACGGATGTCGTCCCGGTGACGCGCCCGCGGCGGGAGGACAGATCGCTCATGACCCCGCCCACGTGCTCGTCGGCCACAAGGACCGTCACGGCCGAAATCGGTTCGAGCAGTTGAATGCTGCCCGCCGCGGCGGCTTCCCGCAAGGCCAAAGCGCCAGCGGCCTGGAAAGCCGCGTCCGATGAATCGACGCTGTGGGTCCTGCCGCCCACCAGGATCACCCTGATGTCGACCACCGGGAAACCTGCCCGCACCCCCTTGCTCATCTGGGCCCGGACGCCTTTCTCGACCGACACAACATACGTGCCGGGGATGACCCCGCCAACAATCCTGTCCACGAATTCGAAGCCTCCCCCGCGTTCAAGGGGTTCCACTTCGATATCGCAGATCGCGTACTGTCCGTGGCCGCCGGATTGTTTGACATAGCGTCCGTGGCCCGCGGACTGGGCGGCAAAGGTCTCCCGGAGCGGGGTAATGACATCCACGGTCTGCAGCTTCACCCCCTGCTCGCGCAAACGGTCCAGGACTGCCTCCGAGTGGGCCTCGCCCATGCACCACAGGACCAGCTGGTGCGTCTCGGAGTTGCGCTCCACCCTCAGGGTCGGATCTCCCGCCGCGACCTTGGCCAGGCTCTTGGACAGCGCGTCTTCATCGCCGTGCGAGGCTGCTTCGATCGCCACAGGCATCAGCGGCTCGGGCATGTCCCAGGTTTCCACGAGCAGTGGAGCCTCGCGCGCGGAGACCGTGTCTCCCGTTTCGGCGCTCGCCACCTTCGCCAGCGCGCAAATGTCTCCGGCCACGGCGAACTGCACCGGCCGCAGGCTTGAGCCCAACGGGGAGTACAGGTGGGTGATCCGCTCGTCGCTGTCGTGGTCGGGGTGCCCGCGCTCAGCCAGGCCGTGTCCACCCACATGCACGGCAGAGTCCTCTCGCAGCGTCCCTGAGAAGACCCGGACAAGGCACACCCGTCCCAGGAACGGGTCAACAGTAGTCCGCACCACTTCGCCAAGGAGCGGACCGTCCGGATCGCATGCCAGGGGTTCCAAGGGTGTCCCGCCCAGGTCAGTCACCGTCGGGAGGCTTCGCTCGGTCGGAGGCGGAAAGGCGCGGGTCAGCACTTCCAAGAGTTCGGCCGTGCCGACTCCGGTCACGGAAGAGCTGGCCAGGACCGGAAAGAACGTCCCCCGGACGATCGCGGTCTCCAGATCTTCCACGAGGGTATCGATGGGGACGTCCTCGCCGCCGAGGTACCGGTCCATCAAGGTCTCGTCCTCGCTCTCGGAAATGATGCCCTCGATGAGTTCCCCCCGGACACCTTCCGCGCCGGTCAGTTCCGCCGCTGTCGCCGCCCGGACCGCGGGCCGTGGTTCCCCGGGGGTGTACTCCGACACCGAGCCCGAAAGCAGCCCGAGCACTCCGGAAACAGCGTCCGCGTTGCGGACCGGCAAATGAAGGGGAAGGACAGAATCGCCGAAGGCGGACCGGCATTCGGCCAGGACGGCATCGTAGTTCGCCCGGGGATGGTCAAGCCGGCTGATGACCACGGCCCTGGGCATGCCAACGCGCTCGCATTCACCCCACAGGGCGGTGGTTCCGGCGTCGACGCCGTCAACGGCCGACACTACGAACAGAGCCGCATCCGCGGCACGCAGCCCCGCGCGCAGCTCTCCCATGAAATCGGCGTAGCCCGGGGTGTCGAGAAGGTTCACTTTGATGTCGTCGAAGACCAAGGGCGCCGCGGACAGCCCGATGGATCGCTGCTGGTGGATGGCCGTCGCTTCCGAGTCGCTCACGGTGGTGCCATCCACGATCGAACCCATGCGGTTCACCACCCCGGCAGCGTAAAGGAGTGATTCGAGCAGCATCGTCTTTCCCGCGCCCGAGCGGCCAATCAGGACGACGTTGCGGATGTTTTCGGGCCGATCGGCTGGCGCCGAGGACGGGTCCGCCCGTCGAAGATCGGGGTTGGTCCGGTTCGACCCCTTCGTCGCACTGCCTGGGCCTTTCACCGACATGAGCACCTCCTGGAGTAGAAGCCGAATCCCCCGCGTCCTTTGCTAACCGATTCCACACCCTGGACTGGCGCACGGCAAGAGCAATCGACCCAGTCCGTGCCGAAACCGCAGCCTTAGGAGAGCATGCCCCACACCGTGCGAAGGGAAAACACCGCGCTTGCTGCGATGACAACGGCGAAAGCCACGAGCCACAGCAAGGACGGCACCCCCGTGGACCGGGCCAGGATGTAGGCATCCGACGACGCGAGCCGGTCGCGCCGACGGGTGTGGACCGAAGCCACCTTGAACCAATCCCGCACGGCGCCCACCTCGAGGGCTATGCCAAGTCCGAGTACCACATGGCTTACCGTCGAGGGAGTGGCGAACATGACAAGCAACTGGGCAATCGCGGCACTGAGGAGCGCCACGAAGATTCCCGTGAAGTTCCGCAGAAAGATCAGTGCGAGCAGCAACACCAGCGCGCCGATGGACATGGCTGCCCCGGACCGCCCTGCCGACACGGACCAGATGAGCGCCACGCCTACCACGGCGGGACTCGGATATCCCCAGAACCCGGACCAGGCTGCGCCGAATTTGCCGCGCCCGCTGCTCAGGAGCTGTCCGGAGTGGTCCAGCCCGATCCGGAGCCCGTGGACGACCCGCCCCGTCATGAGGGCAGCGAACGCGTGGCCCAGTTCATGCACGAAGGTCACATAAAGGCCAAACCAGCGCCAGGTGGCGCGCGGGATGCTCAGTACGACGGCAGCAGCCAGGATGCCCAGCACAACAGGGGTCGCAAGGTTCGGGACCTCTTGTGTGGTGAATCCCCGCAGCACGGCCTGCCACCAGTCGTTGGCAAGGTCAGCGGGACGCAATTCCATGTTCATCACCGTGGCATCCTAAAGAAAAAGCCTGTGAACGCCTCCCAGCCAGCTGGAACCACCGGCAAGCCGGGGTCACATCTTCCGCTTGGTCTTGGCCGTTGCTGGCGCTGTCCACGGGTCCTCGGGCCAGGGATGCTTCGGATAGCGCCCGCGCATCTCCGCACGGACCTGGGCGTACGGGCCGGACCAAAAAGAGGCCAGGTCATCTGTCACGGCCAGCGGTCGCCTGGCCGGAGAAAGAAGGTGGAACAGCACCGGCACCCGTCCGCCTACCAAGCGCGGCGTCGCAGCCCAGCCGAAGCACTCCTGCAACTTGACCGCCACGACCGGCCGGCCGTCGTCGTCGGCAACGTCCGGATAGTCGATCCGCACCCGGGAACCGCTCGGCACCTCAAGCCATTCCGGCGCCAGCTCACCGAGCCGGGCCGCCTCGGGCCACGGCAAAAGCCGCCGCAACGGCTCGGCCAGGTCGATCCCGTTCGTCGCAGCGCCTCCTGCGAGCGCTTCGAGCTCCGGTGCCAGCCACTTCTCCAGCCTGGCCAGCAAGGCGGGCTCGGAGACGTCCGGCCATGGATCGCCCAGTTCCCTGTGCAGCAAAGCCAGTCGCCGGCGCAAGGTATCGGCTGCCATCGACCAGCCAATGGTCCCCAGGCCTTCTTTCGCCAGGGCGCGGGCTACGGCAGCGCGACCGTCGTCGATGGTGGGCCGTACGGGCGTCGACGAAAGCAGAATCGCACCCAGCCGCCGTTCCCGCCTGGCGGTGACGCGGCCCTGCGTGAATTCGGCTTCCACCGTATCGCTCAGGAGGTGGCTGGCGGCAGCTTCCGCCGCATCCGCCGCCAAAGGTGCAGCGGAACGGATGACGGCGCCAGTGCCTGCCGCATCCCGGCCGTCCGCACGGGATACCTCGGCCACAGCGAGCCAATCGTGGCCGGCGAGCGGACTGCCCGCCGGCAGCCCGGCACGTGTTCCCGACGTCAGCAGGTAGCGTTCAGGGCCGGTGCCTGGAACGCGGCGCGCAACACGGTCGGGGAACGCAAGCGCGACCACGAACCCCAAGGCTTCGGCAGGACTCGCCAGTGAAGGCAGGCTCGGCGGTGCGGTCAGGGAAGGCCCGACGCCGGATCGCTCCTGGCGTGCGATCGCCTCCATGCGGCGGACATCCTCGGCCCAACGCCGGGCCGCGGGGTCCTTGCCTGCCCGGAGTGTGGCCAGCAGGCGCGTCAAGTCAGCTCCGGGAGCCCGTTGATCCCCTGCCACGAGGGCGACAGCCTCGGCAGCCGCCCGGTGCCCGACAGTGGCGGCACCATCCAGCAATGCGCGGGCCAGTCGTGGATCGGCGGGGATCCGGGCCAGGGTCTTCCCCACGTCCGTGGCAAGTCCGTCCGCGTCGATGGCGCCAAGTTCCCGCAGCACTTCAATGGCATCGTCCATCGCACCTTGGGGCGGGGAGTCCGGAAGTGCGAGCCCCCGGCCACCCGGCGATCCCCAACACGCGAGGACGAGGGCCGCGCCCGTCAGGTCGGCGGCCGCAATTTCCGGTGTGGGGTGGGCCGGTGCGGCGCCGTATGCCTTGTGCTCGTAGCAGCGGACCACTCGTCCTGGCCCTTGGCGTGCAGCGCGTCCTGCGCGTTGTTCGGCGGAGGCACGGGAGCAGGAGACCGTGACCAGGCCGGACATGCCGCGGTTGGCGTCGCGCCGCAGTTCACGGGACAGCCCCGCGTCGATGACCAGCCGCACTCCCGGAACGGTCAGGGAGGATTCGGCCAGGGCAGTCGAGACGATAATCCGGGGAGATCCGCCGGGCTCCCTGCCGGAGACCGCCCGGTCTTGTTCGGCCGGGCTTGCCTGGCCGTGAAGCTCCAATACCTCCACGTCCCTGGCCCTCGCAGCCAGTCTGGCGCGCAGCCGGGACGCGACGTGGGAGACCTCCCACGCACCAGGAAGGAACACCAGGGCGTCGATGTCCGGATCAGCTGCGAGGGTGTCCGCGTACGACGCCGCGGCAGTGTCCGCCACATGGTCCAGGAAGGCGCGGGTCACGCCGCGTCCGTCCAACCGTGGACCTGCCGCGGGCGCCCAGTCCACCGTCAAGGGATGCAGCGCGGACGGACAGTCGACGACGGGTGCCGGCCCGCCGCCGTCGTGCTTTCCGCTTGTGCCTTCTCCGGCGCCTCCAATCAGCGCGGCAAACCGTGGCGCGTCGAGGGTTGCGGACATCGCGACGAGCGTGAGGTCCTCCCGCAGTTCGCGGACCTCGATGAGCATTCCGAGCAACAGGTCCGTCTCCAGGCCGCGCTCGTGGACCTCGTCCAGGATCACAGCCCCGGCGGTCTCAAGCCCCGGATCCGCGAGCAGGCGGCGCAGGAGGATTCCGGGAGTCACGAACTCGATCATGGTCCCGGGGCCCGCCTGGCTTTCGCCGCGGACCGTGTATCCGACCCGTTCGCCGAGCCGGCTGCCGTCGAGGGCGGCGAGGCGCCGTGCCGCTGAGCGTGCGGCGACCCGCCGTGGTTGGGTCACGATCACCCGGGGGCGCTGCCTTCCGGTCACCGCGCCGGCCGCGCCGTCGGCGAGCAGGATGTTGGCAAGCAAGGGCGGCACGAGCGTCGTCTTGCCGGTCCCCGGGGGCGCTTGCACGACGGCGGTTCCTGCCGTTCCCCTTGTATCGAGGGCTTTGGCGAGTTCCCCCAGCGATTCTCCGAAGACGAGTCCCTCGCCGATGGTGTCCAGGTCGAAAGGGCGGCATGCGAGCGCGGCATTCCGGGGAACGGGTGGGGATTTCACTCCTCCATTGTGCCTATAAGCGGATCAGCCGTTGAAAGGTGGACTGCTTGCCGAATCGGGAGGACGATTAAAGGGCAGTTGCTAGAAGGAGGTCTGTGATGTGCTACGGCTACAACAAGGATTTCCGGCGGGACACCAGGAAAGATGCCTCACAGGAACCCGAGGAACGCCCTGAGCCCAAGGTCGACGCGAAGGACTTCATGTTCTGGGCCTTCCCACGCCGCTACCGTGAGTTCAGGAACGATCCGGAGCCGGTTATCGACCGGACCCGCGAAAGGGTCTAAGCCACGAAATTGAGAGGAACGTCCCAGAGGGCGTTCCTTTCATTTGTGGCCCTACAACTCGGCGAATCCAAGGTATTTACTGGAGATACAACGTAAGCGGGTTCGCCTGCCTCGTTGCGGAAAGTGGGCTCCCTTTTCCCTCCACTGCCACCGAAGGATCTCCGCCATGAACGCATTAGCACTTAGCGACGAAGCCGGTGTGCGGCCATGACAGCGGACGCCATCACCTGGCTGATTGTCTTGATTGTCCTGCTGGTCATCTGGTTTGCGATGGCCGTCCACATTGTCACGCAGTATGAGCGCGGTGTCCTGTTGAGGCTTGGGAGGATCCAGGGCCTCCGGACCCCGGGCCTTGTGATCATCATCCCGTTCGTCGACCGCCTGAGGAAGGTCTCCCTGCGGATCGTCACCATGCCGATCCAGTCCCAGGGCATCATCACCCGGGACAACGTCAGCCTGGACATTTCCGCCGTCGCGTATTTCCGGGTGGTGGACGCCATCAAGTCCGTCCTGGCCATCGAAAACGTCTACGCCGCGATCGACCAGATCGCACAAACCACGCTGCGCAAGGTGGTGGGTCAGCACACGCTCGACGAAACGCTCGCAGAAACGGACGTCATCAATGCCAACATCCGCCAGATCCTGGACGGACTGACCTTGGAATGGGGCGTCGAAGTGACCCTCGTGGAACTCAAGGACATCCAACTGCCGGACAGCATGAAGCGCGCCATGGCCCGCCAGGCCGAGGCCGAGCGTGAAAAGCGCGCCAAGATCATCGCCGCCGAAGGCGAGTCCCTGGCCGCTGCCGCGCTGGGCATGGCCTCTGACACCATGATGGCCCATCCACTGGCCCTGCAGTTGCGCAACCTGCAGTCCATGGTGGAGATCGGCGTGGACAAGAACACCACGGTCGTCTTCCCGGCTCCCTTGATGAGCACCATCGGCGAGCTCGGAGCATTCCTGGCCCGCGAAGCCGCCGCCGCGAAAGCCGCGCAACCACCAAGGACCATGACAGGACGGACGATGGCAGGGTGAGTGCGGCAGAATGAAACTGAACGGCGCCTATACTCGTTGAAGCCGTCGTAAAGCCCGCGAACCGGGCGAACAAGCTACGGAAGGAGGAAGACCATGACCGACCCCTCACGGGGCCGCGCCACCGCCTTCCTCCTCCGCACGGGCCTGTTGGCAGGACTGCTCGCGATCATCGGCGGAATCGTCGGGATGCATGTCATGGCGGGTGGGCACAGCATGCACGCCACCCCGGCTATGGGCCAGTCCGCCGTCGTGGGCCCCGCCACTGTCATCGGCCCGTCGCACATAGTTCAGCACGCGGATTCATCTCCGGCGCAGTCGTGCGCAAGCCCGGGCACGTGCACCACGATGTCGGCCCTGCACGCCGTCTGCGTCCCCGCTCCGGGCCATAACACCCTGACAGCACCCCTACCAGGTGTCCCGCCCTACGCCAATGCGGGCACGTCAGAGGCCGGTACCCTGGTCTCCGGATATTCGCACCGCCCGGGTAGTCCTTCCCCGGGCGATCTCTGCATCAGCCGCACGTAAAATCCACCGCCGCACCGGGCTGCCGGCCCGCTGCACAAGACTCCACCCTGACGCGCCGCCCCACACAGTGGGCTTGCTGTGCGCGTCCCACGCAGCCGCGCTTCTGCAGGCTGATTGATTGAAGGACCCCAAAACCATGAGAAAAAACCTGACCCTCGCCACCTTTACCGTGGCCACAGCAATCGCGCTCGCCGGCTGCTCGGCCGGAACCGGCGGCAGCAGCATGCCGGGAATGGACCACGGAAGCGCCTCTTCGTCTGGTTCGGCCGCATCCCCGGCCGCGGCGACCGCGGGAGACCATAACGCGGCGGATGCCGAGTTTGCCCGGATGATGATCCCCCACCATGCCCAGGCCGTCCAGATGAGCGACGTCATACTCGCCAAGAACGGCATCCCTGCCCAAGTGACTGCGCTCGCCGGCAGGATCAAGGCAGCCCAAGGCCCGGAGATCGAGAAGATGACCGGCTGGCTCAAGGACTGGAACGAGCCCGCGGGGATGTCGGGCGGCCACACCATGAACGGAATGGTGGACAACGAGGACATGACGAAACTCGAGGCCGCCCAAGGCCGGGATGCAGCCAGGCTGTTCCTGACCCACATGATCGCCCACCACCAAGGGGCCGTGGCCATGGCGCAGAAGGAAGGCACCGACGGTAAGAACGCCGATGCCCTCAAACTCGGCAAGGACATCGTGACGGCGCAGGAGGCCGAGATCAAGGAAATGCAGGAGCTGTTGGGCGCGCTGTAGTCACAAGCACCCTCCAGACCACACCGCCGGCCCACCTGTTTTTTCCAGTGTGGGCCGGTGCCTGCGGCTTGGGTTACGGCGTCCCCGGGCCTAGGCCGTGGCGCCTACGGATGTTCCTTCCGCCGCGAACAGCGCCTCCGCCACATCTTCCCTGAGGTGGTAGTCCCTGGCTTCGATCGGATACAGGGAACCGCTGACCACGTAGTACCCGCGGCCCTCGCCCGGCCCGCCGGCCGCGGCATCAATAGCGGCGATCATCCCCGGTTCCAGGGGCTTTTCTTTGCCTGCCTCGCGCAATCGAGCGAGGTCTTGGGCTTCAAGGCGACTGATCAAACCCGGAATATCGCACATCTAAAACACCGTCCTGTTCGGTACATGGGAATGGTTGCGCCGTCGCCCCAGCCCTTGGTGCATGCCAAGAACAGTAAGGCCGGGCATGGCTCGTGGCAAGGGCCAATTGACGACGGGTCCACTGAATGGACTCCGCTTGCTGACACTCCCGCTTTCATGCTGCGTTCTTGGTTCCGTTGCCTACTGTTCAGTAACGGTGTGCAACATCGAGTGAGTGACTTCACCATGCAAAGCCCATTCGGGCGACAATGTCTCCTTTTCCTCTACCCGGCGCGGCTTCCTGGCCGCCGCACTGACCGGCGCGGCTCTGACCCTGGCCCCGGTTTCGTTCGCGGCAGCCGCTACCGGAACCAGCAAGAGCAAGACGATCACCGGCCATCTGGATCCGGGAGCAGCGGACTTCGTCTATTTGCCGATCGAGGTCCCGGCCGGCGTCAACAAGATCAGCGTTTCGTACACCTACAGCAAGCCCCAGGTGGCCTCCGGACTTCTCACGAACGCCTGCGACATCGGAATCTTCGATGAGAAGGGTACCGACCTCGCCGGGAAGGGATTCCGCGGCTGGTCCGGTGGTTTCCGCACCGAATTCAGCATCAGCGCCGGCGACACGACGCCGGGTTACCTGCCGGGGCCGATTGGGAAGGGCACGTGGAATGTCGTTCTTGGCCCGTACCAGGTGGCCGAGCAGGGCCTTGACTACACGGTGAACGTTACGCTTGAGTACGGACCCGACGTCGCCCCTTTCAAGCCCCAGTATCCGCCGCAGCAGATTGCCGGCCGCGGCGCAGGCTGGTACCGCGGGGACGCCCACCTGCACACCGTCTACTCGGACGGAAAGCGCACACCCGAGGACGTCGCAGCCGGCGCCCGCGCCGCGCGCCTCGACTTCATGATCTCGACGGACCACAACACGCCGGCATCGCACGGCGTCTGGGGGCCGCTTGCCGGCAACGACCTGCTCATCCTCACGGGCGAGGAAGTCACCACGCGCAACGGCCACTACCTCGCGCTCGGCCTGGAGCCGGGCGAATGGATCGACTGGCGCTACCGTGCCCGCGACAAGGGGTTCGAGCAGGAAGCCCAGCGGATCCACGCCTCGGGCGGAATTGTTGTTCCGGCTCACCCGTACTGCCCGTATGTCGCCTGCCGCTGGAAGTTCGGCTATGACGACGCCGATGCGGTTGAGGTATGGACGGGCCCGTGGACCCTGGACGACGAGTCCTCCGTCAACACCTGGGATTCGATGCTCGCGCACTCCGTCCGTACCGGTGGCCGGTGGCTCCCGGCGATGGGCAACAGCGACGCCCACAGCGTCCCGCAGGTCATTGGCTTCCCGCACAACGTGGTCAACGCCGCAGCGTTGTCCCGCGATGCCCTGCTGGACGGCATCCGCAATGGCCGGAACTGGATCGCCGAGTCGGCTGACGTCTCAGTGGACTTCCAGGTCACGTCCGGCGGCAAGAGCGCGACCGTGGGCGAGCGGCTCAACGTCGCGGCAGGTGCCCCCGTCACGGTGACGGCGAAAATCGCCGGCGTGCCGAACGGCGTCGTACGCTTCATCACGGATGAAGGACAGACCCAGCAGGTCACGCTTCCCGCGTCGGGCCAGGGGACGAGCACCTGGGTCACCACCCCGCAGCTCGCGGCTTACGTGCGCGTTGAGGTCCGGCATCCGAAGATCGACGGAACATCCGGCAGCGGCACGGAGATGGGAACAGTCATCCCGCTCGGTCCCATGGCAGCGCTGACGAACCCGATCTTCCTCGGCGCCAGCTAGTCCGCAACGGATCCCATTCCGTTGAGGGAGTCCCTGCCAGTACCCCTACCAGCAGGGACTCCCTCATGTCGGAATTCTCCTGTTGGATGGATAGTGCCAATCCTCCGTCCACCAACAGGAGAATAATGCTGACCGTCAATGCTTACGCCGCCCCGTCCGCAAGCGAAGCCCTCGTTCCGACCACCATTGAGCGCCGCGACGTCGGTGCCCACGACGTGCTCATCGAGATCAAGTACGCGGGCATCTGCCATTCAGACATCCACACAGTCCGCGGCGACTGGGGACCGCAGTCCTACCCGCTCGCCCCCGGCCACGAAATCGCCGGAATCGTCACCGAAATCGGCTCCGACGTGACCCGCCACAAGGTCGGCGACCGCGTCGGCGTCGGCTGCATGGTCAACTCCTGCCGCGAATGCGAGAACTGCCGCAAGGGCGAGGAGCAATACTGCCTGAAAGGCATGACCGGGACCTACGGCGCCGTTGACCGCGACGGCACCATCACCCAGGGCGGCTACTCCACCCACGTCGTCGTGACCGAGGACTTCGTGGTGCGGATCCCCGAAGGGATAGCGCTCGACGCCGCCGCTCCCCTGCTGTGCGCAGGCATCACCACCTATTCGCCTCTCCGGCATTGGGGTGCCGGACCGGGCAAGAAGGTCGGCGTCGTCGGGCTCGGCGGGCTGGGCCACATGGCCGTCAAGCTCGCGCACGCCATGGGCGCCGAGGTGACGGTGCTGTCCCAGTCGCTCAAGAAGATGGAAGACGGCCTGCGTTTGGGCGCGGACCAGTACTTCGCCACGAGCGAGCCGGCCACCTTCGAAAAGCTCGCGCGGACCTTCGACCTGATCATCAACACCGTCAGCGCCCCGATCGACATCAGCTCCTACCTTCAGTTGCTGGCGCTCGACGGCGCGCTGGTGAACGTGGGCGCACCGGCGGAACCGCTGCCGGTCAACGCCTTCGCACTCATCGGGGGCCGGCGTTCGTTCGCCGGATCGGCGATCGGGGGCATCCGGGAGACCCAGGAAATGCTCGAGTTCTGCGCCGAACACGGGCTGGGGGCCGAGATCGAAGTCATCCCGGCCGAGAAGATCAACGACGCTTACGAGCGGGTCCTCGCCTCCGATGTGCGGTACCGCTTCGTCATTGATGCCTCCACGCTGGGCTAGGCGGGAAGGGCGGGCGTAATCTCTTGGCCGCGGGAGTCCGCAGCAACGATGATGTCCCCATGAAGGCAATGCGATGAACAAGAACCGGCTTGAGGCATTCAGCGACGGCGTCCTCGCGATCGTCATCACCATCATGGTGCTTGAGCTGCGGGTGCCCGCGGAACCGACATGGCATGCCTTGCTGAGCGTCTTTCCCACGTTCCTCAGCTATTTGCTTAGTTTCGTCTACGTGGGGATCTACTGGAACAACCACCACCACATGATCCATCTGGCGGATCGGGTCAACGGCCGAATTCTCTGGGCGAACCTGCACTTGCTGTTCTGGATATCCCTCTTCCCGTTCAGCACACGTTGGATGGATGAGTCGGGCTTCGCCGAGGTCCCGGTGCTGGCTTACGGTTTCAACCTGCTTTGCGCCGCCGTTGCCTACTACGTCCTGCAGCAGTCGTTGATCCGGCGCCAGGGCCGGCAGGGTGCGCTCGCCCAGGCGATCGGCCGGGACTGGAAGGGGAAGACGTCGCCGCTCATCTATGTGGCCGGCCTTGGCCTCTGCTTCCTCCATCCCTTGCTCGCCGTCGCCGCGTACACCGTCGTGGCCATGATCTGGCTGGTTCCGGACCGGCGCGTTGAACACTTCGTCACCCGTGCACACGAGGACCGGTCCGGGTAGGGGCAAGCCCGCTTATCCAGCGCCCACAAGGGCGACGCCAAGGCGCGAGAGCTCCCCCATGGTGGGATCGTTGGCTGGCGCATCGGTGATGAGGCCGGCGACGCTGGCGAAAGGCAACACCGAGTAGCGCGAAACGGCCCCGATCTTCTCGGCGCTCGCAAGGACGTACGTATCTGCCGCACGGGCGGCGAGGGCACGCTTCATCGCGGCTTCGTCTGCGTCGGCGGTGGTCAGCCCGTGGTCTGGGTGGACTCCCGTGACACCGAGGAAGAACAACTCGGCGGAAACGGCCTGGGTGGCCTCGACGGCCGCAGCCCCGCAGGTCACGGCAGAGTGCTTGAACAAGCGGCCCCCGAGGAGGAACACCTCGATGAGGGGATGCTCGACAAGCGCCGAGGCGATGGTCGGACTGTGGGTAATCACAGTGCAGTCGAGCTCCGCCGGCAGCGCGTGGACCACCGCGAGGGTGGTGGTGCCGCCGTCGAGGATCACGGCGGAACCCGGCTGGATCATCAAAGCGGCGCAGGCAGCAATGCGCCCCTTGCTCTCCGGCTCGACCGTAGCGCGGGTGGCATAGTCGGCAATCGCAGGAGAAGCCGGCAGCGCACCGCCGTATACACGCTGGCAGAGCCCGGCCGCGGCAAGCTCGCGCAGATCGCGGCGCACGCTGTCTTCGGACAGGCCGAGTTCACGGGCGATGTCTTTGGCGATCACCTTGCCATCGGCCGCAAGCCGCGAGAGGAGAAATTGGTGCCGTTCGGCAGCAAGCATGCGCGTTCCTTCCTGATGTTGCACGATCATGCACTATTCTAGCGGGATGACTCCGAGAATCGATGCCCCTCCCACGACGTTGCGTCCTGGAATTGATGTCCCCGACCACCGCGGCCGCACCGGCCTCGACCAGGCAGGCCGGGGCCTCGACCGCAATCCCGCCGTGGTGGTGCGCGACGTCGAAGTGACTTCCGACGGTTGGCACGTGCTGCGTCGCACCACCTTCGACTACCGCCGCAGGGACGGCCGATGGGTCACCGAGCAACGCGAAAGTTACGACAGGGGGAACGGAGCAACGATTCTGTTGTACGACGCCGGCCGGGGCACGGTTCTGCTCACGCGGCAGTTCCGCTTTCCGGCCTATGTCAACGATCATCCGGACGGCATGCTGATCGAGGCTGCTGCCGGATTGCTGGACGACGACGATCCCGAAACGGCCATCCGGCGCGAGGCAAGCGAGGAACTCGGCGTCGACGTCGGAACGCTGCGGCACGTCTTCGACGCATACATGAGCCCCGGATCTGTCACCGAACGGCTGCACTTCTACGTCGCGCCCTACACCCCGGCGGACCAGACAGGCCCCGGCGGCGGAGTAGCCGCGGAGGGCGAGGACATCGAAACCATCGAGATTGCCTTCTCCGATGCCCTCGCCATGATCGACGACGGCCGCATCGTGGACGGAAAGTCGATCATGCTCCTTCAGTGGGCGGCCCTCAACGGCCTCTGCCAAGTGCCATAAGCCACCCTCGGCCCCCCCTCAGACCGCGCCGCTCAGACCCGGCGTGAGCGCCGTTCAAGCAGGAGCGTGTCGCGCCATTGGCCGGCAAGGGGCCCTGTGCTCATGCGTGCGATGCGTTCGCGACGGCCAACAATGGTGAATCCGTTGGCCTCGTGAAGGCGGATGCTGGCCTGGTTCTCGGGGAAAATGCTCGACTGGATGGTCCAGATGCCGTGCTCTTCGGTCGACGCAGCCAGCGTTTTCAACAGCAGGCCTCCAACTCCCCGTCCGCGCGCAGAACCGGCGACATAGACAGAGTGTTCGACGACACCGGCATATGCCGGGCGCGCAGACACAGGGGAAACAGCAGTCCACCCCACCACGAGGCCGGATGCAACAGCGACGAATCGGTGATCGGGAAGGCGGCCCGCGTTGAACTGCTCCCAGTCCGGGGCTGCCGCTTCAAAGGTTGCCTGCCCGGTCTCGATACCCTCCGTGAAAATCGCACGGACCGAGGGCCAATCCTCGGGATTCATGGGCCGGATCAGGACGGCTCCGGCTTCGCTGAACATTCACCCATTATGCACATGGATTGACGAGCCCTTGATTGAATCCCCCGACCTTGTTGCACTTGTCCCATGAGCAAAGAACAACTGATCATCATTGGATCCGGCCCCGCCGGTTACACCGCGGCAATCTATGCCGCCCGGGCGGGCCTGAGCCCCCTCGTCCTTGCTGGATCAGTCACCGCCGGCGGCGCGCTGATGAACACCACGGAGGTGGAAAACTTCCCCGGATTCCCCGCCGGAATCCAGGGACCCGAGCTCATGGATGGCCTGCAGGAACAAGCCGGGCGCTTCGGCGCGAAGATAGTGTTCGACGACGTCACTCAAGTCCAGCTGGCCGGGCACCTCAAGCGCGTGGTCACCGGCTCCGGCGACACCCACGAGGCACCGGCCGTAATCCTTGCGACCGGTTCCGCCTACAAAGAACTCGGCTTGCCCGAAGAGAAGAGGCTGAGCGGACACGGCGTTTCATGGTGCGCCACATGCGATGGCTTCTTCTTCCGCGAACAGGAAATCATCGTGGTGGGGGGCGGCGACTCCGCCATGGAAGAGGCGATGTTCCTGACCCGGTTCGCGAAGACCGTGACCGTCGTCGTCCGTAGGGAAGAGCTAAGGGCCTCCCGGATCATGGCCCAACGGGCCAAGGACAATCCGAAAATCCGCTTCGCATGGAACTCGGCGATCACGGCGATCCACGGCGACGCCAAGGTTACCGGGGTTACCCTGGCCGACACACGATCCGGTGAATCGCGTGAACATGCGGCTACGGGCATATTCGTGGCCATTGGACATGTCCCGCGGACGGACCTTGTCGCAGGACAGGTGGAACTCGACGCCGAGGGCTACATCAAGGTGGATTCCCCCACCACTGTTACCAACCTCTCCGGAGTTTTCGCTTGCGGCGACGCCGTGGACCACCGCTACCGCCAGGCCATTACGGCCGCCGGCACGGGTTGCGCCGCGGCCCTGGATGCCGAACGGTACCTCGCCGCACTCGATGACGCGGACAGCATCGCCACGGCATTGGTGGAAGAACCCACCCACGCCTGAGCCGCACCCAACTAACTAGCAGTAAGTGTCGTTTTGAGGGCTCAAAGCGACACTTACTGCTAGTTAGTTGGGCAAAGCGCGAGCTTATCAAGCTGCACCTAAAAGCTACTTTTCGGTATGCCTAACTTAACGGTATCCTCATCATGTCCGTATCCCCGCTGTTGAGGAAACCATGGCTGCCACGATTGTTGAGCGACCGGCGAGCAAACCCCGGTGGAAGTCCCGGCTGCTCCTGTTGGGGCCGGCTTTCGTGGCTGCGATCGCCTATGTCGATCCGGGCAACGTCGCGGCAAACCTCACCGCGGGAGCGAATTACGGCTACCTCCTCGTGTGGGTCCTGGTAGCGGCGAACATCATGGCGGTCCTGGTGCAGTACCAATCGGCGAAACTTGGTTTGGCCACCGGGCACAGCCTTCCTGAGCTCCTGGGCAAACGCTTGGGAACCCACCGTCGCAGACTGTTCTGGGTCCAGGCAGAGGTGGTGGCCGGGGCTACCGACATGGCCGAAGTCATCGGCGGAGCCGTGGCCCTCAACCTCCTCTTCGGACTGCCACTTCTC
Organism: Arthrobacter sp. S2(2024); assembly: GCF_036662515.1. Classification (NCBI taxonomy): domain Bacteria; kingdom Bacillati; phylum Actinomycetota; class Actinomycetes; order Micrococcales; family Micrococcaceae; genus Arthrobacter; species Arthrobacter sp. S2(2024). Next base: position 74,259 of record NZ_JAYKZI010000003.1, on the reverse strand, counting down.
ATGGGCGGCATCATCATCGGAGTGGCTTCCATGTTGCTCCTGGCGCTCCAGTCGTCACGGGGCCAGAAGTCCTTTGAATACGCCATCATGATGCTCTTGGCCGTCATCGCCGTTGGTTTCGTGTCGGGTCTCTTCGTCAATCCCCCGGAGACCGGCGGCGTATTGGCGGGTCTGGTGCCGCGATTCGAGGGCACGGACACTGTCCTTCTTGCCGCGAGCATGCTCGGCGCCACGGTCATGCCGCATGCGATCTACCTGCATTCAGCGCTGGCCCGCGACCGGCATGGTTTCTCGGAGGACCCCGCTGAACGGACGCGGCTCATCAAGATCACCCGCGTGGACGTCGTGGGGGCTTTGGTGCTTGCCGGGGTCGTGAACATCGCCATGCTCCTTTTGGCCGCGTCCAGCCTGCGGGGAGTCGAAGGAACCGACACGATCGCCGGTGCCCATGCCGCTGTGACATCTGCCCTTGGTCCGATCATCGGCGTGGCTTTCGGTATCGGTTTGCTTGCCTCAGGCCTCGCTTCAACGTCCGTCGGATGCTACGCCGGAGCAACGGTCATGGGCGGGCTCCTTAAGATCCGAATACCCCTGCTGCTCCGCCGGGTGGTTACGCTGGTCCCGGCGCTGGTCATTCTCGGCGCGGGCATCGAACCCACGCTGGCACTCGTGCTGAGCCAAGTCCTGCTGAGCTTCGGCATTCCTTTCGCCTTGATTCCGCTGATCCGGCTCACCGGCAAGCGCGAGGTCATGGGCATCCACACGGATTCCACGCCATTGAGGATTGCCGGGTGGACCAGCGCTGCACTGATCGTGGGACTCAACTGCGTCCTCATCGTCCTGACAGTCACGGGGAAGTCCTAGTCCCATGAGCAACCCCCAGGGCCTGGCCCGTCGGCTGGGTACCTTCGACGCGGTCGTGATCGGATTGGGCTCGATGATCGGCGCCGGCGTGTTCGCCGCCTTCACTCCTGCCGCTTCCGCCGCAGGATCAGGGTTGCTGATCGGGCTCGTCATCGCGTCGGCTGTGGCATTCTGCAACGCGACGTCCTCCGCCCAGCTCGCCGCCGCGTACCCGACGTCGGGCGGAAGCTACATTTACGGCCGTGAACGGCTGGGACCCTGGGCCGGATACCTGGCCGGTTGGGGATTCGTCATCGGCAAGACCGCCAGCGCGGCGGCCATGGCCATGACATTCGCCGCCTACGCAGCCCCTCCCGGGTGGGAACGTCCCGTGGCCATCGCCGCCGTCGTCGTCCTCGCCGCGGTGAACTATCACGGGGTGACCCGCACGGCTGGCCTGACCCGCATTCTGGTTCTCGCAGTGCTGGCGGCCCTCGCCGTCGGGGTGGCAGCGTGTTGGGGCGGCTCTGCCCCGTCTCCGGCCAACATCCCCGGGGACGGACTGCTTGCGCACGGCTGGTACGGGATCCTCCAATCCGCAGGGTTGCTGTTCTTCGCCTTCGCAGGCTACGCGAGGATCGCCACGATGGGAGAGGAAGTCCGGGACCCCCGCCGGGCGATTCCGCGTGCCATCGGGATCGCCTTGGGCATCGCCGTCGTCATTTACGCCATCATCGCCGTGACTCTCCTTGCCGCGCTCGGCCCGGACGGTGTGGCTGCCACCCCGACGCCGCTCGCTGCCGCGGTCGGAGCCGGGACCTTAGCCTGGGCCGTCCCGGCGGTCCGCGCGGGAGCCGCCGTCGCCTCCCTCGGTGCACTGTTGGCCCTCATCGCGGGCTTGGGCCGGACCACCCTGGCAATGGCCAGGCACCACGACCTGCCGCACTGGCTCGCCGCCGTCCACCCCCGGTACCGTGTCCCGCACCGGGCCGAGGTCACTCTCGCCGTCGTGATCTGCGTGATCGTCGCGTTCGCCGACTTGCGCGGCGCGATCGGTTTCTCCTCGTTCGGCGTCCTCATCTACTACCTGGTCGCCAATATTGCGGCGTATACCCAACCGGCCGAAGACCGCCGATACCCCAAAGCGCTCCAGGTGTTCGGAGCCCTGGCCTGTGTGGTCCTCGTGAGCACGCTCCCGCCGCTATCGGCGGCCGTGGGCGTCCTCATGTTCGCGGCAGGCATCCTCCTGCGCGTCGCGAGGCTCAAGCGATAGCGTCATGGGTTGGCGCAGGGCCAGCAGGAAGTTCCTTCGGCAGCGTTCGCCGCGACGTCCGCCCGGCCAGGACAATGACAAGCAGGGCCAAGACCGTGAGTGCGGCGCAAGCCGCGAAGATGCCCTGGTAGCCGAGCGCCGTCGTCGATCCCAAGGCGATGATGGGGCCCGAGACGATAGCGCCGACGCGGCGCGTGTTGGTGTAGAGCCCCGAAGCCAGGCCGGGACGGGGAATCAGCCGCTGGAACAACGTCAACCCCACGCCCGCCACAATCCCGAAGAACCAGGCATTCAGGACCTGGAGCGCAATCAGGGTGGCGGGGTTGGAGACAAAGGCCATGCCCGCGTAGTAGGCGATCCCGGCCACGCATCCGGAGGCGATGAGCGCCCGGCTGGAGTAGCGGCGCGCCAGCCGCCCGATCAGGAAGAGCGCAGGTATCTCAAGCGCGGCCGACACGCCAAGCGCGATGCCCGCCCAGATGACATCCACACCGAGCCCTTGAGTCACGAACAGGCTCATGATGGACACAGCGGCGCTGTTGGTGGCCTGCAAGGCGACAAAGGCGAAGACGACGGCAGCGACCCCGAATTTCGAGAACGGGTGCCCATCCTCTTCGGCATGGGCCTTGGGACGATTCTCGTCGGAGGCAGCGCGCCGTCGGGAAATCATGGCAGCAGTCGTGGTGACGTTGAGGACGGCCACCACACCAAGCGCGAGCAGGATGGCCCGATTGCCCAGCGCGCCCATGATGAATGTCGCGAGGGGCGGTCCCGCGACCCAGGCGAAAGAGACAATCGCGCGGGTGTTCATCACGTCGCTCATTCCGGCGCCTGAGTGCCTGAGGTGGGCGAACAAGAGCGAGCTTCCGACCCCTGCCGGGCCGCCAAGGACTATCAAGCCCACGACGGCGAGCGGCAGCGAAGTGCTCATGGCCAGGAGGGTGGACAGCGCCAGGGTCAGGACGCCACAGGCCAGCATGGGGCGCAAGTAGTCGTTTGCACGGTCGGCATACGCCGGCACAAGAAGGGAAGCGACGAAGCCGCTGGCATTGTAGACCGCGAGGACCCACCCCACCTCGGCCGGGGTGGCGTTGAAGAGCGCCACCAGCAGGAGTGCCAGCGCGGGGTTGAGAAACGCGAACTGGAACCCCCACAACAGCGCCGCAGACGGGACGAGCAATCGCTTCATGCTTCCATTCGGGTTATCCACGCCCTCAACCCTAGAAGCCTTCCCGGCCGTGAGGGAGGCCCTGCCGGTACCTGTATCGGCAGGTCTTCCGGCTTGTCAAGACGGATTTTGGCCGCGGGCCCGAGAGGATCCGGCCGGCGGCGGGGCTCTGACAAAACCCGAATCAGGGGTGGACGGCGGAGGTCGCACAGAGCAGGATTGAGCCATGAGCATCCATGAGGCACTTCTGAAGCAGGCCAGCGTAACCGCCACGGAAGCCACGCTCGTGGCGAAGTTCGAGATCGAGGGCAACATCCCTGGTTCCGGCGCCTATGTCGTAGGCCTGGTCGCGGCGACTCCGGACTATTCCTCTCAGCGAAGACTGGGTATCGAGTTCATGAACGGGGAGGCGATCGCCTTCTTCTCCTTTAACCACGACCAAAGCGCCGAAGAGAACTACGACCTGAAGGGTGTCGAGCACTCGGGGAACACTATTACCGGCCATTTCCCCCTCTCGGCGATCAACGGCCTTGGCAAGGGACATGTGATGACGGCCTTCAGTGAAGCCGACGGCCGTGAGTTCCAGTCCGGCGTCACCGTCGAAGAGTCGCTCTAGGACCGCGCGCCCAAATCCATGACCGATTCGCCCTTGCGTGTCATGTGACACATGCGCGCGAAGGAATAGTGCCTGCCGGGTTACCGTTGATGCGAGTAGTTCAAAACAACGACGGCAGGAGAATCCGTGGACTTCACCCCCGAATCCGGCACCATCACTATGTTCTCGACCACTTGGTGCGGTTATTGCAACCGCCTGAAGAAGCAGCTGGACGCCAAGGGCATCGGCTACAACGAGATCAACATCGAAGAGGTCGAGGGCACTGCCGAACTCGTGGAGAAGCTGAACGGCGGGAACCAGACCGTCCCCACGGTCCTCTTCCCGGACGGAACCGCGGCCACCAACCCGTCCGCAGCCGAGGTCGAAGCGCGCCTCGCCGCCTGAACCTCCAGAGCTGGGTTATCCGGGCTGAGTTATCCCGGTGGTGCGGCTGGTTCCAGGCGCACCACCACGGACTTGGACGCAGGAGTGTTGCTGCCCTCGGCGGTCGAATCCAGCGGTACAAGGACGTTTGCCTCCGGGTAATAGGCAGTCACGCAACCGCGGGCCGTGGGGTACGCGATCAACCGCAGCTGGCGCAGGACCCTGTCCACGCCGTCGTCGGCTTCGCTGTGGACGTCCACATAGCCGCCGTCGGCAAGGCCCAGGTCAGCCAGGTCGTCGCTGTGCGCAAAGAGCACCATGCGGCCCTTCTTCACGCCGCGGTAGCGGTCGTTCATGCTGTAGGTGGTCGTGTTGAACTGATCGTGGGAGCGCACCGTCTGGAGCAGCAGGCGCCCCTCCGGGACATGGATGGTCTCAAGGTCGTTGACAGTGAACATCGCTTTCCCGGTGGCGGTGGGAAACTTCCGCTCGTCCCGGGGGCCGTGGGGCAGGACGAAACCGTCACGGCTCCGGGCTTTCTTATTGAAGTCCTCGAAGCCAGGCACCACGTGGGAGATGTGTTCGCGCACTGAGTCGTAGTTCGCTTCGAAACTTCGCCAGTCCACAGGGACTTTGTCGCCGAGTACCGTGGCGGCCATGCGGCATACGATCGCCACTTCGGACAAGACTTTGTCCGAAATCGGCTCCAGCCTTCCCGCCGAGCGGTGAACCGCGCAGACGGTGTCCTCGACGGTGACGAACTGCTCTCCGCCGGCCTGGCGGTCTATTTCCGTACGGCCGGTGGTCGGCAGGATCATCGCTTGCTCCCCCACCACGGCGTGGGAACGGTTGAGCTTCGTGGAGATCTGGACTGACAATCGGGTCTTGCGGACGGCCGCCTCGGCAGCAGTGGTGTCAGACATTGCGTGCACGAGGTTTCCACCGAGCGCTACGAGCACCTTGATCCTGCCGTCCCGCATGCCGCGGATGCTGTCCACGGAATCGACGCCGGGGTGCCGCGGCGGGTCGAAGCCGAATTCCTGCTGCAGGGCGTTGAGGAATGGTTCGGGCATCTTCTCCCAAATGCCCATGGTGCGGTCGCCCTGGACGTTGCTGTGCCCACGGATCGGCGACGGTCCGGCGCCGGGTTTGCCGATGTTTCCACGGAGCAACAGCAGGTTGACGATCTCCTTGATGGTGGACACGGCCTTCTTGTGCTGGGTCAGGCCCATCGCCCAGGTGATGATGACTTTCTCCGCACGCAGGTAGCGGGATGCGAGCTCGTCGATTTCCTCGGTCCTTAGGCCCGTCGCGGCAAGGACGTCCTTCTCGTCCAGCTCGTCGATGTGGGCTTGGAACTCTTCGAGTCCTTGGCAGTGCTCCTCGATGAACGCATGATCGAGTACCGCCCCCGGCGCTGCCTTCTCCGCGTCCAGAACCCGCTTGGAGACTGCCTGAAGCAACGCCATGTCTCCTGCGAGGCGGATCTGCAGGAACTGGTCCGCCAAGTCCGTTCCTTTGCCCACCAGCCCACGGGGACGTTGCGGGTTCTTGAAGTTGATGAGTCCGGCTTCGGGGAGCGGGTTCACCGCCACAATGCTGGCACCAGCGAGCTTTGCCTCCTCCAACGCGGTGAGCATCCGGGGGTGGCAGGTCCCCGGGTTTTGGCCCATGATGATGATCAAATCCGCCTTGGCGAAGTCCGTGTAGCTGACGGCGGACTTTCCGACGCCGAGCGTCTCACCGAGGGCAAGCCCCGTGGACTCGTGGCACATGTTCGAGCAATCGGGCAGGTTGTTGGTTCCGAACGCCCGGACGAAGAGCTGGTAGACAAACGCGGCTTCGTTGCTCGTCCGCCCGCTCGTGTAAAAGGTCGCTTCGTCAGGCGATTCCAGGGCGTTCAGCTCACGGGCCACAATCCGGAACGCATTGTCCCAACTGATGGAACGGTAGTGGCTGGAACCCGCGGGTTTGTAGACGGGTTCAACGAGCCTGCCCTGCTGTCCCAGCCAGTATTCCGAGCGCTGGGCGAGGGATTCGACGTCGTTCTCGTCCCAGAAACCGGACGGAACCTTGAGCGGATCAGCCTCCCACCCGACGGCCTTCGCACCGTTCTCACAGAACTCGGCCAGCTTCCGCTCGGGAGGATCCGGCCAGGCGCAACTCATGCAGTCGAAGCCGTCCTTCTGGTTCATTGCCAGCAGGGACTTCCAGGTGCGGGACGGCCCCATCTGGCTCACCGCACGCGGCAAGGAGTCCACCAGGCTGGGCAAACCCGCGGCCGATCGCTTCGGCGGTCCAACGGTGAGGTCCGCATCGGAATCGTGAACAACCGATGGCTTCTTGTCCATTGTTCTACCTCGGTCCACTTGCTTGTGGCCTCAAGCGTAGTCCTGGCAGTATTCGTCTACAACGCCGTGCTGGTGCTCGTCACGGGGAGCAGGCTCTGGAAATCGCCGTCGACGAGTTCGGCATATTCCGCGTAAGCCGCGACGACGGCTCCCTCCACCGTGGGTACGTCCAGCTGCGGCAAGAGGTCGTTGGCCGCCCCGGCAGTGGCTGGGTCCCACTCGAGTCCGAGGGCGCCATAGCTGGCAGTGAGGACTTCGCGGATGGGCGCCGAGTTCTCGACGACGATCACCGAACTGAACAGCCATCCCCCGGAGACCACCCTCTGGGCGGTCCCGACCAGCTTGATCCGGTGCGTTGGAAAATCGGGGTCCAGGCCGTGGACGCTGAACTCGCCCGGGCAGTACTCCCCGGGGATCTCCCCGACGGCGGCCTGCACCCCAACACGGCGGAGCGCACCCGCGAGTATCTCGCCAAAGAAGGAGAATCGGGCCTTCGCCCCGGCAATCGCGTCGGCGTGAGGCTCCACATGGTCGATCACCAGGGTGCCCCGGTGGTATGCCGCGGCACGCCCGCCCGCCTTGCGGATCAGGGGTTCGAAACCCAGGTTCCGGCAGGCCTCGGACGCGGCCTGGAATCCCGGCAGCTTGGCATCGCGTTGCCCGAACGCCACCGTAGGCCGGGGCCTGTACATTCGGAGCGTCGGGCCGAGCAGCCCTCTGCGGGCACGGTTGAGGAGTTCGATCCCGAAGTCCAGGTCATCGGCGACTCCGAGGGATTCTTCCTGGCGCACTACCGTCAGCGTGCGCTGTGTCCGGGCGGGGTCCTCAACCATCAGCTCTTCCTCAGCGTGAGGATCTGCTCCGCGCGGCCGAAAGGGCCACTGATGTCGTGAAGCACGGTGGATGTGAGGCCGATGCCGTCGTTTCCGAAGGAGACCATATTGTCCAGGCCCAGCCATTCGCCCGCAGGTTCGCGGTACATGTGGATCTGCAGGTCAAGGTTGGGGAAGATGTAGCTGTTCTTTCCGGGTGAAACGCGCGCGGCAATACCGTTGGCTGTGTCCACGAGTCCGACCAGCCGCGCGAGATCGCGGCTGTCCGCAGCATCGGTGAGCGGATGCTCCGTGCGGATCCAGACTTTGCCCGAGCCTGCCCGGTGTCCTTCCGCTATCCGCATTTCGAGGGACCGGATGTAGCCACCCGGCCATACGCTCGCGCCGTCCCACGGCTTGCATTCGTCCGGGGCCGGCATTTCAACGTCTTCTATGGCGGCGACGGCACTCGTGTCGCTGGTCGCCATGCGCCAGGCGGTGGCACGGATAGCCACGCGTCCTGCCGCCGAGAGTTCCGCCTGGATCAATTCAATCGTCCTGCCGGGGCGGACCGTGGCCGTGGTGATGTCGAATTCGCCGCCGGGGATCAATCCGAGGATTTCGTAGCTGAGGCGGGCCATCCGGACGTCGTCGCGCGGCTCATGGCGGAGCAGGGCATCAGCCAGGATGCCCGATGCAGGCGCCATGTGCTGCTCGTGCGGATTCCACGCCCCCTGGGCGTGGATGGTTGAGCGGAAGCGCCCATTCCCGAGCGATTCGTAGTAGAAGTCGCCTTCCGCAAGGTCCGGAAGCTCAATACTCAACGCCTGCCCTTTCGCCGGTCCGGTAATGGAACTCAGACCACTGTATCTTCTGGCGCCACAGCCGTCCGACGCCGACGCCGCATGACCAGGCAGACCGCCAATCCGGCAAGGATGAGGAACAGGAGCGCGGCGGCAAAAGGGGAGGCCGCCATGACGGCGAGCCAGGCATCCATCGCCGCGAGGCCGATGGTCGCGTAGACGAGGGCCCAGATACCGGAGCCTACAATTGCCGCAGGGAGATACCGGCTGAGTGGCATTCTCGCAGCCCCCGCGGCCAGGTTCACGGCGGTTTGGAGTCCGATAGTCAGGAAGGTCAGCACGACCGCGTAGGGACCAAAGCGCTGAATCAGGGCCTGCGCTTTGCTTGCTTTGGGGCGATGCAAGGCGCGTGCGAACCGCGTGCGTTCCATTCCGGCCGCTGCGCCGCGGCCGATCCAGTATGTCGCGTTGACCCGGACCATCACGACGGCGAAGAGCGCCGCAAGCGCCACTTCAAAGGGCAGGTCGAGGATCTGGTCCACGCGCGCCCTCCCCGGTCTCCTTCACAGCTAAGTCTTACCTTAGCTCACGAGGAAACACGGCCGGCCGGGCGGCTACGAGCTCCCGCCTGTGCGATCGATCGTGAAATCACCACCCGGATACAGGATGGTCTCGTGGCCATCGTCAAAACGGACGAAATACGGCGGCGCACCATTTGCACCGCGGACTTCGATGATCTCGCCGTGCCGGTCGGACGCCCCGACCGTCCTGCCATGAATGATGATCCGATCTCCCTGGGCTGCTTCCACAGGAACCACCTCCCAGCATTCAGATTACGAGTGTTGGGCCGTCGTGGGAACAGGGTGCAGGCGGCCCACCCAACCGGCTGAGCGGTGGCACGTCCCAGCTCCTAAATTGTCAGCCCTCTCCCGTACGTTCGACGAAATGGTCGCCGAACCGGTCGCCATGCGCCCAAGTCGCCCAACCGCCTAAGAAGAGGACAGCCAGTGCGAAGCCAAGAACTGAAACCGGAACAGACCACGACGGCGGCGGAAGCCGCGGCGTCGTTCGCTGCTCCCCCGGCGCGCACCTCCATGCCGGACTGGTACCCCGAGCTGCTTGCCAGTGTCTCCAAGGAAGTCGGCACGGGACGTTCACGGGCCATTTCCGCGGCGAACAAGGCGCTGCTTGCTTCCTATTGGTCCATCGGCAGGCAATTGGCGCAGCGGGAATCGGAGCAAGGCTGGGGCTCGAAAGTCGTCACCCGCCTGTCGGCGGACATTCAAACCCGCTTTCCTGGATCCAAGGGATTCTCGCCAAGGAACCTCCGCTACATGAAGACTTTCGCCCAGGCTTGGCCGGAGTTCCCAATGTTGCAAGTGCCGCTTGCAACATTGCCCTGGTACCACCAGATCGCGCTGCTTGAGAAGCTCGACGACGCCGCGACCCGCCTCTGGTACGCGGCGGCCGCCGTCGAACACGGATGGTCGCGCAACGTCCTTGCCCATCAGATCGAAACGCGCCTCCATGAGCGCTCCGGGCAAGCAATAACCAACTTCAGCTCCACCATGATGCCGGCGGACTCGGACCTTGCCCAACAAGCCACCAGGGACCCGTATGTGTTCGACTTCGTCGCCATGACAGACCGCCGCAACGAGCGGGAACTGGAGCTTCAACTCGTCCAACATGTGGAGAAGTTCCTCCTGGAACTGGGCCAAGGCTTCGCCTTTGTCGGCGAGCAGGTCCGGCTGGAAATCAACGGCGACGAGTTCTTCGCCGATCTCCTCTTCTATCACTTGAAGCTCCGCTGCTACGTAGTGATCGAGCTTAAGGCGGTGAAGTTCGAGCCCGGGTTTGTCGGCCAGCTAGGCATGTACATGTCGGCCGTGGACGATCTCCTGGCGCATCCCGATGACAAGCCAACCATCGGCCTCCTGCTCTGCAAGGAGAAGAACAACGTGGTGGCCGAGTACGCCTTGCGGGGAATCAACCTGCCCATCGGTGTCTCGGAATGGCAGAGCAAAATCATCGAATCGCTGCCGGAGGAACTCGCCTCGAGCCTGCCAAGCATCGAACTCCTCGAGGCCGAACTGGCCGATGAACGGGCGAACGCCGCGTCCAAGGGACGCGCGCCTGCCGTGGAAGCTGAACCCAATCCGTGAACAGTGGCCCCGGCGCTGGGGCAACAAGCTCAAGCTACTGGCGGTTCAAGGGACTGGCGGCTCAAGGGACTGGCGAGGGGAACTGCAGCTCAGGCCGTCGCTTGGCAACGTCGTTGAGAACGGTGGAGACCGCTTCCCTGACCACCTCCGCCTCGGCGCCCATTTCCCGAGCGGCGTCCAGCGCCACGGTGGCGTGGCTCACAAACGCTTCCCAGTCGCCTCCACCGCCACGGAGCGCCCGCAGGGGCGACATCAGGGCAGCGCGGCATAGCCACTCGTCATGCTCCCGCACCCATCGATCCATCACGCTTCCAGCCCGCGCCTTGGCTTGCCCTTCCAGTCCGGCGATCAAAGGTCCGATCACGTCCACCGCGAGCGGATCTACGAGTTCACGCAGCCTTCCCTCGCGGACAAAACCCTCAAGGCGCGTCAGATCGGTATTCGTCAGCAGATGGACCTTGGACTGCAGAAGGACGATTGCCGCGAGCCGGCGTTCGAAAACGGGAACCTCCCACAATTCCGAACTCAAGGCAGTGACCTCGTCATGTTCGAGTCCCGGGTGGCGGCGGAGGGCATCGCGGACTGTCCCACGGATAGCACCGATCGACGATCCGTAATGCTGGAGCCCGTTTCCCAGCCGTGCCTGGGCCTGCTCTGCACGGATCCACGAGCCTTCACGGCGCAAGGCCTCATCGATGAACTCGCCGGCGTCACTCATGCGAACATTCTTTCGCAATACTGTCCGTTCAGACGTACTCGCCGAACCAGGCCAACATGTCCCGCCAGGCGGCTGTCGCCTGCATTTCGTTGTACCGCTCGCTGGTGTCGTTGTGGAAGGCATGGTCGACGCCGGGATAGACAGTGAGCTGGTGGCGGACGTCGGTGGCTGCGAGCGCATCCCGAAGTGCCGGCATTGCGCCGGTGATGCGCTGGTCGAGTTCGGCATAGACGCCCAAGACGGCAGGTTTGATGGATGGGACTTTATCCAGGTCGGGCGCCGGTCCGTAGAAGGCCGCTGTGGCTTTCAACCTGGGTATCTCGGTGGCGGATTGCCAGGTGATGCCGCCGCCAAAACAATAGCCGTTCATGGCGATCCGCTCGCCGTCCACGAATTCCAGTGATCGGAGGTAATCGAAGGCCGCGGAAAAGTCGGAAACATGTCGCTCAGCTCCCGCCCGTGTCAGCGCCCCGGGCACGGCGTCGGGATCCATGCCCGGTGTGCCTCCCTCCCGGCTCAGGAGATCCGGCGCCAAAGCAACGTACCCGGCCTTGGCGAAACGGCGGGCCACGTCCTGGATGTGCGGGGTCAGTCCGCGGTTCTCGTGGCAGACAAGGACCGCGGGTCCCGCACCGGCCCCGTCGGTCCTCGCAAGGTAGGCGCTGATCCCGGTTCCGCCGGAGGGGAACCGGACGGTGGCCGTCACGAGGCCGAACGCGCCCTCAGGTACGGAAAGCGGGCTCTTCGCCCCCGGTACTGGCCCGGAAGCCGCCGTCGTTGCGGGCCGGGCGGCCGAGGCCTCGGGGCTTGGCATGGGATCGGTGCTTAGCGGAACCTCATCCGGAGTGCATCCGAGCTGCAGCATCGTCGAGGAGGCGGCAGCCATGCTCCCGGTGATAAATGCGAGCCGGCGAATGAAGGCTCGCTGCGACATGTCTCCCGAGCGGTAGTCGTCGAAGAATTCCTCGACCAGGTACTTTTCAAATTTCCCGAGCTGGATCATGGAAGGCCTCCTGAGTCTGCCGCATATCCTCCTCCCAAGACCGTTACCGGGCAAGGGCGCCCTGGATGATGGGCGTAGCCGCCAAGTAATGAGACACTCGGTTCCATGCGTGAATTCGTGGTTCTCGGCACCGCCTCCCAGGTCCCGACCAGGACCCGCAACCACAACGGATACGTGCTCCTTTGGGATGGCGAGGGCCTGCTCTTCGATCCTGGCGAAGGTACCCAGAGGCAGATGATCCAAGCCGGCGTCTCGGCCAGCCAGATCACGCGGATCTGTGTTACCCATGTCCACGGCGACCATTGTTTCGGGCTGCCGGGCGTGCTTTCGCGCATGGCCCTGGACCGGGTGGAGCATCCGATCCTCCTGCACTATCCCGAGTCCGGCGAGGACATGATCCGCGCCCTCGTCGCTGTCGCGTCGCCCGGCGTCGACCTTCGGCTTCATCCGCACGGTGGTCCCGGTCCCGTCGCCGAAGGGGTCGAGGTGCGCCCGCTGCTCCACCGGATCGAGACCTACGGCTATAGGGTTGTGGAGCCCGAAGGCCGCAGCCTTCTGCCGGAGCGGCTTGCGGCGGCCGGGATTACCGGATCCGATATCAGCCTCCTGCAGCGGGACGGGAGCCTGGGCGGTGTGCGCCTGGAAGACGTGAGCGTGCCGAGGCCAGCACAGAGCTTCGCCTTCGTGATGGACACGGCGCCGTGCGACGGCGCTGGGGAACTCGCCAACGGCGTGGACCTTCTTGTGGCTGAGTCCACTTTCAGCGACGACGACGGCGACCTCGCCGCGCAGTACCGCCACCTCACCGCCGGGCAGGCGGGGGCATTGGCTGCCACCGCCGAAGCGGGCATGCTCATCCTGACCATTTCTCGTCGCGCTATCCCGACGTCGGACTGCTCGCGGAGCAAGCCCGGGCGCGGTCCGGCGGGGCCTCCGTCATGGCCGCGAACGACCTGGACCGGGTTCCCTTCCCGAAACGGCAGCGGTGGTTGTAGGCTTGTCATCCATTCAGCTCTGGGGGCCGAAATGACAAACGAAATACGGCCGCTGGATCAGTTCGGCTTTTTTGGCGGCCTGGTCGACGCCGTACCGGACGCCTTGCTGGTGATCGACGCAGACGGTCAGGTCACGTTCGGCAATGCCTATTCAGAGCAGCTCTTCGGTTATTCGCGTAGCGAACTGCTGGGCAAGCATTATGAGGTGCTGCTTCCGGCGCGGTTCGAGGGCCAAGGCGGCGCCATCCGGGACCTCTTTGCCCGTGATCCGGGAATACGCCGGGCCGGGACTGACCTGAAACTGTTCGGCCGCCACCGCGACGGCGCCGAGTTTCCCATTGAGGTCAGCTTTGCTCCCCTCGGCGTCGGACCGGCCATGCAGCTCGTTGCCTCTATCCGCGAAGTAAGTGACCGCGTCCGCGTTGATGCCGAACTCCGCGATGCCCTCTCCCTTCTCAGCGCTACCCTTGAGTCCACGGCCGATGGCATCCTGGTTGTCGCGGCGGACGGGACTATCGCGGGGGCGAACGAGCGCTTTGCCGAGTTGTGGGGCATCCCCGCGGATCTCCTGGAGTCGCACGACGACGGCCGGCTGTTGGCTTTCGTCCTCGACCAGCTCACGGATCCCGACGGGTTCATAGGCAAGGTCCAGGAACTGTACGCCGATCCGGGGGCGGAGAGCCTGGACATGTTGGAATTCCGTGACGGGCGGACGTTTGAACGGTATTCCCGGCCCCAACAGGTCGGGGATGAGATCGTGGGACGGGTCTGGAGTTTCCGCGACGTCACTTCCCGTCAGCGCGCACAGGACCAGGCGCGGGAGGCACTCGCCCAAGTGGAGGGCCTGGCCGCAATTGTTGAGTCTTCGGCCGACGCGATCATCGGCATGACCCCCGCGGGCGTCATCACCAGCTGGAACCCTGGGGCGGAGAAACTGTACGGATACACTGCCGCTGAAGCGACCGGGCAGAACGTACAGCTCCTCATTCCGGACTACCTCCAAGCCGAGGACGAGGTGTTCACCGCCGTCCAGAATGGTGGCCAGGCCCGTAGCTTCGAGACGGACCGGATGCGCAAGGACGGGTCCATCGTGCCTGTGTCCCTCACGGTCTCCCCGATCCGCGGCGACCACGGAGTCACCGGAATTGCGAGCATCGGGCAGGACATTACCGCCCGGCGTGCCGCCGAATCGGACCTGTTGGCAGCCAGGGAGGCGGCCCTGGAATCGAGCAGGTTGAAGTCCGAGTTCCTCGCGACGATGAGCCATGAGATCCGCACCCCCATGAACGGGGTCATCGGCTTGACAACGCTGTTGTTGGACACGCCGCTGGATGAAACGCAACGCAAGTACGCCGAAGGTGTCCAGACCGCTGCCGGAGCTCTATTGACCCTGATTAACGACATCCTGGACTTCTCGAAGTTGGAAGCGGGGAAGATCGACCTGGACATCACGCCCTTCGATCCGCAGGACGTGATGGAGGAAGTGGCGTCGCTACTGGCCGAAGCAGCCCAGGGCAAAGGCTTGGAACTCATCGCGTACTGCCACCCCGATGTTCCCGCGCAATTGGCCGGTGATGCCGGCCGGATCCGGCAAATCCTATTGAACCTGGCTTCGAACGCCGTAAAATTCACCGCGTCCGGTGAAGTTGCCATCCGGGTAACCATCGCAGACAAAGACGCAAGAACAGCGCTTGTTCGATTCGAAGTCAGCGATACCGGCATTGGTATCGACGCCGCGGATCACTTGCGCTTGTTCGATTCGTTCTCCCAAGCAGATGCATCCACCACGCGTCGGTACGGTGGAACCGGGCTGGGGTTGGCCATCTGCCGGCGCCTGACGGAAGTGATGGGCGGGGACATCGGCTTGACCAGTACCCCTGGTGAGGGAAGCACGTTCTGGTTCTCCCTCCGATTGCCGCTCGCCAAGGAACCCGGGCGGGTTCCCGCCCGCACTGTCCCTGGCCCACTGGCGGGTCTGCGCGTTTTGGTGGTCGACGATAATGCCACCAACAGGTTGGTGTTGGAATCGCAATTGAACACATGGGGGCTGCGACCGGACCCGGTTGCCGACGCGCGTACGGCGCTCGACCGGTCACGGAAGGCAGCCGCCGCAGGGAAACCCTTCGACATTGCCGTGCTCGACATGTGCATGCCGGACATGGACGGCCTCGAGCTTGCCCACGAGCTCTCGAAGGATCCAGGCTTGCGGGGCATCCGCCTTATGATGCTGACCTCCGCGTCCCAGGTATCCAAGCCCGATATGGCCGGCGCGGGAATCAGCGAATGGCTCACGAAACCCGTACGCGGTTCGGAACTCTACGACCGCCTGGTGCGACTGGCAGCGGGCAATGCGGCGACCGGACCGGCGTCCGCACTTGCACGGCCACCGAGGCCGGACAGGCCCTCCAAAGGTAGGATCCTTGTGGTGGAGGACAACGCGGTGAACCAGCTCGTCGCCTGCGAAATGGTTGCCAAGCTGGGCTACGAAGCCGAGGTCGCTGCCGATGGCGCCGAGGCTGTCTCCGCCATCGCCGCCCGCTCCTATGCGGCTGTGCTCATGGATTGCCACATGCCCGTCATGGACGGCTTCGAGGCCACCAGGAGCATCCGGGTGCAGGAGAACGGCTCTGTCCGCCTGCCCATCATCGCCATGACCGCAGGAGCCCAGGACGAAGACCGCGAGCGCTGCCTCGCAGCCGGCATGGATGATTACCTCAGCAAACCAGTCGATCTGGCCGGCCTGGAAGAAGCCCTCAATCGCTGGGTTCCCCGTGCGGTCCCTTCATCGGGCCTTTGATCACGGGGTGCTTACGTAGGATTCTCCGCGTGTTCGGCGGCCCGTGCCTGGAAAACGAGTAGGCGGCACTCGTGCCTACGGGCCGGGAAAGATGTTGAATTAATACAGGAACACATCCGCGGCTTGAAACAGACCAGCCGGCCCTCCGGGACCGGCGTTGGACGGGGCCGACGGCGGGAGTGCCCCTGGAGCCCGGGGCTCGGGGCGCTCTACCCCAGACGCCGCCGGCCCCCCGGGTGCCCAAGGGAACGCCCTTCGCCACATCGGGTTTGTGCGCCGTCTGTTCTTTTTCCGTGCCGGCCGGAGCACAATTGAGAAATGTTGGACCGTGGGCGGTGCGGCATGAAAACCTCTCCCGCTGTCCCGGCCCTCCTTTCATCAGCCTGTTGTGAAAGGACACCGAGATGTTCCAGCCAAGCAAACGACTCACAGCGTTGGGTTCTGCACTCGTGCTGTTTCTGGCAATGTCCGCGGTGGCGTCGTGTTCCGGGCCAAGCGGTACGCCTTCCCCGGCCACGTCGAACGGGCCCCTGACAGGGCCGACGTCGGGATCTGCCCCGCCGACTGCTACCCCGACGGCGACCACGGACGCCGCAGAGTTCTGCGGGGCCGGGTCCGCCATCCACTACGACCGCTCGGCCTTCCAGCCGGCGCCAAGGATTGACAACAAGTGGTTTCCACTGAAGCCCGGCATGCAGTACACGACCAAGGGCATGGTGAAGAGTGCCGACGGCACCACCGAGCGCACGGTGGTCCACTCGGTGACCGGACTGACAAAAGTGATTGACGGCGTGAAGACCCTCGTGATGTGGGACCGTGACTACTACGACGGGCAGCTCGTGGAATCCGAGCTGGCCTTCTTTGCCCAGACGGAAAAGGGAGCTGTCTGGCTCTTCGGGGAGTATCCGGAAGAGTACGAGAACGGCACTTTCACCGGCGCGCCCCGCACTTTCATTCACGGCATTTCCAAGGCCCAGGCAGGGATCGCCATGCAGGATCAGCCGGTGACCGGTACCCCGGGGTACGTCCAAGCCCACGCACCCGATGTGGGCTTCCTGGATTGTGGAACTGTCTTCAAGCAGCATGAGCGGGTATGCGTACCGGCCGCGTGCTACGACGATGTGTTGACCGTTGATGAGTACAATCCGCTGGAACCGTCCGTTGGCCACCAGCAAAAACTCTATTCAGCGGGCACGGGGCTGGTGAAAGTGACAGCGGTTGGCGGCGCGGACCAGGAGTCGTTGGACCTCATCAAAGCGGAGGCGCTCGCGGACTCCGCCCTGACTGAGATCAATCGGCAGGCGTTGGAATTGGACGGGCACGCCTACCAGGTCAGTGCGAGTGTTTACGGAACGACCCCCCGCGCCGAGGTTGCGACACCGGGCTCCAGCGGCTAGTTCTTGCGTATACCACTATCACTTGTGAATGGACGAAAAATTCCCTGTCATTATCCTGAGAATCCTTGCATTGAGCGTTGACCCAAGGTTCGGCCGGGGCTCATGATTGACGTACACGTCTGGGGGCGCTTTGGCACTGTTCCAAGGAGCGGCGTGGTGGACAGGTACCGGGGATCTAACATTTTCAGCGGGCACTCACCGGACATCGATTCTGGGGTGTCTCCTCCCCGCTACGGCTTCTCCACCTTCACACCCAAGGAGCCGGGTGACCGGCCATGATGGGCACGGTCCTCCGGTGGGTACTCCAGTTCCGGTTTCTGGTCCTGGCCGTGGCGGTGGGGATCCTGGGTTTCGGCTTCACGAGCCTGCCGGGCATGGCAGTGGATGCCTTCCCGGAGTTCGCACCTCCACAGGTCGAAATCCAGACTGAGGCCCTGGGGCTCTCCGCCGCGGAGGTTGAACAACTGATCACCTCCCCCATGGAGGCAGACCTGTTGAACGGTGTGGCGTGGGTGGAAGCCATTCATTCCAAATCCGTCCCCGGCCTGTCATCAATCCAGATGGTGTTCAAGCCGGGGACCGACCTTTTCCGGGCCCGCCAGCTTGTGTCTGAGCGTTTGACCCAAGCACGCGCCTTGCCGAACGTGTCTGCCGCACCCGTCCTGATGCAGCCCCTCTCATCGACGAGCCGGGTCATGATGATCCGGCTGACCTCCAAAGAGATGTCGGCCATAGACATGTCTGTTCTGGCCCGCTGGACCTTGAAGCCCGGACTCCTGGCGGTGCCCGGCGTCGCGAACGTGGCCATCTGGGGCCTCCGCGACCAGCAACTGCAGGTCCTGGTCGATCCTGGGGAACTTGAGGCCAAGGGCGTGACGCTCGACGAGGTCATTACGACTACCGGCAATGCCGTCTGGGTATCCCCCTTGAGTTACCTTGAGGCGTCCACACCCGGCACCGGCGGCTTCCTGGAGACGGGCCACCAGCGGCTTGGAGTGCAGCACGTCCTGCCAATCACCACGCCAGAGGATCTGGGCCAAGTCAGTCTGGAAGGGCCGGCCGGAAAGCTGGTGTTGGGCGATGTTGCACACGTCGTGACCGATCACCAGCCGCTGATCGGGGATGCACTCTCCGGCAAGGATGCCGAACTGCTCCTGGTCATCGAAAAGTTCCCGGAGACGAACACAAGGGATGTGACCCGGGGCATCGATGATGCTCTCCACGCCCTCCAGCCAGGCTTGTCCGGTGTCACTATCGACACCACCGTCTACCGGCAGGCAGCGTTCATCGAAGAAGAGGTAGGCACGCTTGGTGTCGCACTGCTTGTCTCGCTCGTGTTGACAGCCACCATGTTTGGCGCGTTCTTCCGCTCCTGGCGCACCGCCGTCATCAGCCTGATCACGATTCCGGTCTCCCTGACGGCGGCGGCCTTGGTGCTGTACCTACGAGGCACCGGGATGAACACCATGGTCCTCGCCGGCATGGTCCTGGCCTTGGCCGTCATCGTCGGAGACGTCGCCGAAGACCTCTTTGGCGCAGTCCGAACTGGCAGGGCACGCGTCGCGTCCGACGTCGGGTCCGGCGCCGCGTCCGGCGCGTCCGGCGTCGGGACCGCGCTATTGAGTGACACCTTGGTGACGGCGGCCCTGCGCGCAGTGCGAACGCCGATTCTCTATTCCCTGCTCATCATGGCGTTGTCTGTGCTCCCCGTGTTCTTCGTGCCGGGCGAGGACGGAGCGCTCTTCGGCCCGCTGCTCCTTTCCTACCTGCTCACCTTGGCTGTCGCGATGATCGTGGCTCTAACGGTAACCGCGGCGCTGGTCTTCGTCCTGCCTGTCGGCCGGACCACCGCACGCGAAGGACGCACCCTGAGCCGGGTCCACACCGGGTACGGCCGTGCGTTGTCCGGGACAGCGGGAAAGGGCCGGTGGGTACTCGCGGGCGCCGCAGCCTTCGCCCTCGCCGGACTTGCCCTCGCCCCCCAGTTAGCCAGCGACCGTCCGACAGTGCCTGTCCTGCCGGACAAGACCCTCGTGGTGCAGTGGAGTGCGATCGCTGGCACCTCAGACCAGGAAATGACGCGGATCACTGATGCGGCCGCCCAAGAGCTCCGGACACTCCCGGGCGTGGTCAATGTGGGGGGACACATCGGGCGCGCCATCACCTCGGACCAGGTGGGCGACATCAGCGCCGGGGAGCTTTGGGTGACAGTTTCCGCGGAGGCCTCCTACCGCGACACGGCGGCGGCCGTCCAGCACGTGGTGAATGGGTACCCGGGGCTGACCAGCAAAGTATCCACGTACCCGCAACAGAGGATTGAGCAGATCCAACAGGCCGCCGACCCCGGGTTCACCGTCCGGGTTTACGGCCTGGATATGGCCACCCTCCGTCAGAAGGCAGAGGAGGTGCGGCAAATCCTGGCCCGGACCGACGGCGTCGTCAATCCCCATGTCGACGCGCCCACCCAACAACCGATCGTCGAGGTCCAGGTTGACCTGACCGCGGCCCAGAAAGCGGGCGTCATACCCGGCGATGTCAGGCGCGCCGCCGCAGCGCTGCTGCAGGGAATCGAAGTCGGCAACATATACCAGCAACAAAAAGTCTTCTCGGTGATCGTCAAAGGAACTCCGTCCACCAGGAACAGCCTTACCAGCGTCCGCGAGCTGCTGATCGATACCCCCGGCGGAGGTCACGTACGCCTCGGCGACGTTGCACACGTCAACATGGTCGGGAACGAGGCTGTGATTCTGCACGATGACACTTCGCGCCGGATCGATGTGAAGGCTGATATTCAAGGGCGCGCCCTCAACGACGTTCAGCAGGATATCGAGAAGGGCCTCCAGCAACTGCAGTTCCCGCTCTCGTACCATGCGGAAATCCTCACCAAGTACGCAGAACAGCAGAACAGCGCCCGGTGGCTGTGGCTGCTGGCGGCGGTCGCCGCGGCCGGAATCCTGGTGCTTCTCCAGACGGCGCTGGGAAGCTGGCGGCTAGGTGCGACGGTCTTCCTGGGCTTGATTGCCGCGCTCTCGGGCGGAGTGCTCGCTGCGCAGATGACGGGCGGAATCAACTCCTTGGTCTCGCTTCCTGCATTCTCGGCCCTCCTGGGCATTGCCGCACGTGGATCCATCCTGTTCATTCGGCACGCCCGAAGCTTGGGGTCCGAGGACAGTCCTGCCTTTGGCCCCGCGCTCGTGATCCGAAGCGCGCGGGACCGGTTGATGCCCGTGCTGATGTCGGCCCTGATAACGGCTCTTGGCCTGCTGCCGCTCGTGCTCATGGGTGGCGTGGTCGGAACGGAAATCATCCAACCGCTCGTCATCATCATTTGGGGCGGGCTGCTAACCACGACCCTTTTCCTGCTATTTGTCTTGCCCGCGCTGTTGCTTGGATTCGGACCGGAACCGGCGCCCAGGACCGCACCCCGGAACGATCCGCTGCTCCGGGCACAGAGCGAGGACGCACCATGAAGAAGTTAGCTTCGCGGCAGGGCCGCAGCACGAAAGTCCTGATCGCCCTGGTGGTCGCCGCTTTCCTGACGCTTTCACTGCCGGCCTGTTCCCAGCCGCAAGCCGAAGCCGTGCCTGCCGCTGACGCTCCTGCCACCGTGGAGGAAGTCCCGGGGACGGACCTGCACCGCGTCACCCTGACGGAACGCGCCGTCGAACGTCTGGGGCTAAAGACCGGGACGGCGTCGTCGGGTCCGCAAGGGAAGCTGACCGTCCCCTACGGGGCGATCCTGTACGACAGCCAGGGCAGGACCTGGGTCTACACGAATCCGGAGCTCCGCGTGTATGTCCGCCAGTCGGTAAGTATCGAGCGAATCGCCGGCGAAGCCGCATTGCTGAAGGAGGGTCCGCCGATCGGCACGGTGGTGGTCACGCTAGGGGCCGAGGAATTGTTCGGCGAGGAATTCGATACGGCCCACTGAGATGCGTTGGATCATAGGCATCAGCCTCAAATTCAGGACAGTGGTTGTTGCACTGGCCTGCGCGGTGATGCTGTTGGGCTCAGTGCAATTGAGCTCGGCGTCCATCGATGTCTTTCCGGAATTCGCGCCCCCGCGCGTGGAAATCCAGACGGCCTGCCTCGGCCTGACCGCGCAGGAAGTGGAAGAACTGGTCAGCGTACCGATCGAGGCTTCCCTGAGCGGCATGCCCGGCCTTGATGAGCTGCGCTCCAAGTCCGTCCCGCAGCTGTCCTCGATCGTGCTCATCTTCAAGCAGGGTACCGATTTGCTGAACGCCCGCCAGGTGGTCTCGGAACGGATGGCGGCAGTGACATCCGCTCTGCCGACGTGGGCGGCTCCGCCGGTCATGCTTCAGCCGCTGTCGTCGACGAGCCGCGTGATGAAGATTGGCATGACCTCCTCCAGCCGGTCCCTGATCGAGATGTCCATGCTCTCCTACTGGACGATCCGCGCCCGGTTGCTCCGGGTACCCGGAGTGGCCAACGTCGCCATCTGGGGTGAAAGGCTCCAGATGCTGCAGGTCCAGGTGCAGCCGGACCGGCTCAAGGCTGAAAATGTCTCGCTCAACGAGGTCATGGAAGTCACCGCCGGAGCCGTGGACGCCGGCCTCCTGAAGTACTCGCCCGGCCGGTTCATCGGCACGGGAGGCTTCATCGACAGTCCGAATCAAAGAATGGGCGTCCAGCATGTCCAGGCCGTTTCGAGCCCAGCGGACCTGGCACAGGTCACCATCAGGGAAAAGGACGGCGTCGCGCTGCACCTGGGCGACGTGGCCAAGGTCGTTGAAGACCATCAGCCGCTCATCGGCGACGCTGTCATCAACAACGGGCACGGGCTCATGCTCATCGTCGAAAAGCTCCCCTGGGGCAACACCCTCGATGTGACCAAGGGAGTTGAGGACGCCCTCCGCCAGCTCCAGCCAGGGTTGAGTGGAATCACCTTTGACACCACCATCTTCCGTCCGGCGAGCTTCATCGAGGAGGCGATTTCCAACCTCAGCCTCGCGCTGCTCCTGGGCTGCCTCCTGGTTGTGATGATCCTCGGCGCCTTCCTCTTCCAGTGGCGCACCGCCCTGATCAGCCTTGTGGCCATTCCGCTCTCCCTCCTGACGGCGGCGCTCGTGCTGTACTTCACGGCGAGCTCCATCAACACCATGGTCTTGGCGGGGCTTGTCATCGCCGTGGGTGTGGTCGTCGACGACGCGATCATCGACGTCGAGAACATCATGCGCCGGCTCAGACAACATAGGGCCCTGGGCAGCGGCGAACCAACGGCCTCGGTGGTGCTCAGGGCCTCCCTGGAAATGCGAAGTCCCATTGTCTACGCGACCCTGATCATCGTCGTCGCGGCCGTTCCCATTTTCTTCCTCGACGGACTGACCGGTGTCTTTTTCCGGCCGCTGGCTGTCTCCTATACCTTGGCCGTCCTCGCCTCGATGCTGGTCGCGCTGACGGTGACACCGGCCCTGGCCCTGATCCTGCTCGGCAACGCGAAACTGGAGCAGCGCGATCCTCCACTGGTCCGGGTGCTCAAGCGCGGATATCACGCCATTTTGTCCCGGACCATGAACCGGCCCCGCTACGGCTACGCCGGTTTCGGCGCCGTCGCTCTCGCGGGGCTGGTGATCGCTCCGTTGCTGGGCCAGTCCTTGTTCCCCACCTTCAAGGAACGGGACTTCCTGATGCACTGGGTCGCAGAGCCCGGCACTTCGGCAGCGGAGGAATACCGCATCTCACAAAGGGGCTGTGAGGAGCTCCTCAAGGTGCCCGGGGTCCTGAACTGCGGTACCCACATCGGCCAGGCGTTCACCGCAGACGAAATCGTCGGCGTCAACGCCGGGGAAAACTGGATCAGCATCGACCGCCACGCCGACTACGAAAAAACGGTGGCAGCTGTCCAGGAGGTTGTCGACGGCTATCCGGGCCTGCACCGCGACGTCCAGACTTACCTGAAAGAGAGGATCGAAGAGGTCTTGACCGGCTCCAGCGAACCAATCCTGGTCCGGGTCTACGGGGACGACCTGAACGTGCTGCGGGACCAGGCCCAGAAGATCAAGTCCATCCTTGACCATATCCAGGGCACCAATGAACCCCACGTTTCCCTGGAAGTCGAGGTACCGCAGATCACGGTCAAGGTGGACCTTGCCGCAGCGCAAAAGTACGGGCTGAAACCCGGCGACGTGAGGCGGGCCGCCGCGACACTCGTGGCCGGGGAAGAAGTAGGCGACGTCTTCCGGGACGGACGCGCCTACGACGTCCAAGTCTGGAGCACCCCGGAGACCCGCGCCAGCGTCACCAGTATCGAGGACCTGCCGATCGACACCCCCGGGGGACAGCGCGTCCGGCTGGCCGACGTCGCCTCCGTCAGCGTGCAATCGACACCCAACCTCATTGACCGCACCAACGGATCCCGCCGGGTTGAGGTCGGTTCCTTTATCGATCAGGGGGCAGACCTCGGGACCGTTGTCCGCACGCTCCAGGAACGCCTCGAAGACATGAAGCTGCCGCCGGGTTGCAGCGTCCAACTCCTCGGTGAGTACACGGAACGCCAGGCGGCCACCGAACGCCTGACGATCTTCGCCGTGGCGGCCCTGGCCCTGATCTTCCTGTTCCTGCAAGCGTCGTTCCGGAGCTGGCGGCTGGCCCTGCTCGCGCTGCTGACGCTCCCCATCGCCCTGGTCGGCGGGGTTTTCGCTGCCTACGTGACCGGCGGGGTCCTCTCGCTTGGCTCACTCGTCGGTTTCCTCACGGTGATGGGCATCGCAGCCCGCAACGGGATCCTGCTCATCAGCCACTGCCAGCATCTGGAAAGGAACGAGGACGAAGCCTTCGGCCGCGCCCTCGTGTTGCGCGGAGCGGCGGAACGGCTTTCCCCGATCCTCATGACCACCTTGGCTACCGGACTTGCCTTGGTGCCTTTGGTGGTTATGGGAAATATCCCGGGCCACGAAATTGAACACCCCATGGCCGTGGTCATTCTGGGCGGACTCGTCACGTCCACCCTGCTCAATTTGTTCATTGTCCCCTCGCTCTACCTCCGCTTCGCAAAAGCAGGGTCCCGTGATCCACGGGAGGCACTCACGTTCCTTTTCCGGAGATTCAGGCGAGTGGTTCCTTCCCGAGCGCAGGAACCTAGCTAGCCGATTCTGCCTCGCGCACGCGTCCCAGCCCTGTCGCCAAGGCTAAATTGTCGGTGCCTCCTGCGATGCTGTGGGTATGGATCGAAGGACAACGTGGAGTGCGGAGAGCAGGGCGGCCGTGGAGGCCGTTGCCGCGTCCGTCGCCGCGTTTGCCTCCTTCACCCGCGACGCCGGTTCTTCCGAGACCGCCGATCCGCTCCGGGATCGGGCGGATGCTTGCCTGGACGGCCTCGCCGAAGTGGCCCGGCTGGAGGCCCGGACCGCCGCGCTGAAAGCGAGGCTCGCCGCGGACTACGCCCAGGCGGCCAGGGCCCTGGCGCCGCCGGCGTCCTCGCCTCGGGAGTCCACCGCCCACGAGCTCGCCCTGGTCGCCGAGCTCGCCTGTGTCCTGACCGTCAGCGAACGAACCGCCGGCACCCTCCTGGCCGAATCCCGGGCATTGACCACGGAACTGGCGCTGACCCTTAAGGCCCTCCAGGCCGGGACGATCTCCTGGCAGCACGCCCGGATCATCGTCGACGAAACCGACGGCCTGGGCCCGGCCGCAGCAGCGGCCCTTGAAGCGCACTTCCTGGACCCCGACGCCCCCAACCCCTCCCGGGGCTGCCCCGCCGGGGAGCTCGTCCCGTCCCGGTTCCGGGCCAAAGCACGCACCTGGCGCGAACGCCACCACCCCGTCAGCATCGAAGAACGCCACACCACACGAGCCGCGGAGCGGCGGGTCGAATACCTCCCGGACCGCGACGGCATGGCCTGGCTCTCCGCCCACCTTCCCGCCGACACCGCGGCCGGGATCTGGGAACGGACCACCGCCGCCGCCCGCGCCCTCCAAGGCCCCCACGAGGCCCGGACCCTCGCCCAACTCCGCGCCGACATCACCGCCACCTGGCTCCTCGCCAACACCGGCTCCGCGACGGTCGACGGCGGACTGCCCGACGGCGGCACGGGCGACGGCGGTTCGCGAGCCAGCGGCACGGGCGCCCGACGAGTTGAACCGGGGCTGGCAGGGCCGGTTCCATCCCCGAGGGCGCAGGTCCTGATCACCGTCCCGGTCCTGTCCCTGCTGGGCGCCACGGACGAACCGG
This sequence comes from Arthrobacter sp. S2(2024), assembly GCF_036662515.1. Lineage (NCBI taxonomy): Bacteria > Bacillati > Actinomycetota > Actinomycetes > Micrococcales > Micrococcaceae > Arthrobacter > Arthrobacter sp. S2(2024). The sequence continues at coordinate 48,764 of NZ_JAYKZI010000003.1, read as the reverse complement.
CCACGCTCGACGGGTACGGGCCGATCCCGCCCTCCATGGCCCGGGCACTGGTCGCCGACGGCGCCGAGTCCTTCCACCGGGTCTTGACCGACCCCCGCGACGGCGCCCCGCTGGAAATCGGACGCACCAGCTACCGCCTCACCACAGCCCAGCGCCAATGGCTCCGGCTCCGCGACGGCAAGTGCCCCTTCCCAGGCTGCAACAACCACTCCCTGGACAACGAAGCAGACCACCTCCTGGCCTGGGCCGAGGGAGGCACCACCGGCATCTCCAACCTCGGCCAGGCCTGCCCCAAACACCACCGCCTCAAACACACCACCGCATGGACCCCCACCCCCGCCAGCAAAGACAATCCCCCCGGGTGGACCTCACCCTCACACCGGCACTACCCCAGTGAACACCAGGACTGGGAACCACCCCACTGGCCACACCACCTGCCGACCGGCCAGGAATCGGACACCCTCCCTGACCTGGACCCGCCCGCATTTCAGGAACCGGAACTGCCCGCGGATCCGTTCCCGGACTGGAACTCCTTCACGGCCGCGCACCCATGGCCCGACGCCGATTCCGACGATCCAGGCGATCCAGGCGATCCGGGCTGGCTAAGCGAGCCCACCTTCCTCGACGACCCCTTCCCGGAATCCGCCGCGCACCAAAGCGCCTGACCACGTGGAAGTCCGGAGAGGGGACACCGGCCGGCAGCCTCTGCACGCCCTCGTGACGGCGCGGCGAGGCTGCGCGTCCTAGTAAGCTCAAGCCACAAATGATGAACAGGAGGCTGAGGTGGCAGAGACGTCCGTGCACGAGATAGTTGCCGAGCTGGCCGCGCTCGAGGACCCGAAAGCACGCGCGGTGAACGAGAAACACGGTGACGATCACGGTGTGAACCTCGGCAAACTGCGCGCGCTCGCGAAGCGGTTGAAGACGCAGCAGGAACTCGCGCACCAGCTCTGGGCGACCGAAGACACGGCAGCCAGACTGCTCGCGATCCTTATCTGCCGTCCGAAGGCGTTCGAGCGCGATGAGCTGGACGTCATGTTGCGTGCTGCACGTGTACCCAAAGTGCACGACTGGCTCGTCAACTACGTGGTGAAGAAGAATCCGCACTGCGAAGAGCTCCGCCTTGCCTGGTTCACCGATCCCGATCCAGTGGTCGCGAGTGCCGGCTGGGCTCTGACCACTGAACGCGTTTCAAAGAATCCCGAGGGCCTGGACCTCGCAGGACTGCTCGACGTCATCGAGGCCGAAATGAAAGACGCCCCGGACCGCCTGCAATGGGCCATGAACCACTGCCTGGCCCAGATCGGAATCGAACACGCCGATTACCGCGCCCGCGCCATCGACATCGGTGAGCGCCTGGAGGTGCTCAAGGATTACCCGACTCCCCCGAACTGCACCTCTCCGTTCGCGCCCATCTGGATCACTGAAATGGTGCGCCGACTAGATAAGTAGGTATTGGGGAAGGAAATAACGAAGCTGCCCCCGCACGGATTTCCGTGCGGGGGCAGCTTCGTTGACGGCTAAGACGACCGACGCCGAGGAAAAGGAACTAAAACTCCCAGTCCTCATCCTCAGTGTTAACAGCCTTACCAATGACGTAAGACGACCCCGACCCCGAGAAGAAGTCGTGGTTCTCGTCAGCGTTAGGTGACAGGGCCGACAGGATGGCCGGGTTTACGTCGGTGACGGACGCCGGGAACATCGCCTCGTAGCCGAGGTTCATGAGGGCCTTGTTGGCGTTGTAGTGCAGGAACTTCTTGACGTCCTCAGCCAGGCCGACGCCGTCGTACAGGTCGTGCGTGTACTGGACTTCGTTTTCGTACAGCTCGAAGAGCAGCTCGAACGTGTAGTCCTTGATTTCCTGGCGCTTTTCCTCGGAGACCTTTTCGAGGCCCTTCTGGAACTTGTAGCCGATGTAGTAGCCGTGCACGGCTTCGTCGCGGATGATCAAGCGGATGAGGTCTGCCGTGTTCGTGAGCTTGGCCCGGGAAGACCAGTACATCGGAAGGTAGAACCCGGAGTAGAACAGGAACGATTCCAGCAGCGTGGAAGCGACCTTGCGCTTCAGGGGATCGTCGCCCTGGTAGTAGTCCATGACGATCTGTGCCTTCTTCTGCAGGTTCTCGTTCTCGAGGGACCAGCGGAAGGCGTCGTCGATCTCCTTGGTGGAGCACAGGGTCGAGAAGATCGAGGAATACGACTTCGCGTGCACCGACTCCATGAAGGCAATGTTGGTGTACACGGCCTCTTCGTGCGGGGTGATCGCGTCCGGGATCAAGGAAACTGCGCCAACCGTGCCCTGGATGGTGTCCAGCAGGGTCAGGCCCGTGAAGACGCGCATGGTGAGCTGCTGCTCGTCCGGCGTCAGGGTGTGCCAGGACTGGACGTCGTTGGACAGCGGCACCTTCTCCGGCAGCCAGAAGTTGTTGACCAGGCGGTTCCAGACCTCCACGTCCTTGTCATCCTGGATGCGGTTCCAGTTGATCGCTTCGACGTGGCTAAGCAGCTTGACCTTCTCGGTCATTTCGTCCCCTTAACGTATGTGTTCTTTAAGGTAAGCGTACGACGCCGGGCGCTCACCCGGCGTCGTACTCTTCAGTTTTGAGGCGCGGCAGCTGCCGCAAATAAGCAACCGTTATCGGTTACAGCATGCAGGAAACGCAGCCCTCAACTTCGGTCCCTTCCAGCGCGAGCTGGCGGAGGCGGATGTAGTAGAGCGTCTTGATGCCCTTGCGCCATGCGTAGATCTGCGCCTTGTTGATGTCACGCGTGGTGGCGGTGTCCTTGAAGAACAGAGTCAGGGACAGGCCCTGGTCCACGTGCTGCGTGGCCGCGGCGTAGGTGTCGATGATCTTCTCGTAACCGATCTCGTACGCGTCCTGGTAGTACTCCAGGTTGTCGTTCGTCAGGTAAGGGGCCGGGTAGTAGACGCGGCCGATCTTGCCTTCCTTGCGGATCTCGATCTTCGACGCGACGGGGTGGATCGAGGACGTCGAGTTGTTGATGTAGCTGATGGAACCCGTGGGAGGCACGGCCTGCAGGTTCTGGTTGTAGATGCCGTGCTCCATGACGGAAGCCTTCAGCTCGCGCCAGTCGTCCTGCGTGGGAATGTGGATGCCTGCGAAGAGCTCGCGGACGCGCCCGGTCTCCGGGGCCCATTCCTGCTCGGTGTACTTGTCGAAGAACGTGCCACTGGCGTACGTCGAGTTTTCGAAGCCGCCGAAGGGCTGGCCGGTCTCGATGGCCAGCTTGTTCGAGGCACGGAGAGCGTGGAACAGCACCGTGTAGAAATAGATGTTGGTGAAGTCCAGGCCCTCTTCGGAACCGTAGTGGACGTGCTCACGGGCAAGGTAGCCGTGCAGGTTCATCTGGCCGAGGCCGATGGCGTGGCTCTGGGCGTTGCCCTGCGCGATGGACGGCACCGAGTTGATGTAGGACATGTCCGACACCGCACTGAGGGCCCGGATGGACGTCTCGATCGAGAGGCCGAAGTCCGGGGAATCCATGGTCTTGGCGATGTTCATCGAACCAAGGTTGCAGGAGATGTCCTTGCCGACCGTCTCGTAGCTGAGGTCCTCAGCGTAGATGGACGGCGTGGACACCTGCAGGATCTCCGAGCACAGGTTGCTCATGGTGATCTTGCCCGCGATCGGGTTGGCCCGGTTCACGGTGTCCTCGAACATGATGTACGGGTAGCCGGACTCGAACTGGATCTCCGCGAGGGTCTGGAAGAACTCGCGGGCGCTGATCTTGGTCTTCTTGATCCGGGAGTCGTCCACCATCTCGTAGTACTTCTCGGTGACCGAGATGTCGGAGAACGGGACGCCGTAGACGCGTTCGACGTCGTACGGGGAGAAGAGGTACATGTCCTCGTTCTTCTTGGCCAGCTCGAACGTGATGTCCGGGACGACGACGCCGAGGGACAGCGTCTTGATGCGGATCTTCTCGTCGGCGTTTTCACGCTTGGTGTCCAGGAATCGGTAGATGTCCGGGTGGTGGGCGTGCAGGTACACGGCACCCGCACCCTGGCGGGCACCGAGCTGGTTGGCGTAGGAGAAGCTGTCTTCGAGGAGCTTCATGACCGGGATGACGCCGGAGGACTGGTTTTCGATCTGCTTGATGGGGGCGCCGTGCTCGCGGATGTTGGTCAGCGAGAGGGCCACGCCACCGCCGCGCTTGGACAACTGCAGCGCCGAGTTGATGCCGCGGGCGATCGACTCCATGTTGTCTTCGATGCGCAACAGGAAGCAGGAGACCAGTTCGCCGCGCTGGGCCTTGCCGGCGTTGAGGAACGTGGGCGTGGCGGGTTGGAAGCGGCCGTCGATGATTTCGTCGACGAGGCGGCTGGCCAGCTCCTCATTGCCGCGGGCAAGGTGCAGGGCAACCATGCAGACACGGTCTTCGTAGCGCTCCAGGAAACGCTTGCCGTCGAAGGTCTTGAGCGTGTAGGAGGTGTAGAACTTGAAGGCGCCGAGGAAGGTCTCGAAGCGGAACTTCTTCTTGTAGGCGCGGTTGAACAGGTCACGGATGAAGTTCATCGTGTACTGATCGAGGGTCTCGCGCTCGTAGTACTGGTTCTTGACCAGGTAGTCCAGCTTCTCTTCCAGGTCGTGGAAGAAAACGGTGTTGTTGTTCACGTGCTGCAGGAAGTACTGGTGCGCGGCCTCGCGGTCGGCTTCGAACTGGATCTCCCCGTTCGGACCATAGAGGTTCAACATGGCATTGAGCTCATGGTAGCCAAGGCCCTTGTAGGCCTCCGGCAATGGCTTCTTGACCTTGGCGGTGTCCATAGCGCCCTTGGTTACTTCTGTATCTGCGACAGTCGTGTCCAAAACTTTTCCAATCCTTGATTGACCCGGTCAACATCTTCCGGAGTCCCCATGAGTTCGAATCGATAAAGAAGCGGAACCCGGCATTTGGTGGCGATGATGTCTCCCGCCATGCAGTAGTTTTCCGCGAAGTTGGTGTTTCCTGCTCCGATGACGCCGCGGATCAGTTCCCTGTTCTGCGGGTTGTTCAGAAACCTGATGACTTGCTTGGGCACCGATCCTTCGCCATTCGTGCCGCCATACGTGGGCAGCACCAGGACGAAAGGTTCCAGTGCGAGCAGCGGTGCGTCCTTGGCATGGAGCGGGATGCGTTCCGCGTCGACGCCGAGCTTCTGGACGAAGCGCTTGGTGTTCTCAGATGTGGAGGAAAAGTAGATGAGGTGACTCCGCGTGCTGACGGCTTCAGCGTTCAGTTGAGCAGTTGCTGTTGCCAGCGCTGCCATAGGAGTCACCTCGACTACATTGGAATACTTTGTTGTTGTGGCGGAGTCCTGAAAAACTACGCTACCGAAGCGGCAGCCAGCGCCAGCTCTTCGATCTTGTCCGGACGGAAACCTGACCAGTGGTCCTGCTCGGTCACCACGACGGGGGCCTGCATGTATCCAAGGGCCTTCAGGCGCTCAAGGGCCTCGGCATCCTGTGAGATGTCAACGCTCTGGTAGGCGATGCCCTTTTTGTCGAGTGCACGGTAGGTTGCGTTGCACTGAACACAGGCCGGCTTCGTGTAAACCGTAACAGTCATGGTCCCTGTCCCCTTTGTTGAAGTCTTTGCTCTTCGCTTGGCAGGCCCCGACCGGAACTGATTCCGACTCCGATGCTGGCCCGCTGACCGCCTAGGCGGCCGAACTCTTCTATTCACGTCTTGCATTCATGTCTTGCATGTCTTGTGCTGGTTTCCCGCTCAATCCGTAAATCGATACTACATGTAGTGCAAGCGCCTCAGCGGAACCCCAAGATGATGTATTACAAGTATGTCATTTTACGCACCGGTAGTCCACAGGCAAGGGAGGTAAAAATGTCCGGGAATCCGCCAAATCCGGAGACGTAATCCACACCCTGTGGACTACTTAGCCACATTTAATCCTCAGCGTGTCGCTTGGATCCCGGCGTGTCGCGGCATCCTGCAAACACGGTTTCGTGGCTCCCCCGGGCAGCAGCGGAGACCGAATTCACACCGCTATGCTGGCTGGGCACGGATTTCGGCCGGCATCGAGCCTAAGGATCACTGATGGTCAACCTTCTCCACCTGCGGACACTGCTTGAAGTCACGCGGCTCGGTTCCTTCGCGGCAGCCGCCGCACGGCTCGGCTACACAGCCTCAGCCGTATCCCAACAGATGGCATCCCTGGAACGGGACACCGGCGTCGAACTCTTCCACCGTTCCCCACGGAGCGTGGTTCCCACCGAAGCCGCCCTGACCATGGTGCGGCATGCCTCCAAAGTGCTCACCGACGTCGAGACCCTGCTGGCCGCCGCATCGAGGAGCGCGGACTCCCCCGTCCAGGAACTGCGGCTCGGCATCTTCCCCAGCCTGGCAACCTACGTCCTGCCGGACATTCTCCGGAACCCGCGCTGGAAAAAGCTTGGCATAGAACTCCGTGTATGGGTGGCCGAACCTTCCCAAACCATCCAAGGGCTGCGCACCGGCGGCGAACTGGACCTGGCGCTGGTGTACCAAGTGGGCCAGTCCGGACTCGCGTGGCCCCACACCCTGGACCGGCAATGGATCGGCGACGACGACTTCCGGGTGGTGCTCCCCGCGTCCTGGGGCATCCGGGAGGACGCCGAAATGCAGGCCTCGCAACTCTCGGACATGCCCTGGATCATGCACCACCCGGGCACCAGCGACGCGGTGGTGATTGAACGCTTGTTCGCCAGTTGCAATCTGCACCCGCGCGTCGCGGCCTATAGCGACGACTTCCACGCCAGCCTCGAGATGGCGGCAGCGGGGCTCGGCGCCGCACTGGTGCCGGAACTCGCGCTGCGGCACCGGCCGCCCGGCGTCGTGGTCCTCGACGTTCCGGACATCCGGCTAGCCCGCAACGTGTTCGCCCTGCTCATCAACGAGAAGCGCACAGCGCAGGTGCAGCTCTTCACGGAATTGCTGGCCGATACCCTTCGCGGGAGCACCGCAACCGTCCACGCCGGCAGTGCCGCTACGATGCCCAAATCGACTCAAAAGTCAACGCCCAAACCACGCACCTGAAATCTTCCAGGATGCTGGAACACGCCGCTTGTTTGGGACTATCTTGAAGACATGAGCAAGGTAGCGAGCAAACATTTTGGGGAGATCGAGCTCAACCACGGGCGGGAGCACTGTTACGTGGCTTCGCACGAGCTCGCCGGAAATCCCCTGGAACTGGACCTGAACGTCGCCGCGCACGACCACTTCGACGAGAAGGCACTCCATAAGGTGGACTACCGCCTGGGCTACCTCCCCGAGCTGGTGGACCAGGTCCGGGACATGATCGCCGAGGAGCTGGACCAGGACGGCACCAACTCCCAGCAATTCCTCCACTTCCACTCCAACCAGCTCAAGGACGAGCAACTGGAGGCAGTGTTCGGCGTCCGCGACAAGACGCAGCTCACCAAGGACGTCTTCCTCAAGGCCCTCAAACTAGGCCATGTAGCGATCTACCCCGGCCAGCCGGAGCGCTATTTCGTCCTCGACTTCACCTTGGGCTCGCACTTCACCGACGAACTCCTGGTAGTCGCGGCGGACGAGGACGGCGTGGTGGACGACGAGATCCTCTGGGAATCCTGAAGAGTTAATCCCTCCCGAAGATTAAAAAGGCGGCGGCCGGTCACCTTTCGAGGTGACCGGCCGCCGCCGTTCGTACTACGTGATGTCTACTTGGCTGCTTCGAGCAGGCTGGCGCGGACCGTCTTGGTGGCCTTGACCAGGTTGCGCAGGGACTCTTCGGTCTCGGCGTAGCCACGGGTCTTCAGGCCGCAGTCCGGGTTGACCCAGAGCTGGCGGGACGGAACGTGCTTGACGGCGGTGGACAGCAGCTCGGTGACTTCGGCCTCGCCCGGAACACGCGGCGAGTGGATGTCGTAGACGCCCGGACCAACGCCGCGGCCGAAGTGGTGCGCCTCGAGGTCGTGGACAACCTCCATGCGTGAACGTGCTGCTTCGATGGACGTAACGTCGGCGTCGAGGCCGTCGATCGCGTCAATGATCACGCCGAACTCCGAGTAGCAGAGGTGGGTGTGGATCTGGGTGGCGTCGGCGGCACCAGCGGTGGCCAGGCGGAAGGAGTCAACCGACCACTTCAGATAGGCTGCGTGGTCGGCCTTGCGCAGCGGCAGGAGTTCGCGCAGGGCGGGCTCGTCCACCTGGATGACCTTGATGCCGGCAGCCTCGAGATCGGCGATTTCGTCGCGCAGCGCCAGGCCCACCTGGTTGGCGGTCTCGCCCAGCGGCTGGTCGTCGCGGACGAAGGACCAGGCCAGGATGGTGACCGGACCGGTGAGCATGCCCTTCATCGGCTTGTTGGTGAGGGACTGCGCGTATTCGGCCCAAGCAACCGTGATGGGAGCCGAACGGGTGACATCGCCCCAAAGGATGGACGGACGGGTGCAACGCGAGCCGTAGGACTGGACCCAGCCGTGGACCGTGACGTCGAAGCCTTCGAGGTTCTCGGCGAAGTACTGGACCATGTCGTTGCGCTCGGGCTCGCCGTGCACCAGGACGTCGTAGCCGAGCTCTTCCTGCAGCTCGACAACGCGCTTGATCTCATCCTTCATGAGCTGTTCGTACTGCTCGTTGGTGAGGTCGCCCTTGTTGTTGCGGGCACGGGCGGAGCGGATTTCCGAGGTCTGGGGGAAGGAACCGATGGTGGTGGTGGGCAGCGGCGGCAGGTGAAGCGCTGCTTCCTGTGCGGCTTCGCGGACCGAGTACTCGGAGCGGTTGAAGTCGGCCTCGGTGAGGGCAGCGGTGCGGGCACGGACGTCGGCGCGCTGGACGCCTTCGGCGGTAGCGCGGGAGGCGATCACTGCGGAAGCTTCGTCGATGGCGGCCTTCGCGGAAGCCGGGTTGGCCAGGTAGTCGGCGAGGGTCTTGACCTCGACGGCCTTCTGGTCAGCGAAGGCGAGCCAGCTGCGGAGCTGCGCGGAGAGCTGGGTTTCCTCGGCAGTATCGTGCGGAACGTGCTGGGTGGAGGTGGAGGTGCTGACGGCGAGCTTGCCGGCCGCGGCCTTCAATTCGTCGAGCTTTGCGGCCGAGACCGCGAGGTCGTTGCGCCAGATGTTGTGGCCGTCGACGACTCCGGCAACCAGGGTCTTGTTGCCGAGGCCCGCCAGGGCTGCCGCGGACGGTACCGCGCCCTTGAAGACGTCGATGTGCAGGGCGTCGATGTTGGTGGCGGCAAGGGTACCGAGCTGGCCGTCGAGGGAGCCGTACGGGGTGGACACGAAGAGCTGGGGGCGCGCTGCGGCACCGGAGAGAACTTCGTAGGCACGGGCAACGGCAGCCTGGATTTCTTCGGCCGGGGTGTCCTGGTCGACGACGAGGGCGGGCTCGTCCAACTGGATCCAGCTGGCGCCGGCGGCGGCAAGCTTGCCGAGCAGCTCAACGTAGACCGGGAGGATGTCCTCGAGTCGGGACAGCGGGCCGAAGCCCGCAGGAGCGTCGTCCGAAGCCTTGGAAAGCAGAAGGTAGGTCACCGGGCCCACGATGTACGGGCGGGTCTCGATGCCGTTGGCCAGGGCGAACTCGAATTCCTCCACGATGCGGTTGGAGGCGAGCTTGAAGTCGGTCTCCGGGCCGATTTCCGGCACGAGGTAGTGGTAGTTGGTGTCGAACCACTTGGTCATTTCCAGCGGCTGCTGTTCCTTGTTGCCGCGGGCCAAGGTGAAGTAGCCATCGATGTCGAGCTGGCCTTCGGCGTTGAGCAACTGGCCGAAACGGGCCGGGACGGCACCCAAGTGAGCCGTGGCGTCGAGCACCTGGTCGTAGAAGGAGAAGGTGCCCGGAACGGCGGCGGCTTCGTTGAGGCCCAGTTCCTGGAGTCGCTTCGCTGTGGTCAGCTGGATGTCCTTGGCAGCGGCGTCAAGGGCAGCGGCGTCGATCTTGCCGGCCCAGTACGCTTCAACAGCCTTCTTGAGTTCACGACGGCGGCCGATGCGCGGGTAGCCGAGGAGGGATGCGGCGGGGAACTGGGTGATGTTCTGTTCAGTCATGGGATTTCCTTGGGGCAGTAGGTGCAAATCGATATGTCTAGGGGTGTGCGGAGCAGCGTTGGCTGATCAGCTGACGAGTTCTTGGCGGCGGGCGATGGCACTGAGCCTGCTGGCGGGCCTGGCCGGCCGGGGCAAGGCAAGCTTGTCCAGCACGTCCAGGGCGCAGGCGTGCTCGTTGAAGGTGTACAGGTGGATGCCCGGAGCACCGGCCTGGAGGGCGGCGTTGGCCAGGTCCACGGTGGCACGGACTCCGATCCTGCGCCGTTCGGCGTCGCTGTCCGCCGCGGCAAGGCGCTCGATGAGCTCCGGTGCCGGCTCGACGCCGGTGAGCTCGCCGAGGCGCTTGAGCCGGCGAAGGCTGGTCAGCGGCATGACGCCCGGGATGATCGGGATCGTGACGCCCGCACGCCGGGCCCGGGAGATCAGGTCCGCATATTGTTCGGTGTGGAAGAAGACCTGCGTGATGGCGAAGTCTGCGCCCGAACGCTGCTTCGCAAGCAGCACCTCGACGTCGTGCTCCACGCTCGGCGACTCAGGGTGGCGGGTGGGATAGGCGGCCACGCCAACGGCGATCTTGCCCGCGCACAGCAGGGCCGAACGTCGCTGTTCCACGCGGCGGATCAGTTCGATCAGGTCCTGGGCGTAGCGCAGCGAACCGTTGACTGGTTGGCCGCTGTCCTTGGGGAGGTCGCCACGCAGCGCAAGGATGCCGCGCACGCCGTTGTCCAGGAGCTCGCCGATGATCTCGGCCAATTCCTCCGGGGTGTTTCCAACGCAGGTCAGGTGGGCCAATGGCCGCAGGGTCGTTTCGAGCAGCAGCCGGTTGATGAGCTCGACGGCGGTGTCCCGGTTGGAGCCGCTGGCGCCGTAGGTGACCGAGACAAAGTCGGGGTCAGTGGCCTCGAGCTCCCCGATGGTCGTCCAGAGGGACGCCGCGGCGGCGGGAGAGCGGGGAGGGAAAAGTTCGTAGGACAGGGCAACGGGCGCCGCGCCGGTCAAGTTTGGATGGGTGTCGATGAGGCTTGGTGGTGACATTTGCGTCCTTGGCTGTGTGTCAGCGGGCCTGCGTTCACGGACTTGAAAGCCAGGTCCATGGACTGCAGAATCGGTGAATTGAGTTTGGGGATACACGCAACGAACTCCAGCAGGGCGCAGCCGCGACTGTTACGCCTGGAATGAAGTTGTCCGTGTGCAAATGTCAGGCCCACATGGGGGCACCCACACCCTCCTGCCTGCCTTCAAGAGGCAGATCCGGCGGAGGATCGCTGACACGTTACCGCGGTAACTTGAATACGACTCTAGATCGGGGTTCCGGGCGCCACAAATCCCCTGCCGAATTAAGACGCATTTTTACGCTAGGTTTCGCCTGATTTCTGAAGATTGTTCGCTTTGGCTAACGGCAGGGTTTAAAGCCGAAAACAGTACGCCACAGAGAAGCCCGTTGCGAGCCCTCCCCATGACGGTCCTGCAGGACTATTCTTTTGCCATGATCCAGCTTCCAGCCAGTTATCAGGAATACCTCGACGGCAAGGACGAGCGGTTCATCCAAACCGTCCGCCCCATCTTGATGCAATCGGCCGCGGACAAGCTTCACGGGGTGCGGGTGCTTTACAACCGCGGCCTCACCGGCCACCAAGCACACCTGGATGATTCCATCCCCTACGGCACCATCGTGGAGGACATCGACTGAGTCCTGGCTGTCGGCCGCTCAGCCCTTCATCGCGCCGGACAGCGCAAACGCGCTTCCCGAACCCTTGGCGACCACCGTGTAGAGGATAAGCACCGGGACCGAATACAAGATGGAGAACGCGGCGAGTTCCCCGTAGGCAATGGCTCCGTGCTGGCCAAAGAAGCTGAAGACAGACACCGCGGCCGGCTGCTTTGAGGTAGACAACAACAGGATGAACGGGACAAAGAAGTTCCCCCAGGCCTGGATGAAGACGAAGATGAACACCACTCCCAGCCCCTGCCTCATCAGGGGCACCACGATTCTCCGCAGCGTGGCCAGTCCCGAGGCGCCGTCCATCCAGGCGGCTTCCTCCAGCTCCAACGGCACGGAGTCCATGAAGTTCTTGGTCATCCAAATGGCCATCGGCAAGGTGGTGGTTGCCATGAAGAAAATGGTTGCCGGCATCGAGTCCAGCAATTGCAACTGTACGAACAGGCCGTAGACCGGCACCATGATCGCCGTGACCGGGAGCGAAGTGCCAAACAGGATCGCGTAGAGGAACGGCTTGTTGAATCGCGATTGGTAGCGGGACAGCGGATAGGCCGCGAGCACGGCAACCGCGAGGTTCACGACGGCGGTTCCGGCAGAGAGCAGGAAGCTGTTCACGAGCGGCTGGAAGAGCAGCCCGGGCGTCATCACGGCGGCGAAATTGGCGGGCGACGCCGATTGCGGCCACCGCGTCTCGTATCCGGCGTTCGGATCAACGGAGGCGAGAAGCAACCACGCAAGGGGCAGCACAAAGCACAGCCCAATCACGGCCAAAGCCGCATTGGCAGCGAAGCGCACGCGGAGCCGCCGCCCTGGTACCGCCGTCGGGCGCTTCCCGGCGAGCAGGGGCGCACGCCGCAGGGAGGTCACGGCTTCGCCCCGCGGATCAGCCTGACGTACACAGCCCCGAAGACCATGCCGATCAGGATCAATACCGAAGCGATCGCGGTGCCGTAGCCGATGTCTCCGAGCTTGAAGGCTTCCTGGTACGCCAGCACGGGCAAGGTGGTGCTCGCGTTGGAGGGACCACCGGCCGTCATCACCCAGATGAGGGTGAATACCGCGAGAGTCTGGAGGGTGATCAGCATGAGGTTCGTGGCGATGCTTCCCCGGATGATCGGCAGGGTGATGAAGGCCAGGCGTTGCCAACCCCTGGCGCCGTCCATGAGGGCGGCTTCGGAAATGTCGCGCGGGACCTGGGAAAGCGCGGCCCTGTAGACCAGCATCGAGAACGCGGTGCCGCGCCACACATTGGCCAGGATGATGGCGGCCATCGGAAAAGCGTAGAGCCAGTTGGTGCCTTGGACACCGAACATTGCCAAGAGCTGGTTGAGTGTGCCGTCTTGGCTGAAGTACGCGTAGGCCGCGAAGGCCGCCACGATCTCCGGCAGGATCCACGCCGCGACCACCACCGTGCCCACCAGCGACGCCGTCGCTCCCCCGGATCTCGTCATCAACAGGGCGATGACCAGGCCCAGGGCGTTCTGTCCGAGGATCGCGGAAACGCCCACGAAAATTACCGTCAGCCATGCCGAGAGCGGAAAGACCGAATCCGTCAGCATCCGCGCGTAGTTGTCCAGGCCGACCCATTGGGGGTTCAAGGCCGCCTTGCCGGACAATGCGGCGTTGGTGAAGGAGGCGTAGAAGGACCACGCCACAGGTGCCACCATGAAGAAGGCCAACATCAGTATTGACGGCAAAACCGGCAACAAGCGGAGCCTGCGACGCAGAGCCTTTCGGACGGGCGATCTGCGTCGCAGGGAACCGCGGTTGAGGGAATCAGGGACTGCCATGCGTCATTTCTGCATGACCTTGGCGTCGCCGACGAGTTTCTTGACCGAAGCGTCGTATTCGGCTGCGGCTTCCGCGGGGTTTTGTTTGCCGGTGATGACAGCCTCGGTGGCTTGTTGGACCGCGAGGGAGATCTTCGGATAGTCGGCGGTTGCCGGGCGATAGTGGGTGACGCCCACCAAATCGGAAACATCCTTCACGAACGGGTTGGCCGCTTGGTATCCGGGATCGGAAGCGACATCGGTGCGGACGGCGATCTGCGAGTTGTTCACGTCAAACGCCAAGGCATTCTTCTTGTTCACGGCAGTGGTCAGGAACTTGAAGGCCAGGTCCGGGGTCTTGGTCTTCGCGCCGACGGCGAGCGTCCATCCACCGGACATGCTCACGCCACCGGGATCCTGTCCACGCTGTGTCGGGAACATGGCCACTCCCATGTCCTGCGCATAGCCGGCCCATTCGTAGGAGCCGCCCTTCTGCCAGAAAGACGGCGCGTAGGAGCCTTCCACGGTGGCACCCATTTTGCCTTGCGGCAGCCACTGTCCAAAGACTTTCTTCCAGACGTTCGAATCGAGGGCATCCGCAGGGGTCACGGAAAGCTTCTCGTCGTAGAGGGTCTTCAGGAACTGGAGCGAGTCGGTGAACCCCTTGGAACCCACAACCCACTTTTTGTCGCTTTCCGAATACAGGGAGCTTCCCGTTCCATAGAGCAATTCGTAGAAGCTCTGCATGACGGTTCCCTCACCGGTGCCTTTTCCGGCGTACATGCTGAAGGGAATCACGCCCGGATCCGCGGCCTTCATCGTGCGGGCCGCAACCAGGATGTCTTCCCAGGTCTTCGGCTGCCAGGGCACCGAGATGCCGGCCTTCTGGAGGACTGTCTTGTTATACCAGATGGCCCTCGTGTCAGTGCCGAGCGGGACGGCGTAGATGCTGCCGTCGTCACCGCGTCCCGCGGCCTTGGCACCCTCGTTGAACTTGGACCACTCGTCCCACGCGGCCAGCTGCGAGTCGAGTTTCAGCAAGTATCCGGCGTCGACGTCCGAGCGGACCTTGAAGGTGTCCTCGTAGAAGACGTCCGGAGCCGTGTCCGGGGAACGCTGGGCCAGCGCGAGCTTGGTGCCGTAATCGTCGTCGTTGGCTTGGATGGGCTCCAAGTCCACGGTGACGCCGGCGTTTGCCGCCTCGAATTCCTGCTTGGCGTCCTGGAAGACTTTGTCCAGGGCGGTGAAGGAGTCCGTCTTTTGATAGACGATCTTGATGGTTTGTTTGTTAACGGCTTGCGGTTGGGCAGAGCAGGCGGCCGAGGCCAAAAGGCCTACGACGCCGAGCAGTGCTGCTCCGATCCGGACTGGGCGACGCATGACGCTCCGATCTTCAAGCGGCTGCAGCCCCCACACTTCAGCTGGCCCAGCCTGTTACCGATATTGATAAATGCGGCCCTGCGACGCAGGACGTGGTGAAGGCCTCAGCCTTCCAAGAGGAGCCGCTGGGCGCGCGGCGCAAGCGTATGTTCCAGCACCAGGCAGGCCGCGCCGATGGCGCCGACATCTTCGCCCACTCCGGTCCCGACAACCTCGATGCCGTGGATGCTGTTGGCGGCGCTGTTGGCCGCGAGCAAGGGCGGAATGCGATCCAGGTAACGTTCGGACATCCGGCCCCAGAACGGGCCGCCAAACACGACGCGTTCGACGTCGAGGGTGTTGGTCACCACCGCGACCGCCCGGGCAACCAGCACCGCCGACTTGTCTATGATCGCGATGGCCCGTTCGTCACCTGCATCCGCGGCATCGCAAAGCCGGGCAAAGCCTTCCTGGACCTCCGGGCCTTCGGTGCCTTTGCGGCCACCGTTCAGGACACCTTGCTCTTCGGCTTCGGCCACGAGCACCTGCGGGATGCAGGAGGACTTGACGCAACCGCGCAGGCCGCAATCGCATGCTGGCCCGTCCGGATCGACAATGATGTGTCCGATCTCACCGGCGTTGCCGGACGTTCCACGGACAACTTCGTCATTCAAGACGATGCCGCAACCAATACCGGTACCCATATACATGAAGATAAAACTTCCGGTGCCGCTGGCCCCGCCCGCCCAGGTTTCGGCGACGGCCGCGCTGGTAACGTCCTTGTCCACAAGGGTCTCGAGCCCGGTGGCTTCGGCAAGGGCGTCCCTCAAGTGCACCCGGTCCCAACCCGTCATGAGGGGCGGATCCACGACCGTACCCTCGTCAAGGTCTATGGGGCCCGGCGCCGCGACGCCAAGTCCCGCGATCTTTCCCGTATCAACACCGGAATCTTCGATCAGCGCCTTGATTTCCTCCGCTATGGCGGCGATGACGCGCTGCGGATTGCTTCCGGCCGGCGTGGGAATCCTGGAGTGCTTCACAACGTCTCCGACCAGGTCCAGGACCACGGTGGTGATGACCGCAGGATCGAGATGGACGCCAAGCGCGTACATTCCGGAAGGGTTCAGGCGCAGGATGGTGCGGGGCTTGCCCGGGCCGCTGCCTTCCTTGCCCGCTTCGACAATGAGATGTTGATCCAGGAGGCGGCGGGAGATGTTCGAAATGGTCTGCGGTGAAAGGCCGACAATCTGGGCGAGTTCCACCCGGCTCAGTCCGCCGGACGAACGCCTGATGGCGTCGAGAATGACGGTCAGGTTGAAGTCCCCCATGCGGGGCAGATTGGTTCCGCGCCTCGGAGTCGGCTGGCGGATCTCAGTCACGGATTCCCCTAAAATCATTCGAATAATGCTGTTGCATTTGCATCGTACGGCACCTGTGCTTGTCCCGGTATGCCCACACGCTGCCCAGGCGTAATGGACCCGGATATTGCTGATCGGAGGCCCCCGAATATGGCACTCATGCCGCAGGCCGAGCTGGACATCACCGCAGGGTTGGTGAGGAGTTTGCTCGAAGATCAGCTGCCAGGGCTCGCCGACCTTCCCTTGGAGTTGGTGGCCAACGGCTGGGACAACGTCATGTACCGGCTCGGCAAGGAGTGGGCCGTCCGCTTGCCGCGCCGGGAGGCGGCAGCGCAGCTGATACTGCATGAGCAGCACTATCTCCCCGGGTATGCCAAGCGTTCGCCAGTGCCCCTCCCCAGCCCCATCCATTCGGGGCGGCCATCCGCGGATTATCCATGGCCGTGGAGCGTGACTCCTTGGTTGGAGGGACTCTCCGCGGCGCGGGCGTCCCAGGAGTTACGGAACGCGGCAGCCGAGGACCTTGCCGCGTTCCTCGTCGCCATCCACGTTCCGGCCCCACCGGGCGCGCCCGTCAATCCCGTCCGGGGGGTGCCTTTGGCAGCGAGGTCCGGCGTGGTTATGGAGCGGCTCGACGATTCCAGCCGCTATCCGCAGGCGGCACGGTTGCGGACGCTCTTTTCCGAGGCCTGCGGGGCGCCGCCGTGGGACGGCCCCGGGCTGTGGCTGCATGGAGATCTCCACCCGGCCAACGTCCTCCTGCGGCCCGACGGCCGCCTCGCCGCCGTCGTCGACTTCGGCGACCTCGGGGCCGGGGATCCCGCCGTCGACCTCGCCGTGGCATGGTTGATGTTCGACGGCGGTGCGCGGCGCCGTTTCATGGCGGCCTTCGGAGGCGCGGTGGACGCCGCTACGTGGGCCCGGTCCCGCGGCTGGGCTGTGGTCCTTGCGACGGCGATGGTCAGTTTCTCGGATGACAATCCGCGGATGGCGGGAATCGGGCACTTCGGGGTGGAGCAGTTGCTGTCGGAAGCGCTCTGATGGTTAACGTTTGATACTGCGCGTCACGGTGAATTTCGGGTTGCGGCCGATTTCGGTGGTGGGACCGATCAGCCTTTCGAGCGCCGCGCGGTACTGCAAATGGCTGTTGTAGACAGTCCAGAGTTCGCCGCCGGAAGACAGGACCCTCGCCGCGGCATCGAACATCTTCGTGGCCGCCCCGGCATGGACGCTTGCGCCGAGGTGGAACGGCGGGTTCAGCAGGATGAGGTCGGCGCTGCCCGGTTCGAAAGTGGACATGGCGTCGTCCTGGACTACCGTGATGCGATCTGCCAGTCCGTTGGCTGCCGCGGTTGCCCTCGCGGAAGCGACGGCTGCCGCCGATTGGTCCGTCGCCGTAACCCGGGCGTCGGGATGCTTCCGGGAGTAGATCGTGGCGAGGATCCCGGTACCGCAGCCGAGGTCTACCGCGTGCCGCGCTCCAGGGATCCTGTCCAGGAAGCCCAAGAGGAAACGCGTGCCGATATCCAGCTTCGTGCCCGAAAACGCACCCCCGTGGGCGCAGACCGTCATCCCCAGCTCCGTGTTCTGTTCCGAGACCGGGAAGGGCTCCGGAGTGTCCGGCCGCTTGGGACCGGCGGCAAGCAGGACACGTGACTTCCGTTGCGCAAGCTGCGGCTGCACCGATTCGAAGCGGCGTTCAAGGACGGCGTTCATCCCCAGGGACATGTGCTTGACGCGACCTCCGGCGAGCAGGACGGCACCCGGCGCCGCAAAGCGCGCAACGGCGTCGACGATTTCTTCCAGTTCCGCGAGGGCCTTGGGCAGCTGCATGATCACCAGTTCGGCGCCGTCGAGCAGGCCGGCGCCCAGCTCGAACTGATCAAAGCGGCCGGACATCCCGGACGCCTCGGCGTTCCGCTGCAGCGCGAGCCTGCCGGCGTAGAGGTCCTGTGTCACCCGGACGTGCCCGACGCCGAGCGCCGCCAAGGCGCCGAGGGTCAGGGCTCCGTAGCGGTCGCCGATCACCGCAACGCGGGATTCCGGATTACTGAGGTAGCCCGCCGCGGTCTCAAGGAGGAGCCGGTCGGTGGCGTCATGCGCCTGCAGGTTCTCCGCCTCGACGTCGGGAAAGCGGCGCAGGGTGCCGAAGAGCGTCTCAAGGTGTGCATCCAGCTCGGTCAAGGTCACGGTGCACCAATCTATCCCCCTCAGGAACCCTCGACAACACGGGGGTGGCGGAGGATGGTAGAGATTGCAAGTAATCGACCGTCTGACCGCTGCTGAAGGCACGGCACGCGCCGCAAGCAGCCCGGACATCAGGGTCCGCTGCGAAGGGCGAGCCACGTTGCGGACCTGGAAGACCAGGCTCCCACTCCCCTTGTGAGCAGACCATGACTGTCAACCTCGTCACTCAGCTTGAAGTAAAGTCGCACAATTCCCCCGATGAAGTTCGCCGCCCGGAGAAAACCGTGGTGGAAAACGTCACTGTTGGTGACTACACGATCGGCCGCCTCAGCTTCGAACCGGGCTGGAGCTGGGCGGACTGCATCAAACCGGTGGTCCAAACGGATTCCTGCCAGCTCAACCACGTGGGTTACTGCATTGCCGGCGCACTGGAAGTCGAGACCAGCGACGGCAAGAAGATCAGCATCTCCAAAGGAGATTCGTACACCATTCCGCCCGGACACAACGCCTGGGTGGTAGGCGACGAGACCTACTCGGCGATCGAGTTTGTCAGCGCGGCAGAATATGGAGTCAAGCGCGAGTAGCACGGGGGCATCCACGGCTTTCCACGGAGAGACGAAAAAGGGAACCACCCGCTTGGGTGGTTCCCTTTTCTTGTGGTGGAGCTGAGGGGACTCGAACCCCTGACCCCCTGCATGCCATGCAGGTGCGCTACCAGCTGCGCCACAGCCCCGAACTTTGCTCACCGGGACTTCCATCCCCGCCGGAGCAACTCGTCAATACTAAACCACAAGGATGTGAGATAGGAAATCGAACGCCGTCGGCACCCGGACCGAGGATGTGCGGTAGGACAGATGAGGTGCGGTCGATTGCTCGGCCGCACCTCCCCCCATTACTGCCCTTCAACTAGTTGCCGCAAACACAACGAGCCGCTGGACTGAAGTCTAGAGACTGGCCGCCCATTAAACAAACCGTTCAACCGGTTTATGACCGGTTGGGCTCCCGGGAAACGTGGTAGGCGGAAGAAAATTCACCAAGGGCACTGCTGAACGTTTCCGGTTCGAGCCCGGAGATCCGCCAAAGGCCTCCGGAGGAATACCAGTGATCCCTCGTCACCAAGTCAACCTGATGGCTACTGAATCCTGCCGCGCGCAAGGCCGGGCCTGCCTGTTCGTCATCTCCCAGGAACTTGGGGCACTCCACACCGAATACCCGGGCAACGCTCTCCAGGAGGGATGACACCGGAACAGGTTCCGGATATGCGGCATGGAAAGCGCGCCCGGGTTGCCGGGGTGCCAACGCAAGCCCGGAAAGCAGCCTGCCAAGGGCCTCGACGCCGATGATCGAAAGCAGCGCCGAACCATCGCCCGGCCACCCGCCAGCAACCTTCATCAGCCTGAGCAGGCCCGGAACAAACCAGCGGTCTCCCGCACCGAACACGAGGTTGGGGCGAACAACTTCGCCGCCGTAGCCGAGAACCAGCTGTTCGGCAACGGCACGGGTGGCGCTGGCAACCGAGGCCGGGTGATATCCCACCTCGGATTCAAGAATGCCGCGGTGGGGACCGCTCCCGTAAACACTGCACGTACTGACATAGATCAGCCGGGCTACCCCGGCTTCCCGGCACTGCTCAACGACGTGACCGGTGCCGGCCTCGTTGATCGCATGGGCAAGGCGAGGCTCGGCGCCCACATAGGATGCTGCGTGGATGACCACATCCGTACCGGCCAAGAAGGGAATCAGGCTCCCCGGGACGGAAATGTCAGCGGTCGCAATGGTAGCGTTGTTGTTTCGTAGTCTTGCAACCGGTTTTCGTGAGAGTGCAACAACGTGCGCCCCTCCGGATCCGGCGAGTGAGGCTACAACCCGGCTTCCAATGAAACCGGACGAACCGAGGACCAGTACCCGGGGCACATGGTCAACACATGTTGACATGTCCCCCACCGATCTTCGGGTCCGTCAGTTTCATGTACTCAAGTATCCCGGACGCAGAAACCGGAGAGGTCTCCACGCGGATCATGCAACAACGTGCCAAAGCCACCCGAACGGCAGTCATCGAGGGTGCAGCGTCGATCTTTGAAGAGGTCGGTTACGGGAATGCAAGCCTGAGCGACGTCACTGAGCGCGCCTCGGTCACTAAAGGCGCGCTCTATTTCCATTTCAAATCGAAGGAAGACCTGGCGCTTGCCGTCATCGCCGAACAGCACAACATCGTGCGTGTCGCCGGGGAGAAGATCGCCGCCGCGGGACTGCCAGCGCTCGAGACCATGATCGCCATGTGCCGGACATTCGGCCAACAGCTACTCGATGAGCCAATCGTCAGGGCCGGAATCCGGCTGACCTTCGAAGCTTCGGCGTTCAATGGAGACGTCAAAGGTCCCTACCAGGACTGGGTAACCACCATGGAGATGCTGACGCGCCAAGCCCAATTGGA
The DNA here is from genome assembly GCF_036662515.1 of Arthrobacter sp. S2(2024). NCBI lineage: Bacteria > Bacillati > Actinomycetota > Actinomycetes > Micrococcales > Micrococcaceae > Arthrobacter > Arthrobacter sp. S2(2024). The sequence continues at coordinate 27,924 of NZ_JAYKZI010000003.1, read as the reverse complement.
CGGTGACGTGCGGCCCGAGGTCGAGGCCGCAGACTTCGCACGGTATTTGGTTGCGTCTTTCACGGGCGTCCAGATGGTTTCCAACGTGCTGACAGAACGGCGCGACGTTCTCAAAAGGATTGACGACATGTGGGGTTTCATGATGCCGGCATTAATGCCCAGCCACCCGCAAGGCCCAGGGACGCCCTGAATCAATGCGGCGTTTTGACCTGAGCCACCAAGGACATCAGAGTCTCTTCTTCGTGCAACAACCGGACTCTCATCACACCATGGGCGGCATGTGATTCGAGTCGAGTCACAACAACATCCACGGGATAGCTGAACTCAACCAACTTCATGAATTCCGCCTCAAACAGGGCAAAATCGACATCCGGCCGGGAACACGCTGCGCGCGCAGCCTGCCTTGCGGCCTCCACCAAGAGCATTCCCGGGACGTGGTCCAGCGGATGGTCAAAGAAGATGGGGTGGGTTGGGTCAACCCGCAGCGGCCAGACGAAGGGGCGCGAGCTTGGCCCGAGCATCACGTTCCGCTGGGTGGCATGCCCGACGTCGGCACACGCCAGCAAGTCTTCTCCAGCGGCCGGCAATACAGTGGGGACCGCCCCGCGCAATCGCTGGTACGTCGCAGGATTCACAATGCGGGCCGCCGCGGCCCCTTCCCCGATGGGAGTGCCGTCAACAACGAACCGAGCAGTGACAGTCAGGGCGGACAACTGCCCTCCACTGAGCTTCATATCCTTCACGTCAAGTTCGACCGCAACTTGCGCAGGTACCAGGGGATCCAGGAGCGCGGCTTCTACCGAGATGCTCATGTACGGCATGAGGAACTTGTGGGTCAAGGGCACTCCGCACAAATGGGACATGAAGATTACCGCCTGCCTCAATGTCTCAGCCATGAGCGCCGAATCAGGCGAACCGTCCGGCGACCCATAAAAAACGTGCCATCGCGGCCACTGCGCTCCCGCAATGAACCGCCTTGAACTTGTTTGGACAAAGTCAGTCAAGAAGACTTCCGAAACGGAGCGCTTATGAACGAGCTCCCGCTTGACGGAAGCCTCGAAGAGCGCTTCATCGCGCATTGGGTCCCCCCACTCCTCCCAAAATCTGCCAGAGCAGCGATCGCTACTGTTGCGCCCCTTATTAAACGACCAAATCCTATCGGCACGCTGTGCCCATCGGATGATCGAAGCCGGCGAACTACCCAGATTGACATACCTACTGGTCGGTTTGTAACGTGGCAATATGGAGTTCGGCGACACAGGCAGTACGCCCAAGGGCGCGGCCACACGGAATGAGATCCTTCGAGTTGCCGCGGACGTTTTTGCGCGCAAGGGGTTCGAGCAGACCCGGATGGACGACATCATCCGCGAAGTCGGGCTCACGAAGGGAGCCATCTACTTCCACTTCTCTTCGAAAGCAATGTTGGCCCAGGCCGTCGTCGACGAGCAAAAGTCACGTTGGCTGCGTCGCGTGCAAGAAGAAATTCTGAGCAAGAACAACCCGCTGGAGGAGTTGCGCAGCCTCGGGGAGTTCATGGTCAGAACAGTCCTGAGCGACTCTTCCGCGTGGGGCGTGGTGCATTTGGCGAATCAACTGGCATCCACGAAGGAGCACCCCGGTGGCGCCTCTCCCCTGGCCGCATGGGTGGATCTCGTGGCCGGCATCCTTCAAAGGGGCCGCGCAAGCGGCGTCCTGGCGTTTTCAGGCGATCCCGGCGACGCGGCAACGGTTATCGTGGCCGCATTCGACGGGTTGAAGTCGGTCACCGATGCCCTTGACCCCAAAGATCTCGATGCCTTCGAGAGACGCGCGAACCTGCTGTTGCAATTCCTCGAGCAGCAGTTCATTTCCAGCCAGTAATGCAGCAGGCCACGAGCCTGAGACTTCGACTCGTGGGCAAAAAACAAACCGCACAGTCAGTTTATTAACAGTCGGAACGTAGGAGAAGAAAATGAACATTTCAGCCAAAACAGCCCTCATCACTGGAGCCTCTACGGGCATTGGTTCGGTCTTCGCCCGCAGACTTGCCGCTGAGGGCGCACGCTTGATCCTGGTTGCGCGCAGCCAGGACAAACTTGACGCGCTTGCGGCTGAACTCCGCGGGCACGGCACTGAAGTGACCGTCCTTGCCATGGACTTGAGCCTTCCGGACTCCGCAAAGGAACTCCAGCTCGCCACCGATTCGCTGGGACTCACAGTGGACATCCTGGTCAACAACGCGGGATTCGGAACACACGGACAAGTCGTCCAAGCGGACGCCGACCGCTACGCCGAACAGATCCAGTTGAACTGCTCCACCTTGGTCGGTACCAGCACACGCTACTTGCCTGGTATGGCTGAGCGCGGCTCGGGGGCCATCATCAACATCGCGAGTACGGCCGCATTCCAGCCGATACCCCACATGGCCGTCTACGGCGCGACGAAGGCGTTTGTGCTCTCCTTCACCCAAGCGCTGTGGGCGGAGACTCAAGGAACGGGCGTGAAGGTCCTTGCCGTTTGCCCGGGGGCTACGGACACACCCTTCTTTGACATCGCCGGCGAGGCAGCAGCCGCCGGATCCTTGCGGACCCCGGAGCAGGTGGTGGACACCGCCATGTCCGCGATCCGCGGGAACAAGCCGAGCGTCGTGGATGGCCGGCTCAACTCCTTTGTTGCCCGGGTGGCCGTCAAGCTGCTCCCGGAGAAGCTGGTAATCGCAGCCGCGGGACGAGCCGTCCGCCCAGCCAACTAGTCCCCACGGCCACCCTCGCCCCGCAAGTCCCCAACTGACTAGCAGCAGGTGTCGTTATAGGCCCTCAAAACGACATCTACTGCGAGTCAGTTGGGTGCCCGCCCGTTAGGTTCCCTGGATGATTCCGATCTGGACCACTCCGGTGTTGACCAGTGTCTTGGCCAGGTAGACGACCTGGCCGGAGTGCTCCACGGTCTGGGTCAGGATCAGCACCGGGTCCTGGGCATCCAGCTCAAGCAGCTCGCCGCGCGCGACGCCCGGGGTGCCTGCTGCGATGTCGGTCTCGCCGGGACCAAAGGCCGGGCCAATAGCCGAGATCAAGTTAGCCAGCAGCGTGGCCTCTCCCTGAACGTCTTCCACGATGGCGCGTGCCGCTTCAGGGTCACGATCAATGAGACCCCCCTTGCTTGCGACGTGCTCTTGGACCAAGGCGATAGGAGAGCCGTCCCGTGTGAGGACGCTCTCGAAGAACCAGGAGGGCTCCTCTTCGCGGATTCCGAGGGGCTCTGCGGTAAACACCGACGACGACGGGTGCAATACGTGCTGCGTACGGCTGACCCGGATAGCCGATCCGGCCTCAGCGAGAATCTCCTCCATGGGCCTGATCCGTTCAAGGCCAACCCGCGGCAGGCGCGTGGCCACAAAACGTCCAATGCCCCGGCGGGACCGCACATAGCCGTCTTCCTCGAGGAGCATGAGCGCCTCACGGACCACCGTCCGGCTGACCTTCATTGCCGAACCAAGATCAGTTTCCGAAGGCAACAGCGAGGAAACAGGGAAATGCCCCGCCCTGATGGCGTTCATGATGCGCGAGTACACGGCAACACGGAGCGGGATGTTGGCCGTAGCATCCAACGGCTCCGAAAGAACGGCTTCAGCACTGCGGTCCAAGATGGCTCCCTTCGTCGATGTTCAGAGTTTACGCGATGGGTATTCCGAGCTTGTATAACAAGCGTGTATGATGCACATATAAGCCATCCTGTGCTCTGCGCCACACCTGCATCGAGCCGCCCCCAGAAGCCGTTTTGTTTCAAACAAGGAAGTTTGTCCATGACCACCCAAGCCACCAGCACCGCAGGGCTCCCCCTTCGGCGAAAAGCAGCGCGAGTGCCCGTCCTCATCGCCACGCTCATCCTTTCGATCCTCAGTTACCAGCTCAACGCCAGCCTGTTCTCGGCGGCCCTCCCGGCCATGGCCGCCCATTTCCAGGAATCCACCGAAAACGTGGCCAAAGTCCAGTCGCTGTTCTTCCTGACCGGCGCCGTCCTGGGCATGGCGTTTTCGCGATGGAGCGACTTCCTGGGACGCCGCCGCACCTTGCTGATCGTCCTCTCGATGATGTTGTGCGGCACGGTCCTATGCCTGTGGGCGCCGAACCTGACCGTCCTTCTCGTGGGCCGGGTCCTGCAAAGTGCCACGAGCGCCACGTTCACCATTTCCTTCCTGCTTCTGTCCGAGCGCTTCAGCAAACGCCTCTTCGGCATTTCCGTCGGCGTCATTTCGGCGGTCAACGGCGGCATCGGCGGACTCGACGGCTTCCTGGGCGGTTTCATCACCGACACGATCGGATGGCAGTTCCTCTTTGTCCTTGTCCTCGGTGTGGGCGTGCTGGCGATCGTGTTGGTCGCCGTCGTCGTCCCGAAAAGGGCCGCCCGGACACGGGAAGGACGCATGGACTGGTGGGGCGCGGGCACCCTGGGCACGTTCCTGGTTCTCTTGAGCAACCTGATCGGACAGGCTTCCACGTCCGGATGGGGCGATATCTGGACCCTTGGATATCTCGCCGGCGCCGTGATTGCCGGGCTGGCGTTCGTGGCCGTGGAAAAGAGGGTTGCGCGTCCCCTGATCGCCATCGAACAGTTGCGATCCCGCCAGGTATGGCCGGTTTTGGCGAGCACGGTGCTGACCCTTGCCGGTATCTTCTCGGCGTTGAACTTCACCGTGATCCTCCTCAGCCAGGACGCACACGCGGGATACGGACTATCCGCCTCCATGTCAGCCCTCCTGTACCTGACGCCTACAGCGTTCGTGGGTGTGCTCACTGCGGTGTTCTCCGGCTGGTTCGCGCAGCGCATCGGCTGGTTCAAGGCCCTGCGGATCAGCAGCGGGCTGATCGTCGTCGCGGCAGTCGCGGTGGCAATCTTTGCCGCGGACCGCTGGATGGTCTTCGCCTTGCTGATCATCATGGGAGTCCTTTATCTCGGCCAGTTCCAGAGCACCGTCAGCGGGATCGCCGTGCTGAATTCACCCAAATCGGCGCCCGGTTCCGTGCCCGGCCTGAATGGAGCATGCTTTGGAATCGGAGCCAGTGTGGGAATCGCCGTCGTCGCACCCGCCGTCGCCGCCGGAACCATCGCCGGTTACCAAACTGCCCTGTGGATCTCGGCAGGCTTCGCCCTGGCGGCTTTTGCTGCTTCCCTGATCCTCCGCCCCGTCGCTGCGAGCGCCGCAGCGGCACCTGCCGCCGTCGCCGCCCATGCTTAAGCCCGAACCCACGTCACCAAAACCCCGAAGGAGCACCATGACCACCACCACACCGCAGCCGTTCTACCTCGATTGCGATACCGGCATCGACGATTCCCTGGCCATCGCCTATCTCCTGGCCAGCCCAGAGGTGGAGCTGGCCGGGATCGGAACCGTCAGCGGCAACGTCAGCGCCGCAACCGGGGCCGTGAACACCTTGAATCTGCTCCATGCTGCGGGCCGGGCCGGGATCCCGGTTGCCGTGGGTGCCCACGATCCCCTCATGGGGACGTTCGACGGCGGGGCGCCGCACGTTCACGGCGAGAACGGCATCGGCGGGATCACCTTGGAAGACGCCGGACTGACGGTGGAACCAGAGACTGCCGCGGAGATTCTGGTGCGGCTCGCCAACGAGTATCCGGGTGAATTGCGCGTCATCGCCGTAGGCCCGCTCACCAATCTGGCCCTCGCGCTGCAGCTGGACCCGAACCTCCCGGCACTCGTCCGCGATGTCACGATCATGGGCGGAGCCGCGTTTGTGCCGGGCAACATCAGCCCCGTCGCCGAGGCCAACATCTTCAACGACGCCGAGGCCGCGGCCGTGGTGATGGAAGCCGACTGGCCGGTCACGTTGGTGCCCCTGGATGTCACCATGAACCACCGCTTCGATGAGGCCCATCGTGCGGCGCTCGGAACTGCCGGACATCCGGTGGCCAGCGCACTGTCGGGCATGCTCGTCCAGTACTTCGCCTTCTACAACACGATTTTCGGTGAACACTGCGCCGCCCTCCACGATCCGCTGGCGGCCGCAATCGCCGTGGGTGCCCTCGAGCTCGACGACGCCCCGTACGTTGGAATTTCCGTGGATACGAGTAAGGGTGAGGCCCACGGCAAGACCCGCTGTGAGCGGCTCGACGGCGAAGCCGCCGGCGTGCGGGAGGTGCCGGACCGGGCATCGCGGGTTGTGCTGTCCGTCAAGGGCGACGCCGCGGCACACCTCTTGGAGCGGATCCTGTCCCTGCCGGCAGCGAACTGAAGCGGCTTTTGATGAACACTTCGTTACCCGCCAAGCCAAGCCAGGCCGACCTTGAGTTCCTGCACCGCGCCATTTCGCTCGCGCGGGCTGCCCGGGATCGCGGCGACCACCCGTTCGGTGCACTCCTGTTGGCCCCGGACGGAACCCTCGTGGAAGCCATGAATACCGTCAACACGGAACACGATCCCACCGGGCATGCCGAGACCAATTTGGTCCGATTGAGCGCCAGGAAACTCGATGCCGCGGCACTGGCCGGCAGCACTTTGTACACGAGCACCGAACCGTGTGCCATGTGCACCGGTGCCATCTATTGGGCGGGAATCGGGCGCGTGGTCTATGCCTTGTCCGAGAAGGACCTTGCCTCGATCGTCACCGAGCAGTCGGGCGTGCCCACCCTTGACCTGCCCTGCCGCGAAGTCCTTGCCCACGGCGGCAACACCGTCGCCGTGACCGGCCCGGTTCCGCTTCCCGAGGCGACAGAAGTCCACCGTGGCTTCTGGCACTAGGCCGGAAACCCGACCCCGCAATCCAGCACCATCCGAAGGACAACTCATGCCCCACCCCAGCACGCTCACTGTTGTCGGCAGCCTCAACGTCGATCTCACGTGCCGCGTCCATCGCTTGCCGTCCCCCGGTGAAACCATCGGCGGCGGCACGCTCACCCGCCAGCCCGGCGGAAAGGGAGGCAACCAGGCCGCGGCAGCTGCCCGGCTCGCCCGTGCCGCCCGCATGGTGGGCGCAGTCGGCGCGGATCCGGATGGCCGGCTTCTGACGGAGGCCCTGGACCGGGCAGGGGTTGACACTTCGGCAGTGGAGCAGGTTTCCGCACCAACCGGCACCGCCTTGATCGTGATCGACAACGAGGGCGAAAACCAGATCGCCGTGGCTCCGGGAGCCAACGCCATGGTTTCGCTGGAACGCGCTGATTTCTCGGATGGCGGGCCGGTACTCGCACAGCTTGAGATCGCCGTCGAAACCGTACTGGAAGCCGCGCGCCGCACCACCGGGTTCTTCGCCCTCAACGCGGCCCCGGCACAGGCACTCCCGGCAGAGCTTCTTGAACGGTGCGATCTGGTGATCGTCAACGAGTCGGAGTACGAGCTCATCCCCCAGCTTCGGAGCGCCAAACGCGTGGCCGTGACGTATGGTGCGGGCGGGGCGTCGATGTACACGCAAGGGGTCAAGACCGCCCATGCGCCCGCGACGAGGACGAGCGTCGTCAACAGCGTGGGGGCCGGCGACGCCTTCTGTGCGGCGCTCGTCCTCGCACTTGCGTCGGGCCTAGACGAGGAAAGCAGCCTCGCGGCGGCCTGCGCGGTGGGGGCCGCCGCCGTCGGGAGCGAGCTTTCGCAACCGGAGTTCGCGCGGCTGGAACACTACCTGCCGAACTAGGAATCCGGACTTGGGATCATCCCGGTGTGCTGGACGCCGCCCGGCAACAGCGAACCGCGGGCCGCACCCACCATGCCCTCCACTGCGCGGGCCAAGTGCGTTCCGCGGTCGCTGACGCCGTCCCAGCGCACCAGCGCCTGGGCGTTCAGTCCGTCCACCATGCCCAGGATCTGCCAGGCCACAGACGGAGCGTCGAACGTGTCGAACTCACCGGCGTCGATCCCCGCCTCAACCACGCGCTGCACCACGGCCTGCCATGCATCCATCTGCTCACGGACGCAGGCTGCGAGCGCCTCGTTCCGGCGCCCCAGGGTCCACGCCTCCACCCAGATGGCTGTGACGTCCAGGCGGCTGCTGTCCATGAGCGTTTCAAGGAGCATGCCGAGCTGTTCCAAGGGAGTCGGCTGCGCCTCCAGAAGGCCGGCAACCTCCTCGGTCTCCGCCGCCACGATGGTCGAGAAGATCCCCGCCACCAAGGCCTCCGCGTTGGGCTGATAATGCGCGACGAGGCCCGAGGCCACCCCTACCCGCGCTGCAACGTTCCGCAGCGTAATGGCGGAAAGCCCCTGCTCAAGCGCTATTTCCTTGGCGGCCTCGGCTATTTCGGCCGCGCGTTCGGCCGGCGTCTTCCGCGCAGCGCGTTTCTGTATGGTGCTTGACATCACACAACAGTCTAAAGTAGTTTTCCTGTTGTTGATCATGCGATCAACAAGAAATGACACCTCACACCACATTTCACCTCACAACACGGAGGAGACTTCCATGGCCTGGAGAATGCCAGCCGAAACCGCACCCCATGAGCGCACCTGGATGGCGTTCCCTCGCACTGGCCTGACCTTGGGCGACGACGCCGCTTCGGCGGAAGAAGCGTACGCGGCCTGGACCGCCGTCGCGCATGCTGTGTCCGAGTTCGAACCCGTCACCATGGTGGTCGACCCCAGCGAACGGGACAGGGCCAGCCGGATGCTCGGCGCCGGAATCGAACAGCTTGAGGCTCCCCTCGACGAATTCTGGATGCGCGACGTCGGACCCACCTTCGTCGTCGACGACGAACGGCCCGGAGTGCTCGGCGCAGTTGACTGGATCTTCAACGGCTGGGGCGCCCCGGCCTGGTCCGAATGGCAGAAGAGCGCTGGCATGGCCCGTTTTGTCGCCGAAGAATCCGGCGCTGAACTGGTCACTTCCTTGCTGGTCAACGAAGGCGGGGCCATCCACGTCGATGGCGAAGGCACCGTCCTCGTTACCGAAACCGTTCAGCTCGATCCACACCGAAACCCTTACGCGGACAAGGCACGGGTCGAAGCGGAACTGTCGCGCACCCTGGGCACGACCCACACCGTGTGGGTACCACGCGGTCTCACCCGTGACTACGAGGACCTCGGCACACGCGGCCACATCGACATGGTGGCCACCCTTCCCTCTCCCGGCCGGGTCCTGCTGCACTCGCAGACCAACCCGGGCCACCCCGACTTCGAGGTCAGCCGCACCCTGCAGCGGTTCTTCGAAACCCAGCAAGACGCGGCTGGCAAGCCGTTCGAGACCACGCTGCTTCCCGCGCCTGAGACCCTCCGCGACGAAGAAGGCTTCGTCGATTGGAGCTATGTCAACCACCTCGTAGTCAACGGCGGCGTGATCGCATGCGGCTATGGCGAAGAGCGCGCTGACGCCCTGGCCGCGGAAATCCTGGCCGAGGCCTACCCGGGCCGCCGGGTCGTGACCGTGGAAGCCCGGCCAATCCTCGCCCGGGGCGGGGGAATCCACTGCATCACGCAGCAGCAGCCCACACTCAACGGGCCGGTGGCACGATGAGCCGCTTCGACGTCGTCGAGGCCTCCATCGCGCAGCTGCGCACCGCCCTGGAAGCCGGCACGGTGACCAGCCGGGAACTCACCCAGGCGTACCTTGACCGCATTGACGCCTACGACCGCAACGGCATCACGCTGAACGCACTGGTGGTGATGAACCCCGACGCACTCGCCGATGCCCGGGCCTCCGACGTGCGCCGGGCAAGCGGCACCGCCCTCGGGCCCCTCGACGGCATTCCCTACACCGCCAAGGACAGCTTTCTGGCCAAAGGGCTCACGGCCGCCGCTGGCTCCCCCGCGTTCAAAAACCTCATCGCGCAACGCGATGCCTTCACCATCGAACGCCTCCGCGCGGCAGGGGCCGTGCTCATCGGCCTGACCAACATGCCGCCCATGGCCAACGGCGGCATGCAGCGCGGCGTCTATGGACGCGCCGAAAGCCCCTACAACGGCGATTTCCTCACCGCCGCTTTCGGCTCCGGATCCTCGAACGGCTCCGGAACCGCTACCGCCGCGAGCTTCGGAGCCTTCGGCCTGGGCGAGGAGACCTGGTCCAGCGGCCGCGCGCCCGCGTCGAACAATGCCTTGTGCGCGTACACACCGTCTCGTGGGGTCATTTCGGTGCGCGGGAACTGGCCGCTGGTCCCCACCATGGACGTCGTGGTGCCGCACACCCGGTCCATGGCGGATCTTTTGGAGCTGCTCGATGTCATTGTGGCCGACGACGCCGAAACCCGCGGCGACTTCTGGCGCGTGCAGCCCTGGGTCCAGATCCCGGCCGCGTCCCAGGTCCGTCCGGCCTCCTACCCGGCGCTGGCACCATCCAACGTAGACGGCGCCCGCTCAGCGTTGAGGGGCAAGCGCTTCGGGGTGCCGCGCATGTACATCAACGCGGACCCCGACGCCGGCACCAGCGAAACTCCCGGCATCGGCGGACCCACCGGTCAACGAATCCAGACGCGCGATTCCGTCATGGCACTGTGGGAGGCAGCCCGGCGCGACCTCGAAGCCGCCGGCGCCGACGTGGTGCTGGTGGACTTCCCCGTGGTTTCCAACTACGAAGGCGACCGCCCGGGGGCGCCCACCATCGCCACCCGCGGACTGGTGAGCCCGGACTTCCTCAAGCGCGAAATCGTCGATCTCTCGGCCTGGGCCTGGGACGACTTCCTCTCCGCCAACGGGGATCCGTCGCTCAACAGCCTGGCCGACGTCGACGGCGCTGCGATCTTCCCGCATCCGGAAGGCGCGCTCCCGGACCGTTATGACGGGTTCGACGACGATATCGCCGACTACCCGGCGCACATCCGCTTGCACGGGGTTGCCTCCGTCACCGACATCCCGTCCCTCGAAGAAGGACTGCACGGACTCGAAGAGACCCGGCGGGTTGACCTTGAGGAGTGGATGGACGGCCTCCGCCTGGATGCGGTCATCTTCCCCGCGGCAGCCGACGTCGGCCCGGCCGACATGGACGTCAACGAATCCTCAGCCGATCTCGGCTGGCGCAACGGCGTCTGGGTGGCCAACGGCAACCTCGTCCCCCGGCACCTGGGGATCCCGACAGTCACCGTACCGATGGGAACTATGAGCGATATCGGCATGCCCGTGGGGCTCACGTTCGCCGGCCGCGCGTACGACGACACCGCACTGCTGACACTGGCCGCGGCCTTCGAAGGAACAGGCGAGCGCCGCACCGCTCCCCCGCGCACACCGCGCCTCGACTAACGGATCAGGTGGACTCGTCGTCGAAAGGGGCCTTCTGCCCGGCCGCCAACCGCACAACCGGGCGGGCAGGAGGCTGTCCAGGGGTCTGCGGCTGGGTTGGGATGGCAGGCTCAGGAAGCGGCTCGTCCTCGAGGAGGGCTTCACGGATGATGCGGCGAGGATCGTATTGGCGCGGATCCATTTTCCGCCAATCGATGTCCTCGAATTCCGGACCGAGCTCCTGGCGAAGCTTTTCCTGCGCTCCGGAAGCCATGCGCCGCAGTTCGCGGATAAGCCGCCCCAGCTTCCTCGCGTACTCCGGAAGCTTGGTGGGTCCAAGGACCAAAACGGCAATGATCAGGAGAAGAGCTACCTTCTCGACCGAAATATCGATCATGGCTCCATTCTAAATCCGCCGCCAGGTGGTTCCGGGGCGGCACCGGGCTTAGGAGATCGCGTACAACGCTACGGCAAGTCCAGCTGCCACCAACGCCTCGCGGACACCCTTCAATCGGGGTACGGCGTGCGATTTACTCTCGGCCGGCATCGCGAACGTGCCCAACAGCCAACCCGTGGCGGCGAAAAGCATGAGGATCGCGCCCATGATGTCGGCGAGAATGATGCCCAGTTGGTGTCCTGGATGATCCGACACCGATCCGGCTCCACTCGACGCGGAGAGCAGCACCCAGCCCGAGAGGGCTGCCACCGCTGCGCCATAGATCGCCGACCACCGCCCGGCTCCGGCGGCTCCCGCTGCCCGTGGCCCTTGGTACACGATCCTCACGACGGACAAGAGGAAGACAACGCCAGTCGCCGCTCCCAGCGGGACCACACCGAGCGGAGCCCACCCGAGCCCTACCGCCGCCATTGCGGCGGCCAATATCCCGGCGGCTGCGGCGTCAATCCGGGCCGCGACACTCTTGGCCCGGAAGATGGCTCCGAACCCCAACACGGCCGCTGCCCCGAAAAGCAGAACCAGAGCGCCTACAACAAACGAACCTCGGAACATATCCTGCCAATCCTCCTGCGCGCTTCCGGATGAAACCCACCCGCAGTCATATCAGTTCCGGATGGGAGAACCCTGCATGCTACGAAGATCAGCGCTGGAACAGCAGCGCAATGATTCCGGAGCGGACAATGATGGTGAGCCCAAGCGCCACATACACCACGGGAATAGCCCAGTTTCCGGCCCGCCGGCAGAACGCGCCCACCTTCGGGTGGGCTGTCAGCCAGTAACCGGCGGCACACCACACCGCCACCAGCACCGCGAAAGTCAGCCCCGTCACGACCGAAGCAGTCGGTCCCAGCGAATGGAACAGTGGAATGTATACCGAGATGTTGTCTCCACCGTTGGCAACTGTCACCGCGACAACCACGGGCACGGTCAGCGAACGGGGCTTCGGTGGATCTCCGGACGGGCGGGAAACCTTAATCAAGGCGTAGCAGCCCAAGACAAGCGGCACCAGACCCAGGAAACCAACCCACTCAACCGGGACGGGAGTGAGCGCCAACGCGGCCGCGGCCGCCACACCGGTCAGTATTCCAATGCCGAGGTATTGACCTACCCAGATTCTCCAGAGTCTGGGCACCGGGCGCGTCCTGGCTGACAGGAAGAGAACGGACAAGACCAGGAGGTCATCAAGATTTGTCGCCGCGAAGGCTCCAGCCGCTGTCAGTACGGTGCCGCCCAGATCTTCCATCGCTGATGACACTACCGCGTCGGGCCGGTGCCCTTGCCCTGACCACACCGGCTGGCGCAGTCGACCCCGCCATGGCAGCATCGGACGATGACTAGCGATAGCCGTCCGTACGTCGAGCCCGGGCAGCAGGAACCTGCCGTTCCGCTACTTGGCGGGGATGTGACGGAGGGGCTCGTCCGGGTGGGCGATACAGTGCGGCGCCCCGTGAGCGACGCATCGGCGCGAGTCCGCCGCCTCCTGGATTTCCTCCAATCGGCCGGCTTCCAGGGCGCGCCGCGGTTCCTGGGCATCGACGACAGCGGCAGGGACACCCTGAGTTTCGTTCCCGGGGACACCGCCGGCCGTCCCTGGCCAAGCTGGGTAGCCGACGAATCGAGTGCCATCAGCGTCGCGCGCCTGGTGCGGGCCTACGATGACGCAGTGCAGCCGCTGGGCGTACCCGGCTGGGCACGCGCGGACGACGCCGCTGATCCTCTTGGGTGCCCCGGCTCAATCGCGGGACCGGCGACATTCCTCGCCCACATGGACATCACCCCGGAGAATGTCGTCTTCCGGGACGGCACCGCCGTCGCCCTGATTGACTTCGATCTGCTGCGCCCCGCGACCCGGTCTGAAGAGGTCGCGAACTTGCTCCTCTGGTGGGGCGCGTGGATGCCCGTCGCCGACCGCGATCCCGTCATGCGCGGAGTCGACGCCGCCTCCCGGGCTGCCATGCTGGTGGACGCCTACGGCTTGGGCCCGGCCGATCGGGCCAAGATTGTTGGCGTAACCCGGAACGCCGCCGAGCGCTCCTGGCATGTAATGCGGCACAGGGCGCTTACCCAGGGCGGCGGGTGGAAACGGATGTGGGACGAGGGCATCGGGGACAAGATTCTTCGCCGCCAAGCGTGGCTAGCCGAAAACGCCGCAGTTCTCCACGCCGCAATAACGTGACCTGGCCTTAATCGTCGTCGAGGTGACGGAGCAGAAAAGGAAGGGTCGCGCGCATGGTCCGGAGATCGCCGTCGCTGGCTGCTTGTTCCCCAAGGTAGTCTCCATGGTTTCCAGGCACGATCATCAGGCGGCTCCCCGGAAACATTTGGTTTAATGATAATGATTATTGATAGCATCAGTAATCATATCGCCCCTAGCCGAAAGTTCACCATGCACCCTGCCCTCCTGGTTCAAGACTTGAGGGTGTCCCTCCATGGACGCGCCCTGATTGACGGAGTCAGCTTCACTGTCGACCGGGGTCAAAGACTGGCCCTTTTGGGAGCTTCGGGTTCGGGCAAGTCCCTGACGGCGGCTGCCCTCCTGGGACAGCTCCCGGCTTCGATGAGCGCCTCCGGGCAGTTGCAGATCAACGGAGTAGACGTGACCTTGTCCGACCGGCGAACCCGCCGCTCGGGACTCACCGCTATCCATCAGGACCCGATGTCAGCGCTCAATCCCTTGGTGCGCCTGGGCAAACAGCTGGAGATCCCGCTGCGGCATGCCGGCCTTTCAGGCTCCGCGGCGCGGAAAAGGGCACTTGAGCTGCTCGCGTCGATGGGAATAGAGGAAGCCGAACGGACCATGGAAAGCTTCAGCGGCGAACTGTCGGGAGGTCAGCTGCAGCGGGTCTGCATCGCGCTCGCCCTTGCCTGCCGCAGCTCCGTCCTGGTAGCTGATGAACCCACTACCGCATTGGACATGGTCAGCCAGGCCAAGGTCCTTGAGGCCTTGTCCCTGTATTCGGAATCAGCTTGCTCGGAATCCGTGTATCCGGAATCCGCGCGTTCCGCGGCCGCCGGCGCGATGTTGTTCATTACGCATGACCTTGCTGTGGCTGCGGCGTTTTGCCACCAGGCCCTCGTCTTGAGTTCCGGCCGGATCGTCGAAGAGGGATCCATGGAATCGGTGGTGGAGCGGCCCCGGCACCAGTACACGAAGCAACTGGTGGAAGCCGCCCATCTCGGATTCGATTCCCTCCGCCGGAGAGCCACAGCATGAAGGCAGTCCTGAGCGCTGGCAATCTCGGACTCAGCTACCCGGGCCGCAGACTCCTGAAGCAACGGCCGGCCCGGCCGGCATTGCAGGACGTTTCCCTCAGGATTGCCACGGGAGACAGCGTTGGCCTGGTGGGTGGCTCGGGCGCCGGAAAATCGACACTCCTGCGGATCCTGCTTGCTTTGGAGAAGCCGGACGCCGGAACCGTCACGTTCAACGACACCCCGGTTGTGCCCGGCCCGGCGTCGTCCTTGAGGTGGTACCGCCGCGCGGTGCAATACATCCCGCAGAATCCGGCGGCGACCCTTGATCCGGGCATGAACGTGGAGCGGCTGCTCCTTGAACCCCTGAGGCAACTGCGCATCAATGGAGATCACCGCAGGATGATCCTGGATGCCTTGCAACGGGTCGATCTCGATCGCGGCTTGCTTGCGCGTCGGCCCTCGGAACTCTCCGGCGGGCAAAAACAACGCGTGGCCATTGCACGGGCCCTGGTCCCCGCGCCAACCATCCTCCTGGCTGACGAGCCGGTGAGCGGACTCGACCTTCCCCTCAGGAACTCGGTCTTGGCCCTCTTGGAACAGCTGGTCCATCGGGACGGGCTTGGGCTCCTGTTTGTCTCGCATGACCTGGCCGCCGTCGCCCGGTTGTGCTCCCAAACCCTGGTCCTCTCCGAGGGAAGCATCGTGGAACAAGGACCCACCTCTGCCGTGTACGCGAACCCACAGACCCGGGAGGCCAGGGAGCTTGTCACCTCCATCCCCGGACTGGGCAGGGACGTGGGACAGGACAAGCCATGAACTCACGCGCGGAGCCCACGCCCCGGCTACTGCTGGCCAGCCAGCTCATCTTCAACCTTGGCTTCTACTCGGTTGTCCCCTTCCTGGCGGTTTTGATGCGCGAGGACTTTGGCATGGGCGCAATGGCCGTGGGAATTGTCCTCGGCGCACGTACTTTCGCCCAGCAAGGATTGTTCCTCGTGGGCGGAGCCGCCGCGGATCGTTGGGGAGCCCGGCCCGTCATGATTGCCGGATGCCTCGCCCGGATCTCCGGGTACCTTTTGTTGCTGTGGGCTTCAGACTTCCCCCTTTTCCTCCTGGGAGCCATCATCACAGGGGCGGGTGGCGCCCTCTTTTCACCCGCTTTGGAAAGCCTTGTGGGTGGGGCCGAAGAACGACGTGCCACCCTTCAGCCCCACAAAACCACTCTTTTCGCGCTGCTGGTCATTTTCGGGGAAATCGGCGCCGTGGCCGGTCCCCTGCTCGGCTCCGTCCTGCTTCAGACCGGCTTCGACGCGGCCCTGCTCGTCGGGGCGGGGGTCTTCGCCGTGATGGCAGTGGTCTTCGGCACTTTCCTACCAGCGACGACGGCGAGCGCCGTCGCAACGTCCGCCGGGAACTCGGCCGCCGCGCCGCCGTCGGACGCTTGGTCCTGCCTCAGGGAGAAGGGCTTCGTCTCATTCGCGGCTTTCTATAGCGTCAACCTCTTTGCCTACAACCAGCTCTACTTCGGGTTGCCCATCGAGCTGGAACGGAGCGACGCGGGTTTGGGTGCGCTCTCGGCTATTTTCGCCTACGCATCCATTTTGATCATCACCCTGCAATGGCCCATCGCCAGGCTCATGAAACGGAAGGGACCGGGCGTCGCGCTCGCCGCGGGATTTGCCGTTCAGGCCCTGGGGTTCGTCGCTATCGCAGCCATGGCCGCCTTCCCCCCGCCCGACGCATTCCCTGCGCTACCGGCGTTCCTGCTGGTCACTGCGCTCGCCGTCGGGCACATGTGCGTGGCACCGGTTGCCATGGATCTGGTCCTCGAATTTGCCGCAGGACGCTCCACCGGCGCCTATTACGGCTTGCTCGCGAGTTGCGGCGGAACCATGGTTCTCCTCGGCAATATGCTCCTTGCTCCGCTCTATGAACAGGCCACCACACCATCCCTGGCCGCGGTCTCTCCGTGGCTGGTGTCGGCAATTCTCGCGGCGAGCTCCGCGGCACTCATACATCGTTTCCTTCCGGCATCCGTCCCGGCACCGCGTCCGCAACAACTCCACACCGTTTGATCCACTCACACCCACGAAAGACAGGCACCAATCCATGGCTATTCCACGCCCAAAAGCAGTTGCCGCGATACTCCTCTCCTCCGCAATGGCCGCCGCCCTCAGCGCTTGCTTCGCCCAAGGCACCGCGCCATCAGCCAGCAGCACCGACTCCCGGATCAAGGTAGCCATGCTGCAGCCACCGCGTTCAGGACTTACTCCCTTGAGCGACGACGCCTTCAAACTCTCACGCTGGAAGACCGCCGAGACTTTGGTTGTCCTGGATGCCCTCGGCGATGCCCAGCCATCGCTTTCAACAGCCTGGACGCAACTGGACGGCAGGAATTGGCGCTTCGAACTCCGTGCAGGCGTGAAATTCCATGACGGAACGCTCCTGACGGCGGAGCAAGTGGCGGCGTCGTTAACGGCAGCAGCCAATGCCAAGCCCAAGCCGCGGATCCTCGACGGCGTGCAGCTCAGCGTCCGCACCGACGGCGGGAACGCCGTCGTCGTGACCACCCAGACGGACGACCCGCTGGTTCCGCAGCGGCTTTCCAGTCCCCAGCTTTCCATCCTCGCCGCGTCCGCCTACAAGCCCGGTGGCGTCGTGAGCCCCATCAACGCCGGAACGGGGCCCTACGTCCTGGCGTCCGCGGACGGCACCAGCTCGGCAACACTCAACCGCTTCGCCGACTACTGGGGCGAGAAAGCGGCGAGCGGCGGCGTCGACGTCCAATACGTTCCCGACGGCACGGCACGCGCTGCCGCCCTCAGGACCGGAACGGCCGACGTCGTGGAGGCCATTCCCGTAGGCCAGGTCGCCCAGATCAAGGCGGACTTGATCCACGAAGTCCCCATGCCCCGCACCAACACCCTCTACCTGAACACCAAGGCGGGTCCTTTCGCGGATCCGTCGGTCCGGGCAGCGGCACGGACGTCGGTCGAACGGGCCACCATTGTTGACCGGGTCTACGAAGGACGGGCGGACATCGCCGAAGGCCTCCTCGGCCCGGCTCTCCCCTGGGCCGCCAAGGAGCGGCAAAACGCCTCCTACATCGAAGCCCTGAAAAAGCGGGCGGAAGCGGCACCCGCCAACGGCCGCCGCATCAAACTTGGCACGTTCACGGACCGGGCCGAGCTGCCCGAGGTCGCCGTGCAGCTTGAGCAGCAGCTCGAAGCCGCCGGCTTCATCGTGGAGCAGGAAGTCCGCGAGTACCAGCACATCGAGGCAGACGCCTTGGCGGGCAAATTCGATGCCTTCATCTTGTCCCGGGCCACGGTCCTCGACTCCGGCGATCCCGTCGCCTACATGTTCAGCGACTTCTCCTGCAAAGGCTCCTTCAACATCTCCCAGTTCTGCGATCCGGAGGTGGACGCGGCACTGAGCAAGGCCGCAGCCATCCCGGCAGGCCCGGAGCGCCGGGCGGCAATTGCCGCCGCCGAGGCACTGATCCTCTCGAAGGACGCGGCCGTGCCGCTGCTGCATGAACGCGTCATCCAAGGCGAATCGGCCAGGATCCGCAACGTGGAACGCGATCCCCGCGAGCGCGCCCTGATCACCAGCAAGACAGGAATCTCCGGCTGATGCGGTGCCCCGCGTTCATCAAAGCTGCTGTTTCCAGAGCTGTGGCGCTCTTTGCCATAGTCGTGCTGATCGGGCTCCTGCCGTGGCTTTCGGGACACAGCCCGGAATACACCATCCTGCGGGCCCGGTATGCCGACCGGGAAGCGACTGACGAAACGCTGGGCATGATCCGCGCGGAGCTTGGACTCGATCGAGGACCAGTACACATCTTCTTCGACTGGGCCGGAGGCCTTGTGCGCGGGGACATGGGAAATTCCTGGATCACCAACACGCCTGTTGGCGCCGGCACTGTGGAAACCCTCGGCGTCTCCGTCACCCTGATGGCCTGCGCGGTGGCCGTTGCAACGGTGGTGGCCACCGCACTGTGCGTTCCTTCCGTGATGCGGGGGCTCGCCGGGAACCCCAGGCGGGGCTCCGGCGTCGTGGCGGCGGCCATGACGGCGCTCCCCGAGTTCCTGCTGGCGGCGATGCTCCTTGTCGTTGGCGCGGTGTGGCTGGGCTGCTTCCCGCCGTATGGCTGGCAGGGCCTGGACCACGCGGTGTTGCCGGCTCTCGCCCTCGGCCTGCCCGCCGGCGGGCTCATCGGGCGGCTCCTGTCCGACGCCATCAGCCTGGCGTTCGCCGAAAAATGGGTGGCCACGTGGGCCATGGCCGGAGCAAGCCGCGCCAGGCTCACCGCGGCTGTGCTCCGTCGGGCCCTGCCATCGGTGATGAGCCAGATCGGGCTTGTCCTCATTGGCCTCACCGGTGGGGCAGTTGCCGTGGAGAAGGTCTTCGCGATTCCCGGTTTGGGCCGTGCGGTCCTGGGGGCGGCGAGCGCCCAGGACATACCTGCGCTGCAGGCAGGAGTACTGGCCCTCCTCATGCTGGCGATCGGGGCAGGTTCCCTCAGCGCCGCGGCCCGGAACCTTCTCATGGGAGCAGCGCTGCGCTCGGGGACAGTTCCGGTTCCGGACTCCCCGGGAACACCACGACGGCGGGATGCCGCGGTTCCGCTCGTCGCTGCGGGAGCGTTGCTGCTCATCGTCGTCGCGGGCTTGCTTCGCGATCCGTTCACCTCAAGCCATGCACGGCTTGCCGGCCCGGGTTTGGAGCTGCCCTTCGGGGCCGATGCAAGCGGACGGGACCTCCTTGCCCGGGTGGGGCATGGCGCCGTGTCCACGTTGGGAACTGCATTGCTCGTGGTCCTGGCTTGCCTTGTGATCGGGATCGTCGTCGGGCTCTTCCCGCTCGCGGCCACCGGTCCCCTTGAAGTAGCCAACGCCGCTCCGCCTATCCTGGCCGGGCTGATCGTTGCCGTGATGACCGGCCCATCGGCTGAAGGTGCGGCGATAGCCGTCACCCTGGTCAGTTGGGCACCCCTCGCCGCCCACACTGCCGCCCTGGCGCAGGAGGCCAGGGCCCAGCCCCACGTGAAGATCCTTCCGGTCCTGGGCGTGGGAAGGGTCCGCATCCTCTGGCGCTACATCCTCCCGACCATCCTTGGCCCGGTGTTCAGGCATTCGATGCTCCGGATACCGGGAATCGCGCTCGCCTTGGCTGCCCTGGGGTTCCTGGGCCTCGGCCCCCATCAGCCGTCGCCCGAGTGGGGCCTCGTCCTTGCCGAAGGAATCAACTACGTGGAGCGGGCACCGTGGGCCGTTGCCGCCCCGGCGTCGGCATTGATCCTCGCCTCGATTCTGGCCGTTTCACTGTCGAGCGTCACGTGGTCGCGCTCGCAGGGGGATCCGGCCCCCGATTGACTCATTCGAATATATGTTCGAAAATTGAAGCATGTCATCCCGCCTGTCTTCCGCTTCGCCGGCTTCGCTGCGCGATGACTTGCAGGCGCAGATCCATCTCATGCAGGGCAAGCGCGGAAGCGAACGTTCGCTTCCCGTACTCCCCTCGCTCAGCAGGCTTCTCCCGGGCGGACTGCGACCGGGAGCGGCGTACTCCGTACAGGGATCCATGTCGCTGGCCATGGCCTTGTTGGCCGGGCCGTCACGCAATGGCTCATGGTGCGGAGTAGCTGGGCTGCCTGACTTCGGGATCGAGGCGGCAGCAGGTTTCGGCATTGCGCTCGACCGGCTGGTGCTGGTGCCTGACCCCGGGGCCAGTTGGATGCCGGTGATCGCCGCCCTGGCGGACGTGCTCTCGGTGGTCCTTGCTCGGGCTCCGGAGAGAGTCGCACCCGCCGAGGCCGCCCGCTTGGGAGCCAGGCTCCGCGAGCGGAGTGCCGTCCTCCTTGTCTTGGGACCATGGCCGCAGAGTGAAGCCGTCTTGCACGTGAATGGATACGAGTGGGCGGGGCTCGGACAGGGCCACGGACATCTCGCCAAGCAGGAACTCGAGCTCGAGGTTGCGCTGCGGGGCAGTTCCCGCAGGGCCTCCGTGGATCTTGCGGACAGCGGCCCGGTGGAGCTGTCCCGCCATCGGATGGGAGCATGATGCTGTTTCAGCTTGAAACCCCGGTACGGGCGTTGGTGACTTGGTTCCCGGATTGGCCCCTCGTCGCCGCCCGCCTGGCAGATGCCCTGCCGCCTGATGTACCTGTGGCAGTCATCGGCCAAGGGGTCATTGCTGCTTGCTCTGCGGAAGCCCGGGCAGAGGGAGTGGTCCGGGGCTTGCGGCTGCGGGAAGCGCAGACCCGCTGCCCTGAGCTGGTGGTGTGTGCCGTTGATCCGGTGCGGGATGCGAGGGAATTCGAACCTGTGGTCTCGTCTCTCGAGGAACGGACCCCTGGAGTGGAAGTGCTTCGACCCGGCCTCTGCGCTATCCGGGCCAAGGGTGCCGCCCGGTATTACGGCGGAGAAGAAGCGGCCGCAGGTGCTGTGCTTGAATCGGCCGACCGCCTCGCCGTGGAGGCCCGGGTGGGGATCGCCGATTCCGTGTTCGCCGCCGAGCAAGCAGCCCGGAGCACCAGCGAACTATCTGCCGTCCTGGTCCTCCCGACGGGTTCTTCCCGGGATTTCCTGGCTCCATTTCCGGTGGAAGTACTGGGGCAGCCGAAGCTGGCTTCCTTGCTCAAACGCCTTGGCATCCTCACTTTGGGGAATTTCGCGAATCTTCACGCCGCAGATGTCAGGGCCCGTTTCGGGGCTGCCGGAATCACTGCGCATGCCCTGGCAAGCGGACAGGATCCCCGCAAGGTGATCCCCCGGACTCCCCCGCGGAAACTGGATCAACGTGTCGAATTCGAACCCGGCCTGGACCGGGTTGACCAACT
This sequence comes from Arthrobacter sp. S2(2024), assembly GCF_036662515.1. NCBI lineage: Bacteria > Bacillati > Actinomycetota > Actinomycetes > Micrococcales > Micrococcaceae > Arthrobacter > Arthrobacter sp. S2(2024). The sequence goes on along the minus strand of NZ_JAYKZI010000003.1, from coordinate 6,300 downwards.
CGCCTTCCAACTCCGCGCCACGGCAGACGCCTTCGTGGCCGGGGTGCAGACGGAAGGCCTGGTCTGCACGGAGCTGAGGGTTCTGATCACTGACGAACGAGGGAGCCGCTCCGAGCGGACGTGGGGCCACCCCCGCCATTTCACAGCCAGCGACGTCGTGGACAGGGTGCGTTGGCAGCTTCAGTCGCAGCCCCCTGTATCCAACGATAAAACTGCCCAAGCCAGCGGAACGCACGACGGCGGCATGGCACGCGGCGGACTGTCGTCACCGGTCACGAGGGTCGAGTTCGTCCCCGTCCGTGTGGATTCCATTGCCCATCATGGTCGGGCGCTCTTTGGAGACGGAGCCGAGGAACAGATTCATCATGGACTCAGCCGGATCCAAAGCATGCTGGGGCATGAAGCCGTGGTAGTGCCCGCGGTTTCCGGAGGTCGCTTGCTGGCCGAGCGGCGCCGCCTGGTTCCTTGGGGAGATGCCTTGCCCGCGGGAACGGCCGCCCTGGCCTCCAGGCCGTGGCCGGGCAGGATTCCAGACCCGCAGCCCGCCACGGTGTTCGCTTCCCTCATCCCCGTCCTGCTGCTTGATGCGAACAAGGAAAAAGTCCGTACAGACCATCGCGGCGGATTGATTGCACCGCCCATGTGGTTCTGTCCTGGCGGAGACCCTGCACGACGGCGACTGGTAGCGCAGTGGGCCGGCCCCTGGCCGTTGCGGCAGAGGTGGTGGGACGCCGATCATCGCCTTGAAGCGGACCGGTTCCAGCTTGTGGACGGAAACGGAGAGGCTTGGCTCCTTCTCCTGGACGAGCAGAACTGGTGGGCAGAGGCCCGCTACGACTGAACACCAGACACTGAACTTTAGTCAGGAAGACAAAGATGGCTTGGAACAACCCGTCGATCCCGTGGTCGGAGTTCGAACGCACGCTGTCGGACCGGCGCGTGCCGGAGATCGGCAAGTCCAAAGGGGACGGCGGCGACAGCCCCGCCTGGTCAAGGAAACGCGGGCCTTACCGCCCGGTCCCCCTCGATCCCGCAAGGGTCGCGTCGAGGGCGGGTGCCGCCGTCGTGCCTTATGCCGAACTGCACGCGCATTCGCACTACAGCTTCCTGGACGGCGCCTCCTCACCCGAGAAGATGGTTGAGGAGGCGGTCCGGCTGGGCCTCCATGCCCTCGCACTGACCGATCATGACGGCTTCTACGGGATCGTGCGAATGGCAGAGGCCGCCGAAGCCTACGAGCTGAAGACCGTGTTCGGCGCTGAGCTGTCACTCGGGCTCAGCAAACCCCAGCAAGGCGAAGCCGACCCCGAAGGTGACCATTTGCTCGTCCTCGCCCGCCAGGAAGAGGGGTACCACCGTTTGGCAGGGGCCATGACGTCCGCCCATCTGGCGGCCGACGCCGAGAAGGGCCACCCCATCTACGACCTCGACGAGCTGGCGCATTCGCTGAGGAACCACTGCCTGGTGCTGACCGGATGCCGCAAAGGCTCAGTCCGGAGGGCCCTCATGAGCGACGGCGAGCAAGCCGCTGCGTTGGAAGTGGAGGCCTTGATCGAGAGATTCGGGCGGGAAAACGTGGTGGTGGAGCTCTTCGATCACGGGAATCCCCTCGACAGCAGCCACAACGATGCCCTCGTCCGGATTGCCGAGCGCGCAGGCATACCTTTCATCGCCAGCAACGCCGTACATTATGCGTCCCCGGAGGGATATCCGCTGGCAACGGCCATGGCGGCGGTCCGGGCACGCCGCAGCCTGGAGGAGCTGGACGGGTGGCTGCCCGCAAGCAGCGGCGCCCATTTGCGGAGCGGTTCCGAGATGGCAGCGCGGTTCGCCCGCTACCCCGGCGCGGTCGAACGGACTGTCGAGATCGCAGACGAGCTTGCATTCCAGTTACGGGCCGCCCGCCCGAAGCTTCCCAAGCTCGATGTTCCTGCAGGGCACAGTCTCATCACGTGGCTGCGGCAACTTGTTGAAGAAGGGGTGAGGGACAAGTACCCGGACGCCGACGAACGGGTCCATCGCCGGATCGAGCAGGAACTCGCAGTGATCGAGGCGAAGAACTTCCCCGGCTATTTCCTGATTGTGCACGACATCGTGCAGTTTGCCCGTTCCCGCGGCATCCTTTGCCAAGGCCGGGGGTCCGCGGCGAACTCTGCCGTTTGCTACGCGCTGGGGATCACCGCGGTCGACAGTATCTTCTACAACCTTCCGTTTGAGCGTTTCCTCTCCAGCCTCCGCGAAGAAGAACCGGACATCGACGTCGATTTCGACTCGGACCGGCGGGAAGAAGTCATCCAATACGTCTACCGCAAGTACGGACGGTTCAACGCGGCCCAAGTAGCGAATGTCATCAGTTACAGGCCGAAGAACGCCGTCAGGGACATTGCCAAAGCACTCGGCTACAGCCAGGGCCAACAGGACGCCTGGTCCAAGCGGCTCGATCACTGGGGCGATCTCAGCGATGGCAAGACCAACAACATCCCGGCCCTGGTCCTGGACCTTGCTGACCAGATACTGGGCTTCCCCCGGCACCTGGGCATCCACTCCGGCGGCATGGTCCTCACCGAACGGCCTGTCGGCGAGGTGGTACCCATCGAACGCGCCCGGATGGAAAACCGCACGGTCCTGCAATGGGACAAGGACGATTGCGAGTGGATGGGCCTGGTCAAGTTCGACCTTCTTGGCCTGGGCATGCTCGCCGCCCTGCAGTACTCCTTTGATTTGATCGACAAGCATTTCGGGGAGCGTTGGACCATCGAGACCATCCCGCGGGAAGAACCGGCCGTCTACGACATGCTCTGCCGGGCCGACTCGATCGGGGTGTTCCAAGTGGAATCACGGGCCCAGATCAGCATACTGCCGCGGCTGAAACCGAGGAAATTCTACGATCTGGTGGTCGAAATCGCGCTGATCCGCCCAGGTCCGGTCCAAGGTGGCGCCGTCCACCCCTACATCCGGCGCCGCGCAGGCACGGAAAAGATCACGTATCTTCATTCATTGCTGGAGCCCGTGCTTAAGCGGACCTTGGGTGTGCCCTTGTTCCAGGAGCAACTGATGCAGATGGCAGTTGCCGTGGGCGGCTGCACCGCCGAGGATGCGGACCTGCTCCGCCGCGCGATGGGCTCCAAACGGGGCCGGGAGAAGATCGAGTCGCTCGAGGCCAAGCTCTATGCGGGGATGGCGGCCAACGGGATCAGCAAGGACGACGCCGATGCCATCTACGCCAAGATCCAGGCCTTTGCGAACTTCGGTTTCGCGGAATCCCACTCCTTGAGCTTCGCGGTGTTGGTCTACGCAAGCTCGTGGCTGAAGCTGCACTACCCTGGCGCATTTCTCGCGTCCCTGCTGCGGGCACAACCCATGGGCTTCTACTCCCCGCAAACCCTCGTGGCGGATGCCCGCAGGCACGGGGTCCAGGTGTTGCGCCCGGATGTACTGCATTCCCTTGCCGAGGCGACCCTCGAAGTGCTCGACGAGGCTGCAAGTGCCGAAACAGGCCAAGTGGGCGGCATGGATTCCTGCCTGGACTTCCACCAGCCGGAGATCGGCCTCTTCCAGCAGGATCGACCACGCGAGGACCACCTGCACCGGCGGGATGGCTCACGCGCCGTGCGGTTGGGGCTCGACGGCGTCACGTCCATCGGCGCCGAAGTGGCGAAGCGGATCGTCACCGAGCGTGCGGAGCATGGCGCCTACCGGGACATGGCGGATCTGTCCCGCCGCGCGAATCTCAGCGCGGATCAGCTGGAGGCACTCGCTTCAGCGGGAGCACTCGATTCGCTGGGAATGAACCGCCGCGAAGCATTGTGGCAAGCCGGAGATGCCGCGCTCGAGCGGGAAGGACAATTGCCGGGGACCCACGTCGCCGTCCAGCCACCGCTGCTGCCCGAGCTCTCCCCCCTGGAAAATGTTGCCTACGACATGTGGGCGACAGGAATCAGCACCGATGACCATCCGATGCGCCATGCCCGCGAGGCCCTGGATTCGAGGGGGGTGCTGCGGGTGGACCGGCTCTCCCAGGTCGAGTCCGGCACGCGTGTTGAAGTGGCCGGCGTCGTGACCCACCGCCAACGCCCCCAGACCGCGCAAGGGATCACCTTCGTGAATCTGGAGGACGAGAGCGGCATCCTCAATGTCATCTGCAGCGTTGGCCTCTGGAAGAGGCATCGCCGCGTCGCCCGGGAATCATCCGCGCTGGTCGTCCGGGGTTTCCTCGAACGATCGCCGGAAGGAGTCACCAATCTCGTGGCGGACAAGCTGGAACCCCTGGTCCTGACAGTGAAGTCCAACTCCCGCGACTTCAGGTAGCCAGGCGTGCCGCACGGGCGAGTTCCCGGTCGTGTTCATCCGGGAGAGGTACGTGTTGACCTTTGCTCAGGACCGTGATGCCCGAATCCGTGACGTTATAGCCGCGCCGTCGGTCCAGGTCCGGATCCAGGCCGATGGTTGCGCCGGCTGGAACCCTGACGTTCTTGTCCAGGATGGCCCGCTTGACCACCGCCCCTTCGCCGATGGTGACGTTGTCCAACAGCACCGAGTCGATAACGCGGGCACCACTGGAAATGAACGCATCGTTGGAGAGCACCGAATTTTCCACGAGACCGCCCGATACGATGACGCCGTTGGAAACAATCGAGTCCTGGGCCGTGCCGACGGTTCCGCCTTCCCCGCGAACCATCTTGGCCGGAGGCGAAGCGCTTTGCCGTGTGTAGATCGGCCAATCGGAGTTGTAGAGATTGAACACCGGATCCGGCGAAATCAAATCGAGGTGTGCCTCAAAGTATGAGTCGATAGTACCGACGTCGCGCCAGTAGTTGCGGTCACGATCCGTGGCCCCTGGGACATCATTGCTTGAAAAATCATAGGCGAACGCTTCGCCACGGGAAACGAAATAGGGGATGATGTCACCGCCCATGTCGTGTTTCGTGTCTTGCCGGGTGGCGTCGTGTTCAAGCGCCCCCACCAAGGCATCGGCGTCGAAAACGTAGTTCCCCATCGATGCCAGGAACTGGGAAGGGTCTTCAGGAAGCCCACGCGCCGAAGCCGGCTTTTCCACAAATGCTGCGATCCTCTTGGCCGCGCCGCCGCTCGCGGTATCGGAACCAGCGGCCTCGTCCACCTCGATCACGCCGAACTGGTCGGCCATGGCCAGAGGTTGACGCACGCCCGCCACAGTGGCCTTTGCGCCGGAGCTGATATGGCTACGCACCATGTGCTCGAAATCCATCCGGTAGACGTGGTCAGCACCCACGACCACGACGATGTCAGGACGGGCGTCTTCGATGAGGTTGAGCGACTGGTAGATCGCATTTGCGCTGCCTAGGAACCAGCTTTTACTGACGCGCTGTTGAGCCGGAACCGACGCTACATAGTTGCCCAATTGTGCGGACATCCGCCACGTTTCTGAAATGTGCCGGTCCAGGCTGTGGGACTTGTATTGGGTCAGCACCACAATCTGCCAATAGCCCGAGTTGGTCAGATTGGACAGGGCGAAGTCGATCAGCCGGTAACTCCCTGCGAACGGGACGGCTGGTTTGGCGCGATCTCCGGTAAGCGGCATGAGTCGTTTTCCCTCACCGCCGGCCAGCACAATCGCCAAGACTTTCTTCGAAGCCATCGTCACTCCCTTGTGTTTGATGTTGGCCGTGGAACTACTCACCGCGCGTTGCGATGAAGCTCGGGGTGGAACGCGCCCCCGCTGCTCGAACAGCAGCGGGGGCGCATTCCTAGGCGTTCGCGATCAGCCCCAGTTCGGCCTTGGAGGCCAGGGAGGGGTGTTTCGGGAAGACCCGGACGGTGTAACCGAAGGATCCGGAGCGGTTGATCAGGATGGACCCGGTGAACAGGTGGCGCCCGTTGCCAAGGTCCTCCGTTTCGGTCAGCTCGACCAGGGCCACATCTTCCAGTTCGTCTCCGTCCTGGGCCCGGCCATACGCCACCTCAACCGACACGTCCTCGGGCGTGAGTTCGTGCAGGGCGATGTAGGCGTTGACCTGGAGGGTGTCGCCGATCTGGGGCTCCTCGGAGACGCCGATGGAATCGACGTGTTCCACGATCAGCTGTGGCCAGGCGGTGCGGACCTTGGTGGTCCAGGCCGCGAGCTCCTTCGCTTCCTTGAACGACGCCGTTCCCGCCTGCCTCCCGGCGACAGCCGCGGGGCGGTAGAGGGTGTTGACGTAGTCCTGGAGCATGCGGTCGGCCGAGACGGCGGGGCCGAGGTGGGCCAGGGTGTGCTTGATCATCGAGACCCAGTGTGTCGGCACGGCTTCCGGGCCGGACTGCGAGGGCCCGGCCGCGCCG
>NZ_JAYKZI010000002.1:536084-618105 GCF_036662515.1 Arthrobacter sp. S2(2024) | reverse complement strand
AGAGATATGCAAGCACCCCAGCCACCCTAAGCTTCCAAAGCTTAGCTACCCCGAAATTCGCCCGCCAACACTGGGAAGCAGGCACAATCCATACACACGTTTTGTCCTATAACCCTGGGGTTCGGAAGCCTAGGCCTCCGTGAGCTCATCTTCCGGCAGGCGGACCAACGTCAGCCGGTAGCCAACGTTCCGGACCGTGCTGATGAGGTTCTCGTGGTCCACGCCGAGCTTGGCGCGCAGGCGCCGGACGTGGACGTCCACGGTGCGGGTGCCACCGTAGTAGTCGTAGCCCCATACTTCGGTGAGAAGCTGCTGACGGGTGAATACCCTGCCCGGGTGCTGGGCGAGATACTTCAGGAGTTCGAACTCCTTGAAGGTCAGGTTGAGCGGCTGCCCGTTCACGCGGGCCGTGTAGCTTGCCTCGTCGATCACGACGCCGGCCGCCCGGATTTCGGTGTTGGTTTCCTCTTCGCCGGGGATTGCGCGGGCCACGGCCAGGCGGATCCGGGCTTCGACTTCGGCCGGGCCGGCCGAGTCGAGGACGATGTCATCAACGGACCATGCGGAAGAGACGGCAGCCATGCCGCCTTCCGTGAGGATCAGGATGAGGGGGGCGCTCAAGCCCGTGGCTTTGAGCAACTGGGTCAGGGAGCGGGCCCCCACGAGGTCCTTGCGGGCATCAAGGAAGACGACGTCGGTGGGGTCGGTTTCGAGCAAGGCCGTTGGCTCTGCCGGAAGGATGTGGACCCGGTGGTTCAAGAGCTCCAAGGCGGGCAGGATGTCTACCGACGACCCGGTGCTGTTCGTCAGGAGCAGGATGTGCGACATAGTTCCTCCAATGGGCGGTCCGCGCATCATCGGGCGTCTGAACCGGGTTTCCACCGGCCGGTAGCTGCTTATGGGGCGTGGTTCCGTTGTAACGGAAGCGTTGCAACAAGAAGCGCTGTTGACAACCGAGTATACCCAAAGGCCCCTGCAACGTCAGGGATTCGTGTCACCTTCAGCCCATGTTTGCGACATATTTGTGCCGTATAAGGCAGGATTGGCAGGAGGTTGCTCGCGGCTTGGAACGAAATGGGCCCATCGAGGATCCCATGAAGGCGCGGCGAGGTTAGGGACACAGTGAGGTCAGGGGCGCAGTGAAGTCTTGGAGCATCGGGGTGGTCGGCCTCGTGGCGCTCGCGGTTTTCGTCGCCAGCTCTTACGGCCCCACGGAAGGGTTGGTCGCCGTCGGAATCCTGGCGTCGGCCGCGGTTGGCATCGGCTGGCCCCACTTTCTAGCCGTCCCGGCGAAGAAAACGCTCGCCACGGTGATCGGCCTGAGCGGCGCGGGTTCAGCCTTGGCTGCCGGCTTCGTGCCAGCCCCCGGATTTCTCGATGCAACTCCGGCCTTCATCGCCGCAGGCGTGATTGCGGTGTTCGTCGTGCAGCTGATCCGCGGAACCGGTCAGGCCCAACGGCTCGAGTCCACTCTGGGCAGCTGCGCCGGTGTCCTGCTGAGCTGCCTTGGCGCTGGCTGGATTGCGGGGGCGAGGTTCAATGGGATCAAGGAAATGGTGTTGGTCGCTGCTCTCAGCGCCGCTGTCGCCCTCCTCGCAGGCTTGTTGCGCTGGCCGGACCGGGTCGTGGCGCCCTTGGGCATCGTGGCCGCCGGGTTGGTGGCTCCGCTGGCAGGCCTGGTGTTCTCCAACATCGCGATCGTGGCCGCCATCGTGGTGGGCGTCGTCATCGGCTCGGTCCTGGTCAGTTTCCGTCGGATGGTGACGCTTCGGCTCGGCCGCCTGAACTTTCCGGCTGTCCTTGGAATGGGCGTCGCCCCCGTTTGGGCGGTTGGCGCCTTGTGCTACTTCATCGACAAACTACTCATCTACTAACAGTTAGGATGGCATCATGTCCGTACTTGCATTTGAAATCTTCTTCCTTGTCCTCCTCGGCCTGGCCAGCCTCTCGATGGCGTGGTTCGCTGGTTTTGTCGTTTACCGCCTCTTCAAAGGCCAGAAGTAGAGCTCCCATCGCTTTTGATCAACCCGTACCTTCCGGTCCACTGAGGTAATTGCTGTGCCCATTGAAATTCCTTCCGACCTGACACCCGAACTGGTACCCCTTTCCTGGCTCATTGGTGAGTGGGAAGGCCGGGGACGGCTTGGAAGCGGTGAAGAAGACTCGGATCACTTCATCCAGCACGTCTCCTTCACGCACCACGGCCTGCCCTACCTGGAGTATCGGGCGGAAAGCTGGCTCAGCGACGAGGACGGCACCAAATTGCGGCCCCTCACCGTGGAGACAGGCTTTTGGGCGCTGGAGCGGAAAATGCTCGACGCCGACGGCGGCCCCGGCTTGATTCCCGCCGAAATCGTCCCGGTATTGAAAACTGCCGATGACGTCGAAGCCCACCGGAACGCCGACGGCGGGTTCGACATCACTGTGACGATTGTCCATCCCGGTGGCATCAGCGAGCTGTACTACGGTCAAATCAAGGGGCCGCAGATCCAGATGAGCACCGATATGGTGATGCGCGGCGGCCACTCCAAGGAATACACTGCGGCCACACGCATCTTCGGCCTCGTGGATGGCAATCTGTTGTGGCGCTGGGATGTGTCCACTCCGGGCAAGTCGCTTGAGGCCCACGCTTCGGCTTTCCTGAACAAGCTCTCCTAGGGTGCTTGTTAAATAGCTTCAAGGTCTCACCGAAGAGGTCTCACTGAACGTCCCGTTTCGCAGTTCGAACCAAAGGGGAGCAGCAAGTGAACGAAGCAACTAAACCTGCCAGCTATGACGATCTCAAGGCGGTCTTTTTCAACGGGACGCTCAAGCCATCGCCGCAAGTGAGCAATACCGACGGACTGATTGCCATCAGTCGGCGCATCATGGAAAAGCAGGGCGTCAGTACCCAGGTGATCCGGACCGTGGATCACGACATTGCCGCCGGTGTGTATCCGGACATGCGGGAACACGGCTGGGCGACGGATGAATGGCCGGAGTTGTATCCGGCGGTGCTGGAGGCCGACATCGTGGTGGTGGCCGGTCCTATCTGGCTTGGCGATAACTCCTCCCAGACCAAGAAGCTCATCGAGCGGCTCTACGCCCATTCGGGCCAACTCAACAGCAAAGGCCAGTGGGCCTACTATCCAAAGGTCGGCGGCTGCCTGATCACCGGCAACGAGGACGGCATCAAGCACTGCGCCATGAACGTCCTGTACAGCCTCCAGCACGTCGGCTTCACCATTCCGCCCCAGGCCGATGCCGGCTGGATCGGCGCCGTCGGCCCCGGGCCCAGCTATCTCGACGAAGGGTCCGGTGGTCCTGAGAGCGACTTCACCAACCGGAACACCACCTTCATGACCTGGAACCTGCTCCACTACGCCCGGATGCTCAAGGACGTAGGCGGCATTCCTGCCTACGGGAACCTCCCGGACGAATGGAAAGCCGGTACGCGCTTCGATTTTGAAAACCCGGAATACCGCTGAGCCCCAAGGACTTCTACTACATATGACTTACACGAGCCCCCTATTGTCGCGCCCCGGAGCTGTAGAAGGCGGCGGCGAGGACTCCGGCGTCGCGGCCCACTACGGCGAGCCCCTGCGGGAGCAGCGCGCACTCGCCGCAGGCACCGCCGTCGTCGATCTTTCCTACCGGGGCGTTGTCACGGTCACCGGACCGGATCGCCTGAGCTGGCTCAATACTCTTTCCTCGCAGCAACTGACCAACCTCCAGCCGCGCGTCTCAAGCGAACTGTTGCTCCTCACCATTCAGGGACGCATTGAGTTCGACGCCCGCGTGGTGGACGACGGCGAGACCACCTGGCTGTTGGTCGAAGCCGCCGAGGCTGCCCCGCTGGCCGAGTGGCTCAACAAAATGCGGTTCATGTTGCGCGTCGAGGTGGCCGATGTGTCGGCCGAGTGGGCCGTCGTTGGCTCAACGAAGCCCGTTGACGCCTGGTCCGGGCGGCTCGTCTGGGAAGACCCGTGGCCGCACATCGGCGTCGGCGGCTATTCCTACAGCGTGGTGGAGGAAAACTCCCACCCCGGCCTTGAGAGGCCCTGGTTCGAGTACCTCATTCCGGCAGACGAGCTTGAAGCGGCCGTTGAGGGCATGGCCCTCGCTGGCTCGTTGGCCGCGGAGGCGCTCCGCATTGCCGCCTGGCGTCCCCGGCTCGGCGCGGAGACGGACGAGAAGACCATCCCGCACGAGCTCGATCTCCTCCGGACCTCGGTCCACTTGTCCAAGGGCTGCTACAAGGGCCAGGAAACCATTGCCCGTGTCCACAACCTCGGACACCCGCCCCGGCGGCTCGTTTTCCTGCAATTGGACGGCTCGCAGCACACCCTTCCAGCGCCGGGCAGCGTTGTATTTGCCGGAGAGCGCAAGGTGGGTACGCTGACATCTGTGGCCCAGCACTTCGAAATGGGGGCAGTAGGACTGGCCCTGATCAAGCGGTCTGTGGACCCGCACGAAGTGTTGACCGTGCTGGACGGTGAGGAGCCTTATCCGGCCGCCCAGGAAGTAATCGTTGCGCCCGATGCCGGACAGGTGGTGGGGCGTCAGACCGGATTCCTGAAGGGACCCCATCGATGAGCGAAACGACGGACGCTGAAGCCCAAGCGACGGGTGCCGATGACGAGGCCGTTGCCTTGGCGCACACCTTGTTCGATGCCGCCAGGGAAGGCAACTCGGAGCTCCTGCGGAGCTACCTCAACGCCGGTGCTCCGGCTGGAATGCGCACTGCCGCAGGCGACTCTCTCCTGATGCTGGCCGCCTACCACGGCCACGCGGAAACCGTTCAGCTTCTGCTGTACCACGGTGCCGATGCGAACGGGGCAAACGACCGTGGCCAGACTCCGCTGGCCGGCGCGGTTTTCAAGGGCTACACGGAGGTGGCCCGGGTTCTGATTGACGCCGGCGCAGATCCCGACGCCGGTGCGCCCACAGCGCGCGAGGCCGCCCGGATGTTTGCCCGCGCGGAGATTCTCGAACTGCTCGGATAGACCAAGAGGGGCCGTCGGGCTGAGCCCGTGCCTGGCGGCGCGGCCGCGGTGGCCGCCTTGCGACCAAATATTCCATGTGGAATAGTTGTTGTGGAATAGTTCGTACGGAGGATGGGGAAATGGCACGAGCCGCACTGACTCCACTTGGTGTCGCCGCATTGGCCCTCCTCGTGGAGGCGCCGATGCATCCATACGAGATGTACCAGCTCCTGATGGCCCGTCACGAGGACCGCTTGGTCAAGGTCCGGCCGGGCACGCTCTACCACGCCGTCGGCCGCCTGGAAGAGGCGGGTTTCGTCGAGTCCACGGGCATTGACCGCGCCGGCAACCGGCCCGAACGGACCACCTACCGAATCACGGGAACCGGCAGGGAGGCGCTGACCGAGCGCCTCCAGAACATGCTGGCGGAACCCGTGAACGAATACCCGAGCTTCCCCCACGCGATCGCCGAGGCACACAACCTGCCGTCCGGCGTCGTCCTCGAACTCCTGGACCGCCGCGTGGCGAACCTGGAAGACCAACTCGACTTCCTGGTCCGCGGTGAAGAAGCTGTCGCCGCAAAAGGCGTCGAGACCAAGTTCTGGATCGACGTCAAGTACCAACAAACCATGCTGCGGACGGAAATCGACTGGATACGCAGCTTCCAAAACGATCTCCGCAGCGGGCAGTTGCGGTGGTAACCGCCCAGCCAACGCACCAACGTGCAAGATATTCAGCACAGTCAAAGGAAACCCATGGAAAACGTAGCTAAACCGTGGCCCGCACTGTGGTCCCTCGTGGTCGGGTTCTTCATGATCCTGATCGACACCACCATTGTCTCCGTGGCGAACCCACGGATCATGGAGGGCCTGCATACCGACATCAACGCCGTTATCTGGGTGACGAGCGCCTACCTCCTCGCCTACGCCGTGCCGTTGCTGATCACCGGACGGCTCGGTGACCGCTTCGGGCCCAAGAACCTCTACCTGATCGGCCTCGTGGTCTTCACGCTCGCTTCGCTGTGGTGCGGCCTCTCGGGCGACATCGGCATGCTGATCGCGGCCCGGGTGGTCCAGGGCATCGGCGCAGCCATGATGACGCCCCAGACCATGGCCGTCATCACCAGGATCTTCCCGCCGGACCGCCGCGGCGCGGCCATGGGCCTCTGGGGAGCGACGGCTGGCATGGCCATCCTCGTCGGTCCGATCCTCGGTGGCGTGTTGGTTGACGGCCTCGGCTGGCAGTGGATCTTCTTCGTCAACGTTCCCATCGGCGTCGTTGCCTTCGTCCTCGTGACCCGGCTGGTACCGAAGCTGACCACGCACAGCCACAAGTTCGACGTCGTGGGTGTTTTGCTGTCCGCGGCCGGCATGTTCCTGCTGGTGTTCGGCATCCAGGAAGGCCAAAGCTACAAGTGGGGCACCGTCACCGGGCCCATCACGGTCTGGGGACTGATCATCACGGGGCTCGTTGTCCTTGCCGGGTTCGTCTTCTGGCAGTGGCTGCTGGAGCGCCGCGGCGGCGAGCCCTTGCTGCCGCTGGGCCTGTTCAAGGACCGCAACTTCTCCTTGGGTAACACCACCATCATGGCGGTGGGCTTCACCATCACAGCGTTCCCGCTCCCCACCATTTTCTACTACCAGGTAGTCCGTGGGTTGACCCCCACGCAGTCCGCGTTGCTCATGATCCCCATGGCCGTGATCTCCGGCGCCCTGGCACCTTTCGTCGGCAAGTTGATCGACCGGATCAATCCGCGCTGGTTCGCGGCCTTCGGGCTCCTCTGCCTGTCCGGTGCCCTGTTCTGGACCGGGACGCTGCTGAAGCCGGACACTCCCATCTGGATGTTCCTGCTGCCCAGCGCCCTCCAGGGCGTGGCCAATGGTTTCATTTGGGGCCCGGTCTCCAACGCCACAACCCGCAACCTGCCGCCGCGCTCGGCCGGCGCCGGTTCCGGCGTCTTCAATACGACGCGCCAGATCGGTGCGGTCCTGGGATCGGCCGCGATTGCTGCCCTCATCCAGTCCCGGCTCGCGGCTGAGCTGCCCGCGGCCCCGCCAGGCGCTGCCCCGGCAGGCGAAGGGGGATTCACCGGCAAGTTGCCCGAATTCCTGCACGACGGCTTCTCGACCGCGATGAGCCAGTCGGTCCTGCTGCCCGCTTTTGCGATTCTGCTGGGCGCAGTAGCGGCGTTGTTTTTTGGCAAGCCCAAGGCCGNCCCGAATTCCTGCACGACGGCTTCTCGACCGCGATGAGCCAGTCGGTCCTGCTGCCCGCTTTTGCGATTCTGCTGGGCGCAGTAGCGGCGTTGTTTTTTGGCAAGCCCAAGGCCGTCCAGGGTTGGGGTTCTCCGGCGGCAGCCCCGTCCGAGGCTAAGACTCAAACTGTTTCGCAAGACGGCTAGCCCGCGCGAACTGGCAGACGATGCCCTCAAAATGGGGGCATCGTCTGCCAACTCGCGGTTAGCGGAGCAGGACGGAGGTCTGGATGCCCCCGTCGACGAATCCCAGCTTTCGGGCCAAGGCCATGGAGCCCCGGTTGTCCAGCGCTGTTCGCCATTGCAGCGTCAGGCCGGAGGCGAGTGCCTCGTGGGCGGCGATCGAGGCAGCCAGGGTTCCAAGTCCTTGCCGGCGCAAATCCGGCGGCACCAGGACGCCCATGTCCGCGAGGATCCCCTGCCACTCCGCATAGGCGCCGCAGGCCACCGGTTTGCGGTCCGGTTCGTTGCCGTCCATCACGGTGAAATGGTGGTCCATCCTTGAGAGATGGACTTCATTGACGTCGTCTGGAGGGCACCTGCCCTCCAGCTCGATCGCCTCCGGGTGGCCGTGCGAGACGGTGACTTCGCCGCCCGGCTGGAAGAGGGGAAGGTCGTCGGCGAACAGCAGCGCCGACGTCCCGAGCCCGTGGCCGCCGTGTTCGCGGCTGATCCGCAACAGTGCGGAATGCTCGCTCAGTTGATCGTCCGAGAGCTCGACGGCGGCAGCCACCGCCCACGCGGGAGCCACCAATGCGGAGCGGCCAAAGAGCCTCACGAAGGTGATGGATTCGGCGTCTTCGTCTTCCCTGACCAGCCGCTCCCCGGTGCGGGCAGCAGGTGAGCCGGAGACGAAACTGAAGGCCTCGTCGTCGAACCCTAAGTGCCGGGCCCAGGCCAGCAGCACAATTTCCGCCGATCCCGCATCAAGTTCCATGACATCGAGTCTATGCAGTCCCGGAAAAGGAAAGGCGCAGGCAGGCACCGGGTGGTACCTGCCTGCTCCTTGAAGAATCTGCTCTTGTGAAGAACCCGCTTAGCCGAACAGCACCGCAGCTTCGTCGTAGCGGTTCTGCGGGACGGTCTTGAGCTTGCCCAAAGCGGCTTCGAAGCCCACATGCTCGATGTCCGTGCCCTTGAGGGCCACCATGGTTCCCCAGCGGCCTTCCACGACGGAATCGATGGCCGCCATGCCCAGGCGGGTGGCCAGGACGCGGTCAAAAGCCGACGGGACGCCGCCGCGCTGGATGTGGCCGAGGATCGTGGCACGGGTTTCGATGCCGGTGCGGGCTTCGATCTCCGGCGCGAGCTGGTCGGCGATGCCACCCAGGCGGGGCCGGCCGAAGGTATCCAGGCCGCGTTCGGAGTGCGGGGCCTCCATGTGGTCCGGAACAAAGCCCTCAGCGACAACAATCAGCGGCGCACGGCCACGGTCGTGGGCCTCCTGGACCCACTCGGTGATCTGTTCGATGCTGACCTTCTGCTCAGGGATCAGGATGGCGTGCGCGCCGGCGGCCATGCCCGCGTGCAGGGCGATCCAGCCCACGTGGCGGCCCATGACCTCGGCGATCATGCAGCGGTGGTGGGATTCTCCCGTGGTGCGCAGCCGGTCGATGGCCTCGGTGGCGATCTGGACGGCGGTGTCGAAGCCGAAGGTGTAGTCGGTGGCGTCGAGGTCGTTGTCCACGGTCTTGGGGACGCCCACGATCCTCAAGCCGGCGTCGGTGAGGCGCTTCGCGGCGGCCAAGGTGCCTTCGCCGCCGATGGCGATGATGGCGTCGATGCCGAGGCGGTCCATGTGGGCCTTGATGACATCCGGCCCGCCGCCGTTTTCGAACGGGTTGGTGCGGGAGGTGCCAAGGATGGTTCCACCCTGTTTGGCGATACCGCGGACCATAGTCCGGGGAATGTCGATGACGTCGCCCTCCACGACGCCCCGCCAACCGTCCCGGAAACCGACGAATTCCTGGCCGTGGATGGCGATTCCCTTGAGGACGGCGCCGCGGATGACGGCATTAAGTCCGGGGCAGTCGCCACCGCTGGTAAGGATTCCAATTTTCATGAGGGCTCAAATCCTGGCTAGGAGGTATACGTGCAGAGCGCCACGCTGAGCTCACAATGATTGTAGGGGGCAATGTGGGGTAGGACACAAACCGTGACCGCCGCGGATGAGACTTTTGAAACAACCAGGAAACAGCCCGGGCGAACCCGGGCTGTGCTAGTTCCTGCCTTGCGAGCGCTGGGTGAGGAAGGATTCCAGCGCAATGGTGCCGCTTTGGTTGGGAAGCAGCAACCATGCCACCACGTAGATCACGACGGCGGGTCCTGGTAGCAGGCAGAAGATCAGGTAGCCAATGCGGACGTAGGCTACGTCCACATTCAGCTTGGCGGCGATGCCACCGCAAACCCCTCCGATCAAACGCTGCGGACCGCGCTTCAGGCCGATGCCCCGTACGATGCTGAAGAACTTGTTCATGGCTAGAGCCTTCCCTGTTGTGGCTGCTTTGTCACGTGCTGCTTGCTAGCGGTGGTCGGAATCGGCGGCGCCGGAGTCCGGGCTGGACCCGCGGTCTTTTCGTGAGCGGGCGGAGACCAGGCCTCCGATCACGAGTGCCGCGCCGGCTCCGATCATGAGCCCGATCAGCACATAGGTGCCGTTGAGGACCACGAGGCCGAGTTTGGAAATGATGATCAAAGCTGCGAGTGCCAGGACAATCAGCCCCCAGACCACGGTGCCTACCCTTGCCCGGGCGGTTTGAACCGGGGTTTCAGGTGCTGTTTCAAATGCCTGCGTGGGTTCGTGCGTGCTCATGTCAGTTTCCTTCCTGGACGGTGACGTTGCTCAAAGTGCCGTTGAGCCTGACGACAAGCTTGGCGCCGGGTTTGTCCGTGTTGAAGCTGTCCCGGGTACCGCCATTGCTTTGGGTGACGGCGCTACCGTCTTGCTTGAGGTTCGCGAAGGTCATGTCCGCCTGGACCTCCACCGGCACGGTCGCCGGGATGACGAGTTTGATATTGCTGGCGGTGACGTCCATCGGAACAACGACGTCGGAGCTCAGCGGCGCGCTCAGGTTCAGCTTGGTCAGGTCGACGGTCCCGTTGACCCCGGTGATGTCGAAGCCTTTGCGGGCATCGTCGATGCTCACAGGATTCCATTGGGCATTCTGGAGACGGAAGTGGTCCGCGTTGGGCGCGATATTGAAGATGCCGCCGATCACCAGCGTGGCTATGGCCAGAAAGCCGAGTAGTCCCGACGTGCGGCCACGAAGCCCCGCAACAAGGATCCCGAGGCCGAGGACTCCGGCGCCTGTGGCCCAGACCACCGCGTTGGCGGCATCGCCCAGATGGATGACGTTGCCGGCGTCGAGCAGCTTGAGTGTTCCGCCGGCCAGCAGGGCAGCCCCCGCTGAGACCGCTACGATGGCCGCGCCCGGCCCCTGCCGCCTTGGACGCTCGGGGCGTTCGGGGCGGTTGGGAACGCCGGCCGGTGGGTAGGGCCCTGCGGGATTGACGGGGCCCGAGGGGGTTCCCGGCCCCCCGGTTCCGTAATTACCGGTTCCGCCGGTTCCGTAAGTCCCGGTTCCGTAAGTCCCGGCGCTGTAAGGACCCGCGCTGTAAGGGCCGGCCGGGTAGCCTGCCGAGGCGTGTGTCTCCGCGCCGCCAAAGGAACCTGGAGCGGCCGCGTAGTTGTGTGTGCCCATCGTCTGCCTTCCGTTGCGGGCTTTGCTGCGCTGGACCAGGAAATAGACCAGGTAGATGATGCCGCCTACCCAGAACAGCGTCCACAGGAGTCCGGGAACCCCATTCCAGCCCCATCCCCAGAAACCGCGGCCGAGGCTTGGCAATCCGATGATGGTTGTGATGAGGGCTCCGGTCATGCCTGCGGACCAGCGGCCCGCCCCGGCCTCCTGTGCATGGATGCGGCCATCGGGTTCGGGCAGGAGCGCCCAGGCGATGCCATAGAGCAGGATGCCTATGCCGGCGAAGAGGGTGAGGATGATAAAGATGCCGCGGACGATCAAAGGATCGATGCCGAAGCGGTGGGCGATGCCGCTGGCCACGCCGCCCATCCACCGGTCCCGGCCACGGCTGATGCCTTGGCTTCGGATCCAGTTGAAGAAGTTCTGCGGGGGAGCTGGCACGGCGTGATTCGGTGCCGCGCCGCTGGTGTTGCCGGCGTCCGGCTGGGCCGGTTCTTCGGGCACGCCCGTCGCGGCCGGCTGGATGGATTCTGCAGGTTGTCCGGGCTCCGCAGCTTGTCCGGGGTCCTCTGGATTCATGCTGTTCGCGTTCATACTTCGATCTTGCCGTCCGGCGACGTCTCCCTCTATTGGGGGATACCCTGAACGTTCCCTGAGTGGCCCCCTGAGATGCCCTGCTTCGAGCGCCGAAGACCCTGATACGTGTTTGGATGGATTCATGACAACCGCCACGCAACGCCCGCCGCTGGTCCGGAGCAGCGACCGGATCATTGCCGGCGTGTGCAGCGGCCTGGCGGACCATCTTGGCTGGCCCGTGAAGTACATCCGGCTCGCCATGGTCCTTGCCTCGTTCGCCGGCGGCGCGGGCCTGGCTTTCTACGCCTGGCTCTGGGTCATGGTGCCCACCGCTGACGAAAGCGCCCGCCGAAACAGCCGCCGGCCGGCGTCGCCCATTGCTCCCGCGGTGAGCCTGCCTCCTTCGGTGAGCATTCCTCCCGACGTTGCAGCGCCCGACGGCGCGCAGCCGGTGCCGCTGTCCACCCCGGCTCCCGTCGTCGCCTCCTGGTTCAGGATTCGGCGGATCCAGTATGGGAAAGAGATCCTCCTCGGGGCCGGCCTGCTCCTGGTGGCCGCCATCCTGATCGCCCGGCAGTTCGGCGTCGAGGTCCCCCTCGGCACGCTGATCCCGGCGGCGGCCATACTCGGTGGGGCGGCGATCGCGTGGATGCAGTTGGACGAGACGCGCCGGGCCGGGCTGGTGGACAAGACGAAGGCGGACCAAGCCGGTGGCTGGGTCCGCCTTGCTGCGGGCCTGGCCCTGGTGGTTGCCGGGGTGTTGGTCATGGTGTCCGGTTCCGGCTCGTGGGAGCAGACCTGGCTCGCGCTGCTGGCTTCCATCGCGGTGCTGGGCGGCGTGGCCTTGGTGCTGCTGCCGTGGGGCTTGAAGTTCTGGAAGGACCTTGAAACTGAGCGGGCAGCGCGGGTTCGCGAGACCGAGCGGGCCGAGATTGCCGCCCACTTGCACGACTCGGTACTGCAGACGCTCGCCTTGATCCAACGCCGTGCCGGTTCGGAACAGGACGTGGTCCGCCTCGCCCGTGCCCAGGAGCGTGAACTGCGCACCTGGCTGTACCGGGACGCCGCCAAGGATTCGGGGCTCCTCGCGGAGCGGATTGCCGCAGCCGCAGCCGAAGTGGAGGACGCCCACGGACATCCGGTCGACGTCGTCAGCGTCGGAGACACCGCCATGACGGACAGGCACGAAGCCCTCGTCCTGGCGGCCCGGGAGGCCATGCACAATGCTGCCCGGCATGGCGGCGGAGCCGTGTCCGTCTATCTCGAGACTTCCGACACCGGCAGCGAGGTTTTCGTCAGGGACCGCGGACCCGGCTTTGACCCGGATGCCGTCCCGGAAGACCGGCTCGGTGTCAAGGAGTCAATCGTCGGACGGATGAAACGCCACGGCGGCACTGCGGTCATCAGCAGTAGTTCCGAGGGCACCGAAGTACGCCTGAAACTGCCCGTCGAGAACGCCGACAAAGCAGAGAACCGAAACGGAGAAGCCAAAGTATGAACGCCCTATCAGAGCAAGTAACGCGGAAGGTTCGCGTGGTGATCGTGGACGATCACGCCATTTTCCGGTCCGGGCTGAAGGCCGACCTCGATTCGCGGATCGACGTCGTGGGCGAGGCCGGAACAGTGGAACAAGCCATCGCCGTGATTGCCGAGGTTCAGCCGGAGGTGGTGCTTCTTGACGTCCACTTGCCCGGCGGCCTTGGCGGTGGCGGCCGGGAGGTCATCAGTGCATCCTCGGCGTTGCGCGGGAGCACGAGCTTCCTGGCCTTGAGCGTCTCGGATGCCGCCGAGGACGTCGTGGCCGTCATTCGGGCCGGGGCACGCGGCTACGTCACCAAGACCATTTCCGGCCCGGAGATCTCCGACGCCGTGGTCCGCGTGGCCGACGGTGACGCGGTCTTCTCGCCGAGGCTGGCGGGTTTTGTCCTGGACGCGTTTGGAACTTCCCCGGCCGAGATCGCCGACGACGAGCTGGACCGTCTTTCCGCGAGGGAACTGGAAGTCATGCGTCTCATCGCCCGGGGTTACAGCTACAAGGAGGTGGCCAAGGAGCTGTTCATTTCCATCAAGACCGTGGAAACCCATGTCTCTGCGGTACTCCGCAAACTCCAGCTCTCCAGCCGCCACGAACTGACCAAGTGGGCCGCCGAACGCCGCCTCCTCTGACGCCCGCTCACCTGTGGTGGGTTAAACCCAAACGCCCGCTCACCTGTGGTGGGTTAAACCCAAACGCCCGCTCACCTGTGGTGGGTTAAACCCAAACGCCCGCTCACCTATGGCGGGTTAAACCCAAACGCCCGCTCACCTCTATCCCAAGGTGAGCGGGCGTTTGCGCGGGCGGAAGGCTACTTGGCCTGGCCGAGGAATTCCTGGAGGCGTCGAACGCCTTCGGCGAGGTCGTCGTCGCCCAAGGCGTACGAGAGGCGCACGAAACCGGAGGGGCCAAAGGCCTCGCCCGGAACAATCGCGACCTCAACCTCGTCGAGGATCAGTGAGGCAAGCTCAGCGGACGTTGACGGACGGACGGGACCGTTCGACGTCGGGAATTCCTTGCCCAGCAGCCCGCGGACGTCGGCGTACACGTAAAAGGCGCCGGTCGGCGTCGGGCATTCCACACCGTCGATCGCGTTCAGTCCGGCAACGATCGCCTTGCGGCGGCGGTCGAAGGCGACCTTCATTTCGTCGACGGCGGTCAGCGGACCGGACACCGCAGCGAGGGCAGCGATCTGCATGATGTTCGAAACGTTCGACGTCGCGTGCGACTGAAGGTTGGTGGCGGCCTTGATGACGTCGGCCGGGCCGATCATCCATCCGACACGCCATCCGGTCATGGCATAGGTCTTGGCGACACCGTTGAGGATGACCACCTTGTCGCCGAGTTCGGGAGCGGCAGTGGCGATCGAGGTGAAGGGGACGCCGTCGTAAGTCAGGTGTTCGTAGATCTCGTCGGTGACAACCCAGAGGCCCTTGGCCGCGGCCCATTTTCCGATTTCGGCCACTTGTTCGGCGCTGTAGACGGCGCCGGTCGGGTTGGACGGGGAAACGAAAAGCAGGATCTTCGTCCTGTCGGTGACCGCGGCTTCGAGCTGCTCCACGGTGACCAGGTAACCCTGCTCGGGTCCGGCGAAGACCTCGACGGGAACGCCTCCGGCCAAGCGGATTGCCTCCGGGTAGGTGGTCCAGAAAGGCGTGGGGATGATGACTTCGTCGCCCGGATCAACCAGGGTGGCGAAGGTGTTGTAGACAGCCTGCTTACCGCCATTGGTAACCATCACCTGGGAAGCATCGACTTTGTAGCCCGAGTCGCGGAAGGTCTTGTCCGCGATGGCCTGCTTCAGCTCCGGCAAGCCGGCAGCGGGGGAGTAGCGGTGGTACTTCGGCTGCGAGGCGGCCTCGACGGCGGCCTTGACGATGTAGTCGGGGGTCGGGAAGTCGGGCTCCCCGGCGCCAAAGCCGATCACGGGGCGACCCGCTGCCTTGAGCGCCTTGGCCTTGGCGTCAACGGCAAGGGTGGCGGACTCGGCGATGGCGGAAATTCGCTGTGAAATGCGGGCGGCAGGTATTCCGGCAGACATTAAAGCACCGTTCTTCGCGGGCAGCTCATGAGCTGGATGGTGGGATTCGACGGAATCTACTTTATGCTGTTCTGCGGAGCTATCGGGCTAACGTCTCGAAAGTGACAGTGCATGCTGATCAAACGAGCGCTGATCACACGAGGCTGATCGCGTGAGCGGGAAGGCCTGAACGCTCCGGAAATGGCCCGGTTCGACTATCGCGACGTTGTTGCGTAGACTGGTTCACCGGTGTTGAAAAACATCACAATGGTTCGCGCCCCAGATTGGCTCGGAATCCCGTGTTCTTGGGGATTCCTTGGCAATGATGGAGTGCGGCCAAATATGGATTCGTTCCATAGGGTAGTGGCGCAATTGGTAGCGCAGCGGTCTCCAAAACCGCAGGTTGCAGGTTCGAGTCCTGTCTGCCCTGCGCAAGCTGTTCCGGGTTTCGCTCGGAACAAGCGCAGCAACCATGACTCTGATCAGAGTCGGGTCAACGACGTTTGCATAGATGAGTGAGGATCAGGTGACCGAAACAGCTGCGAGCAGCTCGAAGGGCCGCCCTGCCAAGAAGTCCGATTCCGGACTCTTCGCTCGAATTGCTCTTTTTGTCCGCCAGGTAATTGGCGAGCTCAAAAAGGTAGTTGCCCCCACCCGCAAGGAACTGGTCAATTACACAGTCGTGGTGCTGGTGTTCGTGGCCATCATGATGTTGGTCGTCACCATCCTGGACCTGGCTTTCGGTACGGGAATCAAATGGGTTTTCGGCGCTACCGGCACCACGAACCACTAAGCGGATCGCTCCGCAAACCGCGTGAAATCCCCGGAAAATCAAGGGAATTCACAGGGTTTGCGGAATTGAGCCATTTAAATAGGCATGTTAGGCAATGAGGAAGCAGGAGACCAAGTGTCTGAGCAGGAGCTCGAGGTAACTGAGACTGAGCTGGATGGGCCCGCTGAAAGCACGGCCCACGCCACGGCTGACGCCGTGGAAGGATCCGAGGTCGATTCTGCTGCGCCCGAAACTGCCGACGTCGACGACGCCGACCAGGATGAGTCCGATGACGCTGAGTCCGATGACGCCGATGTGTCCGACGACGAGTCCGGCGCCGACGCCCTGGCCGTCGCTGCAGCCGTAGCGCCCGCCGACCCCGCCGAGGAGTTCAAGGCCAAGCTTCGCCGCCAGGAGGGTGACTGGTACGTCATCCACTCCTACGCAGGCTACGAAAACCGCGTCAAGGCCAACCTTGAGACCCGCATCCAGACCTTGGACATGGAAGATTACATCTTCGAGATCCAGGTGCCCATGGAGGAAGTCGTTGAGATCAAGAACGCCCAGCGCAAGATCATCAACCGCGTTCGCATTCCGGGCTACGTCCTCGTCCGTATGGACCTGACCGACGCATCCTGGGGCGCCGTCCGCCATACCCCGGGTGTCACGGGCTTCGTGGGCAACGCACACAACCCGGTCCCGCTTCGCCTCGATGAGGTCTTCTCCATGCTGGCCCCGGTCTTCGAAGAGCAGCAGGCCGAAAAGGGCAAGCCGGTCAACAAACAGCACCAGACGCCCGTCGACATCGACTTCAAGGTCGGAGAGTCCGTCATCGTCAAGGAAGGTCCGTTCGAGACCCTTCCCGCCACGATCTCCGAGATCAAGATGGATTCCCAGACGCTTGTGGTGCTGGTGTCGATCTTCGAGCGCGAAACCCCGGTTACGCTCGCATTCAACCAGGTCACCAAGATCTAGTTGATCCAAGAATTTCGCCCCGCGGTTGCCCGCTTAGCAGCCACGGAGCGGTCGGTCGCCTTGCCATGGCGGCCACAAACCTGAGGCACGCTCCTGTGTCCTAGGAAGTTATTGAGAGAAGGACCTACATTGGCTCCCAAGAAGAAGGTCACCGGCCTCATCAAGCTGCAGATCCAGGCAGGTGCCGCCAACCCGGCCCCGCCGATCGGTCCTGCGCTTGGCCAGCACGGTGTCAACATCATGGAATTCTGCAAGGCGTACAACGCTGCCACAGAAGCCCAGCGCGGAAACGTTATCCCGGTTGAAATCACGGTCTACGAAGACCGCTCGTTCACCTTCATCACCAAGACCCCGCCGGCTGCAGAGCTCATCAAGAAGGCTGCAGGCGTTGCGAAGGGTTCGGCCACGCCGCACACCGTCAAGGTTGCCAAGCTGACCCAGGCACAGGTTAACGAGATCGCCACCACCAAGATGGAAGACCTCAACGCCACCAGCCTTGAGGGCGCTGCCAAGATCATCGCCGGCACCGCACGCTCCATGGGCATCACCGTCGAGGGTTAATTCCCTCACCGCTTCATGGCGTCTGTTTTGGGAAACGGACGACGCCGGGTAGCACCGCCGGGAAACCGGCAACATTGAAATATTGAGAATGTTGGAGATCCACGCCGGATGTCCAACTGTGGCAGGGCCCAGCGCGGTCCGCAGACCACAACTGCACAAGGAGAATAAGCAGCATGGCAAAGCGCAGCAAAGCATATGAGGCAGCCGCAGCCAAGATCGAGGCAGACAAGTTCTACGCCCCGTTCGAGGCCATCAAGCTCGCCAAGGACACCAACCCGTCCAAGTTCGACGCCACCGTTGAGGTCGCTTTCCGTTTGGGCGTTGACCCGCGTAAGGCCGACCAGATGGTCCGCGGTACCGTCAACTTGCCGCACGGCACGGGTAAGACTGCCCGCGTCCTGGTGTTCGCAACGGGCGACAAGGCTGAAGCAGCAATCGCTGCAGGCGCCGACTTCGTTGGTTCCGATGACCTGATCGAAAAGATCGCAGCCGGCTGGACCGACTTCGACGCCGCAGTGGCAACCCCTGACCTCATGGGCAAGGTTGGCCGTCTCGGTAAGGTCCTCGGCCCGCGTAACCTCATGCCGAACCCGAAGACCGGTACCGTGACCGCTGACGTCACCAAGGCTGTCAACGACATCAAGGGCGGCAAGATCGACTTCCGCGTCGACAAGCACTCGAACCTGCACTTCATCATCGGCAAGGTTTCCTTCGACGAACTGAAGCTGGCCGAGAACTACGCAGCCGCTCTGGAAGAGGTGCTTCGCCTGAAGCCGTCCGCTTCCAAGGGCCGCTACATCCAGAAGGCTACGGTCGCCACCACGTTCGGTCCGGGCATCTCCGTTGACCCGAACGTCACCAAGGTTCTCACCGAGGCGTAAGCCGCCGGGAGCATCGACTCTGAAAGGACCGTCCGGCATTAGCCGGGCGGTCCTTTCGTTGTAGGCGAACCGTCACCTATCGCGGCCGGCGACCGCTGATTAGGCTGAGGGCATGACAGGCCAGGTTCCGGATTTCAGCATCCACGAGCTCCATCTGCCGGAGTCCCTGGATGGTCTGGACGGCAAGGTTTTCCGGGAGCTCTCATCCGTGATGGACGCCATGGTGCTGGAAACCTGGGGAAACCTGGAACGGGCGTCCTCGGCCCAGGCCCGGCTCGCCGGATGGCGCGATACCCCATACGCGGTATCGAGGCACGTCTTCGCCCGGGTGGACGGAAGGATCATTGGCCACGCGTCCTGCGAAGTTCCGTTCAAGGACAACATCCAAACCGCGTGGCTCGAGGTAGATGTGCTGGAGGGGTACCGCCGGTACGGAATCGGAACCGCGTTGCTTCGCACCGTAGAAGGCATCGCGAAGGCCCAGGGGAGGCACGTCCTGCAGGCGCACACCGAACACCCCATCGGCCTCGCAGGAGCAGAGGGAGTACCCGGGGGAGTACCCGACGTTGCTCCGGGAGCAGCCTTCTGCCTCAAGAACGGTTACACCTTGGAACAGGCCAGCAGATTCAGCACGTTGGACATGGACCACAACGCGGAATGGGCAAGGCTGGAGTTTGCGGCGCACTCCAAAGCAGACGCCGATTACGGGGTCCTTGCCTGGACGAACCGTTGCCCCGCCGAATACGTGGACCGCATGGCCGGGCTGATGGGCCGGATGAGCACGGATACTCCGGCGGGAGGCCTTGAGATCGAGGCAGAGGACTGGGACGCTGCCCGCGTCAGACAACTCGAAGACACCATGCTTGCCGAGGGCCAGACTGCCCTCGTGGCCGCCGCACAAGACCGGAGGACGGGGGAGCTCGTTGCGTACACCGTGATCTACCTTGATCCCGCGAAGCCCGGGGTGGCCGAGCAGGACGATACTTTGGTGGCACCGCCGCATCGGGGCCATGGGCTGGGAATGCTCGTCAAACTGGCCAATCTGCGCAGGCTGCAGACGGAATATCCGGCCGTAGGGCGCGTCATGACTTTTAACGCCGAGGAAAACGAACATATGCTGTCCATCAACGTACAGCTCGGCTTCAAACCGGCCGGATACGACGGCGAATGGCAAAAGAGGATCAAATGACGAGCACGGTGGAGATCGGCCAACTCTGGATCCCGGATTCCCTTGACGCCGATGACGCAAAGGATTTCCTGGCCGCCGTCGAAGTCAGCCGCAGGGTCCGCATGCAGATCTGGGGCACGGACGATCTCGCGTACACGCCGTTGGAAAAACTGCTCGAACTCGGCGACCCTTACGAACGCCAGGTCATTCTCGTGGCCCGCGTCGACGGCCGCATTGTCGGTACGGTAGACATCGCGCTTCCCCTTGCCGACAACATGGACCTGGCCGAGTTCACCCTCGACATCCTTCCCGAATTCCAGCGCAGGGGCGTCGGAAGGCAGCTCCTGGAAGCTGCCGAGCACTTCGCCAGAAGCGAGGGCCGGACCATGATCATGGTGGACACGAACCATCCTGCCGAGTCCCTCCGGGGTGGTGCCGAAGGTCAACTCGTGCCTGGCAGCGGCCTGGGCTTCGTTCCCTTGGCCAGCCGCGAGGTCGATTTTGCCCGGCGTACCGGTTACACCCTGCAGCACATCGAACAGTTCAGTTCCTGCGCGCTCCCGCTGGATTCAAAGCTCGTAGCCGAGCTTGAGGCCGAAGCCGAAGACGCGAACGCCGGCCGTTACCAGGTCCACCACTGGACCGATCGGTGCCCCCAACAGTGGCTCGAAGCTGTGGCCGCCCTGGAGAACGCAGCCGGCGAGGTGGTGTCGGAAGGCAACGAGGCCCCGGAAGCCGAACAGCAGCAATTAGTGTTCGACGCCGGTGTGTTGCGGCAGGCGGAGGACGCCGCCGTCGCGCAGGGACGCCGAACGGTGGTCACCGCCGTCGAACACGTCGCCAGCGGGCGGATCGTCGGACTCACCACGATCGGGGTCCTGGCGCAACGCCAGGATGTCGTCTTCCAGGACGACACGATCGTCCTGCAGGAGCACCGCGGGAACAAGCTCGGGCTCCTCATCAAGGTCGCCAACATGCAGCGCCTGAGCGAACAGTTTCCCGACGCCCGCGTGATCTACACCTGGAATGCGCCGGAAAACCGGTACTTGCTGACGGTGAACAAGCAACTGGGATTCACCACGGCCGGGGTCACGGGGTTGTGGCAGAAGGAACTGCCGAACATGGGGCCGAGGGTCACCTCCTCCGAGTAGGCGGCGCGATTTGGCGATGCACTTGCCCGTCCCGTAAGCTTGAACTACCAAAGACCGTCGGTTGATGGGAATCCACTCCTCCGGGCACAGCTCAACTCTGTAGCTGCGTGCGGAAGAACCAAGTGGTTTCCTAGACGAAGGACCCTGACAAAGGGCGGCCGGCGCAGGTGAACGAAGCAAATCTCCATGATCATTGGATCGTGTTGAGCCAAGCCCCGTGCATCTGCGCGGGGCGTTTTTTAGTTGCAGCTCTTTTGAGCGGGGACCCGGAAAACCGGCTTTATTCCCCGGAAGGAGGGTTATGGCAACGCCTAGCAAGATCTCCGCAGTAGCTGAGATCACCAACGATTTCAAGGAATCGAACGCCGCTGTCCTGACCGAATACCGCGGGCTCTCTGTTGCACAGCTCAAGCAGCTGCGTGTTTCTCTCGGCCTGGACACCAAGTTCTCGGTCGTCAAGAACACCCTGACCGCCATTGCAGCCAAGGAAGCTGGTGTCGAAGCATTCGACGGTCAGCTTGCCGGCCCCACTGCGATCGCATTCATCAAGGGTGACGCGGTTGCTGCCGCCAAGAGCCTGACGGACTTTGCCAAGGCCAACAAGCAGCTTGTCATCAAGACCGGCTACTTCGAAGGCAAGGCACTGAACGCAGCAGAGGTTGCCGCACTGGCAGCCCTCGAGTCCCGTGAGCTGCAGCTCGCCAAGGTTGCAGGCATCCTCAAGGCACCTGCTGCCGCGGCTGCACGCATCATTGACGCTCTGCGCCTCAAGCTTGAAGAAGAGGGCGGCGCTGTAGCACCGGCCGCTGACGAAGCACCGGCTGCCGACGAGGCTCCCGCCGAGGCTGCTGCAGAAGAGGCTGCCGCTCCGGCTGAAGCCGCTGAAGCAGCAACCGAAGAGAACTAAGTTCTCCCCACTCAAACTGCGGTGCAGTAACGGACAACGTCCGTGGCAGCACCACCTATAGGAAGGACGCCAAACATGGCGAAGCTCAGCAACGAAGAGCTCATTGAAGCTTTCAAGGAACTGACCATCATCGAGCTCTCCGAGTTCGTCAAGCTCTTCGAAGAGACCTTCGAAGTTACCGCTGCTGCTGTTGCAGTCGCCGGCCCTGCCGGTGGCGCTGCTGCTGAAGAGGCCGAAGAGAAGACTGAATTCGATGTCGTCCTCGAAGCTGCCGGTGACAAGAAGATCGCAGTGATCAAGGAAGTTCGCGCCATCACCTCCCTCGGCCTCAAGGAAGCCAAGGACCTGGTTGACGGTGCACCGAAGGCTGTTCTCGAAGGCGCCACCAAGGAAGCCGCTGAGAAGGCCAAGGAGCAGCTCGAAGCTGCCGGCGCCACGGTTACTGTCAAGTAACTCGCGTTCGCGTTTTCAGGAAGCCCCGTCCGGATTCGTCCGGGCGGGGCTTTCCTGCATTTAACAGCAACGCGGGGTCACTTACGGCCCATTAGGTGCTGCCGGATGGGCCGTAAGTGACCCCGCGTTGCTCAGATGGGGTCGCTGATGTCGGCTACGATCGCGCCCAAGGCCTCAGTGAGGGAATCGGCCTTCACGAAGGCGCTGAATCCGTGTTCGCCTGCGCCCATTGAGATCCTGCGTCCGGCGATGCTGGCATCCGCATAGACCGGCCAGGGCGTCGAACTTCCCAGCGGCGTGATGGTGCCGCGCTCATAACCGGTTGCCTCGAAGGCAATGTCGGCCGAAGGCATGGACAGCTTGTTGACGCCCAGGAGGGCGCGCAACTTGGGCCAGGAGATCTGCCGGTCACCCGGAACCAGCGCGAACAGGAACGAGCCGTCCCGGTGTTTGACCACAAGGGACTTCACGATGTCCGCCGGTGTGACCCCCATGATGCGGGCAGCTTCCTCAAGGCTGCTAGCCGCCGCCCGCTCTACGAGTTGGACGTCGAGTCCGCGTGCGGCCGCGTCAGCCAGGAATCGCTCAGTGCCCCGCATTCATGCTCCATTTCCGTTCACGGCCACTCCGCCGCCGAACTCGCCGAATATCTAGTCGCGGTAGAGAAGCAGTGCTTCGCCTTGGCCGCCGCCACCACAGAGCGCAACCGCCGCCTTACCCTTACCGCGGCGCTTCAGCTCGTGGGCCGCGTGGAGGGCCAGCCGCGCTCCTGAGGCACCGATCGGGTGTCCAATCGCGATTGCTCCGCCGTGCACATTGCACTTCTCCAAGGGATAGTCCAGGTCCTTCAAGGACTGTACCGCCACCGAACCGAAGGCTTCATTGATCTCGATGAAGTCCAGGTCGGCCGTTGTCCACCCAGCACGGTCCAGCGCGTGCCGTATCGCGTTGGAAGGCTGCGAATGCAGGCTGTTGTCGGGTCCCGCCACCTGGCCGGGCTTGCCGACGACGGCAAGGTAGTCAAGGCCGTTCTCCTCGGCGAAGCGGCGGCTCGTGAGCACGAGTGCGGAGGCGCCGTCGGACAGGGGAGAGGAGTTGCCTGCGGTGATGGTTCCGTCGGTGGCAAAGGCGCCCTTCAAGGGGGCCAGGGTCTCGAGCGTGGTCTGCGGGCGGACGCCTTCGTCCCTTGTCAGCACCAAGGGTTCTCCCTTGCGCTGCTTGACGCTGATGGGGGTGATCTCGCCGTCGAACACTCCTTGCTCGGCGGCCGCGGCCGCACGCTGGTGCGAAGCGGCGGCCACTTCATCCTGGGACCGGCGGTCGATGCCCAGCGAGAGGTTCTTGATCTCGGTGGACAGGCCCATTGACTGGCCATCAAAGGCGTCGGTGAGCCCGTCGTGGGCAGCGACGTCGAGGGCCTGGATGGCGCCGTAGCTCCAGCCTTGCCGGGAACCGGGCAGCAAGTGCGGAGCGCGGCTCATCGATTCCTGGCCGCCGGCAACCACGACGGCGGCATCGCCACTGCGGATCATTCGCGCTGCATCGATCACGGCGGTCAGTCCGGAGAGGCAGACCTTGTTGATGGTGACGGCGGGGATGTTCCAGCCGATGCCAGCGGCGATGGCGCTTTGCCGGGCCGGATTCTGGCCGGCGCCCGCCTGCAGGACCTGCCCCATGATCACTGCGTCCACTTTGTCCGCGGTGAGCCCGCTCGCCGCAATGGCGCCTGAAATGGCGTGAGCGCCGAGCTCGACGGCGGTGAGCCCGGCCAGTTGCCCGTTCAACCGTCCCTGTGGGGTACGGCTGGCGGAAAGGATGACAACGTCGTTGTTGTTGTCCGTTGTGTCTGAGGGGGTGCCCATTTTCTCTCTTCCGATCAAGGGTGGTGAGCCTAGGTTACCGTGGCGTAGATCACCTCTCCATTCAACAATGGAGCCTGGATCAACATTCCGCCCGCGCCAGCAAGAGGCCGTTGCCGCATAGGTGCCTGCGGCAACGGTGCTTGCATTCAGGCGGGATGTGGGGTAGACAGGTGGGTTGATTTGCCGTATTGTGGATATTTGCGTCTTCCCTGTTAACCTTCAGCCTTCATATAGCGGTGGGCTTTACCTCTCAGCTGCGCCATCGACGTGCCGTTAAGAACGAGCATGGTCTTGGTCAGCCGGGGTCCCGGGTCATATAGCGGAACCGGAAAGGTACACTGCGGATTCAATCTGCAGGGTGCAAGCGGGGGAGATCTGAAAACGCCTGAAGGTCTGTGGAAGGATCCCTCTTGGTCGCCTCGAGCACCTCTAATAACGAAACCGCTAATACGGCAAGCACCGATGGTGCAACTCGCCGGCTCTCATTCGCAAAGATTCACGAACCGCTGGACGTTCCGAATCTGCTCGCACTGCAGACAGACAGCTTTGACTGGCTGGTCGGAAACGAACGCTGGCAGTCGCGGGTAGCGAAGGCTGTCGAGGAAGGCGACCTGAGCGTCGCCACCACCTCCGGACTTGCCGACATCTTCGAAGAGATCTCCCCCATCGAGGACTTCCAGGGCACCATGTCCCTGAGCTTCTCCGAGCCGGAGTTCGCTGATCCGAAGTACACCATGGCCGAATGCAAAGACCGTGACGCCACTTACTCGGCACCGCTGTATGTCAAGGCCGAGTTCATGAACAACAACACGGGTGAAATCAAGCAGCAGACCGTGTTCATGGGCGATTTCCCTCTCATGACCGAGAAGGGAACGTTCGTCGTCAACGGCACCGAGCGTGTCGTCGTCTCCCAGCTGGTCCGTTCGCCGGGCGCCTACTTTGAGCGCACCGCCGACAAGACCAGTGACAAGGACATCTTCACTGCAAAGATCATCCCGTCCCGCGGTGCATGGTTCGAACTCGAAATCGACAAGCGCGACCAGGTCGGCGTACGCCTCGACCGCAAGCGCAAGCAGTCGGTCACCGTTCTGCTGAAGGCCCTCGGCTGGACCGAAGGCCAGATCCTCGAAGAGTTCGGCCAGTACGACTCCATGCGCGCAACGCTAGAGAAGGACGCCACCGAAACCCGCGAAGACGCCCTGCTGGACATCTACCGCAAGCTGCGTCCGGGCGAGCCGCCCACCGTCGAGGCTGCCCAGTCCCTGCTGGACAACCTGTACTTCAACGCCAAGCGCTACGATCTGGCCAAGGTTGGCCGTTACAAGATCAACCGCAAGCTCGGCATCGACCGCTCCCTTGGCGACAAGGAAGCTTCGGTCCTGCACGTTGAAGACATCGTGGCCATGATCAAGTTCCTCGTCGCGCTCCACGCCGGCGAGAAGACCCTCATGGGCAAGCGCGATGGCGAAGACCACGAGCTCCGCGTCGAGATCGATGACATCGACCACTTCGGCAACCGTCGCATCCGCGCCGTCGGCGAACTGATCGAAAACCAGGTCCGCACCGGCCTCTCCCGCATGGAACGCGTCGTCCGCGAACGCATGACCACGCAGGACGTCGAAGCGATCACGCCGCAGACCCTGATCAACATCCGCCCCGTTGTGGCAGCCATCAAGGAGTTCTTCGGAACGTCCCAGCTGTCGCAGTTCATGGACCAGAACAACCCGTTGTCGGGTCTGACCCACAAGCGCCGCCTGTCGGCCCTTGGTCCGGGTGGTCTGTCCCGTGACCGCGCAGGCATGGAAGTCCGAGACGTTCACCCGTCCCACTACGGACGTATGTGCCCCATTGAAACTCCTGAAGGCCCGAACATCGGCCTGATCGGTTCGCTGGCTTCCTACGGCCGCATCAACCCGTTCGGTTTCATCGAGACTCCGTACCGCCTGGTGTCCGAGGGCGTCGTTTCCGATGAGGTCCAGTACCTCACCGCCGACGACGAAGCCGAAGTCCTGATTGCACAGGCCAACGCACCGCTGGATGCCGACAAGAAGTTCGCGGAAGAGACCGTGCTTGTCCGTGCCCGTGGTGGTGGAGGCGAGCCCGTTCTGGTTCCGGCCGGCGAAGTTCAGTTCATGGACGTTTCCCCGCGCCAGATGGTGTCCGTAGCTACCGCCCTGATTCCGTTCCTCGAGCATGACGATGCAAACCGCGCACTCATGGGTGCCAACATGCAGCGCCAGGCTGTGCCGCTGGTCCGTTCCGAGGCCCCGTTCGTGGGTACCGGCATGGAGCGCGCTGCCGCCGTCGACGCCGGTGACGTCGTCATCGCGAAGAAGGCCGGTGTCGTCAACGAAGTTTCCGCTGACCTCGTCACCATGCTTAACGACGACGGCACGGAAACCAGCTACCGCATCAACAAGTTCGCCCGTTCCAACCAGGGCAACTGCTACAACCACCGTGTCCTGGTCAACGAAGGCCAGCGCCTCGAAGTCGGCGGCATCATCGCTGACGGCCCGGCAACGGACCAGGGTGAGCTCGCCCTCGGCAAGAACCTTCTCGTGGCATTCATGTCCTGGGAAGGCCACAACTTCGAGGACGCCATCATCCTGTCGCAGCGCATCGTCGCTGAGGACGTCCTTTCCTCCATCCACATCGAGGAGCACGAGATCGATGCCCGCGACACCAAGCTTGGTGCCGAGGAAATCACCCGTGACATCCCCAACGTGTCCGAGGAAGTCCTCGCAGGACTGGACGAGCGCGGCATCATCCACATTGGTGCCGAGGTTGAAGCCGGCGACATCCTGGTCGGAAAGGTCACCCCGAAGGGTGAAACCGAACTGACTCCGGAAGAGCGCCTCCTCCGCGCGATCTTCGGCGAGAAGTCCCGCGAAGTGCGTGACACCTCCCTGAAGGTTCCCCACGGTGAGTCCGGCACGGTTATCGGCGTGCGCGTCTTCGACCGCGACAACGACGACGAGCTGCCCCCGGGCGTCAACCAGCTGGTCCGCGTCTACGTTGCCGCCAAGCGCAAGATCACCGACGGCGACAAGCTCGCCGGCCGCCACGGTAACAAGGGCGTCATCTCCAAGATCCTGCCGATCGAAGACATGCCGTTCCTTGCCGACGGTACCCCTGTGGACATCGTCCTGAACCCCCTGGGTGTTCCGGGTCGTATGAACGTCGGCCAGGTGCTCGAAACGCACCTTGGATGGGTTGCCAAGACCGGTTGGAAGATCGAAGGCGAGCCGGAGTGGGTCAAGAACCTCCCGAACCTGCCTCGTGAAACCGGCCAGACGACCGTTGCCACCCCGGTGTTCGACGGTGCACGCGAAGAGGAAATCACAGGTCTGCTGGATTCCACCAACGTGACCCGCGACGGCGACCGCCTGATCGACTCCTCCGGCAAGACCCGTCTGTTCGACGGCCGCTCCGGCGAGCCGTTCCCGGACCCGATCTCCGTGGGCTACATGTACATCCTGAAGCTCCACCACCTGGTGGACGACAAGATCCACGCACGCTCCACCGGCCCGTACTCCATGATCACGCAGCAGCCGCTGGGTGGTAAGGCTCAGTTCGGTGGCCAGCGCTTCGGTGAAATGGAAGTGTGGGCGCTCGAAGCATACGGCGCTGCCTACACCCTCCAGGAACTGCTGACGATCAAGTCGGACGATATCCACGGCCGCGTGAAGGTCTACGAAGCCATCGTCAAGGGCGAGAACATCCCCGAGCCTGGCGTTCCGGAATCCTTCAAGGTCTTGATCAAGGAAATGCAGTCGCTGTGCCTGAACGTGGAAGTCCTTTCCACGGATGGTACGACGATCGAAATGCGTGACTCTGATGACGCAGTCTTTACGGCTGCGGAAGAACTGGGCATCGATCTGTCTCGCGCAGAGCCCAGCTCCGTAGAAGAGGTCTAAACAGCCGCTCTGGCTGGCGGTGCAGACCGCCAGCCAAGGCTGCTGCCTCTTTCCGTAAACCCAAGACTTCAGAATTTAGAGAACAAGAGAGAACAGGGACCATATGTCCAGCGAATCCTCCTTCGGCCTCATGCAGATCGGCCTCGCCACCGCGGAAGACATCCGCGGCTGGTCTTACGGTGAGGTCAAGAAGCCGGAAACCATCAACTACCGCACGCTCAAGCCCGAGAAGGACGGCCTCTTCTGCGAGAAGATCTTCGGCCCGTCCCGGGACTGGGAATGCTACTGCGGCAAGTACAAGCGCGTGCGCTTCAAGGGCATCATCTGCGAGCGTTGTGGCGTTGAAGTCACCCGCGCCAAGGTGCGCCGCGAGCGCATGGGCCACATCGAGCTGGCCGCTCCCGTCACGCACATCTGGTACTTCAAGGGTGTTCCCTCCCGTTTGGGCTACCTCCTTGACCTGGCACCGAAGGACCTTGAAAAGGTCATCTACTTCGCTGCCTACATGATTACGAGCGTCGACACCGAGAGCCGTCACGCGGAACTGCCGAACCTTCAGGTGGAGCACGACCTCGAGAAGAAGCAGCTCGTCGACAACCGCGACAGTGACATCGCCACGATTGCCCGCGACCTTGAGGACGAGCTTGCCCGCCTCGAAGGTGAAGGCGCCAAGGCTGCGGACAAGAAGAAGGCCCGCGACTCCGCGGACCGCCAGATGGCCAACGTCCGCAAGCGCGCGGATGCTGAGATCGAGCGCCTCGAGCAGGTCTGGGACCGCTTCAAGAACCTGAAGGTCGCCGACCTCGAGGGTGACGAAGGCCTGTACCGCGAACTGCGCGACCGTTACGGCATGTACTTCGAAGGCTCCATGGGTGCCGAAGCCATCAAGAAGCGTCTTGAGAACTTCGACATGCAGGCAGAGTCGGAGTCCCTCCGCGACACCATCCAGAACGGCAAGGGCCAGCGCAAGACGCGTGCCCTCAAGCGCCTGAAGGTTGTCAACGCTTTCCTGACCACCAACAACAGCCCGCTTGGCATGGTGCTGGACGCCGTCCCGGTGATCCCGCCGGAACTGCGCCCGATGGTCCAGCTGGACGGTGGCCGCTTCGCGACCTCCGACCTCAACGACCTGTACCGCCGTGTGATCAACCGCAACAACCGACTCAAGCGACTGCTTGACCTCGGCGCTCCGGAGATCATCGTCAACAACGAGAAGCGCATGCTTCAGGAAGCTGTTGACAGCCTCTTCGACAACGGCCGTCGCGGCCGTCCCGTCACGGGTCCGGGCAACCGTCCGCTGAAGTCCCTGAGCGACATGCTCAAGGGCAAGCAGGGCCGTTTCCGCCAGAACCTCCTCGGCAAGCGCGTCGACTACTCCGGCCGTTCGGTCATCGTCGTCGGTCCGCAGCTGAAGCTGCACCAGTGTGGTCTGCCCAAGCAGATGGCCCTGGAGCTCTTCAAGCCGTTCGTGATGAAGCGCCTGGTTGACCTCAACCACGCGCAGAACATCAAGTCGGCAAAGCGCATGGTCGAGCGTTACCGCCCGCAGGTCTGGGACGTGCTGGAAGAGATCATCACCGAACACCCGGTGCTGCTCAACCGTGCACCTACCCTGCACCGCCTCGGCATCCAGGCATTCGAGCCGCAGCTTGTTGAAGGCAAGGCCATCCAGCTTCACCCGCTGGTGTGTGGCGCCTTCAACGCCGACTTCGACGGTGACCAGATGGCAGTCCACCTGCCGCTGAGCCCCGAAGCGCAGGCTGAAGCCCGCATCCTGATGCTGTCCTCCAACAACATCTTGAAGCCGTCAGATGGCCGTCCGGTGACCCTGCCTTCGCAGGACATGATCATCGGTCTGTACCACCTGACCACCAAGCGCGTTGGTTCCGCAGGCGAAGGCCGTATCTTCTCCTCGGTTTCGGAAGCCATCATGGCCTACGATGCCCGCGAGCTGCACCTGAACTCCCAGGTCAAGATCCGCCTTGAGGGCTTTGTGCCTTACGCCGGCTGGGAAGCTCCGGAAGGTTGGGAGCCGGGTCAGACCGCACTGGTCCAGACCTCCCTCGGCCAGGTTCTCTTCAACGAGACCCTGCCGGAGGACTACCCGTGGGTTGAGGCTGTTGCCGACAAGGGCGAGCTTTCCCGTATCGTCAACGACCTCGCAGAGCGCTACCCGAAGGTTGTCACGGCTGCAACGCTGGACAACCTGAAGGACGCCGGCTTCTACTGGGCAACCCGCTCGGGCGTCACCGTGGCAATCTCCGACATCGAGGTGCCCACCTCCAAGCCGGCCATCCTGGCCGGTTACGAGACCATGGCTGCCAAGATCCAGGGCCAGTACGACAAGGGCCTGATCGACGACGACGAGCGTCGCCAGGAACTGATCGAGATCTGGAACAAGGCCACCAACGAAATCGCCCAGGCGATGCGTGACAGCCTGTCCCCGATGAACACCATCAACCGCATGGTGTCCTCCGGTGCACGTGGTAACTGGATGCAGGTCCGCCAGATCGCGGGTATCCGTGGTCTTGTGGCCAACCCGAAGGGTGAGATCATCCCGCGTCCGATCAAGTCCTCGTACCGCGAGGGCCTGTCGGTGCTGGAATACTTCATCGCCACGCACGGTGCCCGTAAGGGTCTGGCCGACACCGCGCTGCGTACCGCCAACTCGGGTTACCTGACCCGTCGTCTGGTGGACGTTTCGCAGGACGTCATCGTCCGTGAAGAGGACTGTGGCACCGAGCGTGGTCTCATGACCGCAATCGCCGTGCCGGACTCCAACGGTGAGCTGGTCCTTGACGAGAACGTCGAGAACAGCGCCTACGCACGTACCCTCGCCGTCGACGTCGTCGACTCCAAGGGTGCTGTGCTGGCAGCTGCCGGCACCGACTGCGGCGACGTCGTCATTGCCGAGCTGCTCGCAGCCGGCATCACCGAGGTCAAGGTCCGTTCCGTGCTCACGTGTGAGTCCAAGGTCGGTACCTGTGCGCTCTGCTACGGCCGTTCGCTGGCCACTGGCAAGACCGTGGACATCGGAGAGGCCGTCGGCATCATCGCCGCACAGTCCATCGGTGAACCCGGTACCCAGCTGACCATGCGTACGTTCCACACCGGTGGTGCTGTTTCCGCCAGCGGTGGCGACGACATCACCCAGGGTCTGCCCCGTATCCAGGAGCTCTTCGAAGCCCGTACTCCGAAGGGTGTTGCACCGATTGCTGAAGCAGCCGGCCGCATCGCCATCGAAGAGTCCGAGCGCCAGATGCGCCTCATCATCACCCCGGACGATGGTTCCGAGGAGATCGCCTACCCGGTGCTGCGCCGTTCCCGCCTCCTCATCGAGGATGGCGAGCACGTCAGCGTCGGCCAGAAGCTGATCAACGGTCCTGTGGACCCGAAGCAGGTTCTGCGCATCATGGGTCCGCGTGCCGCCCAGAAGTTCCTGGTGGACGAGGTCCAGGGCGTTTACCGCAGCCAGGGCATCGGCATCCACGACAAGCACGTGGAAGTCATCGTCCGCCAGATGCTGCGCCGCGTGACCGTCATCGAATCCGGCGACTCCGATCTGCTTCCGGGCGAGCTCGCTGAGCGCAGCCGCTTCGAAGACGAGAACCGTCGCGTGGTGTCCGAAGGCCGTACCCCGGCTTCCGGCCGTCCGGAACTGATGGGTATCACCAAGGCATCTCTGGCAACTGAGTCCTGGCTGTCGGCCGCTTCCTTCCAGGAGACCACCCGCGTTCTGACGCAGGCGGCCATGGAAGGCAAGAGCGACCCGTTGCTCGGCCTCAAGGAGAACGTCATCATCGGTAAGCTCATCCCGGCCGGTACGGGTTTGCCCCGTTACACCGAGGTCACCGTGGAGCCGACTGAAGAAGCAAAGGCAAGCCTGTTCACGGGCCCCAGCGCCTTCACCGACTTCTCGTATGACGCCCTGGGCGGCGACGGAGCTCCCGAGTTCCACGCCATCCCGCTGGATGACTACGATCTCGGCAACGACTTCCGCTGAGAAGTCTGAAACGCAAGGACCCCGTACTCACTGAGTGCGGGGTCCTTCCCGTTAAGCGCCCGACGACGACTGCCGGCACCCGCCGTCGTGGTTCACCCCTCTACACCCGATTAAGGCCTCAGATCAAGCCATGCTAGAATTTTGGTAATTGTTCTGTGTGGCAGTGGATGAAGGCCGCCGCAGCATCATTTCGGTTTTGTTCTCATGATGTTGGGTGGAGCCTGTTTCCGGGTTGCGGGCTACGTGCGCAACGAATGCCGCACTTTTGCACGCCCACCGGTCTTCGGGCCAGGGTCGCATGGACAACGCCAAAGCTCTCACGCAAACACAGGCCAACGCCTGGGCGCGGAGCAGAGATCAACCAACGGAGAACACGAAAGTGCCTACGATTAACCAGCTGGTCCGCAAGGGCCGCACGCCGAAGGTCTCCAAGACCAAGGCTCCCGCGCTTAAGGGCAGCCCGATGCGCCGCGGTGTTTGCACCCGCGTCTACACGACCACCCCGAAGAAGCCGAACTCGGCTCTCCGTAAGGTTGCTCGTGTCCGCCTCAACGGTGGCGTTGAAGTTACCGCCTACATCCCCGGTGTTGGCCACAACCTCCAGGAGCACTCCATCGTGCTGGTCCGTGGTGGTCGTGTGAAGGACCTTCCGGGTGTCCGTTACAAGATCGTCCGTGGTGCCCTCGATACCCAGGGTGTCAAGAACCGCAAGCAGGCCCGCAGCCGCTACGGCGCAAAGATGGAGAAGAAGTAATATGCCTCGCAAGGGTCCGGCCCCGAAGCGGCCGCTAGTTTCCGATCCCGTTTACGGTTCCCCGTTGGTCACCCAGCTGATCAACAAGGTTCTGATCGACGGCAAGAAGTCCACCGCAGAGCGCATCGTTTACGGCGCACTCGAAGGTGCACGCGCCAAGTCCGGTGGCGACCCCGTCGCCGCCCTCAAGAAGGCCATGGACAACGTCAAGCCTTCCCTCGAGGTCCGCTCCCGCCGTGTCGGTGGCGCAACCTACCAGGTTCCCGTTGAGGTCAAGCCGGGCCGCTCCACCGCCCTCGCTCTCCGCTGGCTGGTTGGCTACTCCAAGGCCCGCCGCGAGAAGACGATGACCGAGCGCCTCCAGAACGAAATCCTGGATGCGTCCAACGGTCTCGGTGCCGCTGTGAAGCGTCGCGAAGACACCCACAAGATGGCCGAGTCGAACAAGGCCTTCGCACACTACCGCTGGTAAAACTTCCCGTACGCCGCCGGCTCCCTGAGCTGGCGGCGAACGTGTAGTCCATCCGAAAGGGAGACACCGTGGCACAGGACGTGCTTACCGACCTTAGCAAGGTCCGCAACATCGGCATCATGGCCCACATCGATGCCGGCAAGACCACCACCACCGAGCGCATCCTGTTCTACACGGGTGTGAACCACAAGATCGGCGAAACGCACGACGGTGCTTCGACGACTGACTGGATGGAACAGGAAAAGGAACGCGGCATCACCATCACGTCTGCCGCCGTGACCTGCTTCTGGGACAAGAACCAGATCAACATCATTGACACCCCGGGCCACGTGGACTTCACGGTTGAGGTCGAGCGCTCGCTGCGCGTCCTCGACGGCGCCGTTGCTGTCTTCGATGGCAAGGAAGGCGTTGAGCCGCAGTCCGAGACTGTTTGGCGCCAGGCCGACAAGTACAACGTGCCGCGTATCTGCTTCGTCAACAAGATGGACAAGCTCGGCGCTGACTTCTACTTCACCGTAGACACCATCATCAGCCGCCTCGGCGCCAAGCCGCTGGTTCTCCAGCTGCCCATCGGTGCAGAGAACGACTTCATCGGCGTCGTGGATCTCCTTGAGATGCGCGCACTGGTGTGGCCGGGCGATGCCAAGGGTGACGTCACCATGGGTGCCAAGTACGAGGTCCAGGAGATCCCCGCCGATCTCCAGGCCAAGGCTGAGGAATACCGTGCACAGCTCGTTGAGACTGTTGCCGAGGCTTCCGAGGAACTCATGGAGAAGTACCTCGACGGTGAAGAACTCACTGTCGAGGAGCTCAAGGCCGGCATCCGCAAGATGACCATCAACTCCGAGCTCTACCCGGTTCTCTGTGGTTCTGCCTTCAAGAACCGCGGCGTACAGCCGATGCTGGATGCTGTTGTTGACTTCCTGCCGAACCCGCTCGACGTCCCGCCCATGGTCGGTCACGACCCGCGCGACGAAGAGAAGGAGCTCACCCGCAAGCCTTCCGCCGAGGAGCCGTTCTCGGCCCTGGCGTTCAAGATTGCGGCGCACCCATTCTTCGGTCAGCTCACCTTCATCCGCGTGTACTCCGGTCACGTGGAAGCAGGCGCCCAGGTGGTCAACTCCAC
Organism: Arthrobacter sp. S2(2024); assembly: GCF_036662515.1. Classification (NCBI taxonomy): domain Bacteria; kingdom Bacillati; phylum Actinomycetota; class Actinomycetes; order Micrococcales; family Micrococcaceae; genus Arthrobacter; species Arthrobacter sp. S2(2024). The sequence goes on along the minus strand of NZ_JAYKZI010000002.1, from coordinate 584,054 downwards.
CAAGGGCAAGAAGGAGCGCATCGGCAAGCTGTTCCAGATGCACGCCAACAAGGAAATGCCTGTTGAAGGCGCTACCGCGGGCCACATCTACGCAGCAATCGGTCTGAAGGACACCACCACGGGCGACACCCTGTGCGACGCCAACAACCAGATCGTCCTCGAGTCCATGAGCTTCCCGGAGCCCGTGATCTCGGTTGCCATCGAGCCGAACACCAAGGGTGACCAGGAGAAGCTCTCCACGGCCATCCAGAAGCTCTCCGCTGAGGACCCGACCTTCCAGGTCTCCCTCAACGAAGACACCGGTCAGACCATCATCGCCGGCATGGGCGAGCTCCACCTGGACATCTTGGTGGACCGCATGCGCCGCGAATTCAAGGTCGAGGCAAACGTCGGCAAGCCGCAGGTTGCTTACCGCGAAACCATCAAGCGCGCTGTAGAGCGTCACGACTACACGCACAAGAAGCAGACCGGTGGTTCGGGTCAGTTCGCAAAGATCCAGATCGCTATCGAGCCGATGGACACCGCCGACGGCGAGCTCTACGCGTTCGAGAACAAGGTCACCGGTGGCCGCGTGCCCCGCGAGTACATCCCGTCCGTTGACGCGGGCATCCAGGATGCACTCAACGACGGCGTCCTGGCAGGCTACCCGGTTGTCGGCATCAAGGCCACGCTGATTGACGGCGCGTACCACGATGTTGACTCCTCGGAAATGGCGTTCAAGATCGCCGGCCGTATGGCTTTCAAGGAAGCCGCACGCAAGGCGAACCCGGTTCTGCTCGAACCGCTGATGGATGTTGAGGTCCGCACCCCTGAGGAATACATGGGTGAAGTAATCGGTGACCTGAACTCCCGCCGTGGCCAGATGCAGTCCATGGAAGACGCCGCTGGCGTCAAGGTGATCCGTGCGCACGTTCCGCTGTCCGGCATGTTCGGCTACATCGGTGACCTGCGTTCGAAGACCCAGGGCCGTGCTGTGTACTCCATGACGTTCAACAGCTACGCCGAGGTCCCGAAGGCAGTTGCCGACGAGATCATCCAGAAGAACCGCGGCGAGTAATCACCGACGGATAAACCAGGATGTTGGCCCGTTCCGGGAAAGCATTCAGCGCAGGCGCCGGGCTGTAGCCCAGGCCGGAGTCCGGTCCTTGCGCGAACAGACTCCAGGTACCAACATTGGTCCCTGAATCTGCAATTTCACCAAATCCAAAGCCCCCAAGTAGACTTGCTGGAGTTTCTGCCGCGAAAAGCGCGGCCGAGGAGCAACTCACTTGAAATCGTTCTAGGAGGAACCTGTGGCAAAGGCAAAGTTCGAGCGGACTAAGCCGCACGTCAACATCGGCACCATTGGTCACGTTGACCACGGTAAGACGACGCTGACTGCCGCCATTTCCAAGGTGCTGTACGACAAGTACCCCACTCTCAACGAGCAGCGCGACTTCGCGTCGATTGACTCTGCTCCGGAAGAGCGCCAGCGTGGTATTACCATCAACATCTCCCACGTTGAGTACCAGACCGAGAAGCGCCACTACGCACACGTAGACGCTCCGGGTCACGCTGACTACATCAAGAACATGATCACCGGTGCTGCCCAGATGGACGGTGCGATCCTCGTGGTTGCCGCCACTGACGGCCCGATGGCTCAGACCCGCGAGCACGTTCTGCTCGCCCGCCAGGTTGGTGTTCCCTACCTGCTGGTCGCGCTGAACAAGTCCGACATGGTCGACGACGAAGAGCTTCTCGACCTCGTTGAAATGGAAGTTCGCGAGCTGCTCAGCGCTCAGGGCTTCGATGGCGACGACGCTCCCGTTGTTCGCGTTTCCGGCCTCAAGGCACTCGAAGGCGACCCGGTTTGGGTCAAGTCCGTCGAGGACCTCATGGAAGCTGTCGACAACTCGGTTCCGGACCCCGTTCGTGACCGCGACAAGCCGTTCCTGATGCCGATCGAAGACGTCTTCACGATCACCGGTCGTGGCACCGTTGTTACGGGTCGCGCCGAGCGCGGTACCCTCGCGATCAACTCGGAAGTTGAAATCGTTGGTATCCGTCCGGTCCAGAAGACCACCGTTACCGGTATCGAGATGTTCCACAAGCAGCTCGACGAAGCATGGGCCGGCGAGAACTGTGGCCTCCTGCTCCGCGGTCTGAAGCGCGACGACGTCGAGCGTGGCCAGGTTGTCGTCAAGCCGGGTTCCATCACCCCGCACACCGACTTCGAGGCCAACGTCTACATCCTTTCCAAGGACGAAGGCGGACGTCACAACCCGTTCTACTCGAACTACCGCCCGCAGTTCTACTTCCGTACCACGGACGTAACCGGCGTTATCACCCTGCCGGAAGGCACGGAAATGGTTATGCCTGGCGACAACACTGAGATGACCGTTGAGCTCATCCAGCCGATCGCTATGGAAGAGGGCCTCGGCTTCGCAATCCGTGAAGGTGGCCGCACCGTTGGTTCGGGACGTGTTACCAAGATCATCAAGTAGTTTCTACTTGTAGATCGGTGGAGGATCGGACGCCTGGCGTCCGGTAGCAAAGCAAAGAAGAACCCCGTCACTATCGTGGCGGGGTTCTTCTTTGCTATGGTTTATCTATCGAATGGATTAATGACGAAGTGTGGATCCGTGACTTTGCGGATCCGCAGGCCGTGCGGCTTCGTCGCCCATGGACAGGAGAGCAGGAATGTCTGGCTTTTTTGGCACTATCCTCGTAATGGTTTTTGTCCTGGTCACTGCTTCGGTGTCGTATTCCTCAGGGAAATCGAAAGGGCGTTGGCTTGCCGAACGTGCTGCCTCACGGCTTGCAGACGATTCCGTCAGGCAGTATCGCTCAGGCTATCTGGCCGGCCACCTTGCAGGGTGGCGCGACGCCGAGGCCCACCGCGGAGCTGCTCCCGCGGAGTACCGGGCGTCCGGCCCGTCGCGCCCGGAGGGTTGGCAAACGCGCGCGACAGCTCCCGTTCAGGGCGTCCCGGCTCTAGCAACTCCAGGCCAGGCCGCCTCAGCCAAGACCGTTCCAGTTGAGCCCTGGCCATTCCACATCCAGCCGCAACCAGCCCGGATGCAAGCAATCCAGTCGCCAGAGGCCCGGATCCCCCCGGAGGCGCTGCGGGAAGAGGAAGCGGCCCGGAAACGGAAGCGGGACCGGCAGAACATCAACATCACCCTCTACGTGGCAAGCCTGCTGCTGGTCGCCGCTTCGGCGCTGTTCATCGGCTCCAGCCTTCCGTCCGTTCTCCGCTTCGTCGGAGTCTGGGCCATCACGGCTGCCTTCTATGCTGCGGGTTTCATCCTTCACGCGAGGGCTCCCAGGCTTCGGCCCGCCGCGATCGCCTTCGCGGGAACAGGCCTTGCGTTGATCCCCGTGACGGGCCTGGCGATGTACAACTTCGCGTTGCACAATGGCCCGGCGGCCTGGCTGGTTACGTCCATCGTCGGGACGGTGGCCTATGTTGTCGCCGCGGTGCGACTCGACAACAGGGTTCTCGCTTTCCTGTCGTTGAGCTTCGTGGTCTCCGCGGCGTGGTCGGGCGTGTCCATGCTGGGCGGTGCCCTCGTCTGGTATTTCGCATGCCTGATCGGATTCGCCGTAGTCCTGACCCTGATAGCCATGCGCAGACCGCGCTGGCTTCCGCCGGTCTATGTCCGGCCCTTGATGTCCCTCCACCCCTATGTGGTGCCGCTCGTTACGCTTGCCGCGAGCTTCGTTCCCCAACATTTGGGGAAGGGCGAGTACGCCATCGTCATGATGGCGTGTGGACTGTATTTTGCCGTGATGGCGGCCCTTCCGCAGGGCATCTTCCGGCTCCCACAGTTCTATGCCGCGCGGCTCTCATTCACGGTGGCGCTCCTCGTACTCCTGTCCGACGCGGGGCTTGGACTCCCGGAAGTGCTGCTGGCCGGCGTCGTTCTCCTTGCGGCGCAGTCGCTATGGTCGGCATTCGACAGCAGCCGGCTGGTCCGTTGGTTCCCTGGGCCGGGCACATCCCAGGCGATCCGGCGCTGCCGCATTGATGCCGTGGCGTGTTTTGGCCTTCAATCGGCGGCTGCCTTCATGGCGGGCCTTGCCATCCTGGTCCGGCATTCCGGGACGCCCGTGGGGATCCCGTTGTTCGCGACCCTCCTGTGCGGTCTGGTCCTGGCGTGGAAGCTGGGCGGCGAGGCCGAGTGGCTCCCTGTTTCCGCTCTTGTGTTTGCTGCCCCGTTTGCCGATGAGCTGGGCGGTTGGCCGACAGCGGCATTGTTGGCTATCGCCGGCGCGTTCTGGCTGCTGCGCGCAAGCAGGCCTAGGGAGGGCAAACGCAAGGTCTTTGTCCTCGCGGGGCGCATTGCGCTCACTCTCAGTGTCCCGGCAGCGACGGCGGCGGTAGTGCCGGAGACTCCCGAGCGCCTTGCCGCCGTCGTCCTGGCGTTCCTCGCCGCAGTGACGTTCCAGTTGCTATTGGAGGCCGCGCTGGTCCGCTCGGGTGTCAGCACCTTCGCGCCGACCGCCTGCCTCGCAGCCTTTGCCGGTACCGGCATGGCAACGCTGCCTTTGCTTTTTTTGCTGGACCAAGCATCGGGCCAGCCCCTCACTGTATCGGCCGTGGTGATTCATGTCCTTGCAGTCGCTTTGCTCGGCTTGACGCTGTTCCCGAAAGCTGTCAGCGACGCCGTGAGGACCGGAAGGGTGGTCGAGTTCCTCGCCCCGGCGGCATTTGCCTGGTCGGGGGCGTTGTCCTTCGGGGCGGTGTCCGTGTCGTTGGGAAACACGGTGTTGCTCGTCGGTGCGCTGTACTTCGCCGTTCAGGCGCTCCGCCTTCCCCGCACCCTGCATCGCCGCAGCTATTGGTGGGCAGCCCGTGCGCTCGTCACCCTGCTCGCCGGCACAGGCTATCTGCAGCTGCTCCGGGACGGAGGCGGTTTGGTGGTGGCGGGGGAGAGGCTTCAACTTGCCACCGTGGTGTTCGTCGCCTTGACAGTCCAACTGATTCCGCCCCTCGTGGAGGCGGTCCGCGGTATTGACCGGGGCCTTGCGACAGTCGATTCCGCCGTGGTGCTCCCCTTCATGGCCGGCGCAGTCGCCGTCGTCAGCGTCTCCGGGAGGTACTCCGACGGCTCCGTGGCCGGAAGCTGGCAGGCGGTGGCGATCTCGATCACCATGGCGGCGTCGGCTGTGGCGGCGGGGTTCCTGCTTCGCACCGAGGCCGCCTCCGCGGTCTTCGCGCCGGCGACGTTGGCGCTCTTGCTATTGCTTCGCGGTGGGCACATTCACGAGGTCGAGGCTTTGCTTGCCATCTTCGCCGTATTCAGCGCCGTCATGGTCGCTGCGGTGCCCGCGCGCATGGCGAAGGGCGTCTACTTCATCGCCGCCAGGATTCTCACGGCCGCCGTTGCCGCGGTATTTGCCCACGACGTATCAGCCTCCGCCACGGCGGTGTCGCTGACTTTCGCGGGAGTCCTGGTGCTGCAGCACATCATCCGCGGGCTCATGCGGAACCGATTGCAGCAGATTCCCTTCCAACAAGCAGCAGTGTGGGTGACGCTCAGCGCGCAAGCAGTGCTGCCGGCGACGTACCTTTCGTCTGTGTCTCAGCCGGAAGCCCACGACGGCGGCCGCTGGGTGCTGCTGCTTGAGCTGGCCGTGCTGTTGGTTTCCGCCGTGGTCGCGCATCGGATCTTCACCGCCCGAGGCGCTGTGTATTTCACCATTCCGGCGTCGATCGCAGTGGTGGTGGCAGCCGGACCCGAAGTGTCCTTCCCTCCCGGGACCTGGCTGGCCGAACCCTTGCTGGGCCACACGGCCGTGCCCCTGGTGCTGCTCGCTATGTCACTCGTGGTGACTTGCGTGAGGCTACTCGTCCAACCAGGAAGCGGCGTCCCTGAACATTGGTTCTGGCTGGCGGCGGCGCTGGGCTTCGGCGGTGCCGGAGGGGTGGCGTCCGTTGACGTATCGGACACCGCCGTGGGAATGGCTGGACTGGTGCTGGCAATGGTGTGCTTCGTAGCCTCCCACGTCGAGGGAATGCCGGGCTTCTACCCGCTAGCCTCCGCCGCGAGCCTCGTTGGTGCTACTGTCTTGGCTGCTTCGGTCCTGGATGACGCTCGGCTCCTGTGGCTGTCTGGGGCTCAATGGGAGGATTTCCTGCCGTGGCTCCTGGGCTGCGCAGGATCGGCCGCTGTGCTTTACGCTGTCCGTTGGTCCCGGATCCCGGGCGTGGGATCGCACCCAGTGCGCAAGTTGTCGCTCGCTGTAACAGCAGGAGGGGGATTTGCCCTGGCCGCAGCTGCAGGCCTACTGCACGATGACACCGCTGTGGCAGGAACGTGCTTGCTCGGCGCTGCCGTGGCCGTGGCTTTCCTCGAGGTACCACGCGCCATCAGATTCGCTGTCGCGGAGCTCGGTGCGGTGCTGGTGCTCTCAGCCGCACAGCGGGCGGTCCTCTTCGTCCACGGAGCCAGGCCCGAGTTCTTCTGGGTGGTGCAGTGGTTCGCGGTCCTGGGTGCGGTTTTGGCAGGGGTGCGCTATTACGTTGGGGACACGCTGGAGGGGCGTATCAGAGGGGGGATCGCTTCAGGCTTGTTGTCCTTCGGAGGCCTCCTCTCGATAGTGCCAGGAAGCCTCTTCCCGGGCACTGTGCCACAGCAGCTATGGGTCCTCGTCGGATTTGCAGTGCTAGTGCTTGCCGGACTTGTCCTCGCCGAGCGCACGTTCGTGTGGTGGGGTGCCGTGGGTGTTGCGCTCAGTGTGATGTGGGCCCTTCGTTCCTATGCCTTCGCGATGCTCGCCGTGATCGCCTTGGCATTGATTGTCCTTGCGGTCTGGCGCCTCAACAGGACTGCGCCCTGATACCGTTGCCTCAAGGGAGGAATGCGAAATGGGAACGCTGATTTTTCTGGTCTTGGTGGTTGTTGTGGTAGCCGGGGTGTTGTGGGGAAGGAAATACTTCCGCCGCGAGATCGAGCGCGCCAAGCGCATCAATCGGGCGAACCGGAAAGACTGATTTAGCACAATCGGTCCACAAAGTGACTTCGAATCAGCCCCGTCGCGCCTTGCTCAAGGACTGGTACCAGTAGTACGAGTCCTTGGGGGTTCTCTCGAGGGTATCGAAATCAACGTGCACCAGGCCGAACCGCTGCGAATAGCCTGCGGCCCATTCGAAGTTGTCCAGTAGCGTCCAGACGTAGTAGCCGAGAAGGTCGACGTCGTGGGCGATCCCGCCGGGGGCAGTGGCCCTCAAGGCCTGGCCAAGGTGCGAGGCAAGATAGCTGATGCGGTCGGCGTCGTGCACCGGACCCTGGGTGTGGTCCGGTTCCGGAAAGCTCGCGCCGCTCTCCGTGATGAACAGCGGAGGCAGCGCTGCTCCGTAGCGGTCCTTCAGTTCCCGCAGCAGGATTCCGAGGTGTTCGGGAGCCACGGGCCAACCGAATCCTGTCGTCTCGTATTCGGGAAACGCCGCCAGATGGAACGGCAGCTTGGCCATCATGTCCGGGGTGTTCCAGTGGGCGGTTCCGTCGCCGCGGCCCGAGGCCACCTTGACGGGGTAGTAGTAGTTCAGGCCGTAGAAATCCAACGGCTGGTGGATGGTTTTGAGGTCCTCGTCGCGGACCTTGCCCAAGGCCCGGAACCAAGGCCTTACCTGGAGCGGCGGCTTTGGGTACTTCCCCAGGAGGATGGGATCGGCGTACACCCGGTTGAAGATGAGGTCGAAGGCCTTGGCCATGAGACCGTCTGCAAGCCGCTTGCTTGCGGGCCGGACCGGAGAGTGGACATTGGCGACGCCGACAGTTCCCGCCACGCCTGCGGCGCGCAGCGCCTGGACGGCGAGGCCGTGCCCCAGCAACTGGTGGTGGGCAGCCGGCAGGGCATCGAAGAGCAGCCGCCTGCCGGGAGCGTGGACACCGAGCGCATAACCTTGCAACGCGACCGAAACCGGTTCGTTGAGGGTGACCCATTGCGCCACGCGGTCACCGAAGCGGTGTGCGGCCGCGGCGGAGTATTCGGCGAACCGTTCCGCAGTCGCCCGATTCAGCCAACCGCCGTCGTGCTCCAACGGCAGGGGAGTATCCCAATGGAACAAGGTCACCATGGGGGAGATCCCGGCCTTCAGGAGCTTGTCGATCAGGCGGTCGTAGAAATCCAAGCCCTGTTGATTGATGGGCCCCTTGCCGCCGGGTTGGATTCGCGGCCAGGAGAGGGAGAACCGGTAGGAATCCACGCCCAGGTCCTGCATGAGGGCAATGTCCTCGTCCGTGCGGTTGTAGTGGTCGCAGGCGACTGCCGGGGAGTGCCCGTCGACGATCGCGCCCGGTTTCTCGGCAAACGCGTCCCAGCTCGACGGTCCTCGTCCGTCCGCTGTGAGCGAGCCCTCGATCTGGAAGGCCGCCGCAGCGACACCCAAAGTGAAGTCCGGCCGGATGCGGCCTGCAAGATCCCCCACAGTGGCAGCATCTTGGACGGTCATGCCCCCATCATCCCGAGCGCAGGTGCCGATGGCAATGGTCAGGGAGGCCCGATTGGCTTATGCCGGGGAATTCCGGCATACTAGGTGAGTTGTTCAAGCGCTTCTTCGCGTCCCGATCCGGATAATGCCGGGTGTCAGGGTCCAAGCTGAAGCCCAAACATAACCCAGATCCCCAAAGGAATACGGACGCGTTTGCGTGGAAATCGCGACACGCCCGACCGCGGGGGTCGGTTACACCGGCAAGTTGAGGAACCCGGATCCCTCCGGATTCAGCTTGTGCGGCGGGTGGTAGTACTACTTCAAATGCTTCGGCAGCCACATACAACACGTAAGTGAACAGGGCAGCCTTTATTCGAGGGCAGCACAGACTGAAAGAGAGTCAGGCGACATGGCGGGACAAAAAATCCGCATCCGGCTGAAGTCATATGACCACGAGGTCATTGATGTTTCAGCGCGGAAGATCGTTGAGACGGTCACGCGCGCAGGCGCAACGGTAGTGGGCCCCGTGCCGCTGCCGACGGAGAAGAACGTGTACTGCGTTATCCGCTCTCCCCACAAGTACAAGGACAGCCGTGAGCACTTTGAAATGCGTACTCACAAGCGTCTGATCGACATCATCGACCCCACGCCGAAGGCTGTTGACTCGCTTATGCGTCTCGACCTGCCGGCCGACGTGAACATCGAAATCAAGCTGTAGGGAGGTGCTGAGAAAACTATGACCGCAACCCGTAACGTAAAGGGCCTGCTGGGCACGAAGCTCGGCATGACCCAGGTCTGGGACGAGAACAACAAGCTCATCCCGGTAACTGTCGTCCAGGCTGACTCCAACGTCATCACCCAGCTGCGCAACGCAGAGACTGATGGCTATGTCGCCGTTCAGATCGGCTACGGCCAGATCGATCCCCGCAAGGTCACCAAGCCGCTGGCTGGTCACTTTGAAAAGGCTGGCGTAACTCCTCGCCGCCACGTCGTCGAACTGCGCACTGCAGACGCCGCGTCTTACGAACTGGGCCAGGAGCTTTCTGTTGAGCTCTTCGAAGCCGGTCAGAAGATCGACGTCGTCGGCACCAGCAAGGGTAAGGGCTTCGCCGGTGTTATGAAGCGTCACGGCTTCCACGGTGTTGGAGCCTCCCACGGTGCGCACAAGAACCACCGCAAGCCCGGTTCAATCGGTGGCGCATCCACCCCGAGCCGCGTCTTCAAGGGTCTGAAAATGGCCGGTCGCATGGGCGCAGAACGTCACACCACGCTGAACCTCACGGTTCACGCTGTTGACGCCGAGAAGTCGCTGCTCCTTATCAAGGGTGCCGTCCCCGGTGCCCGCGGCCAGGTCGTCCTCGTACGCACCGCCGTGAAGGGAGCCTAGTTAAATGACTAGCACTGTCAAGGTAGACCTGCCTGCAGAGATCTTCGACGTCCAGACCAACGTGCCGCTGCTGCACCAGGTCGTCGTCGCACAGCTCGCTGCTGCTCGCCAGGGTACCCACAAGACCAAGACCCGCGCCGAAGTTTCCGGTGCAGGCCGCAAGCCGTTCAAGCAGAAGGGCACCGGCCGCGCCCGTCAGGGTTCCATCCGTGCTCCTCACATGACCGGTGGTGGCATCGTCCACGGCCCGACGCCGCGTGACTACAGCCAGCGGACACCCAAGAAGATGAAGGCTGCCGCACTGCGTGGCGCCCTGTCCGACCGCGCCCGTAACGGCCGCATCCACGTCGTTTCTGAACTGGTTGCCGGCACCAAGCCGTCCTCCAAGGCAGCACTGGCCGCGTTGCGTGCAGTCTCCGAGCGTCGGAACCTGCTCGTTGTTATCGAGCGCGCCAACGATGTTGCCGCACTTTCCGTGCGCAACCTCGCAGATGTTCACGTTCTGTACGCAGACCAGCTGAACACCTACGACGTGCTGGTTTCCGACGACGTTGTCTTCACCAAGGCTGCGTTCGAGGCTTTCATCGCTGACAAGGCAAAGAACGAGGAGGATGCCAAGTGAGTGCAGCCACCATCAAAGACCCGCGCGACGTCGTCATTGCACCCGTCGTTTCGGAAAAGAGCTACGGCCTGATCGACGAGGGCAAGTACACCTTCCTGGTGGACCCCCGCTCGAACAAGACCGAGATCAAGCTGGCCGTGGAGAAGATTTTCTCCGTCAAGGTCGAATCGATCAACACCATCAACCGTGCCGGTAAGCGCAAGCGGACCAAATTCGGCTGGGGACAGCGCAAGAGCACCAAGCGTGCAATTGTCACCCTCAAAGAAGGCACAATCGACATCTTCGGCGGTCCGCTCGCGTAGCGGAGACCACTTTAACGAGGAAATGAATTATGGGAATCCGTAAATACAAGCCGACTACCCCGGGCCGTCGCGGCTCGAGCGTAGCCGACTTCTCCGAAATCACGCGATCGACTCCGGAAAAGTCGTTGCTGCGTCCGCTGCACAAGACTGGCGGCCGTAACAACACCGGTAAGATCACTACCCGTCACAAGGGTGGTGGCCACAAGCGCCAGTACCGTCTGATCGACTTCCGTCGCCACGACAAGGACGGCGTCAACGCCCGCGTTGCCGAAATCGAGTACGATCCGAACCGCACGGCTCGCATCGCCCTCCTGCACTACGTTGATGGCACCAAGCGTTACATCATCGCCCCGAACAAGCTGTCCCAGGGTGACTTCGTCGAGGCTGGCCCCGACGCTGACATCAAGCCGGGCAACAACTTGCCGCTGCGCAACATCCCGGTTGGTACCACCATCCACGCAGTTGAACTGCGTCCGGGTGGCGGCGCCAAGATGGCCCGTTCCGCAGGTGCTTCGGTTCAGCTCGTCGCCAAGGAAGGCCGTTTCGCCCAGCTGCGTCTGCCCTCCGGTGAAATCCGCAACGTTGACGTGCGCTGCCGCGCAACCGTCGGCGAGGTCGGCAACGCCGAGCAGTCGAACATCAACTGGGGTAAGGCCGGCCGTATGCGCTGGAAGGGCGTTCGCCCGACCGTCCGTGGTGTCGCCATGAACCCGGTCGATCACCCGCACGGTGGTGGTGAAGGTAAGACTTCCGGTGGACGTCACCCGGTCAACCCGAACGGTAAGCGTGAAGGCCGCACCCGCCGCCCCAACAAAGAGAGCGACAAGCTTATTGTTCGTCGCCGCCGTACTGGCAAGAACAAGCGATAGGAGCCTGGACACATGCCACGCAGCCTGAAAAAAGGTCCTTTCGTAGACCAGCACCTCTTTGTGAAGGTCGCCAGGGAAAACGAAAAGGGCACCAAGAACGTCATCAAGACCTGGTCCCGCCGTTCGATGATCGTCCCGGACATGCTGGGTCACACGATTGCCGTTCACGACGGACGCAAGCACATTCCGGTGTTTGTCACTGAGTCGATGGTCGGGCACAAGCTCGGCGAATTCGCTCCCACGCGGACATTCCGCGGCCATGTCAAGGACGACCGTAAGGGCAAGCGCCGCTAAGGCGCTCGCTCTACGGCTAAGACGAGAGAAGGAAAGCAATGGAAGCCAAGGCTATTGCGCGTCACATCCGCGTAACGCCTATGAAGGCCCGGCGCGTCGTCAACCTTGTTCGTGGTAAGCAAGCGAATGAGGCTCTGGCAATTCTGAAGTTCGCCGAACAGGCAGCTTCGGAGCCGGTATTCAAGGTAGTTCAGTCGGCAATGGCAAACGCACGGGTCCTCGCGGACCGCGACGGCGTTGCCTTTGACGAAGGAGACCTCTACATCAGCGAAGCGTTTGTTGATGAAGGCCCGACCATGAAGCGGTTCCAGCCGCGTGCTCAGGGTCGCGCATTTCAGATCAAGAAGCGCACGAGCCACATCACCGTGGTAGTCGCTACCCCGGAGAAAGAGGAGGCTCGCTAAGTGGGACAGAAAGTAAACCCGCACGGGTTCCGACTCGGCATCACCACCGATCACGTATCGCACTGGTTTGCTGACAGCACCAAGGCTGGCCAGCGGTACAAGGACTTCGTTCGCGAAGACATCCGCATCCGCCAGCTCATGTCCACGGGCATGGAGCGCGCTGGCATCGCCAAGGTCGAAATCGAGCGCACCCGTGACCGTGTCCGCGTGGACATCCACACGGCCCGCCCGGGTATCGTCATCGGCCGCCGCGGCGCAGAAGCAGACCGCATTCGCGGCGAGCTCGAAAAGCTCACCGGCAAGCAGGTCCAGCTGAACATCCTCGAGGTCAAGAACCCCGAGATGGAAGCCCAGCTTGTTGCCCAGGGCGTTGCTGAGCAGCTGACTTCCCGCGTGGCTTTCCGCCGTGCGATGAAGAAGGCCATGCAGTCCGCACAGCGTGCGGGTGCCAAGGGTATCCGTATTGCTTGCTCCGGTCGACTGGGTGGCGCAGAAATGTCCCGCTCGGAGTTCTACCGCGAAGGCCGTGTGCCCCTGCACACCCTGCGTGCGAACATCGACTACGGCTTCTACGAAGCCAAGACCACCTTCGGCCGCATCGGCGTGAAGGTCTGGATCTACAAGGGCGACGTCACTGCCAAGGAACTGGCTCAGCAGGCAGCTGCTGCTCCGTCCCGCGGCCGTGGTCCGAGCGACCGCCCGGGCCGCCCGGGTGGCGCCGACCGTGGTGACCGCCGTCGTCGTACCGACCGTCCGGCAGCTGACGCAGCACCTGTTGCTGCAGAGGCTCCGGCAGCTGAAGCTGCTGCTCCCGCAGCAGAAGGAGGACAGGCTTAAATGCTTATCCCACGTCGAGTCAAGCACCGTAAGCAGCACCACCCGGGTCGTTCCGGCGCTGCAACGGGCGGCACCAAGGTCACCTTCGGTGAGTACGGCATCCAGGCGCTGAGCCCGGCCTACGTCACGAACCGTCAGATCGAGTCTGCCCGTATCGCGATGACCCGCCACATCAAGCGTGGCGGTAAGGTCTGGATCAACATTTATCCGGACCGTCCGCTGACGAAGAAGCCGGCCGAAACCCGCATGGGTTCCGGTAAGGGTTCTCCGGAATGGTGGGTCGCAAACGTCAAGCCGGGCCGCGTTCTCTTCGAGCTCGCCGGTGTCAATGAAGAGGTAGCTCGCGAGGCACTGCGCCTGGCAATCCACAAGCTGCCGTTGAAGGCACGCATTGTGCGTCGCGAAGGTGGTGAATAGAAATGGCAGTAGGGTCGAAGGATCTCGCACCCGCACAGCTGGACGGTTTCGACAACGAGCGTCTCGTTGAAGAACTCCGCAAGTCCAAGGAAGAGCTGTTCAACCTGCGTTTCCAGTCCGCCACCGGACAGCTGGAGAACCACGGTCGTCTGCGCGCGGTAAAGAAGGACATCGCACGCATCTACACCGTTCTCCGTGAGCGCGAGCTGGGCATTCGTGCCGAGGTTGCCGCACCGGTTGTGGAAGCCAAGGAAGAAAAGAAGTCCAAGAAGGCAGAAGCCAAGGCTGAGAAGGCCGAAGCCGAGGCTGGAGAGGACGCCAAGTGAGCGAACAGAAGGAAACTGTGACGGAAGCAGCAGCCAGCGCTGAACAGCGCGGTTACCGTAAGACGCGTCGCGGCTACGTTGTCTCTGACAAGATGGAAAAGACCATCGTTGTTCAGGTTGAAGACCGCGTGAAGCACGCTCTGTACGGCAAGGTCATTCGCCGCACCTCGAAGATCAAGGCTCACGACGAGCAAAACACCGCCGGCATCGGCGACCTCGTTCTGATCTCTGAGACCCGCCCGCTGTCCGCTACAAAGCGGTGGCGCCTGGTCGAGATCCTCGAAAAGGCTAAGTAATCCCGCGCCGGGCTTTGTCCGGCAGCGATATGGATTGGTGGAAGGCCCGTATTCCGGAAGGAATGCGGGCCTTTCCGCGTTTCGGTCCTTAGCATAAAACGTGCTAGGATATTGAGTTTGTATGGCGCCAGTTGTGCGTCAACAACCACCTCGTAAACAATCGTGCCGCGGCATACTGCCCCGCGCAGTTATTTCCGCAAGGGAAGCTGATGCTGGCGGCACGGGAGTTTAGGCCTGCACTGGCAAAATCCAGGCAGGTCAAGAGACACCCCGATCAACCGTTCCGCAAGGCTCATTCCGTATGCTCCATTTCGGTCTGAGAACCGGCGCGACGCAAGGAGTAAAAATTGATTCAGCAGGAGTCGCGACTGAAGGTCGCCGACAACACGGGTGCTAAGGAAATCCTTACCATTCGCGTTCTCGGTGGATCCGGCCGTCGCTACGCAGGCATTGGCGACGTCATTGTCGCAACCGTCAAGGACGCTATCCCGGGCGGCAACGTAAAGAAGGGTGACGTCGTCAAGGCTGTCATCGTTCGTACCAAGAAGGAACGCCGCCGTGCGGATGGTTCCTACATCAAGTTTGACGAGAACGCAGCTGTGATTCTGAAGAACGACGGCGACCCCCGCGGTACCCGTATCTTCGGCCCGGTTGGTCGTGAACTGCGTGACAAGAAGTTCATGAAGATCGTTTCGCTGGCTCCGGAGGTGCTGTAACCCATGGGTGCAAAGATCAAGAAGGGTGACCTGGTTCAGGTCATCACCGGCGCCAAGCAGGAACGTGGCGGCGACCGTGGCAAGCAGGGCAAGGTTCTTCGCGTGTTCACCGAGACCAACCGCGTCCTGGTAGAAGGCATCAACCGAGTCACCAAGCACACCAAGGTCGGTCAGTCGCAGCGCGGCACCAAGACCGGTGGCATCGAGGTCGTTGAGGCCCCGATCCACGTCTCCAACGTTGCTCTTGTTGACCCCTCGACCAAGAAGCCGACCCGCGTTGGTTTCCGTCTCGAGACCGTTGAGAAGGACGGCGTCTCCAAGTCCGTCCGTGTCCGCGTGTCCAAGGCATCCGGGAAGGACATCTAATGACTGAGACTCTCGAGACTCCAGCGAAGATCGTTCCGCGTCTGAAGACGAAGTACGCCGATTCCATCAAGCAGACCCTGGTTGAGGAATTCAAGTACGAGAACGTGAACCAGGTTCCCCGCCTGGTGAAGGTTGTTGTGAACATGGGTGTTGGAGATGCCGCCAAGGACTCCAAGCTGATCGACGGCGCTGTCCGCGACCTCACCCTGATCACCGGCCAGAAGCCGCAGGTAACCAAGGCCCGCAAGTCGATCGCCCAGTTCAAGCTGCGCGAAGGCATGCCCATCGGCGCACACGCAACTCTGCGTGGGGACCGTATGTGGGAATTCGTGGACCGCCTCGTGACCCTCGCCCTGCCCCGTATCCGCGACTTCCGCGGCCTTAACGGCAAGCAGTTCGACGGCAACGGCAACTACACCTTCGGTCTGACCGAGCAGGTTATGTTCCACGAAATCGACCAGGACTCCATCGACCGCGTTCGCGGTATGGACATCACGGTTGTCACCACTGCAAAGACCGATGACGAAGGCCGTGCGCTGCTCAAGGCACTTGGCTTCCCGTTCAAATCCGAAGACTAACAACTACGTAGTAGGTCCGGCCGCGGCTGCTTTGCAGCCAACGCGGAAACCATTACGAGGAAGGGCAAGAGCCCACAATGACTATGACAGATCCTGTCGCAGACATGCTTACGCGTCTGCGCAACGCCAACTCGGCATACCACGACACCGTGAGCATGCCGTACAGCAAGCTCAAGGCACGCGTTGCCGACATCCTGAAGGCAGAAGGCTACATCGCTGCTTGGAAGGAAGAGGAAGCCGAAGTCGGCAAGAAGCTGACCATCGACCTCAAGTTCGGTCCGAACCGCGAGCGTTCGATTGCTGGTGTCCGCCGCATTTCCAAGCCTGGTCTCCGCGTTTACGCGAAGTCCACTAACCTGCCTCACGTGCTGGGTGGCCTGGGTATCGCAATCCTGTCCACCTCTTCCGGCCTCCTGACTGACAAGCAGGCCGGCAAGAAGGGCGTGGGCGGCGAAGTCCTCGCGTACGTCTGGTAACGGGAAAGGAAGAGAATAATGTCACGTATTGGACGTCTCCCCATCACCGTTCCTGCCGGCGTTGAAGTTAAGGTTGATGGCTCTGTCATCAACGTCAAGGGCACCAAAGGCGAGCTGAGCCACACTGTAGCCAGCCCGATCGAGGTCACCCTGGACGAAAGCACCTTGACTGTCACCCGCCCGAACGACGAGCGCGCTTCGCGTTCCCTGCACGGCCTGACCCGCACCCTGATCGCGAACATGATCGAGGGCGTCACCAAGGGCTACGAAAAGAAGCTCGAAATCGTTGGTACCGGTTACCGCGTTCAGGCCAAGGGTTCTGACCTTGAGTTCGCTCTCGGCTTCAGCCACCCGGTCAATGTCTCCGCTCCGGAAGGCATCACCTTCACGGTGGAGGGGCCGACCAAGCTCTCCGTCGCTGGTATCTCCAAGCAGCAGGTCGGCGAGGTTGCTGCCAACATTCGCAAGCTGCGCAAGCCCGACCCCTACAAGGGCAAGGGTGTCCGTTACGCCGGCGAAGTTATCCGCCGCAAGGTCGGAAAGGCTGGTAAGTAAACCATGGCCATCGCAATTAACAAGAAGCGTACGAACAAGAGCAAGTCTGCTGCACGCAGCCGTCGCCAGCTTCGTATCCGCAAGCGCATCACCGGCACGGCTGTTCGTCCTCGTCTGGTCGTCAACCGCTCCGCACGCCACATCTTCGTCCAGGTTGTCGATGACAGCAAGGGTGTAACCGTGGCTTACGCTTCCACTTTGGAAGCTGACCTTCGTGCATTCGACGGCGACAAGACTGCCAAGGCCAAGCGCGTCGGCGAGCTCGTTGCCGGGCGTGCCAAGGCTGCAGGCATCGAAGCTGTTGTCTTCGACCGCGGTGGTAACAAGTACCACGGCCGGATCGCCGCCGTCGCTGACGGCGCACGTGAAGGTGGGCTGGCACTGTGACCGTTGAGAATAACGAAAAGGACATTCAGGTGACTGAAGCTGCAGCTGCTGAGGCAACTGAGACTGCTGCTGCCACCGACGACCGCCGCGGCGGCCGTCGTGGCGAGCGTGGTGACCGTGGCCAGGGCCGCGGCGACCGTGGTGGCCGTGGTGGCCGCGACGGCGGTCGCGAGGCCGAGAAGAGCCAGTTCGTAGAGCGCGTTGTAACCATCAACCGTGTTGCCAAGGTCGTCAAGGGTGGTCGTCGCTTCAGCTTCACCGCCCTGGTCGTCGTCGGTGACGGCAACGGCCTGGTTGGCGTCGGCTACGGCAAGGCGAAGGAAGTTCCGGCAGCTATCGCGAAGGGCGTTGAAGAGGCTAAGAAGTCCTTCTTCCGCGTTCCCCGCGTTGGCAACACCATCCCGCACCGCGTGCAGGGTGAGGCCGCAGCAGGCGTTGTCATGCTGCGTCCGGCTTCCCCGGGTACCGGTGTTATCGCCGGTGGTCCGGTCCGCGCGGTACTGGAATGCGTCGGTATCCACGACGTTCTCTCCAAGTCGCTCGGTTCCTCGAACGCCATCAACATCGTTCACGCGACTGTTGACGCCCTGAAGCGACTGGAAGAGCCCGCTTCCGTGGCAGCCCGCCGTGGCCTGCCGCTGGACGAGGTTGCTCCTGCTGCTCTGGTGCGCGCACTCCAGAACCAGAAGGCAGGTGTCTAGTCATGGCTAAGAACCTGACTCCCTCCGACGCTCAGTTGGAGATCACCCAGATCAAGGGCGTCATCGGCGCCAAGCAGAACCAGCGTGAGACCCTGCGGTCCCTCGGCCTCAAGCGCATCGGACACACTGTTGTCCGTACCGCTGATGCCGTAACCGTTGGAATGCTCAACACGGTTCCGCACCTCGTGAATGTAGAGGAGGCGAAGTAATGGCCGAGAACAAAACCGCCGATAAGGCAGAGAACGTGGCTGCCGACAAGCAGAACACTCTGAAGGTCCACCACCTGCGTCCCGCCCCCGGTGCCAAGACTGCCAAGACCCGTGTTGGTCGTG
The DNA here is from genome assembly GCF_036662515.1 of Arthrobacter sp. S2(2024). Taxonomy (NCBI): domain Bacteria; kingdom Bacillati; phylum Actinomycetota; class Actinomycetes; order Micrococcales; family Micrococcaceae; genus Arthrobacter; species Arthrobacter sp. S2(2024). The sequence continues at coordinate 565,770 of NZ_JAYKZI010000002.1, read as the reverse complement.
GTGAAGGCTCCAAGGGTAAGACCGCAGGTCGCGGTACCAAGGGTACGAAGGCCCGCTACCAGGTCAAGGCTGGCTTTGCCGGCGGCCAGTTGCCGCTGCACATGCGCCTGCCGAAGCTTCGCGGCTTCAAGAACCCGTTCCGGGTTGAGTTCCAGGTTGTAAACCTGGACAAGCTCAACGAGCTGTTCCCGGAAGGTGGCGCTGTCACCGTCGAGTCCCTGGTTGAGAAGGGTGCCGTTCGCAAGAACCAGCCCGTCAAGGTGCTGGGCACCGGCGACATCACCGTCAAGGTTGACGTCACCGCCCACGCTTTCTCCTCCAGCGCAGCTGAGAAGATCGCAGCAGCAGGCGGAACCACCACTGCCCTCTAAGGGCTCTGGGCTATCGCTCGCTGTAAAAAGACTCCCGGTGCGGAGGGCTTCGGCCCCCTGCTCCGGGAGTTTTTTGATATGGCGCGCACCCCTCGATTGTTCGCATGGCGCATCAAACCGTTAGACTCGGGTGTTGGGTTTCAATGACCCCTTTCGACACCCTTGGACTTTTAACTCAGGAGGACGCTTGCTAAGCGCATTCGGCCGGGCATTTCGGACGCCTGATCTGCGACGCAAGTTGTTGTTCACGCTGGGAATCATCACAATCTTCCGCTTGGGAGCTTTTATCCCCTCGCCTGGTGTGAGCTACCAAAATGTTCAGCAATGTTTGTCAAGCAATCAGGACCAGGGCGGCCTCTACCAGCTCGTCAACCTGTTCAGCGGTGGTGCACTGCTGCAGGTTTCGATCTTTGCCCTGGGGATCATGCCGTACATCACGGCGAGCATCATCGTGCAGCTGCTCCGCGTGGTCATTCCGCGGTTCCAGCAGCTGTATGACGAAGGTGCCTCGGGCCAGTCGAAGCTGACGCAGTACACGCGTTATCTGACCATTGCGCTGGGCCTGCTGAACGCCACCACGCTGGTGTCCCTGGCACGCTCCGGACAGCTGCTGCCGAACTGCCAGCTGCCGATCATCCCCGACACGAGCATCATCGCCACGATCCTCGTGGTCATCACCTTGACGGCCGGTACAGGCCTCATCATGTGGATGGGCGAACTGGTTACCGAGAAGGGCGTGGGCAACGGCATGTCCCTGCTCATCTTCACCTCCATCGCTGCCGGCTTCCCGACCTCGCTCGGTGCCATCTGGAACTCCAAGGGACCGGGCACCTTCTTCACGGTGTTGGCGATCGGCCTCGTAACCGTCGCGCTCGTGGTCTTCGTGGAGCAGTCCCAGCGGCGCATTCCGGTCCAGTACGCCAAGCGTATGATCGGCCGGCGCACCGTGGGCGGCACCAGCACCTATATCCCCATCAAGGTGAACATGGCCGGCGTCGTGCCTGTCATCTTTGCCTCCTCGATGCTCTACCTGCCGGGGCTGATTGCACAGTTCAACCAGCCGAAGGCCGGAGAGTCCATCGCCCCGTGGGTTGAGTGGATCAACAACAACCTCACCAAGGGCGACCACCCCATCTACATGGCGCTGTATTTCGTCATGATTGTGTTCTTCACCTACTTCTACGTCGCGATCACCTTCAACCCTGAAGAGGTCTCGGACAACATGAAGAAGTACGGCGGGTTCATTCCGGGCATCCGGGCGGGTAAACCGACCGCGGACTACCTGCAGTACGTGCTTTCCAGGATCACCCTCCCCGGCGCCTTCTACTTGGGCTTCGTGGCGTTGATTCCGCTGGTCGCACTCGTCCTGATCAGCGCCAACCAGAACTTCCCGTTCGGTGGCACGTCGATTCTGATCATGGTGGGTGTGGGCCTGGAAACCGTCAAGCAGATTGATGCGCAGCTACAACAACGTCACTACGAAGGGCTTTTGCGATGACGAGAATGCTGATCATTGGACCCCCGGGTTCGGGCAAGGGAACCCAGGCTGAGCGGATTTCCGAGCGCTTGGGCGTAGTCGCCATCTCCACCGGCGACATCTTCCGTGCGAACGTCAAGGGCGAAACCCCGCTGGGTATCGAGGCAAAGAAGTACATGGACGCCGGCGATTTCGTTCCGGACAGCGTCACCAACAAGATGGTCCGCGACCGCCTGAGTGAGAGCGACGTCGAGAACGGCTTCCTGCTCGACGGCTACCCGCGCACCACCGCCCAGGTGGAATACCTGGACCGGATCCTCGCCGACACGGAAGAGAAGCTCGACGTCGTGCTTCAGCTGACGGCCGACGACGAGGAACTTGTTTCGCGTTTGCTGGGCCGTGCCAAGGAGACCGGGCGCTCGGATGACAACGAAGGCGTCATCCGCCACCGCCTGGACCTTTACCACGAGCAGACCGAGGCCGTCGTGGCCAAGTATGCCGAACGGGGCATCCTGACCCAGGTCGATGGCATTGGCGGCATCGACGAGGTCACGGATCGCGTCCTGTTGGCCATCGAGGCAGCCAAGGCGGTCTAGCCGCCGAACGACTGTTGAAGAGGGTGTGTCCCGCGCCGGAGCTGACTGCTCCCGTGCGGGACACGCCCTTTTTGCTTCCCCGTTTGAGCGCCTGAAATCAGAACCAATTCGGGGGCGTTTGTGGCTCCGGTTTCGGGCTGGGCCGCTGATGCGGGAAAATAGGAAGCCGGAGGGTGGTCTGGATCTGCAGCCCACCACAAGCAGCACACGACAAGAGGAGACCATGGCGTTCGGCCAGCCCCGCATCGAATACAAGACCAATGAGCAAATGCGCAAAATGCACGAGGCCGGATTGGTCCTCAGCAGAGCGCTCGACGCAGCCGTTGAAGCTGCGAAACCGGGCGTGACCACGCGCGAGATCGACGCCGTTTTCGCCGCGGTCCTCATCGACGCTGGAGCGAAGTCGAACTTCCTCGGATACCACGGCTTCCCCGCCACCATCTGCACATCCGTCAACGAGGAAGTGGTTCACGGCATCCCAGGCGACCGGGTCCTGCAGGATGGGGACATCATTTCGATTGATGGCGGGGCGATCGTTGACGGTTGGCACTCCGACTCCGCACGCACTGTGATAGTCGGCGCGGCGGATCCTGAAGATCAGCGGCTCTCGGATGTCACCCAAGCCGCCATGTGGCGCGGAATCGCTGCTTTGGCCAAAGGCAAGTTCGTCGGCGATATCGGCAACGCCGTGGACGACTACGTCTCCTCCGTCCCGGGAAAGCCGCTGGGCATCCTGGAAGACTACGTAGGCCACGGCATCGGCTCCGAGATGCACATGGCCCCTGACGTGTTGAACTACCGCACCACCCACCGAGGCCCGAAAATCAGGCCGGGACTGTGCCTTGCGATTGAGCCCATGCTCGTCCGCGGCAGCATCGAAACAGCAACCCTCGACGACGACTGGACTGTGGTGACCACTGACGGCAAGCGCTCGTGCCAGTGGGAGCACTCGGTCGCCGTCCACGAAAAGGGCATCTGGGTGCTTTCCGCGCCCGACGGCGGCGCGGAGCAGCTGGCGCCGCTCGGCGTCGTGCCCGTTCCGATTCCCTGATCAGACGCGGCTGCCCAACTGGCTCGCATTAGATGTCGTTCTGACGCGTCAAAACGACATTAATTGCAAGCTAGTTGGGCAGCGGGCAGCGGGCGGCACTCGGCGCGTTGAGCCTCAGCTCTTGAGCTTGGGCTTCACGTCCTTGGTGTAGATGCCATCGAGGGTTGTCTTGAGGTCCGTCATGGTGGCCTTCACGTCGCCCTGCTGGGTGAGGATCTTCGCAGCGGCCTTGGCCATTTCCTGATCGGCGCCGGGCAGGAATACGCGGGCGTTGTCCTGCACCTTGGTCACGGCGAGCTGGTCCATGGCCGTCTTGATTTGCGGAGTCTTGGCGAGGACTGCAGTCATGTCCGCGGAAACGCGGGTGGGCATGTAGCCGGTGGCAGCGGAGAATGCCGCCGTGTTCTCCGGTTCGGTCATGAATTTCAGGAAAGTGGCAGCCGCGAGCTGGACTTCCTTGCTGACGCCGCTGGGAATCCCGAGTCCCGCGCCGCCGGTGGGGCAGACGTTGGTCTCGGCCTTGGGGCCGCCCGGCAGGAAGCCGACGCCGACGTTGAACTTGGCGGACTTCAGCACGCCCAGCAGGTCTCCGGTGGAGGAGATCGTGGTGGACGTGATGCCTGCGGAAAAGTCGTCCGCGGCGTTCTTGGAGGAGACGCCGGCCCACTTGTCCTTGTAGATGGAGTCCTGGGCCCACTGCAGGGCCGTGACGGACTCGGTGGAGTCGCAGTTGAAGGTCCAGCCGTTGGACCAGCTGCCGCCCCAGCCCCACAGGTTGTTCTGCAGGGTCCAGCCGGCGTATCCGGCAAGGGCCGGGTAGATGTAGGCGTACTTAGCGCCCGAGCTTGCCTGGAGCTTGGGGGCCCACTCGGCGAACTCCTGCCAGGTCTTGGGAGCCCGGTCCGGAAGGCCGGCGGCCTTGAAGTGGTCCTTGTTGTAGTAGAAGAGCGGGGTGGAGCGGCCGTAGGGGAGCGCCCACTGCTTGTTGGCGTACTGGTAGTCCGCGACGAGGGACTTCTGGAAGTCGTCAATCTTGACGTCCAGCTGCTTGATGAGTCCGTCCAACGGGATGATATTGCCGTTGGTGTAGTAGCGGAACCACCAGACGTCGGAGAGCACCACGAGGCCGGGGAGGGCCGACTTCGCTGCCTGCGAGGTCTGGAACTTCTGCGCGATTTCCTCGTAGTTGGCGCCCGCCGTCACGAGGTTCACCTTGATGTCCGGGAACTTCGCCTGGAACTTGTCGATGATGGATTGCTCGACGGCCTGGGACTGCCCGGGGTGGCTGGTCCAAAAGTCGAAGGAGCCGGCCGGCTTGACCCCCGTGAAGTCGATGTCCGAGGGGCTGCTGCTCGTTGCGCTGCCGCCCGTCGACGGACCGCCGCATGCTGCAAGGGCGGCGGCGCCGACTCCGAGTCCGGCGAGCCCCAGGAAGTTTCTACGATCAAGATTCATTGCCATGGTTGGTCCTCTCAAGGATGCAAAGGTGGTGATGGGGTTGTGTGGACGTGCTGTGCTGTTAGCCGGTGACGCTGCCCTGGGTGAGCCCGGCAACGATGTAGCGTTGCAACGCTGCGAAGACCAGGAGGATGGGAATGATCACCAGGACAGCTCCTGCCATCAAGATCCCCCAGCCTGCGCCGTTTCCCTCGGAGTTTTGAAGGAGAGTCAGGCCGACCGGGAGGGTCATGGTTTCCGGGCGGTCCGTGATGATCAGGGGCCAGATGTAGTCGTTCCATTCGCTGACGACGGTGACGAGGGCAACGGTGGCGATCGAGGGGAGCGAAACGGGGACAACCACTTGCCAGAGCCTGCGCCAATGGCCCGCACCGTCGATTTCCGCCGCTTCGAGGATGGACCCCGGAAGGGTCTTGAAATGCTGGCGAAGGAGGAAGGTTCCGAAGGCCGTGCCGAGTCCCGGGAGAATGATTCCCCACAGGGTGTTCTTCCCGCCGATTCCCGCGATCAGGATGTAGTTGGGGAGGATCGACACCTGCGGCGGCACCATCAGGGCCACGAGGATCACGACGAAGATGACGTTCTTGAACGGGAAACGGACAAAAACCAGGGCGTAGGCCGTCAGGATCGCCAGGATCACCTTGACCGTGGAGCCGACCGTGGTGACGATCAGGCTGTTCAGGAAGAACTGTGCGAACGGCACAGTGGTCATGGCCGTGTGGTAGTTCTCCAGGTTCAGGCCCTGCGGGAGGATCTTGAGATCCGTGGTGACGATCTCGCCGGGCTGCTTGAAGGAACTCAGCAGCATCCACAACAGCGGCAGGACTACCACGAGGGTGGCCACGATCAGCGGGATGTAACCGCCTGCCAGCGTCTGGATGAGGTTCGCGCGGGAGAACGGCTTGTCGCGCCGCGCCGGCAGGTCCGGACCGCCGTCGGGAGCTTTAAGGGTCCCGACGCCGCTCGCGGGGTTGGGACTGACGGGGGAGAGCGTGCTCATGAGTAGTGCACCTTCCGTTCGACGAACCGCAACTGGAGCACGGTGATGATGAGCAGGATGGCGAACAGCACCACTGAAATGGCGGCGGAGTAGCCGGCTCGGTTGTAGGCGCCAAAGGCCTGCAGATAGGCCTCGTAGATCAGGGTGCTGGTGCCGTTGCCCAGCGGCGTCATGATGCGGATCAGGTCGAAGGCCTGAAGTGAGCTGATCATCGTGGTGATGAGCAGGAAGAACGTGGTGGGCGAGAGCAGGGGAACGGAAATGCTCATGAAGCGGCGGAACCCGTTGGCTCCGTCCAGGGAAGCGGCCTCCATGACGTCCTTCGGGAGCGATTGGAGCCCGGCGAGGTACACGACCGCGCAGTAGCCCAGGTTCTTCCAGACGTAGACGATGATGACCATCGCGAGGGAGAGTTGCGGATCGTTGATCCACTGGGGACTTTGCTGGCCGATGCCGCGGAGCAGCCAGGACAGCACGCCGTATCCGGGATCGAAGATGAACAGCCATACGAGGCCGACGCCCACTCCACTGAGGACGTAGGGGGCGAAGACGGCAGAGCGCGCAAATGTGGTGCCGCGGACCTTCGCGTTCAAGGCCAGGGCCACCAAGAGGCCCAGCACCATGGAGCCACCGACGGTGACCACGGTGAAGATGAGCGTGGTGCCGAGTACTTGCGGGGCGTCGGAGCTGGTGAAGAAGGTGACGTAGTTGTCGAGGCCCACGACGGTGGCCGAGGTGGAGCCCAGGGTCCAGTCAAGGGTCGAGTAATACATGTTGTTGATGAGGGGCAGATACGTGAACACCGCGATCAGCGCCAAGTTCGGCAATGCCAGTGCCAGGAATACGAAGAAGTCGCGTCGGGTTCGGCCGGACCAGCGTCCCCGGCGCTGAGGGGCCGGGACAGCCTGCGCGGTGGCCGCGGGGCTGCCAGTCAGTTGTGTTGTCATGGGGGTCTCTAACGGTTCGCAGATATCGGGGCGCGCCGGACTCGGACTGGTGGGTCAAGGGGGCGGCTAGTTTTTACCTCACCACACGCAAACACCTGTCAAGTCACAAAAGGGGGCGTTCGCGGGATTGTTGGACAAGCCTTCTGCGCTCGTTCACTCGATGTTTCGTGGCGGATGGGGCCGTGTTTACATTCGAGGCACGACTACCGTTTGTTCCCAGGCCGCCGAAGGTCCTGCGCGCTGCGCGGGTTCAGCGCAGGGGAAAGCTCGGCGGAAGGAGCTCGTGGATGGGGCGGCGGGCGTAATCCGAGTCGCTCAGCGAGGCAATGTACTGGTTCAGGAATGCCTGGGCACGTTCCCGGTAGTCGCTGGTGTCCACGGTGACGATTTCGCCCCGGTCCACAATGGTGCGGCCGGCCACCACTACCCGCGTGATGTCCCGTCCGTCCGAGTTCATGATGAGTGTGCGGATGGGGTCGGCGTACGGACCAATATGGCTGCTGCTCAGGTCCAGGACGAAGTAGTCGGCCTGCGCTCCAGGTGCCAGCCGGCCCAGATCGGAACGGCCGAGGGACTCGGCGGGGTCCAGGGTGGCCGAGCGGAACAGGTCTGCGGCCTGGGCGCTTGAGCGGTCCCCGGTGAGGGTCTTGGTCATCCCCATCGCCAGGTCCATGGCCCGGATCATGTTGGGCGGGGCTGAGTCGGTGCCCAGTACGATCCGCACCCCGCGGTCGCGGTAGGAGTCATAGTTGTCGAGCATCCCGCCGTAATGTGCCATGGGGATGGGGCAGAGCAGGACCGACGTTCCGGACCCGGCGAGCAGCGCCAGATCGTCCCCGGTGCCTGCGGAGGCAGGCATGTGCGGGTGCCCGGGGATGGCCCAGGCGTGGGGGATGTAGGTGCGTTCCGCGAGGAAACCGAGATCGGCCAGGTAAGGGAGTGGACGCCGTCCCGTGCGGGCGATCATCGTCTCGACCTCGAAGAGCCCCTGGGCGGCGTGCAGGCGCACGGGGACCTTGAGCTCATCGGCGGCTTGCCGGGTGAGGCGGAGGGTCTGTTCGGTCTGCGTTTCGATCCGGGCCGGTAGCAATGCCGCCCGGATCAAACCATGGGCCCGCCCTTCGTAGTCCTGGGCGAAGCGAACGGCTTGGTCGAGGCCGTCGAGGCCGCGCCGTTCGTCCTCATGGAGCATCACCCGCTTGCCGTCCGTATAGGGGACTGCCGTACGGTAGCTCGGCCCCAGGTAGGCCCGGACGCCGAGGTCTTCCACAGCGGCGGCCGTGTCGGCAAGGTCCTCATAGTCCTCGCACCATTCGTGGTAGCTCTCGGACGCAATGGGCATGAGCGTGGTGATGCCGTTGCGGACCAATTGGGACAGGGCGAACTCGCGTCGGAACCGTGCCTGCTCGCGGGTGAACACGGCTCCGTGGTCCCCCAGGTAGGACTCGGACCAGACGAGGCCGAGCCGCCGGCCGGGATCCGGCCAGGAATCGAAAAGGGCGTGGTCGATATCTGCGAGGGCGTTCAAGTCAATGAATCCGGGGGACACGATCGCCTCCCCGGCGTCGATGTCAATGTCCACTTTCCCGGGGTAGTCCCGGCCCACGAAAACAATGGTTCCGTCCTCGTGGACCAGCTCCGCGTCGGGCAGGATGCAGTGGTCGCCGTCGGCATAGCCAATGATGAAGGCGGCCTTGATGCGCGTGATCACGGCTCTCCTTGATGGTGTTGTCGAGGTTCGGAGATCCTAGGACCCGGTGGAGCCGACGGGCTTGCCTTCCAAATCCGAAGCCTGGTTGTCCAGGATCGCTCCGGCCACCAGCATGGCGTCCTGTGTGGAGCGGTCGCGGATGGCGTCAAAAAGCTCGTCATGGCTATCGTGCTCGGCGTGGGCAGCACGGTTCAGGCCCTCGGGCGATGTCCACGAACCGTCGATGCTCTCCGCGAGGGAACCATAGATGCCAGCCAGGAGCTGGTTGTGCGCGGCGCCCACCACGGCCCGGTGGAAGTCGATGTCTGCCAGCCGGAATCCGCCCTCGTCGTGGGCTTCCGCGGCGGCGCGGCGTCGATCGAGCGCGTCCTGGAGCTTGTCCAAGTCCTCTTGGTCACGACGCTGTGCGGCGAGGGCGGCGGCAGGAATGTCAAGGCTGCGGCGGACTTCGATGGCTTCGAGCCGGTCCGCTCCCTGGAGGCCTTTGCGGAGGGCGACTTCTTGCTCGTCTACGGCGGCGACAAAGGTTCCGTCACCTTGCCGTGTCACGAGGAGTCCCGCGTGTACCAACGCGCGGAGGGCTTCCCGGAGGGGTGCCCGGCTGAGGCCCAAGGCCTTTCCGAGCTCCGGCTCTGGCGGAATACGGTCTCCGAGGCCCCATTCGCCCTCCCGGATCCGCAGGCGGATGTCATCGATCGCATCGTCGACGACGCTGCGCCGGCCATTCACCGTCATGGTGCCCTCCTTGCTAGGCAATTCGCCGATCCACTTCCGTCAACGAAGCGTCTCATATGGGGCTCGAAAAATCCACCCTTTCGTAAGACGTCTTACGAGTGTATCTTGGCAAACATGACCCAGATCACACACGTGCTACCTGATTCACGGGCCCTCGGCGCCGGCGAGCTGCCGGAGACGCGGCTGGGAGTCCAGTTCACCCGCTACCCTGGCCACGAAGACCGGCCACTGGTGGAATCGCTTCGGGCCGCCTTGGACGACGGCTTCACCCTGGTGGTGCTCAACAGCATCTCTGCGGAACTTTCGAGCGAAGCGCCCGGCCAACCGAACAAGGCCGGAGAACTGCACGAGGTTGCAGAGGAAGCCCGGCATGCCGGCGTCGAACTCCAGCTGGGCTTGGGCTGCGCAGGGCCGTTCGATGATCCCGCCATGGTTCGGGCCGGACTGAACAGGACCCTGGTTCGCGGCCTGGAACTAGGCGTCACTGAGTTCTTTGTTTACACACGGTCAATTCGCGAAGGGGCCTCGGAACAAGGCAGGTTCCTCGACCACCCTGCCCAGCTCCGGCTCATCAGGGCGAACCTCGAGACGCTTGCGTCCACAGCACGTGACGCCAGGGTCCACATCAACGTCAAGACCCATGAAGACCTGGCTTCACCTGAAGTGCACGCATTGGTCCAGTCCTTGGACCCCGCAGTCTTCGGAATCGGATTCGATGTGGCCAACCTGGTGGTTCGTGGAGAGGATCCTGTCGATGCGGCCCGGGCGCTCGGGCCCCAGGTCCGGATGACGCATTTGGAGGACGCGGTCCTGTTCCCGCTGCCGCACGGCTACCGACGTCGCCTGCGGGCGGTGGGCGAAGGAGTTTTCGACTGGGAAGCGATACTCGGCCACCTTCTCCGTGCCGGGGTGCGCGACTTCACCCTGGAACAGCACCGGGGAAAGTTCGACGCTCCGGTTTTCGACCGCTCGTGGTTCACCCACGAACCCCATCTCGACGCTGCGGGGCTGGGCCAGTTGGCCCGGCTCGGTGTTGCAACGCACGACGGCGTGGCGCGCGGGCGTATCCCGGCGCTCGCCGACTGGGACGACGAGCCCGCCCCCGCCGAGCGCCGTCGTCAACTGCTCCACAGTGCCGCCACTGTGCGGACGATCCTCACATCAATGGGTGCCGGCGTGAAGAAGCCGGCCACGATCCTTTCCGGAGAGGAAGGACTCTCATGACAGCCATTGCCGCCCCACAGATCGTTGTCCCGGTCAGAAGGAGACCCTTCAGGAGCTTCCTTCGTCGGGACAGGGCATTGACCATGACCTTGTCGTTCCTGGCCGCCCTCATTGTGGCCACCTTGATTGGCCCCTTGGTCTGGCGCGTGCAACCCGATGCCATCAACCTCGGCGCCGTCCTGCAGTCTCCAAGCCTGGGACACCCTATGGGCACGGACGACACCGGGCGGGACGTGTTGGCCCGGGTCCTGGCGGGTGGGCGGACGTCGATCCTGGCCGGTCTGACCATTGCACTGATCGGCGCGGTCGCCGGGTGTATCGCTGCCCTTTTGGCGGGATCGATGCGCGGCTGGGTAGACACGCTCTTTACCTGGCTGACCAACTCCATCCTCTGCTTCCCTGCCATCCTTCTGGCGATGGCGATCGCGATGGCACTGCAGCCGGGAGTCACGGCGGTGGTCATCGGGCTTTCGCTGCACTCGTTCCCCTGGTACATGCGGACGCTTCGCGGGGAGGTGATGCGCTTGTACGGCCAGGACTTCGTTCGCTCCACCGTCGCGCTCGGAGCACACCCCGCCCGCGTGCTGTTCCGCCACGTTTTCCCGCACCTGGTCCCGATCATGATTCTGCAGATGGCCGCCGTCTTCGGTGCGTCGGTGCTCTCCCTGGCAGCCCTCGGTTACCTTGGCCTCGGCGCTCAACCTCCGACGGCCGAATGGGGAGAAATGATCACCGATGGCCAGCAATTCTTCCTGACCGGTCAATGGTGGATCGCGGGCTTCCCCGGCCTGGGCCTGCTCCTTGCCGTCAGCCTGACCACCATGATCGCGGACAGGGCCCGGGAAGTCCTGGATCCACGCGGCGAATTCATCCAGGCGAAATGAGGCTTTTTCGATGATTAGCACCATTTTCAAACGGCTCGGCATAGCACTGGCCACGGTCTTCGGGGCTTCGATCTTCGCCTTCATCCTCCTCCGCAAGGTTCCCGGTGACCCGGCCCGGGCCATTGCCGGCGATGCGGCCACCGACGACGCCATCGCGGCGCTGCGGAAGTCCATGGGACTCGATGACAACCTCTTCGTCCAGTACGGGAACTACATGGGCTCGCTCCTCCGCGGTGACTTCGGCTTCTCTTACAGCACCGGCAACAGCGTCGGTAGCCTCCTTGCCCAACGGCTGCCGGCGACGATCGAACTGGGGCTGCTGTCAGTAGTCATTGCCATTGTGGCGGCGGTCCTCGCCGCGAGCATCGCAGTCTACTCACGACGCCGCTGGCCGGACCGGTTTCTTCGCATCGCATCCTCCCTGGCCATGGGATCGCCACCCTTCTGGATCGCCCTCCTTGCCTTGCTGGTTCTCTCGATCCAGCTCGGGATATTCCCGGGTCCTGAAGGCCGGCTGTCACCCGGGATGCTCCGTCCGCCGAACGTCACCGGCATGTTTACGGTGGACGCCCTGCTTGCGGGACAGTGGGGGACTTTCGCCAATGCGAGCTGGCACCTGATCCTGCCCGCAACGATTATCGCCTTGGGTCCGTTCGCCTTCCTCAGCCGGCTGTACCGGAACCAGCTTCGCGGCACGCTGCGGGAAACCTTCGTCACAGTCGCCCAGAGCCATGGCCTCCGCAGGTTCCCGGTCTACTCGCGCCACGTGGCCCCGCACGGGCTGTTGGCACTGTTACCGGCTGCTTCGCTGTTGTTCGCCGATCTCCTGGCTGGAAGCCTGCTGGTCGAGAAAGTTTTCGGATGGCCGGGCATAGGTTCCATGACCGCCGACGCCATCATCCAGAAGGACTTTGCCGTGGTCCAGGCGGTACTCCTTTTGGCCGCCATCCTCTACGTGGTAGTCAGCCTCGTCTCGGACCTCGTCATGACCGCGGCAGATCCCCGCACCCGAGTAGGAGCCCGCTAATGTCGCACACCAACGCACTTCCCTTTCCTTCCCGAAGCATTGCCAGCGACGGGATCCCGGGCCAGGCGCCCGTCCTGAGCGTCAAAGGACTAACAACCAATTTCGACACTTCCTCGGGAACCGTCCACGCGGTGCGGGACGTGTCCTTCGACCTCTACAAACGGCAGCGATTGGCGATCGTCGGCGAATCGGGTTCCGGGAAATCCGCCCTCGCCATGTCCCTCGTGGGGCTCGTTCCGCCACCGGGCCGCATTGTGGGCGGCAGCGTCAAGCTCCACGGGACAGAGCTCGTGGGCCTTGACGACGCCGGGATCTCCAAGATCCGGGGGCGGGACATCGGCCTGGTATTCCAGGACCCGATGGCTGCCCTGGATCCCCTCAAGACCATTGGAACCCAGTTCGTGGAGACCATCCGGGTGCACCAGGACGTGTCAGTCAAGGTGGCCCGGCGGATGGCCTGCGAACTCCTTGCCGAGGTGGGCGTCAACGATCCGGAACGGAGGATCGCAGACTACCCCCACCAGTACTCCGGGGGGATGAGGCAGCGCGTGCTCATCGCCATGGCCATCGCCAACGATCCCGCCGTGGTCATCGCCGACGAACCGACGACGGCCTTGGACGTCACCACGCAGGCGCAAGTCCTCGACCTCCTGGCCAAAATCTGCGACGAACGCGGCAACGCGCTGGTGATGATCACCCACAACCTGGGGATCGTGGAAGAACTCTGCGACAGCGTCAACGTCATGTACGCGGGACGGTTCGTCGAATCCAGCAGCACCCGGTCACTTTTCGGCACGCCGGCCCACCCGTACTCGAAAGCGTTGCTGGACTGCGTCATCGACCCCGCTACGGCCAAGCGCGGCGCGTTGCCGGCCATCCCCGGCTCGCCCCCGGACCTTTCGGTCGATGAGCCCGGATGCCCGTTTGTGTCCCGATGCCCGATCGGCCGGGACGAACTACGGTGCGCAACGGAACGACCCGAGTCGCGCACCTTGGCGGGCGGCGCCGTCGTCCGCTGCCACTTCGCGAGCGATACCCCAGGAGATGCAGCATGAGCAACGCAGCCACAGCCCCGCTCTTGCGGGTGGCGAACCTCAACAAGTCCTACGGCAGGGGTGTCGGTTCCAGGAACAGGACCCAGATCCTGCGGGATGTCTCCTTCGAACTACGACGCGGAGAAACACTGGGGCTCGTGGGGGAATCGGGCAGCGGCAAGTCCACCACGGCTGCGTGCGTCATGGGCCTGACCGCGGTGGATAGCGGACTCATCGAGTTCGACGGCGTGGACCTCACCTCCTTGTCGAAGCCGGAGATGCGGCGGATGCGCAAACGCATCCAGATGGTGTTCCAGGATCCCAACGGATCACTCGACCCGCGCTTCACGGTTGCCGACCTCGTGGCAGAGCCGCTGGTCATCCACGGGGTCTCGGACCCGTCGGAACGCTCGCGCCGGGTCGAGGAAGTGCTTGACCGCGTCGGGATCACCCTCAAGCAGGCACAGCGCTATCCGTTCGCGTTTTCCGGCGGTCAACGCCAGCGGATTGCGATTGCCCGGGCGCTGGTCCTCAATCCGGACCTCGTAGTCCTCGACGAACCGGTGAGCGCGCTGGACGTCTCGATCCAGGCCCAGGTCCTCAACCTCCTGAGCGATCTCCAGGACGAGCTGGGGTTGACCTACTTGTTCATCGTCCATGACTTGGCGGTGGCGCGGCTCATGAGCCATCACATCGCCGTCATGAACTCGGGACAGATCGTGGAAGCCGGAACCTCAGAGGACGTTTTCGACAACACCACCCACCCCTATACCCGTGCGCTGCTGGACGCGGTCCCGGGCGCTCGCCGTCGGGCCAAGGCCCTTGCGGCGGCCGGTACGGCCGTAGCCGTGGAAGGAAAGTGAAATGAGGACCTTGCCCTCCCTGCGTACCCTGACGAAGAGGACGACGGCGTTCCTCGCCGCCGCGGGCCTGCTCGCCCTGGCGGGCTGTGCCAGTCCGGCCGCTTCGTCCGCCCCGAGCAGCCGGCCCTTCACCGTGAACTGGGCCACGACGCTGACCAACATTGATCCTGCATTCGTGTGCGCCGGCAATGAGAACAGCTTCGCCAGCAACTTTTACGCCCGGCTCGTCAAGCTCGACGAGGATCAACAGCCCGACGGAACGCTCGTGGCCAACACGGACCCTGCCCGCGTCAAAGGGGACTTGGCCACGTCCTGGACGGTTTCCCCCGACGGGAAGGCTTACACCTTCTCCTTGCAATCGGGAGCCAAGTTCGCCAACGGCAACCCTTTGGATGCCGAGGCCGTCCGGTACTCGATCATGCGGAACCTCACCATCGGTGGCTGCGGATCCCTCGGCCTGCAAATCGGCCTGACGGACCCGCCCCTGATCAGCCGCGTCGTCGTAGTGGACGCCCAGACTGTCCGGCTCGAACTTTCACGTGCCTACCCCGCAATCCTGGTGACGTTGGCGCAGAGCCGCGGATCGATCTATGACCCGAAAGTCATCAAGGACCACGGCGAGGACAAGAAGGGAGTGCCCAATCAATGGTTGGCCGCGCACACCGCGAGCAGCAGCGGGCCCTATGTCCTGGACGAGTACGTGGCCAACAACTACGCGGTGCTCAAGCGCAATCCCAACTATTACGGCCAAGCCGCCAAGGAACCGGTGGTCCGCGTCAACTTCATCACCTCGATCCCCACGTTGATGCTGCAGGCACGCCGGGGCGAGGCGGATGTGACCCTGGGGCTGCCGCCATACGTGGTTCACGAACTAAGCCAGAACGACTGCTGCACGGTCACCGCCGCCCCCGCTTTTGCCCCCGTCACGGTGTCCTTCGACAACTCATCCGGCGTGACCTCGAATCCGAAATTGCGCGAAGCGCTGACGTACGCGGTGCCCTATGAGCAGATCAAGGCCAGCGTGGCTTACGGCTACGCGGACAGCTACTATGGCCCCTTCGTTCCAGGAACACCAGGATTCGACCCGCAACGCTCGGCCGCCCGCCCCCTCGACAAGGACAGGGCACGGGCCTTGGTCAAGGAGTCCGGGCTGGTGAACCCCCAGATCGACCTCATGATCAACCCGACATCGCCTGGGGTCTCCACGCTTGCGACGATCCTGAAAGCATCGTGGGAGGACATAGGCGTCACGGTCAACATCGATTCGCAGACGCCCACGGCCTTCGCCACGAAGTTCAACACGGGGAAATACCAGTCTGCGCTGCTGTTCGAGAGCGCCGGCGCGGTGGCTGCCTACGAACTCCGCAAGAAGATGACCTGTGGCAGCAGCTTCAACAACCAGCACATCTGCATCCCAGGGACGCCGGACCTCATGAAGAAGCTGGACAACGCCCCGGATCTGCAGTTGCAGCAGCCGTACATCAACGCGCTGGTGGACGCGTGGCGGGCCAGTTCGCCCACCATCATCCTCTACCGTGCGCAATTCACGGCGGTGCTGGCCCACTCGGTGAAGGCCTTCGACTACGCCTCGTCAACCACTTTCTACAACTGGGGACGGTAGGGGCGACCTCCCTGGATACCGCCGGGGCTCCGGAGAGCACCGCGGCGGACAAGACAACACGAAGAACTAGCTAAGGACGCGAAATGCGAATTGGTGTCGATGGAAGCAAAATCCCCCACGAAGCGGACGACTCGGCGATCCGTATTCTCGAGCGGGCGCACGGCATGGGGATGGAAGGGGTGTATTTCCGCAGCGTCATGGACGTCTCCCCAACCCTGGACCGCGGCTTGCTGGCAGAGGTCCGGGACTGCGCGGATTCACTCAACCTCTACCTCCAAATGGGCCTCGCGAAGGTCAACCCGTACGCGACGGCTGAAGCTCCGAACGTCCGCAGGCTCGGCGATGGCGACTACACGCGCGGCATGATCAAGATGATCGAGGCCGCGCATGAAGCCGCCGGCGTGACGGACTTGTGGGTGGCGTGTGCCAACTACCAGCGCGGCATGCCGGGCTACTACGTTTTCGACCGCTTCCGGACCGACGCGCCGTGGGCCGACCAGCTCGTGGCGATCGAGAAGTTCCTGCGGCTCCTTGCCCCGGTGGCCCGGGACCACGGCGTGCACATGAACATCGAGACACACGAAGAGATCACGAGCTATGAAATCGTCCGCCTGGTGGAAGCCGTGGGGCCGGACGTCCTCGGGGTCACCTTCGACACCGCCAACGTGGTGGTGCGAGGGGAAGACCCTGTGGCTGCTGCGCGTCGCGTTGCACCGTACACCCGGGCCACGCACTTGCGGGATTTTGTCCTCGGTGAACAGGACGGCGTCTTTGGCAGGGTCTTCGCGCCGATCGGCCAGGGCTCGATCGATTGGGACGCGGTGCTCGGCATCCTGCACGCCGAGAACCCGGACCTGCCGCTCTCGATCGAGAACGCAGGTCCCACCCTGCATTTGCCGATCGGCCTCGACGATCCTGAATGGATTGCCATGCACCCTGACCTTGATCAGGACGAGGTGGCCAGCATCCGGGGCATGGCTGCCGAGTACGCGGAACGGACGGAAAGGGGCGAGGCGCCGCGGATCAGCGACTTGCGCGCGGCAACTTACGACGGTGCGCACTTCATCGACGTCTCGGCGAAATCCCTGAGGGACGCACTGTCCCGGATCGGAGCCGCGGTGTAGGCACGACTGCGCTGTCCCCCAAGTAGCTCGCAGTTGTTGTCGTTTAGACGCTTCAGAATGACATTAACTGCCAGTCAGTTGGGCGGGGAGGAGCAGAATAGGCCCATGACTTCCAAGATCACTGATGTGCCGGGAATCCGGGTGGGACATGTCCAGCGGATCGGCGACGGCTGGCTCAGCGGGGTGACCGTTGTCCTTCCTCCGCCCGGGACTGTGGGTTCCGTGGATGTGCGCGGCGGCGGGCCGGGCACGCACGAGACGGACGCCCTCGATCCCACCACCCTGGTGCCCACGGTCGACGCGGTCGTGCTCACCGGCGGTAGCGCCTTCGGTTTGGTCACGGCGCACGGCGCCCAGCGATGGTGCGAAGAACAAAGACGCGGTTTCGCAGTGCCGGGGGGAGTGGTACCGATCGTTCCGGCCGCCGCGATCTTCGACCTGGGTCGCGGCGGTGACTTCGCCGCCCGCCCCGACGAAGCCATGGGATACGAAGCGGCAGGCGCGGCTGCGGCTTCAAGCGAGCACGCCGACGTCGGGCGCGGAAACGTCGGTGCCGGCACCGGTGCCGTGATCGGCCGCGGCGCGTTCAAGGGGGGAGTGGGCACCTCGTCCATCACCCTGGACAGCGGCGTGGTGGTGGGTGCGCTCGCAGTGGTCAACGCGCTCGGGCTGCCTTTCGGCATATCGTCCCCGCAGGCGGAAGCCGGCACCTCCGAACCGGGGCCCCCGGCACTGAACACCACGCTCGTCGTCGTCGCCACCAACGCCGTCCTCGACCCGGCAGAATGCAAGCGCACCGCAAGTGCCGCACACGCCGGCCTCGCCCGGGCGTTGAGTCCTTCCCATACCCTCGCCGACGGCGACACCGTGTTCGCGCTGGCGACCGGCGCCGTCGTGCTTGACCGCAGTTCGGAACAAGCGCGGCAAGTCTCGCTCATCACCCTGCAAAGCGCGGCGGCCGACGCCGTCCGCCTGGCTGTCCTCAACGGTGTCGCGGCTGCGGAATCCATCACGACGGCGGCAGGCACCTACCCTGCCTACGGCGCGGTTTAGCGGGATCCAAGGGGGTTCCGCGGCCAGGGGAAGCGTGACACCGTGCCGGTGTCTGCGCTAGCATGGGCGGATTTAACTTTCGCGCCGTCTTGGCGTAGAGTTGTCTGTTGGTTGTCTGCACAGCCACGCCCATTTAACAGGTCGCGAGTCCTGCTTCGTGGAGTGGCAGGGGCCGGACGGTCAAACAAACAAAAAACGTCCGCAGATTTTCCGGTGCCTAACCGGAGGGCTGCGGCAAACAACAGTTAGCGGAGGATATGGCCAAGAAGGACGGGGTCATTGAGATCGAGGGCGTTGTGACTGAGGCGCTGCCCAATGCGATGTTTCGCGTTGAGCTCACCAACAAGCACATCGTTCTTGCACATATCTCGGGGAAGATGCGACAGCACTACATCAGGATTCTCCCTGAGGACCGCGTAGTGGTGGAGCTAAGCCCTTACGACCTCACACGTGGTCGCATCGTCTACCGCTACAAGTAATTGCTGGGCGGCAGCCTTGGGAAACCCGGGTAGTTGCCGCTCCAGCCGACCAACTGCAACACGCAAAGGAACGCCATGAAGGTCAAGCCGAGCGTTAAGCAGATCTGCGACAAGTGCAAAGTGATCCGCCGTAATGGCCGGGTCATGGTGATCTGCGAGAACCCGCGCCACAAGCAGCGCCAGGGCTAATTCCCCGCAAGGGAACTAGCGCCCGCGAGGGCAAACCTGGGTTGCTAACCCACGCAAGTAAATAAAGGCAGCACAAGCTGAATTGGGACGTATGGAGCCCGGACAGCTAACCCCCGGTCGGAGGCTGGGGCCGCACTGAAAGTGCGGGTGTACTGCCTACGACCTCCGGTTTATTCAAGGAGTACTGCCACTATGGCTCGTCTCGCTGGCGTAGACATTCCCCGCGAAAAGCGGTTGGAAATTGCGCTTACTTACATCTACGGCGTGGGCAAGACCCGTGCACACGAAACCCTGGCTGCCACCGGCATCAGCGCTGACGTTCGCGTCAAGGACCTGACTGACGCCGAACTGGTTCAGCTGCGTGACTACATTGAAGGCAACTACAAGGTTGAGGGTGACCTTCGCCGCGAAGTAGCAGCAGATATCCGCCGCAAGGTTGAAATCGGCAGCTACGAAGGCCTGCGTCACCGCAAGGGCCTGCCCGTACGCGGTCAGCGTACGAAGACCAACGCTCGTACCCGCAAGGGCCCGAAGCGCACCGTCGCCGGCAAGAAGAAAGCCGGCCGCTAGAAATAGCGCCGACTTTCCCCCGATAACTTTCTGTAGGAGAAATAATGCCCCCGAAGACTCGTGGCGCGGTTCGCAAGCCGCGTAAGAAGGACAAGAAGAATATCGCGCTTGGCCAGGCGCACATCAAGAGCACCTTTAACAACACCATCGTGTCCATCACGGACCCGAACGGTGCTGTAATCTCCTGGGCTTCCGCCGGTGAGGTTGGATTCAAGGGCTCCCGCAAGTCCACCCCGTTCGCCGCCCAGATGGCTGCCGAGGCTGCTGCAAAGCGCGCCCAGGAGCACGGTCTGCGCAAGGTTGACGTGTTCGTCAAGGGACCGGGATCCGGACGCGAGACCGCAATCCGTTCGCTGCAGGCCGCTGGCCTCGAGGTTGGCTCCATCCAGGACGTCACCCCCAGCGCCCACAACGGTTGCCGCCCGCCGAAGCGCCGCCGCGTCTAATTGGATTCTTGGCCTTGCCGGCCGGGTCCGCCACGGAACAGCCTGACTGTTCCGTGGCGCCCGGCCGGCAAAGCCGGAACCAAGCCGATTTCCACCACCTGTGTTGCGTCATATAGCGGATGCTCGCCGAAAGGAAACCTAAGTGCTTATTGCACAGCGCCCCACTCTGTCTGAAGAAGTAGTCTCCGAGAACCGCTCGCGTTTCATCATTGAACCGCTGGAACCGGGCTTCGGTTACACCCTCGGAAACTCCCTCCGCCGTACCCTGCTCTCCTCCATCCCCGGTGCTGCTGTAACCAGCATCCGGATCGATGGCGTGCTGCACGAGTTCACCACGGTTCCGGGTGTCAAGGAAGATGTCACTGAGATCATCCTGAACATCAAGAACCTCTCCGTGTCCTCCGAGCACGATGAGCCGGTTGTTGCATACCTGCGCAAGCAGGGCCCCGGAGTCGTCACGGCCGCGGACATCGCTCCGCCGGCCGGCGTCGAATTCCACAACCCGGATCTGCACATTGCCACGCTGAACTCGAAGGGCAAGTTCGAACTCGAACTGACCATCGAACGCGGCCGCGGCTACGTTTCGGCAGCTCAGAACAAGTCCGGCGACTCCGAGATCGGCCGTATTCCGGTCGACTCGATCTACTCGCCGGTCTTGAAGGTTACCTTCCGCGTGGAAGCTACCCGTGTTGAGCAGCGCACTGACTTCGACAAGCTGATTGTCGACGTCGAGACCAAGCAGGCTATCGCCCCGCGCGACGCCGTTGCTTCGGCAGGCACCACCCTGGTGGAACTGTTCGGTCTTGCACGTGAGCTGAACACCGCAGCTGAAGGTATCGAGATTGGCCCGTCGCCGACGGACGCTGCCCTGGCAGCCGACATGGCACTGCCGATCGAGGATCTGGACCTCACCGTCCGTTCCTACAACTGCCTCAAGCGTGAGGGCATCCACACCGTGGGTGAACTCGTTGCCCGCTCCGAGGCTGACCTGATGGACATTCGTAACTTCGGTGCGAAGTCCATCGATGAGGTCAAGGCAAAGCTGGTTGAACTGGGTCTGTCCCTCAAGGATTCCCCTCCCGGTTTCGATCTTGCAGCCCGCGCCGCAGCCATCGAAGAGGACGACGCCGCTTTCAGCGACGACGAGCTCTAACAAGCAGATCTTGGCCACCGAGTCCACGTTCGGACCCGGACGGCCTTCATTACAGGAGAAATTACTATGCCTACCCCCACTAAGGGTCCGCGCCTCGGAGGCGGTCCGGCTCACGAGCGCCTGATGCTCGCGAACCTGGCAGCATCGCTGTTCGAGCACAAGCGCATCACCACTACGGTCACCAAGGCCAAGCGCCTGAAGCCGTACGCAGAGCGCCTCGTGACCTTCGCCAAGCGCGGCGACCTGTCCTCCCGCCGTCGCGTACTCGGCCTGATCAGCGACAAGGGCATCGTCCACGAGCTGTTCACCGACATCGCCGGCGCCGTTGCCAACCGCGATGGTGGCTACACCCGTATCACCAAGATCGGCAACCGCAAGGGCGACAACGCTCCCATGGCTGTCATCGAGCTGGTTCTTGAGCCGGTTTCCCCGAAGCAGGCTGTAGTTGCCGAGGCAACTGCCGCTGCCAAGAAGGACGCTGAGAAGGCTGCTCCGGCCGCCGAAGAGACCGCTCCGGTTGCTGAGGAAGAGGTCGTTGAGACCGAAGCCGCAGAGACCGAAGCCGAGGCTCCTGAAGCTGAAGCTGCTGAAACCGAAGAGGCTCCGGCCGCTGAGGAAAAGAAGTAATTCACTGAATTCTTCACAGTAGACTTAAGTCTATGAACGAACGAAAACCCGCTGCCCCCGTTTTGGGGGGCGGCGGGTTTTTGCGTGTCCGGATGGATCTTTCGTACGACGGCGGCCCTTTCAACGGGTGGGCGCTCCAGCCCGGTCTCCGGACCGTGCAGGGATCGCTGGAGGAGGGGTTGGCGCTGATCGTGCGGCGCCCTGTGCGGGTCACCGTGGCGGGGCGGACCGACGCCGGTGTCCACGCCCGGGGACAAGTGGCGCACATTGACCTGTCCGAGGCCGAGTGGGACGGGCTGCCGAGGGGACACGAGATCGACCCCGCTGCCGCGTTGTTGCGGAGGCTTCGCGGCGCCTTGAGCCGGGTCCTTCAGGATGAAACCGGCGCCATTGAAGTGCACGACGTCGGATTGGCGCCGGACGGTTTTGACGCCCGCTTCTCAGCGTTGTGGCGTCGCTACAGCTACCGGATCGCCGATGGGCCGGAACGCTGGGATCCTGTCTTGCGCAGGCTCACCCTCTGGCACAAGGCGGAGTTGGACGAGGCCGCGATGAACGCGGGGGCCGCGACGCTGCTCGGGCTCCAGGATTTCCGCGCCTACTGCAAGCCCCGTGAGGGAGCCACCACTATCCGCGAACTGCAGCGGCTAGAGTTCGTCCGCGGCAACGACGGCGTACTGCTCGCCAATGTCCAGGCCGACGCGTTTTGCCACAACATGGTGCGTGCGCTGGTGGGATCCGCATTGCGTGTGGGGGAGGGCCTGGAAAGTCCGGAGTGGCTGCACGAGCGTTTGCTTGCGGGGGTCAGGGACGCCAAGTCCGTGCTTGCCGCGCCGCACCCCTTGGTGCTTGAGGAAGTGGCCTATCCCTCTGACGACGAACTGTTTGCACGGGCCGAGCTGACGCGGGCACGGCGGGAGTAGCTTGGGGGGCGTCCACCCCGGACGGCCGGCCGTTGACCGGGGCTTGGACGTTGGACGGCCCCCTCCCGGTTCTGGGTACCGTGGAGGGGGCCTGCGATGACCGCCCACGGTTCTGGGTTCGCGGGTGGTCGGTCAATAGCGCCCCAGATGCGCTGGTCATGGGAGCCGTTCTTAGGGCAGGCCCAGAGCGGTCTTCACTCCCGTGGCCAGTGTGCTGAAGTAGGCGTTCAGGGCCGTTCCGAACAGTCCTACTCCGGCGATGATGACCATGGCGATGAAGCCCACCAGAATTGAGTATTCTGTGGCCGTTGCACCCTGCTCGCCAACCAAGATGCTGACTAGCTGCTTGAACCGTCTTTTCATATCGATCACCGTCTGTTCGTTAGTGCGACGCTAGGAGAACGCAGCGATGATGTTCATGACGGCTGGACCCAGCAGGATGATGAAGAGCGTAGGAAAAATGCAGAAGATCAGAGGAAAGAGAATCTTCACCGGAATCTTCATGGCATATTCTTCGGCCCGCTGACGGCGCTTGGTCCGCATTTCCTGTGCCTGTGCCTTGAGGACTTTGGCAATGGCAATACCGTAGGCGTCCGCCTGGACAACCGCCCTAATGAAACTGCGAACGTCGGGAACATCTACGCGCTGGGACATATCGAGATAGGCGTCTTTACGGCTGCGCCCCACCTGAATGTCCTGAAGGGTCCTGATGAACTCGTCCGCCAGCGGTCCCTTGCCGTTCTCCGCAGTACGGGCCATGGCGGCTTCAAAACCCAGCCCCGCTTGGACGGAAATCAGCATTTGGTCGAGCGAATTTGGCAGTTCTAAGCGAATTGCCTCTCGGCGCTTCTGAGCGTTGGAACGAATGAGAATGTCTGGAACAAAATACGCGACTGCCATCACTGCGATGCCGAGAAGAAGCCTTCCAGCCGATGGATCGCCCAGAAACAACAGCACCCCCAAGACGCCGCCACCGAGTGCGAGTAATGGCTTAACCATGAGGATCCGGCCTAATGGCCAGTCCTTGGGACGACCAGCTCCTGCCAGTTGCTTGTCGAGCCAAGCGACGTACCCCACAGGCGCAAGCTGGCGTGAAATGTTCGTCAAACGATCGCCAAGGTTGCTGGCTTGTGGTGCAGCAGCCGAGCGGCCACCGAGATTCGTCCGAATGTTGCGTATTCCTACCCTGTCGCCAGTGAAAGCGAGCCAGACCATCCAAGACACCGGGGCCACGATGGCCAACATTGCTGCATAAGCGAAGAATTGCATGGTGGATCCCTCCTAGTACTTCGGTTTGATGAGCCGGCTCAACCACCATGCGCCAACGCTGAGCATGACCGCTGCGGCAGCAAGCATGAGGTATCCAGGCACGGTGGACGTGAAGGTATGGGCATAGCTCGGGTTAATGAATAGGAGTGCGATGAACATAACCACGGGGAGGGCCAGAAGCACGAGCGCGGACATCCGCCCTTCGGCACTGAGGGCCCTGACCTGGCGGTGGATTTGGTTGCGGTCGCGAATGGTTTCGCCAACGTGATCCAATACTTCCGCCAAGTCTCCGCCAACTTCACGGTGGATCTCGATCGCTTGTGCTAACCAATCGAAGTCCTCGCTCCTTGTCCTCATTGCGACGTCGGTCAGGGAAGCTCCCAGATCCCGGCCGATCCGGGTTTCGTTGACGATCCTGCTCATCTCCTCGGCCATTGGTGCTTCGCTCTCTTGGGCGAGAGCGTCCACTGCCCTCAAGAGACTGTGCCCTGCGCGCATCCCTCCGCTCAACATTTGGATGGCATCCGGTACTTGTTCATCAAATCTCGCTGTGCGCCGGGCAGTAAGGACGCTCAGGAACGCCACCAGGGAAACCACAGTGAGAAGGCACATCAGTACTGTGAAGACCAGGCCGCCGAGCAGGAAACCGATTGAGCCGGCAAAAACCACTACGATTCCAGCAATCAAGATGTAGTCTGCTGGTTGCTTCTTCAAACCCGCAGCATCCAGCCTCTCTCGCGAAAGATACCCGCCAGATTGCGTGTGAATGCGTGTTTGGATAGCATTTCTGGCGCCGTCCGTGATCAGGGTCAGTGCAGAAGTGCGGATCGGTGAATCGGGGCGGCGCCTTTCGGCATCGAGGGTTCTCTTTGACTTGAGCACCACCAGCACGAGCAGAAGCAAAGCAACGTACACCAAGCCCAACCCGGCCGCCAGCATAATGGGTTGGCTTCCCGAGTCACTCATCGCAAGCCTCCAACCATCGGCGCTCCGAACACAGCTGGGGAGATAGGAATCCCCAGTTCTACGAAGCGGTCTGTGAAGCGGGGACGGACTCCCGTAGGAATCGGCTTGCCGAGGAACCGGCCGTTGGCATCGACGCCTGCAGAGTAGTCGAACACGAAGGCGTCTTGGAGAGTCACGATGTCGCCTTCCATGCCCTGGACCTCGGTGATGTGGGTGACTCGACGTGTTCCATCGCGCAGGCGGCTAATGTGCACGATCAAGTTCACGGCGGAAGCCACTTGTTCGCGGATGGCCCTGAGCGGAAGGTCCATTCCGGCCATAAGCACTAGAGTCTCGAGGCGTGCGACGGCGTCCCGGGGGGAGTTTGCGTGAACAGTCGAGATGGAGCCGTCGTGGCCTGTGTTCATGGCTTGAAGCATGTCAAGCGACTCTCCTCCACGAACTTCGCCCACAACGATACGGTCAGGACGCATACGGAGGGAGTTGCGCACGAGATCTCGGATGGTGACCTCACCTCGTCCCTCTATGTTGGCAGGCCTGCTCTCGAGGCGCACCACATGCTCTTGTTGAAGTTGTAATTCGACCGCGTCCTCAATGGTGACGATCCGGTCCTCAACCGGAATGAACGACGAGAGGACGTTTAACAGGGTCGTCTTCCCAGTGCCCGTACCACCGGACACGATGATATTCATCCGAGCCAGGACACAGGCTCTCAGCAGTTCCGCCATTTCCGGCGACAGACTGCCAAATTCGATGAGTTTGTTCACCGTGAGTGCTTCGCGGCCAAACTTTCGTATGGTCAGCGAAGGCCCATTGACGGCGAGCGGCGGGATGATGGCATTCACGCGGGAGCCGTCGGGTAGCCGTGCGTCGACGAGTGGAGACGACTCATCAATTCGCCGCCCAACCCTGGACACAATGCGCTCAATGATTCGCCGCAGGGCCTCGTCAGAGGAGAATTTGGCCTCGGTCTTGTACAGCCGGCCATACCGCTCGACGTAAATGCTGTCGTATCGGTTCACCATGACCTCCGTAATTTCCGGATCGTCCAGGAAGCGCTGGATGGCGCCATGACCGAGGACGTCATCGATGATCTCCGCAGTGAGGCGCTGCCGTTCTGCTGACGTCAGGGGCACCTGTTCTTCGTCGACAACAACCTTCAGCTCGTCCCGCACATATTGATGCAGTTCCGCCTCGTCAAGGGAGGAATCGGAGAGCCTGGAGCCGAGGCGTTCAAACAGGGCCTTGCTTGCCCGTTCTTTGAGGTCACCGAGTGCTTCACTGGCCAGGATCGTCGACGTCGTGTTTTCATCGGCGTGAGCCATGGTGTTCGAGGACTCAGCGGCTTTTGCTTCTTGGATACGGCCGAGGGTCGCAGCTATTGGCGCAGCCATTTCCGGGGGAACGGTCGCAGCGTCTTGTGCTGCGCCGGAACCGGCGTCGTACCGACGACTTTCGAGTCTGCGTGAGAGGTTCACCGGACAACCGCCCTTCTGTGCATCTGCTTGTGTTCTCGCTCGTCCCAATTGGGCTTAAACCGATTCACCAACAGGCGTAGGCCCTTGGTGGCGGCATCTCGTGCTCCGTCCTGCAGCAGCGGGACGCCTTTGTTCGTGGAGAAAGGAAGGGTCCGTGATCGAGGAATGGCGACATCCACAGGAACCCCAATGGTCGCTTCGACGTCCTTGAGGACTAGCCCACTCTTAGGGTCGGCCATGTTCAGGACGACGTGACGGTGCTGGGGGAGTAACTGCAGTTCGTCGAGAATACTGAGTCCCGTCCGCAATCCGCGAATGCTCGGAATATCCATACCGCACACCCATACTGCATCAGTGGCGCTCTCCAAAGCGGCGAGAACATGCTCGCCGAGCCCAGGAGCGGTGTCGATGACGACATATTGGAATTCGTGCCGCAACTGTTCCAACAACCTGGAGACGTGCTGGGCCGTGATGCGATCCATTTCCACAGGATTGCGCGGCGCGCACAGAGCATAAATGCTGGCCGGATGGACGCTCAAGTAGGTCTTGAGCACCATGGAATCCTGGCTGGCTGGACCTAGTACGGCGTCCGTGATGGTGTGCTCGGGGTTCAACAGCAATCCACTCGCCACATCGCCGAACTGGAGGTCCAAATCTACGATCACCACACCCATGGGCGCCAAGGCTCCAAGCCCGACGGCCAGGTTCGTGGCAACTGTTGTCTTGCCCACCCCGCCCTTCGGTGACATGACGGCGACGATTCGCCCACCCGAAACCTGGGAGGGAGTCTCTATGGCGTTGGGGGCAAGACCTCTTCGCCGACCTGCGGCAGCAAGGCTTGCCCGCTCCACCATCACGCGGATGGTGTCCGAGTCCGCTGCGGGGGAGAGCAGGTCTCGCACCCCGGAGCGCATCGCGGCCAGGACTAATGACTCGCTCTGTTCTGCGGCCAGCACCACACTGATCTCTGGAAACTGGAGATCCAGCAAGGAAGCGTGTTTGAGAGAGTCATTGATTTCCAGCCCCGGGCCCAAGATCAGCACCTCAGGCGGTTCGCCGAGGAGCTGGTCCAGGATCTCGCGTGGACCTGCCGGCAAGTAGTCGGCCTGGAACCATTGGAGGCTTCCGCTCATTCCGGCGGTTGCCGAGCGGACTCGGCGTTCGAAATCAAGATCCGGAGTGATGAGAACGAAGCGGCTCATTTGAATACACTTCCCCGATCGATGACTACTGTTGCACCGGCAGCTGCATCCGACGGCTCTTTGCTCAGGTAGATCGTGCCGAACTCAACGGCGTACACGATCTTTTGCACATCGACGGCCGAGCGTGCCACCGTGACGAGGTAGCCACTCCCTGAGCCTGCGGTCTTGTTGGCGTTCAAGGAACCGCTGCTTGTCTGGGAGGTGGAAGTTGAGTTGTCTGCAATCGTTCCATTGGAGTCCTGCACTGCGGTGACCAGGACTTTGTGGAATGTAAAGTTTGTCTGGTCCGGGGAGCTGGATTTGTCATCGGCCTTGAAAGACAGCATTACGCCGACTGTGTCACCGGCCTTCACTGTCCCACCGACAGCGCGTTCGATTGGCAGCTTGATGGTGACCTCCTGAAGTCCGGCAGGAACCTCAACCCGGCCTGGACCTGCCAAGCTATTTGGGTTGACCATCCGGGTTGCAAGCAATTGCTCGCCAGGCATGAAGTCAATCGCCGACACCTTGGAACCCAGATCTCCCAGGTTGTTGACGCTGTCCGCTGCAATTGCCGCCTTGGGCACGGACTTCTTGATGACAGAATCCCCGAATTTGGCGGTAGGGGTTCCGGCGGGAATTTCTTTCTGAATGACGTAGACGTCTTCGGTCTCCGTATTTGCCAGAGCGCGCTTGTCGGCGCCTTGGACGTATAACACGAGCATCACTGTTCCAATGATGGCTACGACAAGCGCAGCGATGCCTCCCAGTAGGCGTGTTTTCACTGTTCTTCCTTCCCAGATGCGCTCGTCCAAGAGCGCGGTTTATTGGATGAGTTGCGGCGGAAGATTGGCCCCGCCTTGGGTGTATCCCCCTCCCTGGTACACAGAGGGATCGGCAATCCAGCTGACAAAGTACCCGCGGACACCGTTATTGCTTCCCCCGAGGCCTGTTTGATCGCCGCCGGTCATACCGGGGAAGTTGTACCCGGTCAGATAGAAAGCGGCATATCCCTTGATGTAGTACTTACCTCCAGCGCCGCCCGCCGAAGCTTCTGTGAAAACGGGGAAGGCAACCACGGTGTTCAGATAACTGCTGATGAGGGGCTTGCACTCTTTTGGCATGCTCAACCCCGTCTTGCTCTGCGCGTAGGGATCCACTACTCCGCTTGTTGACGGATCATCTGGATAAACCTGCGCGGCGCACTGGCCGGGCACGGGCGTTAGCCATTCGAATCCGCCAGGGATGACCTGGCCGGACGGGCTGTCACTTACGCAGGTGGTTGATCCGTGGGTGAGAATCGTCTGCGTGGCGCCATTGATGTCGAATTGGCACGGAGCGAAGGCAAGAGGCAGGATGGCGGGGCCGGATCCAGGGCCGCCCCACGTCGCAGTGGCTTGGGCACCGACCGTCACTGGGCCGGTGTTGAGGGCGCTGGCGAACATTTTGCTTAGGTAGCCGGCTCCGGTGGTGCCGTCTTTGGTGGATGTTGTGACAGTTACC
Organism: Arthrobacter sp. S2(2024); assembly: GCF_036662515.1. NCBI lineage: Bacteria > Bacillati > Actinomycetota > Actinomycetes > Micrococcales > Micrococcaceae > Arthrobacter > Arthrobacter sp. S2(2024). The sequence goes on along the minus strand of NZ_JAYKZI010000002.1, from coordinate 536,810 downwards.
TTGCCTGGCACGCTCAGATCCACTGACTTCACGGTGCTGGCGCCGTCGTTGGCATTGGAGTTTGCGAGGGGGGCGGCCAATGACGTATCGCATGATCCCTTGGCGCAACTGTTCGCGACGGCGAGGGCTCCGGAGTCCGCCCCGTTCTGTAGCTGGGCCCGTTCCGCGTATATCTGACCTACATCGACCGCGACAGCGCCCACCCCGATGAGCGTGAGCATCATGAGAGCGACCATGACGCCCGCAGCTCCGCGTTCTCTGTCCTTCGGATCCTGACATCGGGTCAGCCGTTGCATTGCATTGCTCCCTTGCCTGTGACGGTGAGACTGGAGCCGAAGAATCCGGTGAGAGATTGGCCACTGTACGTAGTGGTCACGGTGACGGTGGGCGGAGGACTGCCTGCTGCGCAGGCCCCCGAGTAGCTGAAACTCAGCTTGGAGGTGTCGAGCGATGGTGCTCCGGCCTTGCCGGCCGCTGTGGCCTTGCTTGTGTCGTTGGTGATTGCCATGGTCCGCGCGGCTTCACGGGATGCCTGAGTGACGGAAACCTGGATGTTGTAGGCGTTCGAAAACTCGACAACGGCGATGATCAGGGACACTAGGATTGGCGCGACGAGCGCGAATTCTACGGCGACCGCGCCGCGTTCACTGTTCCTGGAAGACTTGATCCTGCGTTTCAAAGGATCCCCCTGGGTAGACGCTGTTTGATGACAGCGGCAGAAATGGA